>JAIBAE010000052.1 GCA_019695345.1 Bacteroidota bacterium | reverse complement strand
TTACGTCGTCGCCAATAAAGGCAATTTCCGAAAGCTGAATATTGAATTTATCGGCAAGTCGCTTTATTGCTGTATGTTTTGCGTGGCTTCCCAAAATTACGTGGTTTATTTTCAGTTTATGGGCACGGGCTTGCACTATGGGAGTTTCCTCGCTGGTAATTATTGCCGTTTGAATTCCGGCACGATGCAACAGCGTTATTCCCATGCCATCGCGTGTAGAAAAACGTTTCATTGCATCGCCTTCGTGCGTATAGTACATAGCACCATCGGTTAAGGTGCCATCAACATCCATAGCCAATAGCTTTACAACGGATAATCTTTGTGATAATTCAGTATTCATAACAATGTAGTTACAACGTTTCCGTAATTTGCATGAGTTAATAATTGAGTTGTAGGTGGCTGTTGCTATCGCCTGACCGTACCGGACGGTAGTTTTTACCAAGTGCGCCACTCTGCGGGAAAGAACAACCTACAACCATTTCAGCCTTTTTCTCTTTGCTATATTTAATGAAAAGCAAACTAACTCTGGTACTGTTTATGATTGTTTCGATTGCACCTTGGATTTCGTTTACATCGTGCCTCGATGACAAACCCAAAACACCAACAACAGAACAACAGCAAAAATACCAACAGAATTCTGTTGTGATACCGGAGTTTAACGGAAATAGTGCATTTGAGTTCTGTAAAAAACAAGTTGACTTTGGTCCGCGGGTTCCAAATACTAAGGAACATGATGCATGTAAGGCGTGGTTACTTGAGACGCTTACAAACTTTGCTGATACAGTTATTACGCAGAATACTATACAAACTGTATATAACAAGAAGTGGAATTTGACAAACATTGTGGCACAGTTTAATCCGCACGCTGAAAACCGTGTTATGTTATGCGCGCATTGGGATTCACGCCCTCGCTCCGATGAAGACTCCATGAAAGCTAATTTTGATAAGGGTATTCCCGGTGCCAACGATGGTGCAAGCGGTGTTGGTGTGTTATTAGAATTAGCCCGGTTGTTACACAGTCAAAAACCGGACATAGGAGTAGACCTTGTGCTATTTGATGGCGAAGATATAGGGTATTCCACCGATGGCGATAACTTCTGTATTGGCTCAAAATATTTTGCAAAAAATCTACCGGTACCAAAACCACGGTATGCAATACTGCTTGATTTAGTTGGAGATAAGGAAGCTCAGTTTTTAGTAGAGCAAACTTCAATGCAATCAGCTTTTGCAGTTGTTGATAAGGTATGGGCGTTAGGTAAACTTTATGGTAAAGGTGAATTTGTTTTACAACAAGGCGGAGCCATCACCGACGACCACATACCATTAATTGAGGCAGGAATTCCAACTATTGATATTATAGATATGGAGTTAGTTGGCAACCGTAGCAGTAATCCACGCAGAAGATACTGGCACACCCAATACGATACTATGGAAAATATTAGCCCTGTTACCTTATCATCTGTTGGTACTGTACTCACCCATTTGTTGTTTAATAATCCGATTGTAATATAGTTATGCCCGAACAATATTTCACCAATGTTACTATTAAATTACCCGAAGAATTATACGATGTTGCGTATGTAGTACTATCCGACTTCCCTGTTCAAGGGATAGAAGAAAAAATGGATGAGCTAATGATATGCTTTGGAGCCGACGACTGGAACCAAACAACAATTCAGGAGCTGCAAGATGGCTTTGCTACGTATAGTCTTCCATTTGAAATAATTAAGGAAGAGCAAATCTTACAAAAGAATTGGAATGAACAATGGGAACAATCCTTAGAGCCAATTGTTGTAAGTCCACGAATAACAATCTCTCCCGAATGGGCTTTAGATAAGGTTGAATCACCAATCACCATTATAATAAACCCAAAGATGTCGTTCGGGACCGGATACCACCCAACAACCCGCATGACTACACGCTTTGTAGAGAAATATACACAGCAGGATTCCGTTTGGACGGATATTGGTACCGGCACTGGTGTTCTAGCAATAGCTGCAGTTAAATGTGGAGCTTCATCGTGCCTTGCTTTAGATAACGATGTATGGTCGGTTGAAAACACCCAAGAGAACATTGAGCGAAACTCCGTGCAACAACATATTTCTGTGTATGAAGCAGATATATTCACCTATCAGTTACCAACATCTAACGGAATTGCTGCTAACCTTTACAGGAACGTTCTGATTCCAAACTTCGAGAAAATGTATAATGCACTTACCAATAGCGGGGTGTTAATAATAAGTGGTGTGTTAAAGTATGATAGTGACGAAATCATTGATGAAGCAAAAAAAGTTGGCTTTACATTTACAGAACTCGAACTAGAAGATGAGTGGGTTGCAATTGTATTCCACAAAAACCTATGAGAGTGTCTGGTGTTGATATAGGCACAAATACTATTCTGATGGTAATTGCAGACATTGAACAAGACGGTAGCCTTACTATTATCTCAGACCACCATGCAATAGCACGCCTTGGAAAAAATGTTGATGCTGATAAAAACATCAACCCCGATGCCATTGAACGTGCAGTAACTATTCTCCGTGGTTACAAGGAAATCTGCACCAAAGAGAAGGTACATTTAGTAAACGCAGTTGCCACAAGCGCGGTACGTTCAGCAAATAATAGTAGCGAAGTTCTACCTAAACTGAGCGCTGCACTTGGTGAGAGTATTACAAGTATTTCAGGGAATCTTGAAGCTGAGTTAACATTTGCAGGAACTGTACTAAACGATAGTGAAACCACAGTAATAGATATTGGTGGCGGTAGTACAGAAATAATAACCGGCTTAAACAGGACCATTCAACACCGCATAAGCATTGAGATTGTTGCGGTTCGACTAACAGAGCGTTTCCGGCTATCCACCAACCAAGAACAATCATACCTTAACGAAGCAATTGAATACATTCACAAACAACTTCAAACCATCGATTTTCCAATCTCAAAAAACGTGATTGCTGTTGCTGGCACTCCTACAACACTTGCTCAGATGATTCTGAAGGATGATACATTTAATGCAGATGTGATTCATAACTTTGTGCTTACAAAAGAGATGATTGAGACATGTATCGAAACTATTACCTCAACTCAACCTGAGAAACGTGGGAATATTTCCGGTGTCAATCCAGCCCGTGCGGATATACTGCTTGCGGGTGCATTGATTCTTCAGCAATTCATGAAGATAAATTCGTTAGCACAAGTTACCGTAAGCACAAAAGGTTTACGGTATGGATTATTAAGTTTTATCCCAATATCACTATACAAATAATTACTTTATTGGATTGTTTCCCACCTCTGCCGAAGCAACCCTACTGCGCCGTCACACGGGCGGAACCGAGCATTACTACAACGCAATATAGTTGTATCCTTGTTAAAACCTTTAATCACCATTGTAAAATTAACTTCATACACAGAATTATATATGCGCCGCTATTCTGCTTGGCTCGCGCAGGGTCTGCGCGCTTAAGGGTTGCTACGGAAATTGTGGGTAACAACTACAATGTTCCTTCTAATCACGTTATTGTAAATATGGATTTGAAGACCAATGCGTATGATTTTATGGGGAAAAGTTTGGTTTCATAGAGGTGCGTGGCGTATCTTTGCCATCAGCTAAACATGTAGTTTAACCAATTATAGGGGAAGAACATGCGTACTAAAGGTAGAATAGGACGTTTAACCGTCGGCGCAGTTCTTATTGCCGCGGCAGGTTTTTCCAGTTGTACAAAAATGATACAACCGGAACAATTACAGGAACTAAGAACCCTGCGGCAAAAGGAAGCACAATTGACTAAATCAATTGCTGAAAAAGAAGCGTTGAAAGTAAAGTTACAAAAAGAGTTAGAGTCTCGTCAGCAGGAAACAAAGCGTTGCAACGAAAAGCGGGCGTTTGTTCAGGAGAAGTTAAACAACTTTCCGGAACAACTTGGCGCTCCACTTCCGGAAGCTCCGCCTCCGCCACCGGAACCTGTTAAAAAAGACACTAAGAAAAAATCTAAATAACAATACTACACTAAGGAGAAACCAATGAAAAACATTATTCTTATTTGTGCAAGTGTTGTTATGGTAATACTTGCAAGCTGCGGGAGTAGTAATGTACAACCCGCACCGGAATCGAAATTAGATTCGTTGTTGACATTTGATGAAGCAAATTTGCGTTTACAAGATTGGCGCATTCGTGTTGCTAATTTAGAAGGTCGCGATAATGCCTTGGCAACGGATGTTAAGAACTTAGAAGACAAGCTAACTGCCGAAAAGAACGCATTGAAAAAATGTAACGATGACATATATGCATTAGTAGGTGCAACTGAAGCCGACGTGAACAACTTCCGTGAGCGTTTAGGCAGATTAGAAGGCAAGATACGTGAGTTACGTGCTTTAGATGACGAAGCATTTGAAGCAAGAAGGAACGAAGTATATACTCTGGCTGCGGAATGGAACCAGCTTCGGGCAATGAAGATGAGTGCATTACCGGAATTCTTTGACAGAGTTAAACAGGCACGCACCGATATTGACTCTTTGATAAATCGTAAAACCACAAAGAAAAACAAGAATTATGTTGTTCGTTCGTGGGAAGAATACAAAGATTGTTTATGGAATATTGCCGGACAAAGTGAGATTTATGGCGATCCATTCCAATGGACAAAAATTTGGCAAGGTAACTCCAACATCATTCGTAATCCGGACATTATTAAACCGGGAATGGAATTAACAGTTCCACCTCCGGGTCCAAAAACAACCGAAGAGCAAAAAGCTGAAAGAATGTATTGGAGAAAGAAACGCGCTGCTGCCGCAGCCGCTGCATTGAAAATTGAACAATCACCTGCTGCGCCAACAACCACAGCACCAGCTGCAACGCCGGCACCGGCTCCTGCTAAAGGAAACGAAAAAGGTGAGAAAAAGAATTAATGATTAGATACCAAGCGTGAATTACACCCCGCGAGAATATCTTCTCGTGGGGTTTTTTATTATAATGAGTTTCTTGTATGGATTATTTAGAAAAGAAAATTAAACTTGGTGAGATAGACCCCTTGTTGCTACTTGGTACAGGTGATGCTCATTTACAGTTATTGGAAAGCAAGTTTTCTTCCTCAATCACCTATCGCAACAACACGTTAACTCTAAAAGGTGAACCAAAGGATATTAAAGACCTTGAGAATGTGTTAGAAGAAATGTTATATGTTCTGAAGAAGAAGGGTGTACTTTCTGTTGCTGATGTTCAAGGTATAATAACCGTAGTGCAAAACACTACCGGCAAAACTTCTAACGGATTTGATACCGAACCAATGAACAAAAGCGACAACATTATATTGTGGGGACGTAAAGAACCAATAAAAGTTCGGAATGCAAAACAGCAAGAGTATTTTAGTAAAGTAAAGCAGAATGATGTAGTGTTTGCTATAGGGCCTGCCGGTACAGGTAAAACATATCTGGCAGTTGCAATGGCATTAGCTGCATTACGCAATAACGAAGTTTCCAGAATAGTACTCTCCCGCCCGGCTGTTGAAGCTGGTGAGAGTTTAGGATTTTTACCCGGTGATTTGTTCGAAAAGATTGACCCATACCTACGCCCATTACTAGATGCTGTGAGTGATATGTTAGCTCCGGATAAACTCAAAAGTTTAAACGAGAAAAATATCATAGAGATTATACCACTTGCTTACATGCGTGGTCGCACACTGAATAATGCTTTTGTTATTTTGGACGAGGCACAAAACACAACTGAAACGCAAATGAAGATGTTTTTAACTCGTTTAGGTAACGGTTCCCGTTCAATAATTACCGGAGATGTAACACAAATTGATTTGCCAAGCAAGCAACAATCAGGGTTAATGAGTGTTCAAAAAATTTTGAAGAATATAGAAGGCATTGGGTTTGTGTATTTTGATAAACAAGATGTTGTGCGTCACAAACTTGTGGCAGATATTATCTCGGCATATGAACGCACCGAACAACATAATGAGAGAGTAGAAAATAATCCACCAACAAACGAATAGTGATTGAACTCTTCAAAATAGGATTTCTCAGTTTCACACTGATTGATGTTATTGATATTGCAATAGTATCAGTGATATTCTATTTTGTTTACCGAGCACTACGCGCAACGGTAGCAGTACAGATTTTATTAGGACTTGTTTTCCTGATTGGGGCATCGTTTATTGTGAACAGTGCCAACATGAAAGCACTGAGTTGGATTATCAATACAATTACAAGCATTTGGTTGATTGCCTTTATTGTGTTGTTTCAGCCAGAGTTGCGCAGGGTGCTAACTTCCCTAACTCGTACGCGGTTGTTTAAGTTGTTTCTACGCACAAATATTACACAAACTATCGACGAAGTGATTGATGCCGCACTGGAAATGTCGGAAAAACATACAGGTGCTTTAATTGTCTTTTCACGTTTTCAGAATATTAAAGTAACGATTGAAACTGGTATTGCACTACAAGCAAATGTTTCAACGGAATTAATTCTCTCACTCTTCAATCCTCGCTCCCCTTTACACGATGGAGCTGTAATTGTTGATGGCAATACTGTTGTTGCTGCCAGATGTATTTTACCAATTAGCGGTGTAAAAAAACTTAACAACAAAAATCTTGGTACAAGGCACAGAGCGGCGTTGGGGATTTCAGAGCAAACAGATGTACTTGTTTTAGTTGTATCGGAGGAAACAGGTGCTCTCTCTATTGCACATAATGGTGAGTTTGATATGAACATACATCCAAAAGAAATAAAGTCTGAACTTACCAGACGCTTGCAAGAACAATCAACCGTTAAAGAAGTACTTGCAGAAATTTCAACCAACCAATAATGTAACACAGTAAATGGCAAAGTTTATCCTTGATATTACCAAAGAAGAGTTATTACAAGAGTTAGCATTAAAAGGTATTACCGATACACGAGTGTTAAATGCTATTGCTAAAATTCCTCGGGAGAATTTTGTACACCCGGCGTTTGTAAAAAGTTCTTATAAAGATGTGGCCTTACCTATTGGTGCTCATCAAACTATTTCACAGCCGTTTACCGTAGCATATATGACCCAACTGCTGGACGTACAACCCGGGATGAAGGTTTTAGAAATTGGTACAGGAAGTGGTTATCAGGCGGCTGTGCTTGCTGAACTTGGAGCTTATGTGACATCTGTTGAACGTCAACCGGAGTTGTATACCAAAACAACGAAGTTGTTACATGAGTTAGGTTACAAAATCATTACCATTCTTGGAGATGGCACTCAAGGATATCCACCACATGCACCGTACGATAGAATTATCATTACGGCTGGTGCTCCGGATATTCCTAAAACTTTGCTGACGCAATTAAAAGTTGGTGGAAAGATGATACTTCCTGTTGGCGATGCCAAGCAACAACAGATGCAGTTAATTACTTGTAATGCGCATAACGATTATGATGTATTTGTTGTTAAAGAAAACTTCTCGTTTGTTCCTTTGATTGGTGAACATGGATGGAATGGATAGTTAGAATGTATAGTTGTTTTGCTATCGCGTGACGGCACCTAATGACAGCGACAACACATCACTTACCTTGCCGGTCAGAGCGACACTTAAACGATGACCGTTTTTTCTTGCTTGAGTTTTTGCTCTGCAAATAGTTAGTACTACATTGCATGAGAATTGGCGCAGATTGCGTTAGCATTTAATACTTATTTAAAATAGAATATACCAATTGGCAATAACAGCCCGAAAATATATTATCGTTATTCAAGGACCTACCGCAAGTGGCAAGACCTCGTTAAGTATTTCGCTTGCGGAGAAATTAGATACTTACTTCCCGACTGAAATTCTCTCCGCTGACTCCAGACAACTGTACAAGTTCATGGATATTGGTACCGCTAAACCAACTATTGCTGAACGTGGTGCAATCCCCCATCATTTTATTGATATGCTTACACCCGATGAACCATACAGTGCCGGTAAATTCAAACGCGATGCGACAGATGTAGCCAACAAATTGTTAGAGAGGAATATTACTCCCCTTGTTGTTGGAGGTACAGGTTTATACGTTAGTGCGCTGTGCGAAGGAATGTTTGAAGATGAAACTACTGACTACACTGAAATACGTTCTCAACTGCAAAATCAATTAGAAGCAAATGGAATAGAAAGTTTGTATCGAGAATTACAACGTGTAGATAAAACATCAGCCGATGTGTATGCCGATAAGAACCCGCGTAGAGTGTTGCGTGCTTTAGAATATTATTTAACTCATGGTGAAGCACTCTCTGTTGCCCATAAAAGGGAGACCTCCGCACAGGAGTTTACACCATTGTATTTTGCTATAGATATTGAACGTGATGTTTTGTACAAGCGCATTAACAAACGTTCGGAGAACATGTGGAAGAATGGCTTGGTTGATGAAACTCAGCGTTTACTTGAATTAGGGTACTCACCCGAATTAAATGCACTGAATACTGTTGGTTACAAAGAGGCCTTGCAATACATTGCAGGTGAAATATCGTTTGAACGTGGGATTGAACTCACTGCACAAAACACCCGCAGATACGCAAAACGACAATTAACATGGCTACGAAATCGCGGAATCAACTATATTTGGCTACGTGGTTCGCAAGATGAAATGCAAGAACAAGTTATGCAGTCCTTACGCGAACATCATTTACTATAAGATTATAACATGAATATTCTTGTTACTAACGACGATGGCATTGATTCACCCGGAATCTATGCACTTGTTCACGCATTACGAGAAATTGCAACGGTGTATGTAGTTGCTCCCGATAGACAGCAAAGTGCCGTAGGACATGCACTAACAGTCAGCACTCCATTACGTGCTACGCCATTTAAACGCGATAACGAATTCTTCGGGACAGCAGTAGATGGCACTCCTGCGGACTGTGTAAAGCTGGCGTTTAGCTCGTTATTACAAGATGTAAAAATAGATTTAGTTGTCTCCGGAATTAACCACGGATACAATACTGCCATAAATGTGTTGTATTCGGGAACCGTATCGGCAGCTACAGAAGGAATGTTGCTTGGTGTACCATCTATGGCAGTATCGTTAGGAACGTTTAGTTGGGACGCCGATATGAAGGTTGCCGCTAAAACTGCCCAATATGTTGCATCCCGATATTTTGAATTGGAAATCCCAAAGGATACAATTCTCAATGTCAATGTTCCTCACCTGCCCGAAGAACAAATCAAAGGAATTAAAATAACGCAACAAGGTCACGGTGAGTGGATAGACAAATACGAGCAACGCTTCGACCCGCAAGGCAAGCCGTATTATTGGATTCGTGGAGTGTACAACAACTTAGATGGAATTTCTTACAGCGATGATGTTGCCGTAGAACAGGGATACATAGCCGTAACGCCAATTACCTTTAAGCTAACCGATGTAGAAACCATGAACAAACTCAAAAACCTGTTCTGACTATTTCTTGGTAATTAATATGATGGTGGCAATTACTTGTAATGCAAGTGCAACATCGCGTACAATTCCCAATGTACTTTGCAACGAACTCACTGCATTCCCCGGAACAATAATCGTATCGCCCGGATACAACATAGGATTCTGAGATACATCGCCAGTGCTTTGGAATTGTTCTAAGTTACACAGGATTACAACCTGCTTAACAGTACTATCTACTTTCTTATCGCGTACAATTTTTACATCGGTAATACGGGCTAACTCGTTGGGTCCGCCGCCGTAGCTTAACAACTGCACAAGGGTAGTACTACTCGAAACAACATACCGTCCCGGATTTTTAACATAACCCCACAAATTAACAGGAATGGTAAGCCCGGCACCAAGCGACATATCGTAATACGAAGAGCCGCCGGTATTAGTAAGCGATGCTCCGGTACCACCGTTACCAAGCATCATACTTTGGCCTTGCGCAAAAACATGAACAGATAAAAACAACAGGCAAGCAAGAAACATCGTGTTTCGAATCATGGAATCCATTCCTTCAAAGTTTTAGGTTGCTCAAAGATACAAAACTCAGGTGAAAATAATGTGTGTTTCCCTCTATTGCCGCAGCAACCCTTGTGCGCCGCAACCCGGTCGGGAAAGAGCGTTAGTGTTTCGCAGTGACGTTAACAGATAGTGATAAAAAACATATCTATGTTCAAAAATATTATTCCCAACCAGGCAATTCCTTATATCTGTATGATGTAATTTTTGTTTTCTGCAAGGATAACGCCAACCTTTTAGATAAAATTATTTTATGAAAAAGATAGATAGGAGCAGGTAAGATAAATAAATCATATTCATGCTGTCTAAAATCTGATGTGAATTTTACATTCTCAATCTCGACGGACAAATCTTTGCTACTTACTTTTACATATTCATTTAAACTATTTATTTGAATACTTGAGAATTTGTGAAATTGTGTCATTGCATCTAGATAAACAGCAAATGTACTTTTTTCAAAGTCAATAATATTCTGAACATTATCGAGGATAAAATGCACCCATTTATAATTATGGATTACTCCTCCATACTCAAACACTTTTGATTCATATGCTTTATGTGGGGAAAGTTTATACTCTTTTAAAAACTCATATACGTAATCTTTCATTAAAATAGCAGACTTTGAAATTGCTGCTATATTAATAAAATCAGAAGCTTTAGCGTTCTTGTTTAACCTTAATCAAATCCGGCATTTAGGCTCGGATATTGATTAACTGAGAATTTTTCAATCGGTAATTTGTTCTCGTTAAATCTTTCAGCAATTTGACTAGCTCTGCCTAATTCTTTTATACTACCAACGAGAACTATGCCATAATATTCAATATCATTTTCCATGTATTCAAGTTATAGTAATGATGTGAGTGAATAAAACTGAGTTACATAACAGTACTTGATGAACTTCAAACTATTAGTTAGTAGTGTGTTGAACTTTAAGGTATTCAATTGCTTTTTCTTTTAGAAACATCAAGAATTCAGATGTTGAAGCGAAGAACAACATCCACGAATATTGAAAACTTATTCCCACATAGTAAGTATATTTCAAGCTCTTCTTCACCACCAGGTAATTTCAAAGACAAAAGTTTATCAATTTCAGTTGATAACTCTTTAACATCTTCGGCATTAAAACGTTGAAAGTACTCTTCAATGCCTTCTTCTGGGGGGATATCTTCTACCCTCAAATAGAAACCAGTAAGATCTGAAAGTTTGGGATAAACTTCCCATAAGCTATTCCTTGAATAATGAAGCATCAATAATTCTTTTTCTTTTTCTTTTTGAGTCATTTTTGTATTCCTTTTTTCTGTTTGAATAACAAAACCCGCAGGTTGAAATGTGGCTCACAAATTTGGAGTACTAAATTTTATTAAGTGAGTTAACATGTAGTAATTGGCTGAGTTCTGTAAAATTTCATCAATTCTTTTTTCGTATTCTAAATTTAATTCATTGCTAAATTTTTTTAGTAATGTGTCAATATATTGAAAAGAATGTATTAGTGATACCGAAAAGTAACTTAAGATATCTGGGGCTAAAACTGTATCTTCTATGTCAGATTGAATATATACTTTAGGATCATTTATTTTTTGAAAAACACCAAAATCACAGAATAAACCAAAATATATTTCGTCATATTCATTTATGAAAATTTTATTATCATAGCTAAAACCTGGGGGACTAAAGTTGCTTAGGTCAAAAAATTCTTTTAGCTCTATAAAACTCTGTATTTCATAGGTTAATATCCTATGTTGAATTATCGTTAAGCCTGATCTTAACTTGTTTTCAGATGTTGGTATACTACCCCCTCCCGCTAGAAATATTTGTTCTGAAGTAGGCAGTCTAAGATTAAACTCTTCAATAAGATTATTTACTTCAATATACATTGTTGTTGTTTTTAAATTGTTGAATAGTAGTATCAATAAACTTTGAATTCATACCTAATACAAATTCTTACACTCTACTATACTAATGAAAAGCTACAATCTATAAATACGAGCTATACATTAGCGATGCTGAACCGTTCTTTCCCGCCCGAGTGACGGCGCAGTATGGGTTGCTACGGCAGAGGTGGGAATACAAACATTTACAACAAACGTTCTAACCGGAACGAACAAGTTAACCTGTGAACATTTCCAAGAACATTGTTAGAGCTAAACTTAAAGCCGTAGTCCACCATAAAGAAATCTAAATCAACTCCGGTGCCTACAGTAACATTAGTTGAAGCAACGCCAAAGCGCGCGGCAAAGAATTTTCGGTACACCCATTCCAAACCAATATGGTTACTTCCTGTGTATTCGCTTTTAGTATCGTATAAGATGTTAAGCTGACTATCCAAAGGTTTGATTGGTTGCTCAATGGCCATTCCAAACGCATATTGATAGGGAGAATAATCGGAAACTGTAGTACTCCAATTCATGGTCATGCCACCAAGGTTTTTTAGCATCCACCCAAAACTGATTTTAGGATAGTTTTCATCGAACGACATATCGCGCAGGTTGAGTTTTAGCATTGCGCCAAAATCAAAAGCAACACCATGCGTAGTAACATCATTCATTACAGAACGAACAAAGCGTACGTTTACCCCAACAGGAATTTCGATTGGCATTGCGTATTGATTCCATCCCCAATCAAGCTTTACAATGTTTTGTCTGGCCGCGCTAATGGTTATCACATCATTCATTTGTGGAATAAACGATATAACCCCAGTTTGTTGGAGATGCTTTTCGTGTTCAGCTAAGCTTGATGAAAATATTGACGGCGTGTTCCGAACATCCGATGACGATGAACGCACCCAATTACAGGAAAACGAAAACGGCTCGTACGGCACAACAACACCAACCCAAAACGAATTATTCAGCGGTTTAGAAAGTTCCCCAAACGATGACGTGTACATGCCCGATAACATGGTTGTTTTATGTAACGCAACTAACGCACAGTTTGTTGAATATGCCGAGCCATCGGGGTTGTATGATGTTCCGGTATTACCAAGTGCCAAGGTTCGCGCACTTACGGATTCCAACGGCAATGCAAATGGAATTTGTGCAGTGGTAGTATACAGTTGTAGGTAGAAGAATATCAGGAAGCTTAAACAACGAATCATTTTCTGCTCCTGATAATAGTTCCTGATTTCTTGGAAAGTTCTGTACTTCCATTGTGCAGCGTCAGGTAATAATAGTACACTCCGTTTGGTACCTGACCTAAATCACTTGAGCTATTCCACCAACATTCTGAGTATCCTTGTTTCCAAGGGTAAGAATTGGTACGGAATACGGCAATATTAGTGGAATCGTTAGATGGTGAGGTATACGTGAGGATTTTTGTCCCGTTTTCAGAGTAGATGTCCAACGTAACTTTATCGGCATTAGCTCCCTGAATTTTGTAGCCAATAATAACAGAATCCTGAAACGGATTTGGGAATACTCCACAACTTTCAAAATATGTATCTCCGATGTTTGCCGTGGTTGTATCGTTACAACCATATAGGAATACACTAATTACACAACTTATCCACAACAATATTTTTACAGCATCCATGCTAAACTCTGTTCCTAAATTTTATGAGTTGAAAGAATTGTGTTAACTTGCAGCCCATTCGCAAACAATTCCCCGCTTTTTCACTTCAGTGCAATAGATGTTATCTATAGCGAAGTACTGTGCAAAGTTAGTGCGGACATCATAATCTGCAATAGGAAGATTATGGTTAGTGAGTTGTTTGTGCCATATTATTTCACTTACATACGGATGGTGTTGTGAACAAGTCTTCCAGTTCCAAAAGCAAAAAAACCAAGTACATTTTCATTACCGGTGGAGTTTTATCTTCGCTTGGGAAAGGTATCGCTTCTGCCTCGTTGGGTATTCTTTTAAAGTCTCGCGGGTATTCTGTAACCATTCAGAAGCTTGACCCCTACATTAATGTTGACCCGGGTACAATGAACCCGCTTCAACACGGCGAAGTATATGTTACCGATGATGGTGCCGAAACCGATCTCGATTTAGGTCACTACGAGCGTTTCTTAGATGTCTCGATGACACGCAATAACAACTCAACAACAGGCCAGATTTACTTTGATGTAATTACTAAAGAACGTAAAGGTCATTACCTTGGAAAAACAGTTCAGGTAATTCCACACATCACCGACGAAATCAAACGCAGAATGACTTCGTTTGATAAACACTATGATTTTGTTCTGATTGAGATTGGCGGAACAGTTGGCGATATCGAGTCTCAGCCATATTTAGAATCTGCACGTCAGTTAGCGTTAGAGAAAGGCAGAAGAAACTGCCTGAATATCCATTTAACCTACGTACCGTTTATTCGTGCTGCCGGAGAGTTAAAAACAAAACCAACTCAACACTCCGTTAAAGAGTTGATGGAGTTTGGTATTGTTCCTGATATTCTATTGTGCAGAACTGAGCATAAACTCAGCAAAGATATGCGTGCTAAGATAGGCCTTTTTTGTAATGTGAACGAGGATTCGGTAATTGAGGCAGGTGATGTTGAGACTATTTACGAAGTTCCTAACGCATTTGCAAAACGTGGACTGGATTCCATCGTCCTAAAAAAATTAGGAATGAAAGAACATGAGTTAAACTTAGAAACCTGGACAAAGTTTACCTCACGTGTTAAAAACCCAAAGTATTCCATCAATATTGGAATTGTTGGTAAATACATTGCTTATCAGGATTCCTACAAGAGTATCACCGAGGCATTTATCCATGCCGGTGCAATTAACAATTGTAAGGTTAAAGTACAATGGCTTGACTCTGAGTTAATAACTAAAGAAAACGTTGCAGATTCTTTAAAAGGGTTAGATGGCGTTTTAGTTGCACCGGGGTTTGGCTCGCGTGGAATTGAAGGTAAGATTACTGCTGTACAGTATGTACGCGAAAACAATATTCCGTTTTTTGGAATCTGCCTAGGGATGCAATGTGCGGTTATTGAATTTGCCCGCAATAAATGTGGAATCCACGAGGCAAACTCTGCTGAGTTCAAAAAGAACAGATACACGGTTATTGATTTAATGCCAGACCAACGCAATGTTACCGATAAAGGTGGCACCATGCGTCTTGGTGCTTATCCTTGTATCTTAGATAAAAAATCCAAGGCATTCGCAGCCTACGAGTCGGAATTAATATACGAACGTCACCGTCACCGTTACGAAGTCAATAATAATTTCCGTGATACGTTACAGGAGAACGGTTTAGTGTTAAGCGGTTTATCTCCCGATAAACGGTTAGTGGAAATAGTTGAACTCCCCGACCACCCGTGGTTTGTTGGAGTGCAATTCCACCCGGAGTATAAATCGCGTGCTGTAAGCGGACATCCGTTGTTTGCGGCTTTTGTTAAAGCTGCCTTAAAACATTACCGCGCTGTACACGATACATCTACAGAAGAAGTTACTGAATAATTTTTATAAGGATTAACGCATGAAACATATCTCGATAGTAGTGCTTGCAATAGCACTTCTTTTAAGCAACACGTTTGCAGGTAATAACGATAAAAACAAACCTGCAACAGCAAAACAAACAAAAGGAAACACAATGAAAGAAGTTACAACCGAATCAGGTTTAAAATATGTGGATGAAGTTGTTGGCACGGGTGCACAGCCTACTAAAGGACAGATTGTAGTTGTTCATTACACAGGTACACTTACCAATGGCAATAAATTCGATTCATCAAAAGATAGAAATCAACCATTTGAGTTTACACTTGGTGTAGGGCAAGTTATTAAAGGTTGGGATGAAGGTTTATCAACCATGAAAGTTGGCGGCAAACGTAAACTTATCATTCCGCCAAACTTAGGTTACGGCTCGCAAGATATGGGAGTAATTCCACCTAATTCTACACTTGTGTTTGAAGTTGAACTTTTAAATGTAAAGTAATCCAACATTACACGTAGAGTTTGTAAATTGTACATGGGCAAAGGGTTTTCTCTTTGTCCATGTTTGTTTATTGGTATGCTATCGCAAACCGCACCAAATCACAACCAATAAAAGTCCATCATTCTGCGGGAAAATTCCTTCAGCGTGAATCAACGGTAACCGTTGTAGGATTATTGAGGGTCTGAGCGGCACATTGAGTATCTGTTTTGCTGAAGAATTGGTGCCGTCATGCGTTAGCATATTACATACATTATTAAGAGATCAACTATGAAAGTACTTCTAACAATTTTTGGTATTCTTTGTTTTGCTTTGTCATTACACGCACAAACCGACTCGACGAAAGAAGAAGAGTTTATCCATTTCCTGGCAACACCTATTGATACATCGAAGGCTGTTGTTGCACCCATGAAAGAAATTGTACACCCAAGTGGAATGCATGTAATTGACTTTGCGTATGGTAAAGGCGATACAGCAAAAAAAGGTAATACATGTTATGTACACCTTATTGGCAGCCACATGAGTGGTAAGTTTTTTATGACGCAGTTTTTTGGTAAAAAAGTGTTTTCGTTTGTGTTGGGAAATGGCGAAGTAATTGAAGGTTTAGATATTGCCATTGCCGAAATGCAACAAGGTGGGCGCAGACGTATAGTTGTGCCAAGTGAATTGGGTTATGGCAAAAAAGGTAACACCGCGGCAGGTATTGGTGGCGGCGAAACAGTTATTTTTGATATAGAGTTGGTAAAGGTCGAAAAAAATTAGAGAGAGTTATGAATTCGATTGAACTTTGGCAAGAAGAAATTTCAGAACACACGCTACCTGGGAACCTGGTGGGTGATTCTTCCCCACAGCAAGTTCAGCTTGTTTTGATGGAAGAAAACAATCACGATGCGATGTACCCAATTTCGGTATTACATACGCAATGGGAGTTACGCACCGGACCAACAACCATAATAGAGGGTTGGCAACGTTTATTACAACCACTCACCTACAAGTTCTATGGCAGAGAGCTTCATATCAACTCTTTCTTAGCACGTTACCCGCAGTACAATACCCAGCAGCTTGCAATGGGAAAAGTGGTGGTGCTAAGTCCGCGCATACTCCCTACCAAAGAAATTGCTGATGTAATTAATGTCTGTTTATCTAAACACGAAAGTTTCCTTCTTACGTTTAACAAAGAAGTTGTGGGATTTGTTTGTCATCAAGATGTTTGGGAAATGATGCCACAAACATGGACAGGCCTACGTTCTGAAGATGTTCAAGCGTTGTACAAATCAATTGAAATTCATGCTAATATTATTAACGCTATACACGAAGTTTTAGATACAATTCAATTGGCAATAACAGCCTCGATACCTACAAACCAAGAACCAGTTAATGAATCAGATTTTAGGAACGCAGGTGTGTATACTGTTAACCCACAAAACATTTTTATTGGTCAGCGTGCAGACATTGCGCCATTAGTTGTATTAGATGCAAGTGCCGGACCTATAATCATTGATGATAACGTTACCATCATGGCGCACGCTTCCCTGCAAGGTCCGTGTTACATTGGTAAAAATTCTATCATAAAAATGGGTGCAAAGGTTTATCATAATACCGTTATAGGTGAACATTGTAAAGTTGGAGGCGAGGTTGAACATTCAATCATTCAAGGGTACAGCAACAAACAACACGAAGGTTTTTTAGGACATTCGTATCTTGGTGAGTGGGTAAACTTAGGCGCTGATACCAACACAAGCGATTTGAAAAATACATATGGAAATATTACCATTACACAGCGAGGCAACAGCGTTCAGACAAACAGAATGTTCCTTGGCTTGATTTGTGGCGACCATAGCAAGAGTGGAATAAACACAATGTTCAATACCGGGACTGTATGTGGCATTCATGCAAATGTGTTTGGTGCGGGATACACTCCAACCGAGCTTCCCTCGTTCACATGGGGTGGCATTGGCGATAACAGAACGTATGCGTTAAAGATGGCATTAAAAGTAGCACGTACCGTAATGCAACGCCGAGGTAAAACACTTCTTCCTGAAGAAGAAAAGCTTATGGTACAAGAATTTGATAGGATACAAAAAACAGAATGATTGTTCCCCGCTGTTGCCGAAGCAACCGTTCAGCGCCGCAACCCGGTCGGGAAACAACAGTACTGCGTCGCAAGAACACTTTAGTCACGATACAGGTTGTTGATTAGTTACGGTTCGTTCCCGCTGCTGGGAGATGTTTAATACGATACTTTTTGTGCGGGCTGCGTTAGCAAAATACTATTCACTTAATTCAGAACAAGCATGGGCAACTTTGTAAACATAGCGTTACCAATTCCGATGAAACGTTTGTTTACATACCACACTGAAGAAGATTCAGTTCTGGTGGGCGTTCGAGCATTAGTTCCTTTTGGAAAAAAGATTCTTACCGGTATAATTGTTGAAACCAACGTGGCTGAACGTGATGATGCGAAACCAATTTTAGAGTTATTGGATAACAATCCTGTTTTTAGTAAGAAGATGTTGGAGCTTACTAAATGGATTTCAGATTATTACTATGCATCGTGGGGTGAAACCCTGTATGCAGCATTACCACAAGGTATGTCGCCGCAATCGGTAATCACTGTACGTATTGCAAAGAATATTGACGACGATGATGTTTCAGTAATGGCAAAGAAAGCTCCACGCCGCGCTGAGTTGCTACAGTTGTTACGAAATCACAAAGGACCACTTTCCGTTTCATACTTGCAACAACAATTGAACATGGATTCAGTGACTTCGCAACTGGAAGCACTTGAACTGGACGGTACTATTGAAATTACTCGCGGAATTGAAAATGCCATACAAGCCAAAAAGCAAAAGGCAATAACCATCTCTTTTTCACTCCTGCAAAACAACGAAGAGTTTCACAACATCTTAAACCATTTAGATTCAAACGCTCCTAAACAATCGTTACTTTTAAGCTCGTTGTATTTACATGCAATGCACAATAGACCACATGTATTGTTACAGGAGATTCTAAAGGAAACACGTACCTCTAGTTCAGCAGCTGATTCGTTAGTAGAAAAAGGGTATGCAACCTATTTAGAAGTTGAGGTACAACGTACTGCAGAACATTCTGCTACCAATGCTCTTGCCCAAGGAGATGAATCTGAACTTCCATTAACCGAAGAACAGGCACACGCTGTACGCTACATAGACTCAGCCATTACAGATAAACAATCAAAAACATTTCTGTTACATGGTGTTACCGGAAGTGGCAAAACATTGGTGTATTTACATGCCATCAAAAAAACATTAGCGGAACAACGAACTGCATTAATGTTGGTTCCCGAGATTTCACTTACACCCCAACTCATAGATAGATTCCGCTCGACCTTTGGAGATGCCGTTACTGTATTACACAGTAAAATGAGTGGCGGCGAGCGATATGATGCGTGGCGGGCGATTCAACGTGGCGATGTACAATTAGTACTTGGCGTACGCAGTGCGTTGTTTGCTCCATTGCATAATGTCGGGCTAATAATTGTAGATGAAGAACACGAACATTCATACAAACAGGAATCACCTTCACCTCGTTACAACGCACGTGATTGCTCAGTAATACGGGGAATAATAGAGAACGCTGTAATAGTATTAGGTTCGGCAACACCTTCGTTAGAAAGCATGTATAATGCCCAAACCGGAAAATACCATTTGTTGGAAATTGAATCTCGTGCCGATGGCGCTACCCTTCCTGATATTCAGGTTGTTGATATGCTTGAAGAGCGTAAAATGAAAAAGGTGAAGAGTGGTTTCAGCTCGATATTGTTGGAACATATTAAAGATAGGATAGTAAAGAAAGAAGGAGTAATTCTATTACAAAACCGACGTGGATTTGCCCCACATTTAGAATGTGAAGATTGCGGTAACGTGCCCCAATGTTATCAATGTAACGTGTCACTCACCTATCATAAGTACAGTAATCAGTTACGGTGCCATTATTGTGGTTGGTCGAAGTTAGCAGTAAAATCATGCGAGGTGTGCGGTAATGCAGAGATGAGTATCATTGGTTCGGGCACACAACGTATTGAAGAAGACTTACAACAAGTGTTAGAACAAGAAAACAAAAAGGCAGTAATTCAGCGTGTTGACCAAGATACTACCTCCAAGCGAGGTGAAATGCGGAAAATATTAGAAAAGTTTACCAATGGAGATATAGACATCTTGGTTGGGACACAAATGATTGCAAAAGGTTTGAATATTCCTCGTGTAACATTGGTTGGTGTAATCAATGCAGATTTACAACTACACATCCCGGATTTTCGCTCAGGCGAACGTACATACCAGCTGTTAACGCAAGTTGCAGGCCGCGCGGGAAGAGATAAATCTAAGCGTGGCGAAGTGCTGATACAAACCAATCAGCCTAAGCATCAGGCAATTATCAGTGCAAAGCTTGGTAAATACGATATCTTTTACAACGACGAATTACAACAACGGCGCGATGCACAATATCCTCCGTTCACGCGTTTTGTAATGATTGAATTTACTGGCAAGAATCAAGAATTGGTTCATCAACATGCGCACATTTTTGCATCATATTTACCTAAAATCTCAAAGGCAGTACTAGTGCTGGGTCCCTCAAAACCTAACATAGATAAGATTCGAGGTTTGTTCCGCAGAATGATAATTGTAAAGGGAGTTAAGAGCGAGGATTCAACAGGAAATGCTTTACGACACGCTTTAAATGTAGCCTATTCACACTATTTTCAAACTGATGCTGTTTCTACAGTGCGGGTTATAATAGATATTGATTCATATTCCGCCTTGTAGTTGTAAATTGCAATAGTTCAGTATCCTAATAATACAAACGCAATTATGAAAAATACTATTTTCTTGCTTGGTTTAAGTTTCATTCTCCTTCAAATGGGATGCGATGTAATAGAGGCACCATATACAAAACAAGTTACCGTTGATACAAACACAACGAAGATTAAACGCAAGGTATTATTAGAAGAATTTACAGGCGCTCGCTGCTCTAACTGTCCCAAAGGACATGCGGAAGTTGTACGCCTTAAATCAATCTATGGCGATAAACTCATTTCTGTTTCCATCCATGCAAATTCCGTATTTGCTGCACCAATGGCTCCGGATTACCCTGATGATTTCCGAACCACCGCAGGTGACCAATTGTATATAGATTTTCAAAATCCTCCTCAACCGGGTGCTGTTATTAATCGCACTATGTTCGATGGTAGTATTTCATCTGGAAAAAGTAGTTGGGCTGATTACATTGCACACGAAGATTCAACTGAAGCAAAACTTACAATAACTCCTAAACCTACGTACAATACTTCAACTAAGTCTTTAGATATAGCCGTTGATGTAAAATTTGTTAAAGATGTTTCCGATAAAACAAGTCTCGTAATGTACGTATTAGAAGACAGCGTTATCGCACCACAACTAAATGTAACCACTCGCATCCCCGATTACGTTCACCGCGATATGTTACGCGACATGCCTTACAGCCCATATGGACAGGCACTTACAACTACTGGAACAAAGGCAAACACAACCATTACTAAAAATCTGACATACTCTTTCAATGGCACGAACAGTAGCAAATGGAATGTGAATCATTGTATAGTTGTTTTGGCTGTTGTAGTAAATAATGGCACTGATAAAACTGTTCTCCAGGCAGAAGAATTTCATGTAATTAAATAGTTACCCTGCAATTACCGAAGCAACCGAACTGCGCCGCAAACCGGTCGGAACCAACCGTTACAGCGTCGCTAATTTCTAAATACATATCTATACGTTATGAAATCTCTTGTAGTGCTACTTGGAGTTTTTGCATTCTCATTGAACGGGTGCGATGTAATAGATTCCCCTTTTACAAAATCAGAAAAAGTAGATACAACCACAACACCAACTACTCGTAAAATCTTGATAGAAGAATTTACAGGATGTAACTGTAGATTCTGTCCCAGTGGGCATGAAGAACTTTCACGACTAAAAACATTGTATGGAGATAAAATCATTGCAGTATCCTTACATGCCGGGTCTTTTGCTGTGCCGGTTCCCCCGGAATATACAGCGGATTTCCGCTCGGAATTTGCAGAATCTCTCTATAATGATTTTGCTGTGTCTGGTGAACCATCAGCTGTAATAAACAGAACAAAATTTGATGGCACGTATGCACTTGGTAAAAGCGCGTGGGCTGATGCAATTGTCACTGAATCTATAAAATCTGCTGAGATTTCTTTAGATGCTAATTGTACATGGAATAAAAATGGTAACATGGTAGAAGTTACTATTAATTCAAAATACTTAACTGAGATTGCTACACCAACTAATATTGTTCTGTATGTAGTTGAAGATAGCATTATAGCCCCGCAAAACAAATTGGGTACTGTTATACCAAATTATATTCACCGTGATATTGTTCGTTCAATGCCATTAGGTAGATATGGTACAATGCTTACAAACATGTTAGTAAGCAAAGGAAGTATTGCTACTAAAAGCTATTCATTTCAGATAGAAAAGAGTTGGAATGTTGAACATATCAAAATAATTGCAGCTATTATTGAAAACGATGGCGAGCAAAAGCGAGTTATACAGTGTCAAGAAATTTCACTCAAGTAGATAACTATCACCTGCGATACTATGACGGTTGGAGCGGACCGGGTTGCCGCGCTTAAGGTTAGCTACGGCAGTTGAGTTAAACCAAAAAATTTTAGAAATATTTCAAAACGATTTGCCCATTTCGGGAAATCATTGCATTTTCGCGCTCCAAATTTACGATACCAATACGAGGAGGGCTCGCATAATGGTATTGCAGCAGTCTTGAAAACTGCCGGGTTCACGCCTGTGGGGGTTCGAGTCCCTCGCCCTCCGCTTCTTAAAGCAAGTCCTTGTTCGTACAAGGACTTTTTTTTTGAAACAATAGTCACCTATTTTTGTCAGTATCTATATATGTTTCACTCACTTATTTTAATGTTATGAAAATATTCTCTACACTGCTTGCTATTACTATAACAACATTGTTCATTTCCGGATGTTCCGATGATACAACAACTAATACTCCTGTAGTAGGCAAAAACTACATTTCTTTTAGCACCGGGAATTACTGGATTTACACAAACACAACCATTGATGACAAAGGTGCAGCAGTAGGCACCCCAAGTGTAGATTCAACAGTTGTGTTACAGCAAACAACTAAGGGCGGAAAAAGTGCATCAATGCTTGTAACTTACAACGAAGGCAATGCCGATACATCCTATTATTACAAAGGCACTGATAATTCGATCTATCAATGGTTTGATATTGATTTACAATCTCTTGTTTCAGGAACTACAGCGACAATTCCTCAATTCTGGGCTAAAGTACTTGCAGGCGATAAAGCTGTTTCAACATCACTTGATACTACTATTAAAGGTATTGAATATGATTTAAATGGAACAAAAATTCCACTTGATATTAAATTTAAAGTGACATCCCAGTCTGGCAACGATACAACAATCACATTTAACGGAACCACATATTCTGCTGCCCAAAGTACTTCTACGCTTTCTGTAATTGCCTATCAAGCTAATACCACAGTTGCAATATTAACATTGAGCACTCCACAAAAAATAGTCTATCTGGAAAATAATGGAATCTTCTCTACTTACACACCAGGAGTAAATCTTTTCGGGACACCAATAAATGGGTCAAAAACAATGCTTACTAAAATGAGTGTAAAATAATAGGCATAGTATAGCTATTTTAACTTCTGTAGCGTCTCTCAATAGAGACGCTATTTTTGTTTTATTACGAGTCGGCATCTTGACTCTGTACTATGATGGATTTGTTGTGTAGTTGTATGGGATGCAACTTTTTTAACTGAAACATTACTTGGTAAAAACGAAAGAATATCTTTTACCAATTTACTCTCAAATTCAGATTCGTTTACAAACAAAAATCCTTCATACAACGGTGTATTGAACAAAGCACAAAATCTAAGTAGTGGACTATACACACCTGCTGTCTGAAACCGATAGATAGAATTTCCAAGAACGGTGCAGTCAACTATCACGCCATCGTTTTGTTGTTGATATTTTGAGGCACGCTGCCTAACAGGTATTCCTTGTGTAGATTGAAAATAGTTTCCTTCCATGGTTTGCACCTTTAGTACAAATTGTACTGAATCTACATTCGAAAAAGAATCGTTGAATTTTAAAAGTGGAATACGGATTGGTGCCGGCAGTCTATTCTTATCTCCTGCATCTATTTTCGAAACAAACTCCGAAGAACTCATATCCAATTCCCAAGATTTCACCTTATCTCGTGGACGTACATCAGTTATTAAGGTGAGTTCCGAGGGAAGTACTTCATTAACTTGGTGACGTTGTTCAATTGCTTTAAACAAAGATGAATCTTTAAATTGAAACTCAACACTGCGAAGCAGAGATGTATTATCTGTCGTAACTATACTTGTTTTAGATGACTTCGGCAATTTTGAATTTTTATTAAGATAGTCAGTTAACAATTGAATTCGTTGTTCAGCAAGTTGTGTAGAACTTTTACTACCATTTGAATATCCAGTAATTACAAATACAGGTTGTTGATTGTTTATCAACTCGGCCAGCGACTGAAGTTCAAGCAGAGGTGTTGAAGATGAAATGAAACCATCTTGTAGTGTTTCAAATTCTAATGGAAAATCGTCCCGAAAAACGAAAACCGGTTGGATGCTTTTTCGTTCAATAACCCCTCTTTTTTCTACTACAATTTCAGGTTGTTGGAATGATATTGTGCACTCCACTTCGGTTGATTTACTTGGTGGTAGTATAGTTTCTATGCCGGTTACATACAAATCTAAACCACCATTACCCCCACTTCTGTTGGAGGCAAAGATTGCTACATTGTTTGGCAAAAGAATAAAATCAGACTCATCATAATTTGTATTCAACTCACTTATAGGTAACGGTTGCTGCCACTCGCCTGCGGTGAGTGTTGTATAATATATTTCATATCCACCTCGGCCTCCTAATCCATCGGATGAAAAATACAACGTATCATCGGAAGCTAAAAATGGTGTTATTTCATTTCCGGCTGAGTTAACAGATTCACCTATATTTATCGGTTGACTCCAACCAATACTACTGTGTTTACACATCCATAAATCACATTTACCTTCACCTCCTTTACGGCTACTGCTAAATACTAATGTAGAACCGCTTGGTGATACAGTTGGATGTGATGTAAAATCATTTGAACTACAGCTACTTATTAACTCTGGTGCACTCCATATACCATTTGAATTTTTACAATCGTATAAATTCAATTGTACCTGATTTTTAATCTTTCTGAACTTTGAAAGAACGCAGTAATTGTTCTTTGAAAATGTAGAATAGGAACCGGAGCTTTGCCTTTGTGTGCTATCCGGTGATAACACTCCCCAAATGGTTGGATTCGCATTAACATTCTGAGTTTTATAATATCGAGATTTACCAGTTCGTGTTGAATTGAATATGAGAAGTGAGTCAGAATAATTCCATGAAGGGGCAAAGTCATCGGCAGAGGAGTTTAACTCTCGTAGGTTTAACGGTGTACTCCATTGCTGGGCATCTACAATCGTATAACTAGAAAAAAGTACTACGATAATCTGCAAAGTTTGCAAAAACAAAGTACATCGCACTTTTTCCATATTGCCTAATTACGTTTAGAATTAACCTTATATCTTTTATGTACGAATATACCTATTCTTGCTAATACATGTTGGAAGGAAACTGTTAAGACTCCAATACCATATCGGCAACTACTCAAAAAACTTATTGAGGAAGCTTCTTTAAAATATTTAGTGGGGCATGTAACTTCTGCAATTTCTAGGTCAGCATAAATTATCTGTGATAACATTTCATTATCAAAAACAAAATTGTCATCGTTAACAGTGATATCAATCTTTTCAAATACTTCTTTAGAAAACGCTCTGTAACCGGTATGATACTCACTTAACTTCTGCCCACACAAAATGTTTTGTGTTAGTGTAAGCAAACGGTTAGCAATATATTTATATATCGGCATCCCACCTTTTAAAGCACCTTTACCTAATATACGTGAACCTAATACCACAGGATAGACATCATTAGCAATTATACTTGACATTGCTAATAACAGCTTAGGTGTGTACTGATAGTCCGGATGCAACATAATAATGATATCTGCACCCAATTCAGTTGCCTTTGCATAACATGTTTTCTGATTACCACCATACCCCTTATTTACATCATGTTTTATGACATGATGAATACCAAGCGAAGTTGCTACTTCAACAGTATTGTCTTTGCTATTGTCATCAACTAAAACAATTTCATCAACCACATCATGTGGAATTTCATCGAATGTTTGTTTAAGGGTATTAGCTGCATTATATGCTGGTAATACAACTACTATTTTTTTTCCGTTCAACATGTTGCTTATACTATAAATAGGGTTCACCTCTACTGCCACAACAACCAAGCCTGCGCCGTCACTCAGGCGGCTCCGACCGTTACAGCGTTGCAATAATTCGTAATAACTACAAAAAACACACGCGACGCTGAAGGATAGGTTCGCACCGGGTTGGCGCGCTGTTCAGTAGCTTCGGCACGTGCGGGGAACAACTTTAAACATTAAATCGGAAATACATAATATCTCCGTCTTTCACAATGTATTCTTTACCTTCAGTTCGGTATAATCCGGCATCTTTTACTGCCTGCTCACTTCCTAAGCGTTCCCAATCGGCATAACTCATAACTTCTGCACGAATAAACCCACGTTCAAAGTCTGTATGAATTACTCCGGCGGCCTGGGGAGCTGTTGAGTTTTGCTTCACTGTCCAAGCGCGTGTTTCTTTTTCACCAGCAGTAAAATACGTTATCAATCCAAGAAGCGAATAAGCTTCGCGAATTACGCGATTTAGCCCGGGTTCTGTCATTCCTAAGTCCGCCAGAAACATTACTCTATCGTCAGCTTCAAGCTGTGCTATCTCTGCTTCAATTTTAGCACAAATTGGAACTACAACTGCACCTTCTTTAACCGCACGTTCGCGCACGGCATCTATCTTTGAATTACCATTTGCTACACCAGCTTCATCGGTATTACAAATGTACATTTGTGGTTTTGCAGTTAACAAAAACATTGCTTTAAGCGCTTCACCTTCAGTATCATTTTGTATTTGAAACGAACGGACTGTATTACCGGTATCTAAGTGTGGTTTAAGGCGCTCTAACATTTCTAACTCGGCTTTAGCATCCTTATCCTGACTGCGAGCCTTTTTTTGTACTGTGTCAATTCGTTTTGTAACCGATTCTAAATCCTTTAGTATCAATTCTGTTTCAATGATTTCAATATCTCGTATTGGGTCAACACTCCCACTAACGTGAACAACGTTATCATCTTCAAAACAGCGAACAACCTGGCTAACAGCATCAACCTGACGAATATGAGAGAGGAACTGGTTTCCCAAACCCTCACCTTGGGCTGCACCTTTTACAAGTCCGGCAATATCAACAAACTCAACGGTTGTGGGTACTTCTCTTTTGGTTTTGTAACCATCAGATAGCTTTTTAAGGCGAGCATCAGGAACAGCCACAATTCCTACATTAGGCTCAATTGTACAAAAGGGATAATTGGCTGCCTCTATGTTATTCGATGTTAGTGCATTAAACAATGTCGATTTACCAACGTTTGGTAAACCTACTATTCCACAAGCTATACCCATAATCTAAATTTTGAAGTGATTTTACGAAACAAACTGCAATTTACGGAGATATTATAGTTTATTAATAGTTTTGGATTGACTTTCTTTCGTATTCAACCGATAAACAGTTCTTAAAATGGAAACTGAAAAAACTATTTCAGTTTCTTAAAAAATTTGTCTAACTTTCCGCCGTCTTCACGGTTGATTCACCACTAACTGGATTTCATGAGCGGTTTTATACCATCAATTGTAGCACATAACGAATTACGTGCAAAAATTCTCAGGGCAGCTAATAAGTTGTTCAGAGAACAATCGTATTCTGCGTGTTCTATTGAGTCAATAGCGCTGGAAGTGGGAATCAGTAAAAAAACTCTCTATAAGGTTTTCCCAAGCAAAGAGGCCATATTACAGAGCATTGTAGACGAAGTAACTGTTAAGATTTCGGAAGGATTACAATCTATCTTAACAGATGCAAACAAAACATTTGTAGAAAAGCTAGATACTTATATATCCTTTATGTTTGAAATGCACCAAAGCATTGCCAAACAAGAAATCCTTGCCGATATTCAAAAACACGCTCCTGCGGTGTTTCATAGTATAAATGAACATCGTAAATCGAGAGTTTGCCAGATTATTGATTTCTTTACCTCCGGTATAAACGAAGGTGCTTTGCGCTCGGATATTAATCTTGAAATTGTTACAATGATATACCTAAATAGTATTACAACTATTATGGGTTTTGGCAAAGAACATAAAAAAGACAACATTATCCCGGCAGATATCTACACTATTTTTGTTCATATCTTTTATACCGGCTTATTTACCCAACGCTCACGGGAAGTTAATACCGATGAGAAACACATCTCACTCTATAGCGATTCTCTTCAGGCAGAACTGAAAGAAACTGAGCAAGATGCCATATTAGTTTCAAGAATAATAGACCAAAGTAGGGTTCTGTTCTTTCAGTTTGGTTTTAACCGAGTAACAATGGATGAAGTTGCTGCTGAACTCGGAATAAGCAAAAAAACATTATATAAATATTTTGATAGCAAAGAGGCACTGTTAGAGGCAGTGTTCGCACGCTTTCTTACAAAAGCTAATGAAATGCAAATGATTATTCCAACTTCAACAGTTGATTCCTTTGTGTGTTGTTTTCACGGCTTTGTAAATCATATTGCCGGAATCATTGGAAAGATTAGTCCGCAGTTTGTTAAAGACATGCTTTGGAAACGCCCTGAACTATGGGAAACAATTCATGCAAGAAGAACGGAAATGATTGAAGGCGTATTTGCAAAATTACTGGAAGAAGGAGCGCAACTTGGTGCAGTTACAACTGAGTATACGGTAGCAGATTTAGCGAAAACATACCGACTCGTTTTAGATAGTGTTATCTCACCTGAAATAATCAGTTCATCAACATATAATCCTGCAGAACTTTATAGGACTGTTGTGCAAGTGATGTTTTATGGAGTATTAACAGAGCCATCCCGTTCATCGTTCGATGAATCGTTTCACAACACCATTGCACAACACCAACAAGTTGTAAAGAAAACTCAAAAACGGAGAGGCAATGCCACACTTACGTATTGATATTCTTTCAGCCGTACCACAAATATTTGAATCGGTGTTATCTACAAGTATTATCTCTCGTGCAGTAAAGAAAGAAGTGTGTGAGATTCACGTTCATAACCTTCACGATTACGCGCTCGACCGATTTAAACACATAGACGATACTCCATTTGGTGGTGGTGCAGGAATGATTTTACAGTGCCAGCCGGTATTTGATTGCATAGAGAAACTCAAAGCAGAACGAGCGTACGACGACGTTATCTTCCTTACACCCGATGGCGAAGTATTACAACAAGAGATGGTTAACCAGTTTAGTATTGCGCAAAACCTGATTTTACTATGCGGACATTATAAAGGTATTGACCAACGAATACGTGATGTATTGGTAACAAAAGAAATCTCCATTGGCGATTATGTTTTAAGCGGAGGCGAGCTCCCCGCCTGTGTTCTGGTTGATTCCATTGTACGCATTATTCCCGGCGCAATTAGCGATGCAGAAAGTGCGTTGGAGGATTCATTTCAGGATGATTTACTTGGCGCACCACATTACACACGTCCGGCTGTGTATCGTGATATTGAAGTACCAAAAGTACTACTTAGCGGTAATCACGCACACATTAAACAATGGCGACAGGAACAATGTATCAAGAAAACCAAAACACGCCGGCCCGATTTGTATCAGAAATATCTTAACAATCGATAATGCAGAAGAATATCTCCATCGTATTATTATCCGGCGGTATGGACTCTACGGTGTGTACAGCAATTGCGCATGCACAATCGGAAGAAGTTGCGGCACTACACGTTAATTACGGACAACGCACACAGGCACGCGAGTTACAGGCATTTCACGATGTTTGCAATTATTACAGCATCACTAAACGATTGATAGTTGATATATCACACTTGGCTGCAATTGGTGGAAGTAGTTTAACCGATTCAACTATTACCATTGAGCCCGCAAATCTCGACCGCAAAGATATTCCAACATCGTATGTTCCTTTTCGCAACGCAAACATCTTAGCAATTGCAACAAGTTGGGCTGAAGTTATCCATGCTAACAAACTATATATTGGTGCTGTGCAAGATGATTCCAGTGGTTACCCAGATTGCCGTGAAGAGTTTTTTCAAGCATTTCAAAATGTTATCAATACGGGCACTAAACCGGATACTCATATTAGCATCGAAACTCCTATCATTCACTTCGATAAATCTCAAATAGTGCAAAAAGGATTGGCATTACAAGCTCCGTTTCAACTATCATGGAGCTGTTACAAAAGTGAAGATGTAGCATGTGGTAACTGCGATTCCTGTGCATTACGTCTTCGTGGTTTTCAGCAAGCCGGTGCAACCGATCCAATCCCATATCAACAATAACATAGTGGTTTCCCGCCTCTGCCGTAGCGAGCCATACTGCGCCGCAACCCGGTCGGATACGAGCGTTACAGCATCGCGAATGGGACTGCTGACACATTTAATGGATTGATTCTATTATCACTGTTAACATTAGACCTCCTTCGTAATACAATTTTGAAGAATTACTCTCTACAATTAGCCCTGAAAGGGCGATAGTATTGTAGAACGATTCCACCTATATCCATTCAGAGTTCCGTAGGAACGGCATATATCATCCATTCGGGACTATATAATCGTAGGGTTTGTATAAATTCTACAATTATATCACCGCTTCGCGGCTATTCTTTTTACCTGCTCATTCTATTATGAAAGAGGTCTATTTTGTTACTCTGTAGCCAAGACTCAACATGTAACAACTGTTTGCAAAAGATAAGCAACATATTAATAGGAACAAATCTGTTCCAACCAAAATTATACGCCGCTGAACCGCCCTGCCCCGCCTGTGTGACGGTGCTGAAGGGGTGCATCGGTTTGTGAGGGAATCCATACTTAAAAAAAGCGAACATCTTCGTATTTTGCAGGTAGTTGAACATTACTGATTGATAAGGGGAATTATGGAAACAAAGAATTACATTTTTATTTTGATTTTGAGCATTGCGGTTGGGCTGTTTGTGCGGAGTTTGATGCGATTGATATCGTTTCTGAGCCATGCACGGTTTGAGGTGCGTTGGGATAATTTGTTTGCGAGAATATCGCATACGTTTACAGTTGGAATTTTACAGAAGAAAATTCTACGGGATAAAACTGCCGGACCTATCCATGCCGCTATTTTTTGGGGATTTGTTATTCTATTATCGGCTGCTGCTGAAGCAGTGTTAGAAGGTATGCACCCAATGCTTAACCTAAACTGGCTTGGCCCGGTGTATTCGATGTTTACAGTATTGGTTGATATCTTTTGTGCGTTTATTATTGTTGGCGTTGTGCTTAGTTTATGGCGCAGATATATTACAAAAGTTAAACGTCTGCAAGTTGAAAGTGAGAAAGTTGAAGCCGGTATGATTCTGCTTGCCATCTTTACCATTGTTACAGGCCTTCTTTTACAAAACTCAGCGCGTATTGCACTTCATGCAGATTACTCTCATGCGGTGCGTCCGGTTTCAACAATGGTAGCAGGTGTTCTTTCCAATATGTTTAGTACAGGTGCATTACATGGCATCTTTGAAACTGCCTGGTGGGTTCACATTCTTGTAATTTTTGGTTTTACCAATTACTTGCCATACTCCAAACACTTACACGTATTTACGTCTATTCCAAATGTGTTTTTCTCACCGGTTGATTACCCAAATGATTTAGAGAGAATTGACTTTGAACAAGAAGGCATCGAAAAGTTTGGGGTGAATGATATTGAAGACTTCAGCTGGAAAACATTATTTGATGGTTACACGTGTACGCATTGCGGACGTTGTACAAGTGTTTGCCCTGCAAACCAAACGGGAAAAGTATTAG
>JAIBAE010000134.1 GCA_019695345.1 Bacteroidota bacterium | reverse complement strand
ACAAAATGATATTAAAAAGGTATTGGCGTATTCAACAGTTTCTCAGTTAGGGTTTATGTTTATTGCACTAGGAGTTGGTGCATTTACTGCGGGCGTGTTTCACGTTATGACCCATGCGTTCTTTAAAGCTTTATTATTCTTAGGTGCCGGTTCTGTAATTCACGGAATGCACCATGAACAAGATATACAAAAAATGGGTGGGCTGAAAAAGTATATGCCTAAAACACATTTTACATTTTTAATGGGAACACTTGCTATTGCAGGTATATTTCCATTTAGTGGCTTCTTCTCAAAAGATGAAATTTTATGGATGGCGTTTAGCCAAGGAAGTCCTGTATTGTGGGGTATTGGAGTTATAGCAGCACTTTGTACAGCATTTTATATGTTCCGTTTGTACTTCTTAACATTCCACGGTAAAGAACGATTTGATACACATCACCATCATCCACATGAATCTCCATCTACAATTACAATTCCATTAATGGTATTAGCTGTGCTTTCAATATTTGGTGGATTCCTTGGAGTGCCGTATGCATTAGGAGGTCATTCAATTCCTAATTTATTAGAACATTGGTTAGAGCCAATATTTGCAAAGTCGCAAGAAATAATGCACCGTCCGGAAGTACATGAGGTACATTCCATAGAATATATCTTAATGTTAACATCGTTATTAGTAGCAGGTACAGGAATATTCATTGCTTATACTATGTATAAAAAGGAATCAAACAAACCGAACGAACTTGCTACCAGCATGAAAGGTCTGTACAACATGTTATGGAACAAGTATTATCTTGATGAACTTTACCACATGTTGTTTGTAAATACATTCTTCGCTCTTTCAAATTCGTTCCTATGGAAAGTATTTGATGTAAAAGTTGTAGATGGCGCAGTGAACGGAACAGCACGATTAGTAGAAGTGAGTGCACAGAATATCCGCAAAATACAATCGGGTGTTGCGCAGAATTACGCTGTAATGATGTTAGCGGGAATCGCAGCTATACTTGGCTTTATGATATTTGCACATTAAGAAAATAGAAATGGCATCAGGGGATGTTGCTTAGGGCAATGTCCCCTTTTTTATTTGAAGGTGTTCCCCACTGCAGCCGCAACAAATCTCAAGCGCGCAGACCCGGCGCGAGCCGAACGTTCAGCGTCGCTATTAGATTAAAGTTGATGTTGTTAAAGCATTTGCGCCGCACATCGGTTGGAGCGGACACGTTGCCGCGCAGGCGCGATGGCTTCGGCAGAGGCGGTTAAACCAATATCAGAAAAGAGTACACGTTATCTTAGTTGAAGAATATTCGTTTGAATGTATTTGGATATTATGTAGATTGAAATGCTGTTGAACTATGTGAAATTAAAATGAAAACATTAGTAATAACATTAGGTATTGTGATAGGGGCAATGCTACTTGATTCATGCGCTTCGGCAACAAAAGTAATTCCACCAAATACGATTGTATTAAAAGGACGGATGAATCCGGTAACAGGAAGTAAAGCATTAAAAACTGAGCAGTGCTGGGCGATGGAAGTTGGGAGTGATATTACTAAGTTAAAGTATTACCAATTTATTGGTGATAAAGATTTACTTGAAAAAATCTACGAGGAAGATGCTGTGGTTACTGTACGTGCACTTCCCCGCCCCGATTCCATTACATCATGTCCGGTTGGAACAGTGATGGAAATTTTTGAAGTAGTTGAAATGCGTTCCAAGAAAGATTAACTAATTATAGAAAAATGAAATATACTTTACTCGGTTCATCAGGACTTCGTGTATCGGAGTTATGTTTAGGTACAATGACCTTTGGAACAGAATGGACTATTGGTGCAGATTACGAAACAAGTAAAACAGTGTTTGATGTTTTTGCTAATGCTGGTGGAACATTTGTAGATACGGCTAACAGATATACAAAAGGTACAAGCGAGCGTTGGCTTGGTGAGTTTATAGCCGAAGACCGCGACCACTTTGTTGTAGCTACAAAGTATACACTTGCCGACCGAGAAAACGATGTAAGCTTTGCAGGTAATCACCGTAAAAATATGATGCGCTCGGTAAAGGAAAGTCTGCAACGTCTAAACACGGAATACATAGATGTATTGTGGCTTCATGCGTGGGATTTCACAACTCCGGTTGATGAAGTGCTTCGGGGTTTAGATGATTTGATTTCGCGTGGGTTGGTGCATTACATTGGCATAAGTGATACACCGGCATGGGTTGTATCGCAAGCAAACACAATGGCTGAACTTCGTGGCTGGAACAAGTTTGTTGGATTGCAAATTGAATACTCACTTATTCAGCGAACACCGGAGCGTGATTTGCTCCCGATGGCAAAAGCATTTAATATGGCTGTAACACCATGGGGTGCATTAGGCGGCGGTGCGTTAACAGGTAAATATCTTCGTGGCGAGAATGGTAGAGTTCCGGAACACTCAGCCCGTCGCGACCAACGAGCAGAAAACATTGCTCGTGAAGTTGTTGCGGTTGCAGAAGAACTTGGTTGTAGTGCATCGCACGTAGCACTTGCATGGACACGCCTGAGAGGTCAACAAGTAATACCAATAATAGGTGCGCGTCGTGCAGAGCAGTTAACAGAATCACTTGGTGTTCTAAACGTGGAACTGCCTGCTGAAGCGGTAAAACGTCTGGATGCCGTAAGTACAATAGAGCTTGGCTTCCCACATGATTTTTTACAAAGCGAAGGAGCACTTGGCGCTATGGGTAATTCAATACAAATGATTAACAAAACCAGACGATAGCATTATGTCCCCCACTACTGCCGAAGCGAAGCACCTGCGCGCAAACCCGGTGCGAGCCAAACGTTTGTACGTCGCAAAAAAAAAGTAACTATAAAATGAAAATACATCATGGTAAAGAATAGTATTAGAATGGTATTGCTATTAGTGTTGTTTGTACAGCACAATGCATTTACGCAAGATAAAGCCAACTCGATATTTTGGGAAGTAACAGGCAACGGCTTAGAAAAACCATCATATATATTTGGTACGTTCCATTTGCTAAAAAGCAATTATGTGGATTCGTTTGCAGTAATAAAACAAAAGCTTCGCACCTGTAAAACAGTTGTTGGTGAGTTGCAAATGAGCGATACAACAGGCATGTCGCAATTTATGGCAAGTACAAAGTTACAAGGCACTACCCTGCAACAATTATATGATTCAGTCACCTATAAAGCTATGAATGATAGCATGATGAAATGGATAAAGGTAGGATTGAAATCATTTAATACTTCAAAGCCCATGTATATACAGGCTATAGTAATGCAGATGGCGTTCCCAAAAGTATTTCCTGAAATTGCAAAAGGCAAAGGTGCGTTAATGGATATGTATTTCCAGCAACTTGGCAGAGAAAACAATATGCAGGTTGCAGGTTTAGAAACAATTGCTGAACAATCAGAACTGCTCTTTACATTTATACCTATAGAGCGTCAGTTGGCAATGTTAAAGGAAATGTTGTTGAATCCGGACAAAGAGAAAGAGCTGAAGATGTTAATGAATATGTATCTGAATCAAGATATTACTGAAATAGAACAACTGATGAATAAAGATATGCAGCCGGATGAAGTTGCTATGTTGGTTGATAACCGCAATAAATCATGGATACCAAAATTAGAAAGTATGATGAAAGCACAACCAACGTTTGTAGCGGTAGGTGCAGCACACTTAGCAGGGGTAAACGGAGTTGTTGCACTACTTCGAGCAAAAGGATACACGGTAGCACCTGTAGCATTACACTAACTTATAACACACGGATAACACCTTTAACCACACCAAGTATAACAATAGAGTCATCTTTTGGTTGTAGTTTTATTTTTGGAAAACCTTTCGCACTGGCAGTTAACTCAGCTTCTTTCCCATTTTTGTAAAACGTACGGATAAGAGTTTGATCGTTCATTAAAACGATAACGATATCGGTATCGTGGGCAGTATTTGTTTGGAGAACAATTGCGTAATCATTTTGTTTTATGCCATCGGGTGATAACGCATCATCGGGAACTATAGCTGCAAAGTACTGTTGTTTAGGAGTTATATCATAAACGCGAGTATCAATAGCTATTTGTCCGCGAGATTGCATAAACACCGACAGCGGATTACTTGCATGCCCATCCCCTATTATCGTCAGTTGTTTAATATAAGAAGGAATTGACTGAACTTGAGTTGGGGTTGCTTGAGCAGTTTCCCCTAATATAACAATCCCGCGGGATGTTCCTTTAACACCACGTGAAATATGTCCTTTCTTTTCCAACGCCTGGAGAATTTCATAAATGGTATTAGTAGAAGAAACACCGAAGTGAGAGCACATCTCCTTTATGGATGGGGGTATTTTGTTCTGTTGAATAAACTGCTTGATAAAGTACAGTACATCGCTTTGTCGCTTAGAAAGACTATTGCTCATTTTGAACTATCCTTGATTTCTGATTTCATACCTGAATATAGCTGAACGCTTGGGGTCGGACCGGGTTGCCGCGCTGAACAGGTGAAATCCTGTGACGGAACCCAAAATTTCCTAAAAACAAAACCTTTAATGCAATATACTGAAAATATATTCAGTGTATAGATTGGATTGTAAATATGACTGAAAATATTTTCAGGTTGTGTAGTTGTTTGGAGGTAGGTTGGAGAAATAGAAGATTGATTTGTGGTGAAAATGGTACATAACGGCGTAAGAATACTTTAAAACTGCGAATTTTTAAAAAATAGTGCGAAAACAAAGAAATTTAAAGTTTTTGAATATTTCGCATCCTGTAGAATGAGGGTTTTCCCGTGTTTCGCGTCCGAAATGTGGGTGAAAGTGGGGGAAATAACAACCCCACTACATTTGGTGGGTGATTGTGGGGGGAACCAGTATCATTCACCGATGTTCATCTTGTACGTAACACGTTGTATAAATTATGCCTGGCTTTAAGGGACAAGAAACATACTCGATTGACAACAAAGGTCGGGTGAATATCCCGGCGAAAATGCGTAAAGCAATTTCGCCAGAAGCTAATGATACGTTTATACTAACGCGTGGTTCGGATAAATGTATTGTTGCGTATCCGATGGATGAGTGGCGTAAATACGAAGAACGGTTTGCAAATCTCAACCAATACGATGAAAAGGACCGCTACTTTCTGCGCATGATTTTATCGTGGAGCGAAGAAGTGGAAATTGATGGGCAACAGCGTGTATCGATTCCTAAACGACATCTTGAGTTTGCAGGAATAGAAGGCAAGACTACCATTGTTGGCATGATGGATAGAATTGAATTCTGGAATCCCGAGGAATTTGAGAAGTACTTACAGGAATACAACGAACCATACGAACAAGTTGCCGCAAGTGTTATGAAATAATCCGGGGGGAATGTTTCGTGGCGAAAAACTTTGGCGGCATACGGCGTAACCGTGAAGCGGAACAAGAATACAATTATCACCTGCCGGTAATGTTACAGGAAACCCTGAACTTACTGGTTACCAATCCAAATGGTATTTACATCGATGGCACTTTAGGTGGTGGCGGGCATGCAGCAGAAATCGTAAAGAGATTAGATAGCGGCTGCTTATATGCTTTCGATGCAGATGAAGAAGCTATACTGCACTGTCGGGGGGCATTTGCAGACGAGCTTGCCAGAGGAGAGGAAAGCAGGATAGCATTGGTACACGCCAACTATTCTGATTTTGAATTGGCATGCAGTAAAAAGGAAAAGATACGAGAGGACGTATCTGATGATGGCGGCATAGCAGGGATGCTATTAGATTTAGGAGTATCCTCACGGCAACTCGATTCGGGCGGACGTGGGATTAGCCACAGGTTTGATTCTCCGCTGGATATGCGCTTCGGGGGGAGCGCACATACCACAGCAAGCGAGATAATCAACACGGCAGATGAAAGCGAATTACTTTCGATACTCCGAACCTACGGCGAAGAACCTTTTGCACGCCCAATAGTGCGGCGCATTATGCAACGGCGTAACACCGTATTATTTACAACTACAGGGGAACTTCGCGCGGTGGTGGAGGAATCCGTTCCTCCGCCACAACGTGCAAAAGCACTGGCGCGGGTGTTTCAGGCGTTCCGCATTGCTGTTAACCGAGAGTTGGAAGTACTGGAAGAAACACTTCGTAATGTTATACCGCATCTTACCATTGGCGGACGCATAGTAGTAATAACATATCACTCGTTAGAAGACCGCATAGTAAAACACATCTTTAAAGAAGAGTCAACAACAATACACGCCACCATGCCGGGAGAGATTACCATTCCTGCGCGTATGAAATTACTAACCCCAAAACCAATGCTACCAACCGAAGAAGAAATACTTCGTAACCCGCGGGCACGTAGCGCAAAAGTTAGAGCAGTTGAGAAAGTATTGGATAAATAATCTGCTATCGCCTGATTTCTCTGGTTAAAACAAGAGATATTTTTAGAAAGCGACAGGAACTATTCTGTCGCTTTCTTTATCATAAACACCGTTTATGTGCATAGCCACACAAATCCTGTGAATAATT
>JAIBAE010000051.1 GCA_019695345.1 Bacteroidota bacterium | reverse complement strand
GCACATCGCAGTTTAGGCAACGTTGTGCTTCTTTAAAACCAATGCTTTGGTCAAAGCCAAGTTCAACTTCAAGTTTACGGTCTTTAAGTGTAATGGTTTTATCGGCATGAGGTACTTTGTAGCGCACATCAGTTGTTACATCGCTGTCGTAAATCCACTCGTGGATTCCCATCTTCTGGCTGATAAGATTTGTATGCGGTGCAGGGCGGTTAGTAAGTGCCTCACCGTTACAGAATAAGTCAATCGAGATAGCTGCCTGATGTCCTTGTGCTACAGCAGTGATAACATTCTTAGGCCCTAACGCCGCATCGCCACCAAAGAATACATTTGGAACTGTTGACTGAAATGTCTCTGCATTTAATACAGGGCATTCCCACTTATCAAACTCAATTCCTAAATCGCGTTCAACCCACGGGAAGGCATTCTCTTGCCCAATTGCTACCAATACATCGTCTGCTTCAAAGAATACATCAGGTTCGCCTGTGGGGACTAGTTTACGTCGTCCGTTTTCGTATTCTGCTTTTACTCTTTCAAACTTCATTCCTTTTAACACGCCGTTCTCAATCACAAACTCTTTCGGAACGTGATTTTCAAAAATCGGAATATCCTCGTGCATTGCATCTTCAATTTCCCACGGCGATGCTTTCATTTCCTTAAACGGACTACGCACAACTACTTTTACATTATCGCCACCCAAACGGCGCGATGTTCTGCAACAATCCATAGCTGTATTTCCACCACCAAGAACAATTACATTTTTGCCAATGGTGTTGGTGTGTTCAAAAGCAACGCTTGCCAACCATTCAATACCAATATGAATATGTTTTGCTGCTTCTTCTCTTCCCGGAATATCTAAGTCTTTACCACGTGGTGCACCGGTACCTACAAAAATTGCATCGTATCCTTTATCCATTATCTCCTTCATACTCGAAACATATTGTTTAAAGTGAGTATGAATTCCCATGTTCAAAATAAAGTTCACTTCTTCGTTTAACACTGTTTCGGGTAAACGGAACGAAGGAATCTGACTGCGCATCATACCGCCGCCTAAATCCTGGTCATCGTAAACATGCAATTCGTATCCAAGCGGAGCTAAATCACGCGCTACGGTTAAGGAAGCCGGACCCGCGCCAATTAATGCTACCTTTTTCCCGTTAGGCGGGAAAGGTCCTTGCGGCATTAACTGTGTAACATCGCCTTTGTTATCGGCGGCTACACGTTTAAGGCGGCAAATAGCCACTGGGTCTTTTTCAACTCTCCCGCGTCGGCACGCCGGCTCGCACGGACGGTCGCATGTACGCCCAAGCACACCGGGGAACACGTTCGATTCCCAGTTCACCATATATGCTTCGGTGTAGCGTTCGGCGGCAATAAGCCGGATGTATTCCGGAACAGGGGTGTGGGCAGGGCAGGCGTATTGGCAATCCACAACTTTGTGGAAATATTCGGGATTTGAAATTTCAGTCGGTTTCAAGTGTCGTTTTCTCTGTAGTTAACAATTCATAACAACCGGACGCAAACATAAGGATTATTCGCAAACAGTAAACATAGGTTTGTAATCAAAAGGGAAGGACGGTAATTTTTCTCTGCTTCGCAATGCCGTCCGTGCCTTAACTTCAAAAATTCCCATACTCGCGGCTGAGAGACCGGACAGTCTCAAATCAGGGTTATATGTTTTACATGTACACACCGGCTGTTATCCCGAACGTTAAACCTCGCTGTTTAAGGTCATCGGTTGATAACCACGGAACTGAGTCCGTGAACCAGTCTGGTGAATACCATTTGTTAGTACCAATAAGAGACCAAAGATTATACCCAATATGGAGGTTGATATACGATTTATCAACCTCGCCTCTATGCTTTTTTGATTTTTCGAATATGTGGTAATTCAAGTTTAACGTTGGTGCAATTGGAAAATCCAATCGTGTTGAAGTTTGATGGAATTCCTGACCTGAACTGGTATATGAAGTCCTTGCAACACCAAACTCTTCTCGGCCAAAAGTAAATTGAATTCCGGGTTGTAGGGATAAGTAATTATCATATACAGAAAAAGAGTAACCAATCTCACTAATCAGAAACGTTTGATAACTACTATACGAACCTACTGAGCCACCACTGTAACCATACTTATCCGGGTCAGGGTTGTGCAGTATGTGCAGAGGAAGCTTTAATTGATAAATAAAGTTATAGTAGTCAATTGTAAGATGGACACTCATATATGGAAGGTTGAAGTTAGATAAGGTTGGGTATCCCTTCTCAGTTAGCTTGTAGTTTATACTTGATACATCTCGTGTAGAAGCATCTAAACACAACCCAACTAAAGTTTCCCCTTTGGGTATAGATTCCCCGGAAGAATCTGCAACGCTCTGTGCCTGGGTGATATGAATAGATAATACGGTTAGAACAAATGCAAGAATGAAGTACTTCATTGTAACTCTCAATAGGATTGAACAAGGTCTACATTATCTTTACGAGAAGCATAAAGCAATGTGACTCATACGCCATTCAAGTTATTGTATAAAGTCTATAATGTGTTGTATTGTTTCTTGTAATTGATTATAAACAAAACGACAATAGATTTTATGTTGTCCTCTCCCGCAAGGCATTGCTGTTGGTTGCACAACATTCGGTGCGGTCAGGCGATAGCAACTACTGGCCTTGCTTCATAAGTTTTTCTATATCTGGAATAGTGCGTGGCAACTTCCCGGACATATTAACGGGCTCGCCATCGGTAACTAAAATATCATCTTCAATGCGCACACCAATATTCCACCAACGCTTATCGCAGGGGCTTCCACTTGGTATGTAGATTCCGGGCTCAACGGTCATCACCACGCCGGGGCGCAATGGCTTGTTTGTGCCAACATCATGCACATCCAACCCAAGATAATGCGATGTTCCGTGCATGAAGTAATACTTGGTTTCTGCGGGCTCTTTTATGATGCCAAGGTTAAGAAGATTTTTTGTTATCACCGAGCGCGCCGCTTCGTGTGCTGCCTTAAAAGGTTTCCCTGCGCGACAGGCCGCTATGCCGCTATCCTGCGCCTCAAGGACAATATTGTAAATGATTGTTTGTTCCTCGTTGTATTTGCCTGTTATAGGAAATGTACGTGTGATGTCGGCTGTGTAACCGTGATACTCTGCACCGCAATCGGCAAGTATCATTTCGCCTTCTTTTGCAACACGTCGGTTTGATTCGTAATGTAACATGCAAGAGTTATAGCCACTACCAACTATACTTGGGTAGCCAACATCTTCTGCGCCAAGTTTATGAAACACATATTCCATTTCTGCTTCAAGTTCATATTCGTTCATGTTTGGTTTGGCAGCACGCATTGTAGCCATGTGCGCCTGAACACTTATGTCGATTGCTTTTTGAAGTAAGCGGATTTCATCGGCATCTTTTAGCTCACGCATCTCAGCTACATCGGGAAGTGAAGTTCTGATAAATAAGGTTGGATATTTATCGTGGAGATAATCTTTTATTTGTTGGTCTATGAATGTTGATTTACCCGTTATTGGATTCTTGACAGAGGTTGTTGGAAGACCTGTGATAAAGAGTGTATCACGATTGTAGAGAAGTGTATCGAGCGTTGATAACAGCGAAGTGTAATCCATTGTGTTTGCAAAACCCAGATACTGCTTGGCTTCTTCTGCACCCATACGCACGCCATTCCACACTTCCGATGAAACATCGCGCTTGTTTACAAAGAAGATTTCGTTGAGTGTTGTATTGTTAAGTGTTGCTGTACCGGGTATTAGAATAAGTGCTGTTTTGTTTTGCGTACAGCCTGTTAGATAAAGGAAGTTTGAGTTCTGGCGATATTCGTAATCCACGTCGTTTTGGCGGTTACGTATATCAGCCGAGAGACTGAGTATCAGAGATTTAGATGAGTGATTATTGATAATTCGTTCGCGTCTGTTTTTTAAGACCGACACAGGGATTCCATCGTTCTCGAATTGTTCAAACGGAAAAGAAACTCCCGGTGCTTGCGAGAAGACGTTGAGAGTGAAGAGGAGGAATATTAAGATTGTTGTTTTCATGGTTTTGTTGTTGTTGACCTCACCTACATCATCTCCAAAGGAGAGGACTTTTGTTATTTACTTTGTTTAACCATCCTTGTTTCTCCTCTGTAATCAGGAGGCGGAGCTTTTTTTGACCTCACCTACATCATCTCCTAAGGACAGGACTTTAATTACGTGAAATTACATTGCTTTTGCGACTGTAGCAACATCAATTCTTCTTGCGCCATGTTCTAATAGGAATTGCCCTATAGTATTAACAGTTGAGCCGGTTGTTAGCACGTCATCAACTACCAAAATGTTAGCGTTGTATAATCGGTTACTGTTTTTATAAGGTGCAAAAGCACCTTGAACATTTTGGGTACGTTTTGTTGCACTAAAGGTAGTTTGAGTTTTAGTGTAGCGAGAACGTTTGATGACATCTTTCCAAACAGGTAATGTAAGGACAGAAGAAATACCATCTGCTATGAGTTCGGCTTGGTTGTAACCTCGTTCGCGAAAGCGGGCATGATGGATTGGAACCGGAACTATAGCCGTATATGTTTCTCTGCTGAAGAATTCTACTGTTTTACCAACCTCTCTACCGAACTCTGTACCCAGTCGCGAAAAGCCCTGATATTTAAGTTTATGAATTGCATTCAGGATTGAACGTTCTTCGGATGGAGATACGAGGTACCGGCTGTAAGCATTTGATATTGATAGGGTATCGCCAGGGAAATGTTTGATTAAATCGTTGAGTAGTGCATCCGGATATGGAGCCGGGGTAAGTGAATCCAAACATCTGTTACATATAAATTCACTAACTCCATGAGGAACAGTTTCGAACCATTGTTCGCAAATGGAGCAGTGGCGTGGGGCTACCATTTCTAACCATGCGTTGCCTATTTTGGAGAATAATGTCTGGACTTGTTGAATCATATGGATATAGGGAAATTTTTCAACAGAGCGAATATATGGAACAATATCACGATGTAGGGTGTTACGGTGCAAGTTGGTCTGATTGGCAAGTTAAGGTAATACTGGCGCAGAGTTTAGGTGCCATCGTGCGAAGCAGAAGACTATATAACTGTAAAAATGGCGTGAATTTTTGTTAAGCAAACGTCAAAAGTTTCAATGCTTGAGAAAAGTTTCCGATTTTTGTACTGTGTTTAAGCATAAAGAACTACATGCCCTCTTATATACCTACTACTATAACCAGACCAAGACCGTATTTGCTTTCGCTTGAATGGAGCGATGGGAAAAAGAGTACATTCTTACTTGAGAAATTACGTGAAGAGTGTCCATGCGCCCATTGTAAAGGCGAGACGATTATGGGTGTTACGTACACGTTTGGCTTAAAACAGTTTTCTGCGGGAATGAACGAGTTGGTTTCGTTAGTCCCTGTTGGAAACTACGGTTTACAAGCAACGTGGAAGGATGGTCATGATTCCGGAATTTATACATGGGAAATGTTGCGAAATGTTGCAATTACTCATGCTCTTTCGGATAAAGACATTAAGAATATCGAGTCAACATTAAACAATTAATATCATGAGAACAGTTAGAGCGCCACGAGGTAACGAACTGCATTGTAAAAATTGGCAGATTGAAGCCGCCTACCGTATGATTCAGAATAATCTTGACCCAGAGAATGCTGAACACCCGGAGAAGTTAATAGTGTATGGCGGTTTAGGTAAAGCTGCCAGAAACTGGGAAAGTTTTGATGCAATTTTAGGATGTTTGCGCAGTTTGAATGAAGATGAGACGTTGTTGGTGCAGTCGGGTAAACCCGTTGGTGTAATTCAAACACATGTTGATGCACCAAGAGTGTTGATTGCTAATTCTAACCTTGTTGGTAAATGGGCTACGTGGGATGAGTTCCGCAGATTGGACGAATTGGGCTTGATGATGTACGGACAGATGACGGCAGGTAGTTGGATTTATATTGGAACACAAGGCATTGTTCAGGGAACATACGAAACTTTTGCAGAATGTGGTCGCGAACATTTTGGTGGCTCGTTGCATGGCAGATTTGTTCTTACTTCCGGTTTGGGCGGCATGGGTGGCGCACAACCATTGGCAGCATATTTTGCCGGTGCAGCAATATTATGCGTTGAGATAGATGAATCGAGAATTGATTTACGAATTAGAGATGGTTACTGCCAACATAAAACGACATCACTTGATGATGCGCTATCCATAATTAATGAGAATGTAGCTAACAAAACAGCTGTTTCGGTTGGTTTGGTTGGTAATGCAGCTGAAATTTTACCTGAGTTGTTACGACGCGGAATTATACCTGATGTAGTAACTGACCAAACTTCTGCACACGACCCGTTGAATGGGTATTATCCGGCAGGATACACCAAACAAGAAGCAGATGCGCTGAGAGGTAATGCTCCTGATACGTATTTGCAGGAAACCTATAAGTCTATTGCCACACATGTTCAGGCAATGTTAGAGTTCCAGAAGAAGGGGGCTAAAGTATTTGATTACGGCAATAACATCCGTGGAATTGCTAAAGACTCTGGAGGAATTACAAATGCATTTGATTTCCCCGGTTTTGTACCTGCCTACATACGCCCACAGTTTTGCGACGGTCGTGGACCATTCCGTTGGGTTGCATTAAGTGGCGACCCAAATGATATTGCCGTTACAGACCAAGCAATTATGGAATTGTTCCCAGATAATGAACCATTACATAGGTGGATTACGAACGCACAAAAACACATTGGTTATCAAGGATTACCGGCACGTATATGTTGGTTGGGGTATGGCGAGCGCGCAAAGGCAGGACAGTTGTTTAATGAGTTAGTAAAAACCGGTAAAGTATCAGTACCAATTGTAATTGGTAGAGACCATTTAGACTGCGGGTCAGTTGCTTCGCCGTACAGAGAGACCGAAGCTATGTTGGATGGCTCGGACGCAATTGCAGACTGGGTTTATTTCAATTTTGCCTTAAATGCTATTGGCGGTGCTACCTGGGTATCGTTACATCATGGTGGTGGTGTTGGAATGGGATTATCACTACATGCCGGAATGGTTGTAGTAGCCGATGGCACAGATTTGGCAAGTAAGCGTTTGCAAAGAGTGTTAACGTACGACCCATACATGGGAATCATTCGTCACGCAGATGCAGGATACCAAAAAGCAATTGATAATGCAGATACATTTGGAATAACAATTCCACTAAAGAAGTAATGAAACAATCGGCGGGTGTTTCAGTCAATGGTACAAGTGTCAACTGAAACAAACTACTTGGATAAACATTATTGACTGTGACATGAGTGCACATTCTATGTGACAGTAGTAGCAGATTGACAGATAAAAAATGACAAAAAGTTTGAAAAAATACTGTAACCTTATTTGGCACAGTTTGTCTTAGCATTAAACTAATACTATAAAGGAGAGTCTGAGTGAACAATTGATAAGAGCTGAATCTATCAACAAACGACTCAAGTAGGAAAAACCTACACCTAACAAAAAATTGCCACAAATTTAGAGGAGTTCAATATGGACCTCGTAATGCAAATAGAAAATCTCTTTCGCACGGATAGAAAAAAGTTTTTGGGATTTATACGTCAGCGTGTTCGCAGCCACGAAGAAGCTGAAGACATTTTACAAGATGTATTTGCCAATGTGTTAGCTGCATCGGCGCACGTAGAGAAACCAATTGAAAATATAGCATCGTGGGTATTTACTGCCGTTAGAAATAAAATCATTGACTCGTACCGTAAAAAACGGACAGACAACTTTTCTGATATGCAAACACCCGGACAAGTAGAAGATGGAATGGATTCTTTTGAGAACTTTATTGCCGATTTAAGTTATAGTCCGGAAACTGATTTAGTGCGCCGTACAATTTGGAACGAAGTACAAAAAGGTTTGGCTGAATTACCGGATGAACAACGTGAAGTATTTGAAAAGAATGAGTTTGAAGGTGTTTCATTCCGCGAGATGAGTGAAGAGACCGGAGTAAATATCAATACATTATTAGCAAGAAAACGCTACGCAGTATTGCATTTACGCACTCGTTTAGAAATGTTATATACTGCCCTAAATGATGGATACGTTCCGGAAAAGATTGATGCTTAAATTATAGTCTTACAAACGACAAATGTTAAATCCGATGCTGGCAACAACATCGGATTTTTTTTTAGAAAAAAAATAAATTAAATTACTCACGTCATTATAGGTGTTAGCAGTTGAAACTACAGTAATTAAAAATGGATAATCGTTACAATCTACCCGATACCTCCCTTAAAACAACAATTGCCCGCTCCGGATTTTATATCCTGAGTATCGGTGGATTAATGGCGTTCTTTGCGGTTATACTGTGGTTCTCGTGGAATAACTTCCTTAATAAGTACGAAGAAGAAAAGAAAATGTCGTACTTGGAATCCATTGGCTTGGTATCTATTGCGTACGTAATATATTCAGGTATTCGTTTTGGGCAAATAAGAGAAGCCGAGAAACAATGTCCAGCGGCACATTCGCAGCAAGTAAAACAAGAAATTCAACAGCAACATAATAATAATACCTCCTCATTATATAATCTAAGCACTGAAGAACGAGAGCAATTAAAACGTGAACTTGCACGCTGTTGCAATAAAAATATAAGTGCCGACTCAAACTCAACCACCAAAGAAGAAAAAGTAACAGTATAGTTCACATATCAAAATAATATTCTGCTAACGCAGGACGGCTCCTCTCCACTAGCATCACATCAACGTAATCTTGCCGGAAAACACCTCATATTAAACTCTAACACGGTAACCATTCTACATTTAGTAGCGATTCTGTCCCTTAGGATATGGCTTTGGAATTGAATGCCTATTCGGTATGGCTGCGATAGCAGACGCACTTCGAACACCACTTTTAACCAAAATTCCAATAATTTTATGTAAGAGTAAAAAAAAATTGGAATAAAAGATACATAAGTCTTAAATTGCAGCAGATTAACTATACAGATTTACCAATGGTAGATGTGGGAAATAATATTGTTTCTGTTAAAACTCGCTGTTTTCACTGTGGTGAACAATGCGATGATGGAGCAATTGTAAACCACGAACGTACATTTTGTTGTGTTGGTTGTAGCACTGTATTTGAGCTACTCCAAGAAAATAATCTTTGCACGTATTACGATTTAGATAGCCATCCTGGGATATCCTTTAAAAAGGCGAGTGCCGCACGATTTGAATACTTAGAAGATGAATCGGTTGTAAAGGCACTTATTAGCTTCAGCGATGGTGTAATTTCCAAACTAACGTTTGTGTTACCACAAATACATTGCGCTTCTTGTATTTGGCTTTTAGAACATTTATATAAGATAAACGAGGGCATTGTCGGTAGTAAAATTAACTTCCTGAAAAAAGAAATTGCGATAACCTACCGTCATGCCGATGTATCCCTCCGCGAAATAGTTGAAATACTTACCAAGTTAGGTTACGAACCCGATATAACGTTATCGAATTTGGATAATGACAAAAACGTGCGGAGTGAAAACAACTCTGCTGGTTTGCGTAGTTTATATATGAAGGTTGGCGTTGCAGGTTTTGCATTTGGTAATGTAATGATATTTAGTGCTCCGGATTATTTGGCTAAAATCAGCACAGATGGTGCAATCTTAACTCAGTCAATGTCAACGGTATTTGCTGTTCTTAGTATTGTGATTGCAACACCAGTATTGCTTTATAGTGCCTCGGAGTACTTTAAGAATTCTTGGTATTCTTTAAAAGAACGCACGATATCATTAGATGTTCCTGTAGCAATTGGAATATTCTTTTTGTATGCCCGGAGTATATTCGATATAGTGATGGGGTATGGTACCGGGTACTTGGATTCTTTTACGGGATTAGTATTCTTCTTGCTGATTGGTAAGATATTTCAACGTAAAACTTTTGACACTTTATCGTTTGAACGGAACTATAAATCTTTCTTTCCACTCTCGGTAGTTGTTCGTAAAAACAAAAAGGAAAGAACTATACCTGTATCTAAGCTTTCGGTTGGTGATATCGTGTATGTGCGAAATAAAGAGTTAATTCCTGCCGATTCTGTTTTAGTAAGTGATAATGTACGTGTTGATTATTCATTTGTAACCGGTGAATCGGAACCGGTTGAGTTATTACATGGCGATTCTGTCTATGCAGGTGGACGGGTTGTAGGTACAGCAGCGGAATTTGCTGTTACCAAAGATGTATCACATTCTTACTTAACCCAACTGTGGAATAATGATGTATTCGGTAAAGAAAAGAAGACAACATTAGTTGATATATCAAATGCATTTGGTAAATACTTTACAATAGTAGTTACTCTGATTGCTGTTGCTACTGCACTATTTTGGTTGCCTAATGTAGGCATGGCACTTAATACGTTTACTGCTGTATTAATAGTTGCTTGCCCATGCGCGCTAACGTTAGCAGCACCGTTTACATTAGGCGCTGCAGTCAGTATTTTAGGCAAGAACAAGTTTTATCTTAAGAATGTAGGTGTAGTAACAGATTTGGCATCGGTTAGTTCTGTGGTATTTGATAAAACCGGAACACTGACGTATTCTGGTAAATCGGACGTTAAATTTCATAGTGAATCGGGAAGAGTGTTATCCGACGAAGAATCACAATTGATATATGCTTCCTTACAGCAATCAACACATCCTTTAAGCAGACAAATTAGCTCTAACTTCATTTATAACAACTTTGTTGTAAATGGAGTTTACGCTACAAAAATTGTATCAACCAACGAGATTGCCGGTGAAGGAGTAGAGGTGAATTTTGAGAATCATCTTGTTAGAGTTGGTTCGGCAGATTTTACCAATAAATACTCAACAACACAAGTAGTAAAAATATCTTCAACATCAAGTGTATATGTTTCAATAGATAATGAATGTATTGGATATTATACAATTGGTAATATCTATAGAAATGGTATTCGTAAAGTTATAGATGACTTGAAAAATAGTTTAAAACTGTTTGTAATCTCTGGTGATAACGATAGTGAGCGTAATACTCTCTCCGAATATTTTGGCGAATCACATTTAGCTTTCCAACAATCACCCGAAGACAAGCTACAGTTTGTAAAACAGTTACAAAGTAATGGTGAGTTTGTTGCAATGGTTGGCGATGGCATTAACGATGCGGGAGCGTTAAAACAAAGCAACATTGGTATTGCATTAACCGAGAATACATCATCATTTACTCCGGCGTGCGATGCAATTTTAGCAGCTGAACAAATTGAAGGACTTCCTACATATATAGATTTTGCACGCTACTCAATTACTGTATTAAAGATAGCGTTCTGGGTTTCGGTTGTGTACAATGCAATAGGTTTATACTTAGCTTGTACAGGTGCATTAACTCCAATGTTTGCTGCGTTGTTTATGCCGTTAAGCTCTTGGAGCGTAGTTGGAATAGCGTATGGTTTGATGCGTATGCGTGAAAAATCAATTTCTGCGAGGTAACCATGGAAGTAATATTTATGCTTATCGGATTTAGTGTTTTGATTGCAGTATTCTTTTTGGGGTATTTTCTGTGGGCTGTTAAAAGCGGTCAGTTTGAAGATAGATACACACCTTCTGTACGGATGCTGTTTGATGATGGAACTATTGACGATTCAAAAGGCAAGTAAAAAAGTTAGACAATACATTATAACTCACGTTTTTATTCATTAATAATGGAGACATGATATGTCCTCAGATTCAATGCGAATTGAAAAGTTCGAATACGACAATAAGACTGTTCGGAACTTTGCAGTTGCTATGATGTTGTGGGGTATCGTAGGTTTTTTGGTTGGAATTATGGTTGCAATCAAACTTCGATTTCCTGAGTTTCTCGGAGGCGTAGATTTCCTTTCATACGGTCGTTTACGTCCGTTACACACAAACGCAGTAATCTTTGCCTTTGCAGGTAATGCTATTTTTGCCGGTGTGTATTATTCACTTCAACGCCTTTGTAAGGCAAGGATGTGGAATGATTTATTTAGCAAACTGCACTTTTGGGGTTGGCAGTTTATTATAGTGTGCGCAGCTCTGACGTTACCTCTTGGTATAACTACAGGCAAGGAATATGCTGAATTGGAAATGCCAATTGATATCCTTATTGCTTTAGTTTGGGTGATATTTGGTGTTAACATGATGATGACCATTTTTAAACGTCGTGAACGCCACATTTATGTTGCAATATGGTTCTATATTTCAACATTTGCTACAGTTGCCCTTCTCCACATAGTTAACTCATTTGAATTACCTGTTAGTTTCTTAAAAAGTTATTCTGCGTATGCAGGTGTACAAGATGCTTTGGTTCAGTGGTGGTACGGACATAATGCTGTGGCATTCTTCCTAACTACACCATTTCTTGGTATGATGTATTACTTTATACCAAAAGCAGCAGAACGCCCAGTGTATTCTTACAGACTTTCTATCGTTCACTTTTGGGCGTTGATATTCTTGTATATCTGGGCTGGACCTCACCACTTGTTATATACTGCATTGCCAGATTGGGCTCAATCACTCGGAACTGTATTCTCGTTCATGCTTATTGCTCCTTCGTGGGGTGGTATGGTTAACGGTTTAATGACGCTTCGTGGTGCTTGGGATAAAGTTCGCGAAAACCCGGTATTAAAATTTATGGTGGTTGGTGTTACGGCGTATGGTATGAGCACGTTTGAAGGACCGATGATGTCGCTCAAAAACTTCAACGCATTAACTCACTACACCGATTACATTATTGGTCACGTACATATTGGTGCATTGGCATGGAATGGCGGAGTAGGTTTTGCTATGTTGTATTACATTTTCCCAAAAATGTACAGAACAGAATTGTTCTCTAAGAAACTTGCAAACTGGCACTTCTGGTTCATGACATTAGGTATTGTACTATATGGTGTATCAATGTATTGGGCAGGTATTGCGCAGTCTTTGATGTGGAAAGAATTTAATGCAGACGGTTCGTTAAAATATCCTTTATTCTTAGATACCGTAACGCAAATACTTCCAATGTATATGATACGTATAGTTGGTGGTACGTTGTATTTAGTGGGTTCGGTAATTGGTGTTTGGAATATCTTCAAAACTGCTAAGCAAGGTAAACTTGTTGCAAACGAAGCAGCAGAAGCAGCGCCACTTGCAGCACAGCCGGAAATCAGAAGTGAACACGATAAAACATGGCACCGTTTCTTGGAACGCCGCCCATTACGTTTTACAGTTTGGGCAGTTGTTGCTGTTTTAATTGGTGGCTTGGTTGAGTTCATTCCTACTTTCTTAGTAAAATCAAACATCCCAACAATAGCAAGTGTAAAACCATACACACCGTTGGAAGTACAAGGTCGGGATATTTATATCCGCGAAGGTTGCTACACTTGCCACTCACAAATGATTCGTCCATTCCGCTCGGAAACAGAGCGTTATGGCGAGTACTCTAAAGCAGGCGAGTTTGTGTATGACCATCCATTCCAATGGGGTTCTAAACGTACAGGTCCGGATTTACACCGCGAAGGCGTTATCCGCCCCGAAGCAGGATGGCACTTTAAACACATGAACGACCCACGTTCAACATCACCAAACTCTATTATGCCTGCATACACATGGTTGTATAACCGTAATACCGATTGGCAAAGCACCGAAGGTAAAATCATTACCTTACGCAAACTCGGCGTTCCATATCCCGATGGGTATGAAGGTCAAGCTTTAGCTGATGCTAAAAAACAAGCTCAAGGTATTTCGGATTACTTAACCAAGAGTGGTTTCACAACCGACTCCGATAAAGAAATCGTTGCATTAATTGCATACCTGCAACGGTTGGGCACGGATATTAAAGGCAATAAAACAGCAAGTAATTAAGAACATTAATAAAGGAAAAAATCATGTATAAAAATGTTCTTGAAGGCATTGCAGGCGTAGAAATATATCCGATTATTTCTCTGATTCTGTTCGTATTGGTTTTTTGCAGCATGTTAGTATGGGCGTTCCGTAAAGATAAACGCGAACTCGATACTATTGCGCAATTACCATTGGATTCTCAACAACCACTCGCTGAAAAAATGTAGTGGCTTGCTGAGTTAATCAGAAAATTATTTACACATAGAAAATATTTACAAGGAGAATTATTATGGCTCAACAAGAAATGGATAGGTTGCTTGAACATGATGCCGATGGAATTCAGGAGTTTGATAACTCGCTGCCCAAGTGGTGGTTGTATGGATTCTATGTAACCATCGTTTTAAGCGTTATCTATATGTTTTATTATCATGTGTACGGCGGGCCGGATTGGAACTTCCTGTGGTACACACAACGCGGTATGGTAAGTGAATACAACGCAGAAGTAGATGCTGCAAAAGCAATGTATAAATCTACAGCTTTTGATGCTTCAACTGCCTCACCATTAACCGACCAAGCTATTCTTGATAAAGGTAAAGCAATTTTTGAAGGAACAACTAATGCTTGCTTTACATGCCATCGGAATGACATGGGCGGACAAGTAGGACCAAACTTAACCGATGAGTTTTGGCTACATGGCGGTGCATACAAAGACATTATTAATAGTGTTATAACCGGATATCCGGAAAAAGGTATGTTGCCATACGGAACAGCCGCTAAGCTAAATAACGAGGAACTTATTGCCGTTACAAGCTACATCTGGTCTAAACGTGGTTCTAACCCACCGGAACCAAAACCAATTGATGCCGAACGCGATAAAAAGTTCGATATGAATGGTAACCCGGTTCAGTAGTTGGTTATATGTTGTTTGTTGCTACCGCAGACGCAACCCTACGTGTTTGCAAGTAACAACCAACCATATTTGCGGAAGGTTCCTTGTTATACTATGTAGTGGCATCACGATTGTAGTGCTATAGATAGCCAAGGTTCTCTCCCGCAGTAGTTGGCAGGGGCGGCAAAGCCGCCCCATTTTATTAAGAAAGGTACGGCGCGGTTTGCGTTAGCATACTATTAGAACCGTTACAGTTTGTTTTGCATCATATTCGATGAAAACAAACAGCATTGTTAAGGCAGTGTTGTTTTTGTTCATTGAACTACATTACAGAGGATACATGATATGTCAGTTATAGAAGCTCAAACAGATTCACCGGAAGGTTTTAGAAATAGATTACTCAACTTTGATAAAGACGGTCACCGCAGTAAAATATATCCGCAAAAACCCAAAGGCAAATTTTATAATTACCGGACAATCCTAAGTTGGTTTTTATTAGCGTTCTTGTTTGGTGCGCCTTTTGTAAAGGTGTACGGGCATCAGTTTATGCTGTTCAACATTCTGGAACGCAAGTTTGTTTTGTTTGGCGTAGTGTTTATGCCACAGGATTTATACCTTGTTGCACTTGCCATGATGACCGTTATCATTTCTATATTTCTTTTTACCGCAATACTTGGCAGGATATGGTGCGGATGGTTGTGTCCGCAGACGATATTTTTAGAAATGTTATACCGCAAAATTGAATACCTGATTGAAGGTGATGGCATACGCCAACGGTTGTTCGACCAAGCCCCAATGTCGGCTAATAAGTTTATTCGTAAAGCAATAAAACACATCATCTTTTTTGCATTAGCTTTTGCCATTGGGAATACATTCCTGGCATATATTATTGGTTCTGACCAGTTGATAAAAATTATCACCGATCCGCCATCACAACATGTTGCCGGGTTAGCTGTAATGGTGTTTTTCTCGTTGGTGTTCTACGCAGTGTTTGCCAGATTCCGCGAGCAGGCATGTGTTATTGTTTGCCCGTATGGTCGTTATCAATCGGTAATGATTGATGTAGATACCGTGCTTGTTTCGTATGACTTTAAACGAGGTGAACCACGAGGTAAATTTACCAAACAAGATAAAGAAGCTCAGGCACAAGGATTAAGCGGTGCCGCAAACAAAGGCGATTGTATAGATTGCCACAAATGTGTTGATGTATGTCCAACAAATGTTGATATCCGTAATGGTATTCAATTGGAATGCGTTAACTGCACGGCTTGTATTGATGCCTGCGACGAAGTAATGGAAAAAGTAAAGAAACCAAAAGGGTTGATTCGTTACACATCGCTATCTACAATTCGCGATGGTGCACGCCATTGGTTATCTAACACAGTTAAAGCATATATGATTGTGTGGACTATTATAACCAGTGTATTCTGTTATTTGTACATAGCCAGACCAATGACGGAAGTTGTATTGTTACGTGCGCCGGGTATGTTATCTACCAACGATGCACAAGGTAATAAGATAAATTTCTATGTACTTGATATAGTTAACAAACACTATCACGATGTTAAGATTGATGTTAAATTAGTAAGTCCAACCAATGGTAAAGTACAAATAATCGGAGATTTAAGTAAAGTAAAAGAAGTAAGCGAAAAAAGCGCAAGAATAATGCTTACATTACCCAAAGAAAATCTTACAATGGCCGATTTACCTGTCCGTTTTGCCGTTTACGCAAATAATGAGTTTGTAAAAGAAGTAGAAACAAAGTTTCTTACCGTTAAATAAGTTTATAAAACACAACAATGGCTATCACAATGAATACAACAATAGATGAAACACCAAAAAAGAAATCCCTGTGGGGCTATGGTGTAGTAATAGTATATACAATGTTTGCTTTAGGAACCCTTGCTGTAGTGTATTTCAGTTTTACACAAAACGTGGACTTAGTTACCAAAGATTACTACGCAAAATCGTTAGTTCACGAACAACAAATACAAAGTGCCAAGAACGGCGAAACGCAACATGTCTCTGCTTCTGTAAGTAGCGATAAATCTATGCTACAGGTTTTGTTCCCCGTTGATAAAGTATCAGGCACAGTATATTTATACAGGCCATCGGGCTCGCAAATGGATAAAGAGTTTGCTATACAACAAGATGCAGCTAATACAATGAACATTGCTACAAATGGCTTGGAAAAAGGATTCTGGCGAGTAAAAGTTCAGTGGAAACACGATGCAACTGACTATTACAACGAGTTTAAGATAGAACTATAATGGACGTACTACCCGCAATACTACTTGGTTTTTTCGGGTCGTTGCATTGTGTGGGAATGTGCGGTGCTATTGCGCTAACATTAGCAACTCCTGCAACCAACGCAAAGTATATTATTGGGCGTTTGCTATATAATATAGGACGTGTCACAACATATACATTTCTGGGTGTGTTGTTTGGTAGCATTGGAACAGTTGCTAACGTTGCGGGGATACAACAATGGCTCTCTATATCAATTGGTGCTGCAATTCTTATATACTTGCTCTTACCCAGAACATATAAAAACTCTGTCGTCTCAATTCCAATTGTTACTACGCTTGTTTCCAGAATTAAATCTGGTATTGCGCCATTACTTTCTAACTCTCGTTATGGAATGCAGTACGCCATTGGTCTGCTAAATGGTTTTTTACCGTGTGGGTTTGTGTACATGGGGTTAGCCGGAGCTCTTCAGCAAACAACCGTAACACAAGGAGCAATGTTTATGATGTTCTTTGGTTTGGGCACCATACCTGCAATGCTTACCTTGACTTTTTCTCAACGTTTCTTTTCATTCCAGAAACAACTACACATTCGTAAACTGATACCAATAGGTGCGGCACTAATGGCAGTGTTATTTATTCTACGTGGACTTGCATTAGGCATACCATATATCTCTCCAATTCTACCCGCAAACGTAGAAGTGCTCTCGGATATTAAACAAGACGGACATTGTCTTCCTACTCAGAAATAGTAATTCCCACCACTACCGTAGCAACCCATACTGCGCCGCAATCCGGTCGGAAACAAACAATGCCTGTCGCACAAATAAATTCAAAGTGTAACTACCGTTCAATTACAAACATCTGTTCTTTTAACTCGCCGGTGTAAAAAGCCGCACGAAGTATATACACTCCATTACATAACCATGAACAATCAAGAGTTTGCGCATTAACGGTACTAGTATCTATCGTAGCGTTCCACTGATGTACAATCTTTCCGTTTACATCTACAACAATAAATTGAGCAGAGCATTCTTGTCGAGTTGTAAGTTGAATAGTAGCTTGTGTAGTTACAGGATTTGGTTGTATGAAGAAAATACCGCCAAAACCTAAAGAACTGTTGTGTACACTATTAATAAATTGAGTATTGAAAAAACGTGAAGCAGTAGCTTGTGTTTCGTAATCGGAGTTCGCTGCAGAAACCCGCCAGTAATACTTTTTGTTTTTTAAGAGTCCGCTAACAATTAGGGAGGTATCGCTGTAATTCTTTTTGTCTAATACTATTGTTGAAGATGTATACAACACACTTGTACCAACCTGAACATGATATGAAGAAGCACCTTTAACCGAACTCCATTGTAAGCGGGCGGTTGTATCTTGAATGGTAGCCGCGCTATCTGGCAGAATAAGCTCTGGTGTAGCCATAACTGAAGTAAATGCTCTTGTTGGTGAATACAAACTATAAAACCCACCATTATTGGATTTAACCCGCCAGTAGTATGTATTCAAGCCCGGTTTAACTCCGCTTATTGTTGTGGTAGTTGTTGCAACAACATCAGTATAAATAATGGAAGTAAATGCCGAATCTTCGGCTACATCAACATTATAAAGTAAAGCCCCATTCACTGGTTCCCAAGTAAGATTTGTACTTGACCCGATACCTTGTTCATTTTGTTTTGGTAAAAGTAATGATGGTGTCATGGGAATACTATCGTTAACACCAATCTTAGTGATAAACATTTCAATTTTATCGATGGGATTATCTTTTATATCGCGTGTAGACGAAACAATAGTGTCGGCGATATTCATACCTGATACAACCTTTCCATACACCGTATATTGCCCGTTAAGATGGTTAGCCGGCGCAACGCAAATAAAAAACTGCGAGGTTGCACTATTAATATCATTGTCTCTTGCTGCTCCCAAAATTCCGCGAGCAAAGGGAATTTTGCTAAACTCAGCAGGAACTGTTTTCTGGTTAGGATTTCCATATCCCCACGTGCTTCTATCGCCAGACCTTGAGTTAGGGTCTCCACCTTGAATCATGAACTTAGGTATCACTCTATGAAATGCACATGAGTCGAAAAATCGAATAGCTACAAGCGAATCAAAATACTGAACTGCTTGTGGTGCTACTAGGGGGAACAATTCAATGGATATTTTGCCAATTGATGTTCCGTTCCTTTTGGCTTCAATTAAGTACTGCGGTTTTGGCTGACCCTGGCTAAATGCCGGAAGTAGCAACAACATCCCCAAACAGGATAAAAGAATTAAAACTCGCTTGTTGAGCATATCAGCCTCCGAGATTAAAATCAAAAAGTTTCTAAATGCAATATAGTGTGGTTCAAAGAGATACCACGATAAATGTTACCAGTTGAGTTTTGATGAATGATGTGGTCATATCATAACCATTCTTAGAATCTAAGCAATCATTTTACTTCAGAATGTTGAGATATTGCGTGCTTTCGTTATTGTCATATAAATATTGTTCTGTTTTAACGCTACAATTGCTATCTTGCCATTGATTAACCTTATATAGTGTTAACAGTTATCTGTTGTTTTACAATTGCCTCGGAGTTATATGAAAATAGTACAAACCATGATTCTTCTAATGGTTGCTTTGTTGTGGAGCAACACTATTGGATATTCTCAAAGTTTGGTGAGTACCGAACCACGAAACCGCACTATAGTTTTAGAAGAATTTACAGGACTAAATTGTGGCTACTGTCCCGACGGGCACAGAATTGCAAATGGAATAAAAGACAAGTATAATGGCGAACCTATCTTGATAAATGTACACGTAGGTTCTTTTGCAAACCCCGGAGCAGGTCAGCCGGATTACCGTACCGCATTTGGAACTGAACTTGATGCTCAGGCAAAAGTAACCGGATACCCATCTGCTACAGTAAACCGACATTTCTTTTTACAATATGGAACCACATTAGCATTAAACCGAGGATATTGGGAAGCAACTGCTGCCGAGATTGCTGCAATGCCAAGTCCGGTTAATGTTGGTCTCCGTTCTACGTTTGATAAAGATACTCGTAAACTTACGGTTGACGTTGAGGCATTTTATACAGCCGATGAACCATTTGAAAATACAATCAATGTTGTACTGACAGAGAGTGATGTTATTGGTTATCAATCAGACTACACTAACGGAAGCCATACAGATTACCACCACATGCACATGTTACGGTATATGTTAAGTGGGCAGTGGGGAGAAGATTACACAACAACAACTAAAGGTACATTAGTTAAGAAAACATATACCTATACTGTACCTGCTAATTTTAACATTGCTAATTGTCATGTTGCAGCGTTCATTAGTGAGAATACATTTGAGATTTTAACCGGTGCAGAAGTTCCGGCAGATGGCGGAACAACAATGGTAACATCATCAATTAAAACCGAGTCGGCAACTGTTGTTACTAACGATAAACTCGAAGCGCACGATTTTGCTGCTTCAGTGTTGAATAAGCTACCTGCTTCGGAAGCATACACATTTACTGCAACACAAAACACACCAAAAGGTTGGGTTGGTAAAATCATGGTCAACAATTCTGTGTACACGGGTGGCGAAGTTACTATAGATGCAAGTGCTGTAAAAGATATTGTTGTATCTCTTAGCCCTGAAACAGTACCCGGTGTAGGAAGTATAGAAGTAACGGTGCATTCTAAAACCTATCCGTTGTCACCTGTTGTCAAGAAAAGATTCTATCTTATGTCTGGTGTGAGTGATTTGTTGTTATCACACCCAGATGCAGTAAAGTACGACTCTGTATATACCGAAACAATGGTTAATGCTAAACTGGCAAAATCAGGTGTTATGTATAGAAATGTGTTTGAGTTGTTTGCAGATGCAAAAGCACTGAACGGCGTAAAGAATGTGTATTACAATGTTAGTTGGGCTTTCCCCGGTATTACCGAGCCAACCTTAAACACATTAAAAGGTATGTTGGATAAAGGTGTAAATCTGTTTATTGCAGGACAGGACTTTGCATGGGATGTTGCTTCAGGTGATACCAATGCTCATGGGAATACCGTTACAAAAGATTTCCTTAACACATATCTCATGACGAAGTTTATTGCCGACGGTAATTCAGGTAATTCGTTATTTACAGCAGTTAAAACAACACCTATCTTTGGTACAATTCCAAATTCTACCGTTACCAATCCGTATGGTGGAAACAACTTGTATCCCGAACAAATTGAACCAATGGCAGGTGCAACAGCTGCGTTTAGTTATAACAATTCAGTTCGCATTGGCGGGTTGTATGGATATAGAAATGGCTATAAGGTTGTGTATCTGGGAGTAGGATTAGAGCAACTTTCCGCTAATACCAGAAGCCAGATAATGGATAGAACCGCTAAATGGTTTAACGGCGAAATCAGTAACGTTGAATTCGATGACATCTTTGCGGCTAAGGTGCAGGTTTATCCTATTCCGGCTAACAATCAGCTAACTGTTACTGTGCCTGAAACAATGGTAAAAGGTAATGTTGTTTTATATGCAGCAAATGGTAGTAAGGTAAAAGAAGTTTCTTTCGAAAATCTAAAATCGCTTGATATCAATATCGAAGACATTGCAAGCGGAGCGTACAGAATAACCGTAGAAAATATCTATGGTGGTAAAATAGCAACAGGTATGGTAAGTGTTGTTCGCTAACAACTAATTGATGAATGTTAAAGGCAGTATAGCAATATATTGCCTTTTTTTTGCTTTCGCAGGACTGCACCGAACCACATCACTTTTAATCCCACTGCATGCAGAAAGTAACGTCATTGCTATTTCACACAGTTATCGTTATAATTGTGTTGTTTATATACATCAAACACGATGTAGGTTAGAAGTTGGGTGTGGTTCTGTCCGCAAATGAAGGTTGTAACATGCAGTAGGGTAGGTGCACTAACCAAGAAAACTAACTTTTAGTGTACTTAATAATTTGTACGGCAATGTCATCGGTTTGTTCTTCGTTGCCGGCATACTTGGTAACTGTTTCCAGCATATTCATCATGATAGTATTGGCATTATGGATATGCTGTCCCTGAAGAGTGTCAATGATACGCGGCATACCAAACATCTCTCGCTCAGCGTTACTTGCATCGGTTATACCATCGGTAAAAATAACAAGTGAATCGCCTTTATGTAATTGCAGTTTATCTACTTTATACGGCATGTTCTCTAACATACCCAGTGCCATCCCACCCATACCTTCGCAGGGTTCTAACGTTCCGTTTGCGCGCAACACAACAGGCGGAACATGCGCTGCATTACAATACTCAACTATTCCCGATGAAACCTCCATTACACCAAAAAATGTAGTGGCAAACATTGCCAACTTGTTATCAATGGCAAGAGTATTGTTTACCAAACTCATGGTTTCGTTGGCAGGTTTACCTTGCATTGCATAACTACGAATCAACGTTCGTGTTAACGCCATCAATAACGCTGCGGGAATACCCTTTCCGGTAACATCGCCAATTACAAACCCAAGATAGTTATCTTCTATCATAAAGAAATCGTAGAAGTCACCGCCTACCTCGCGTGCAGGCATAAGGGCAGCTGCAATGTCAAACTCGGCTCTATCGGGGAAGGCAGGGTAGCGTTGTGGTAACATTGCACGTTGAATCTCGCCGGCAATAACCAAGTCGCGCTCTAATTGCATTAATCTATCGCGTGAACGGAGAGCATCGCGCACAACATCCACTTTGTTCATTGTTTTTATAATGGACTCTTCCAAATCGCCAAGCGAGACGGGCTTAATAAGATAATCGCTTGCACCGGCATTCATAGCCCTGCGTATGTATTCCATGTTACTGTACCCGCTGATTACAATACTTTTGATATGCGGATTATGTTCGTTCATGCGCTCAAGCATGGTTAATCCATCCATCTCCGGCATAGAAACATCTGTTACAACCAGGTGAATTTCCGGATGCTCTTCTATCATATCCAATGCTTCTAAACCGTTTTTAGCAAACAACAGTATATATTCTTTTTCCTCCACTTGTTTTTGGAAGGCATACTCTACAAGAATGGAGAACTCTTTGTTATCGTCAACTATTAAAATGGTTTGGTGCATTAGGAGTAATTGGTATCAATAATGTTGGCAAGATAGGATAATGATTGCACCTAACAAAAAAAGGCAACAGTTTTAGCTGTTGCCTTTTATTAATCTGTTGTAAATCTACATTACTGTATCAGAGCCTCTTGTGAAGTATTCCCGAATTTGAAATAATACCCAAATCCAGAGTATATCCCATACGGCACCAAAAATATTAAACGATAACAGTGCTAAAACACATGTTAACACCTGATAGTATAAAGCAAAATCCCAACCTAACTTTTTACCCTGTAGCATAAGTATACCACCAAACAATGATAATGCTGCAGTTACAGGCATTATAACGTATGTTCCAATGTTCCCCATATAGCTTGGCATTGTGCCTGCAAACGATGATAATCCAAGTGCTACAGTAGATAAACCCAATACAACTAACCAACCAAGTAGAGCAATAACTCCTACAATAATCATTAACCAAGGTAGGAGCTTCCTGAAGATATCTTTAACATTCTCCGGAAAAACTGGAAGTTTTGCAAAAATATCTGCCAAAGGTTGTTCAATTGGATTCATAATGTTTCCCCTAATAAATAGTTTAATTATTTGTTTGCCAGTTCAGCAAGTTTCATTGATGTTGCTACATTTTTGGCAAAATCAATACTACTTTGGTTATCAGCTTTGATTGTTAACAAGAATCTTCCACCTAAAGCGTACGTTACTTCGGAACGGTGTTCTTTTTTCCAGTAGTGTTCTAATGCTGCAGAGTACGGTAAATCGGTTTGTAAAGTTTTTGTGGTTTCTGCATCATTATCAACAGTAATTCCTGCTCCCCAAATCATAATAGCACCATCGTATAATGCGGCTTGCGAGTTATAATCCATTATGGTTACTTCAACCGATTCCTCGCCATTTGCTCCTTGTTTTGTATAGCGGCGCGCGCAGGTAGAATAGCTCATACCCATCATGTTTACCGATTCGCCAGTTGGTTCCTGAGCTGTGTAACCATTAACACTTGCTGGAAGATATGCTTGTAAATCTTTGTACGGAATTGCAAGTGTGTCACCTTTTGCACGACGTTCATCTCTACGTTTCTGAACATCCGATTGCTGTGCTTGTACTTTCTCTGCGTTTTCGGCAATGTTTTTAATATTATCCATTGCCTGACCCATTTCTTTCGCTTTTTCGCCACAACTTGTAAATAAAGCTCCGGCAATAGCAATCATAAACAAATACTTCATCATAAGATTCCCCAAGTTGGTTGAACAATTGTAATAGTTAATAAGCAAACTTACATCCCGCTTTCAGTAGTTGCGAGTCCACTTTTTTACATTGTGATAAAATCTATTTTGCTATCGCCTGACCGCCCCGAACGTCAGCCAACTCATCATCGTATTTTGCGGATGAGTACCTTGCTTCAACTAACAACCGTAATCGTTAAGGGTGTGCTACACCGGAGATTCTTTGCGGCATACCTACGGAATGGGTGAATAGTTGTTGTTCGGTGCCGTCACGCGATAGCAGAAAGAAAGGAGAAAATTATGCACTGTAAAAAAAGAAATAGTGTACAAACGGTGCAGAGTGTATTTTTGCAACAGTTAACGTAATTGTAACCCACTTAATAACAACTACATACTGATTAAACTTAAACGGGGGGAAAACGTTTAAGGGTAATCCCACAACTGCGGCATGAACAACAAATTCGATCTCAAACGGTATCTTATTCCGAGTGATGCTATTTATATAGCTATCATTGTTATTGGTTTATTCATTATGATTTTTCTGAACGAACTGCCTGTTCGTTTGATTGGAGCGTGCTTGGCACTGCTATCGGCTGTTGTGTTGGTTATGAATATTTCCCAACGGTTAAAAGATAGAGTTGAGTTCCGCAGACCAACGGTTAGCCAACCCGTTGAGTTAACCATGAAGGTTAAAAAAGACTCTGCGGGAACCCGTTACGTTTTTGATGATTTTGAAAGTAACTTTGGTAGCGATGATGTTTCGGCAAAAGGCGAAAAACAAGAACGTCCGCGGATGACGTTTGACGATACAGATTCATCGGTGTCGGAAGTAAAAGTCCGGCGTGAACCTGCATTTAAAGCCGAAGTAGCAAAAGTTGCCGAAGAACTCTCAACAGATTTTAACGATGAAATTTCGGGTGTTAGGATAAAAGGCAAAAAACAAGTTGTTGAATCTAATGCCGGTGACCTTAAAAAAATAGAAATCTCCGAACCGGTTAAAAAGGAAGAAGTAACTCCACAACCTGTTACAGCGTTAGTTGAAGATGAGGTTGAAAGCGATGTGGTAGTTGTTTCTAAATCGAGTTCCAGGAAAAATAAAAACAAACAATCTCCTAAACTTCCTGATAATACAGTTGTTGAAGAGTTTGCACCGGAAACTGCTGTGTTGCCATCTAATGGAACGGTAAGTGAAGATGTAGTAGAGTTAACCGATGAATTACCGGTAAATGAAGCAGTACCCGAACCCGAAGAAACATCAAGTCATAAAATTAAACAACTGAACATAGCATTAGCAGATTTAATTGATGACGCCGACCACCCAGGCAATGAAGAACCACGCAAAGAGTTTGATTACTTGCTGTTGAGAGTGTTACAAGTAATCCGTTCTATGATGAGCGCACGAACAACAGTGTTCTTTTGGGTAAATACCGAAAAAGAAGAATTAGTATTGGAATCGCACATAACCGATGTTCCTGAAATGTTCTTGCAACAGCGCAAGTATCCATTAGGAATGGATATGATTTCGCAAATAGCAAACACCGGACGTCCGGAGATATTAACGGAAATCAAGGCTTCGGCAGAGACAGATTTATTACCATATTATAAAGATTCAGCACAGACGGTAAGTTTTGTAGGCGTACCGGTATATCTTAACCATAAAGTAATTGGCGTATTGTGCGCGGACTCTACTGTTGATGATGCATACGATGAAATTACCATAGGTACGTTAGGGCATTTTACCAAACTTATTAGCGGGTTAATACAAAGCTACACAGGTAAGTATGATTTATTGCAATCTTCCAGAACATTAGATGCACTTTCTAACTTCAGAGCATTGGTAAATGAAAGTAATGCAACAATGTCCACCGTTGCCAATGCGTTGGTGTTATCGGCAGAACAAATACTCGACTACCAATCAATAGGTGTTATTTTGTTTGACCCTAAACGTGAGGCGTGGTGCGTATATGCAATATCGAGCAAGAATAAAAATAGTAGCGTGTTGGTAAACGAAACCGTTGAAATGAATAACTCGTTGATTTCGCGTACTATTTATTCCGGTATGACTACATGCTTGGAAAAGGTTGACCCGCAGGTACGCCGTTATCATCCTAACGAAGCAAAACTTGATAACGGTTTCTTTGTAGCTATAGCATTGAAATCTACATCGCATAATTATGGTGCACTGTTTGTTGAAGGACACACCTCACAAATAACACATAAAGATGTTTCGGTTTTGGAAACATTAGGTGAGCAAACAGGAATGATTATTGAACAGATGAGTTTGCATGAAATGATGCAGGCAAATCAACTCACCGACCAAAGTAGCGGGTTAATCAACGCCGTAGCGTTTATGAACCGTTTGGAGGAGGAAACAACACGTGCTCGTGATTTTACTACCTCATTTTTGTTGTTAATAATTGCGATTGACCGCTACGGCTCTATTGAATCTTCACTTTCTGATTTTGAGAAGGAAGATATTTTCTTACACGTATTGGAAATAGTGAAACGTAATGTTAAAGTTTATGATATAATGGGTCGTTTGGATGATAACCTTATAGGTGTAGGTATGAGTGGTACATCTGAGCAAGAAGCAAAACTTTGGGCAGAACGAGTACGTAAGGAAGTTGCAATTACATCTAAAGAGATAAAGGGCAAACGATTTACCGTTACAGTATCAATTGGATTAGCACAGGCTCGTCCGGCTGATAACGCAGAATCATTGGCTACAAACGCCGGTTCGGCAATGGAAATTGCAGCTGCAAAAACAAACTGTGTAGTAGTATTTAACTAATGTACGATATTGGTACACGTAGTAGCTATTAACAGAGATACACGCAATTAATTAACTTCATGAAAAAGAAAAAGAAGACCAAACACAATTCTGTTACAACTACTCCTAAGGTTACCCCGCAAGATATACCTAATGCGTTGTTTGAATACATAAAGCGAACACAATCACCTATACGCCTCCATCAGGTTGCTAAAGAACTTGGTATTAAATCAGATAGCAAAGAATATGATGAATTGTTATCTGCACTCGACTCTTTTATTGAAAGCGGCGTGATTACCAAAACCACCCGCCGACGGTATATGTTAACTGCATTACACGAATCAACATCGTTTGTTGGAAAGTTGATACTTGATTACGAAACAAGCGGATATGTAGAAACAGAAAGTGATGAATTCCCTCGCATTCATATCAAACGCAGTGATATGCAAACTGCCTTGCATGGTGATACTGTTAAAGTGAAGTTATTAGCACTACGCCCAAACAAGAAACCACGTGGCGAAGTTGTAGAAATTTTACAACGAAATACGGCTAACATTGCCGGTACAATTGAATACGATGGTGACTTCTTCTTCTTTGTTCCCGATGAAGAGAATTATTTCTTCGACTTTCTTGTTCCGTTAAAGAAGCTCAATTCAGCTAAACCCGGAGATAAAGTACTTGCAACATTCCTAAAATGGGATGACCCACATAAAAACCCCGAAGCAGAAGTTGTTGAAGTACTTGGCAGAGCAGGCGATAACCACGTTGAGTTTGCCGCTATCATCAAAGAGTTTCGTTTACCACCGGAATTCCCGCAACATATCGAAGAAGAAGCAAAGCGTTATGCCACCGCTGAACAAGATATATCTCACCGTACGGACTTGCGCAATGAGTTAGTGATAACCATTGACCCCGATGATGCAAAGGATTTTGATGATGCTCTCTCGTTAAAAACACTTGCAAATGGTAATCTGGAATTAGGAGTTCACATTGCCGATGTTTCGGCGTATTTACCTGTAGCTACTTCGCTTGATAGAGAAGCATCGCGAAGAGCTAATAGCTATTATTTAGTGGATAGAGTGATACCCATGTTACCGGAAGTTCTCTCCAACAATGTTTGTTCGTTAGTACCAAATCAGGATAGATTAACCTATTCTGTATTTATGGAATTTTCCTCACGCGGTATTTGTAAATCGTATCGAATAGAAGAAACGATAATCAACAGTAAACGCCGCTATACCTACGATGAAGTCCAGCAAATCATCTATACCAAACAAGGCGATAATGCTGAGTTTGTATTATTGTTATATAAACTATCGGAAACACTTCGTAAACGTAGATACAGTCAAGGCGGAATTGACTTTGAAACATACGAGATTCGTTTTCAGCTTGATGAAAACAAAAATCCAATTAAGGCAACACAGAAAAAACGTACTGATGCAACAGGGTTAGTAGAAGAGTGTATGCTTGCGGCAAATAAAGTGATTACAGAACACATTGATAAGCAAAGCAAGCAATGGCGATTAAAACGTCCGCTTCCGTTTATGTATCGTATTCACGATGAACCCGATACCGAAAAACTACGCAATGCCCTTGGGTTTATACAATCGTTAGGCGTTGAAGTTCCAAACACCAAATGGACATCACATGCAATCAACACACTGCTCAATTCAATAAGTAAGATTCCGGAATCGCCAGTTATTAACCAGATTATGTTGCGTGCTCAGGCAAAGGCTGTGTACGCATCGCATAACATTGGTCACTTTGGATTAGGGTTTTCGCATTACTCGCATTTTACTTCGCCTATCCGTCGTTACCCCGATGTTGTTGTGCATCGTTTATTAAAAGAGTATGCTAAAGAGCAACCGAGTGTAGAACGTATAAGATTTCTGGAAGAATATATTGAAGAGGTTGCCGACCATTGCAGTGCACAGGAACGAGTAGCAGTAGATGCCGAACGCGCATCAAACAAACTTGCACAAACGTTAATGGCAAGAAATTTTTTACTACGCGAGTTTGACGGCACCGTTACCGGTATTACCAACTTCGGCATTTTTGTATTGATGGATGAAATTTTTGCCGAAGGGTTGCTGCACTTACGCGATATTCACGGCGATTACTTTTATTACGACGAAAAAAATTACCGTCTTGTAGGAAGAAAAAGCAAAACGATTTATCGGTACGGAACACGAGTGCGTGTTCAGATTACAAATGTCAATCTCGATAAACGCGAAATTGATATACAACTCCGTTCAACAGAAGCATAAGTTTATGCTAACGCAAGCCGCACCAAACGTTTTACTGATGGGGCAGAAAATTTAGGGCAGAATATTTTCTGCCCCTACTACCTTTTATTGCGGGACATAACCCTTTGCTAACCACACTCTTATCCGCGATAGATGCTTTTTGAAACGCGAGGTTCTGTCGGGCACATGGAGAACGAGTTAATACCGGAAGATTCTTGCCGATAACAAAAAGAAAATGATTCTATGTATTTGTGATTCAACATCAAATGCGTAGATTGCACCACGTATGAAACACACCGCAACCATATATACCTCTATGTTATCGGCACGATGTTGTTGCTGATTCCACTTTCTCCGTAACCGCCATGTGCGGCTTTTTTGTTTTTTATTTTTAACCCAGATGTTTCATTCTTAATGTGATAACTATGAATATTTCGCTGTATAATACTCTAACTAAAAAAGTTGAATTGTTTACCCCGGTACAACCGGGACATGCTAAAGTGTATTCTTGCGGACCTACCGTGTACAACCACGCACACATAGGGAATATGCGTGCATTTTTGTTTGCCGATTTGCTTCAGCGTGTGTTGCGAGTTGTTGGCCAATACAATGTGCATTGGGTGATGAACATAACTGATATTGATGATAAAACTATTCGCGATAGCAAAGTTGGTAGCGATAAATGGCTTGCTGAAATGGGAGAACAATCAGGAAACCCCAACGCCGATTTATCTACGTTTACAAAATATTACGAATCGAAATTTGTTGAGGACATAACCAAGCTTGGAATTGAAGCAACACATTTTATTTCTATGCCTCGGGCAACAGAGTTTATTCCTGCCATGCAAGAGTTGATTCGTAACATTGTGCGTAATGGCTTTGGATATGTTGCCGAAGGAAGTGTGTACTTTAACTTAAATGCTTGGCGCGATGCTGACTCGTACGGAAAGTTGTTTCAAGTTGATTTTGGAAACTTCCGCGAGGGTGTGCGTATTGATGCCGATGAATACGAACGCGAAAGTGTGAGCGACTTTGTGCTATGGAAAGCAACCAAAGATGGCGAACCGTATTGGGATTTTGAATTTGATGGCGAGCATTTACCCGGGCGTCCCGGTTGGCATATAGAGTGCTCTGCAATGGGAAAAGAATTGCTTGGATTGCCATTTGATATTCACACAGGTGGTGTTGATTTACGTTTCCCACATCACGAAGATGAAATAGCGCAAAGCAAGGCGGGCTATGGCGTAGAGCCTGCTTCGTTCTGGTGCCACAACGAATTTTTAGAAGTGGAAGGAAAGAAAATGAGCAAGTCGCTTGGCAATTTCTTCACGCTTCATGATTTGTTGGAAAAAGGTATTGATGCACTGGATATTCGTTTTGCAATGATGTCGGCACATTATCAATCGGTGTTCAACTTTACTTTTGATGGAATTACAGCCGCGCATAAGGCACGTACACGTGTTCAGGATTTTATTTACGATGTTTGGTCTGCCAATGGCACGGAACACATTGATGTTCAGTCTGTTCGTACAAGTGTGTTTGGCGAGTTGGCAAACGATGTCCATACACCCAAAGCATTAGCACAGTTGTTTGGATTTATCAATAAAACAAATCCTACCACACTTAACGAACAAAGTAAGCAAGAACTTCTTGCCTTCTTTACCGAACTGAATAATGTGTTTAACGTGTGGCAAATCAGCTCCAGACCTGAGGTGATTATTGAAATTCCGGAGGATGTTATTGCGTTGGCTCAGCAACGTTGGCAAGCAAAGAAAGATAAAAACTTTGCTCTTTCCGATTCTCTGCGTCAGCAAATTACCGAGCGTGGCTACGTTGTAAAAGACACCAAAGAGGGATTTGAGGTAGTAAAAGAATAATTCTATGCTATCGCAAACTGCTCCGGTTGTTCAGCTAAATACACTATTCTGCTTGCAGGTCAGAACCACAATCAAGAAACACCCATAAAGCCGCGATGAGCGGCTTTTTTTATTTGTTCAACGATGAACAGTTTGTGTAAACTGAGGTTCTGTCCATGCAAGAAAAAGGTGTTTTTTTTGATGAATAATAGGGCTGGAAACAAAAAAATAATAGTCCGCTAAAGTTCTACGTAGTTTTACCGATATACAAAAAATAGCGCATGGACTTTGCGCAAAACCCACCAATGGATTGCCTTTAATTTTTCCGAACTGTACTGTTATCCGGAGGTAGAATGGTAATCCGTTACGCATTCCTGTTATGTAGTCTTTTGTTTACGTATTCCACCGTTTTTTCGCAGCAATGGATAAAAATAGGTGAGCAATTACAAAAAGTTGCTGATAATACAACCAAAGCACAAAAGCAATACGAACAACAACACAACGAAGCTTTAGCGTTTGCCAAGACCTATAATATTCCCACAGATATGCAGATTCCGAACGGACCGTTTATATCCTTACAGCGGATTGAAAACGGAATGCCAATGTATTACTTTGGTATTAGCGTAACATCTGCAACCACAATTCGCAGTAATACTGTTTGGACCGGCGGTTCACTTGGATTGAATCTTAACGGTAGCGGACAAACACTTGGTATATGGGATGAAGCCAGAGTTCGCAATACACACCAAGAGCTAACCGGCAGAATAACACAGGTTGATAACCCGGCAAATATTTCTAACCATGCTACACACTGCGCAGGTACTATGATTGCTTCGGGTGTGAGTGCAAATGCAAAGGGTATGTCTCCTGCTGCGTTGATTAAAGCACACGATTGGAATAGCGATGAAAGCGAAATGCGCACCGCTGCCGGCTTAGGCATGAAGGCATCAAATCACTCGTATGGATATTTAACAGGTTGGGTTTATAATTTACGAGGCGATGGAAAATGGGGCTGGATGGGTGATGTAAACATCAGTACCACATCAGATTACCGTTTTGGATTTTATACTTCGTTAGCACAATCGTGGGACAATGTTGCTCGTGATTATC
>JAIBAE010000050.1 GCA_019695345.1 Bacteroidota bacterium | reverse complement strand
AATCAGGCGTTAGGTGTTGTGAACCTTTACCGCACCTTAGGGAATGCAGGACAGGCGGTTGCTGTGTGTCTATTTTGATTTCAAAGGTAATTTCTTTTTTAACGCAACCTAATAGACCGCACCAAACAAACAACACACTGCACACCCTCTTTTTTGCGGATGAGAATGTGCAGTGTTTTACCTTACCCTACATCGTAATTCCTATCTGCTTACATGTTTGGTGGGAACACACCAAGTTTAAAGGTTTTCCCATTCTTAGTTTGAACTATCACCCCAACCAAACCAAATTTGTGGTTTGCCACATACGTCATTTTTTCAACCAAAGGGTCATCCGATGTTTCTTCTACTTTGAGTACCTTGATATACAAGAATCCAATTCCATAATCATCGGTAGTTGATTTGTACTTTACTTCACGGGTAATTTTTACACCATCGGTATTAGTAAATTCGTATTTATCACCTACGTTAGCAGCATACTTTACTATTGTATAAGGTTTGCTTTCATCGCCTTTGCTATTGATAAACTCCTGTATTCCATCCGATGTAATCTTAGTTTTTATATCAACAACCAATTTCATGTCTTTTTTATTCGAGGTATCTAATGTAGCTCCAAACTTACGTAAGTACGTATATGCCATATCTACTTTGGTATTATAGGGTAACGCACTAAGCCCCAACGTTGTATCAAGTTTGCGAACAAATGTAGAATCGAATTTCATCTGAGCATGAAATGTAACTATCCCATTGTTGTTTTTTGTTATAACAACACTATCATTAATGTTGCTTAACAATGGGTCATAAGGCTCTGAACTGAGAAATGTTTCAAACTTACCACCCACCTGCGTTAGCTCTAAGTTAGTATTGCCACCGATATCATTCGGGCCTAATACATCATCTTTACAAGAAGTTATGATAAATATAACTCCAAGAACAAGGAATATCATTTTTGCATTTAACTTTTTCATATATATCCTCCGCAAAGTAAAACAATCGTTTCATCTTTGGAGGCAATATCGTAGTAACAATAAACTGAAACTATGATATTTATCATGTTCTTATTTTTTCATCAGACTAAGGATACTTCCGGCAGGAGTTGTTAGTTTTTAGCAGGACGTTAGGCGCCGTCCTGCGATAGCAAAAAATTAGTTAGCAGAAGGATAATTTAGTGAGTTCAACAAATCCAATGTATGTACTGCATAATCTATTAACTGTGGTGCGTTTATGGATTTTGCTTCATCTAATGCTATTTGAGCATGTAGTTTTGCCTTGGGCATTTTATTAAGGTTTGCATAGCATAGTGCAAGATCACTATATAAAATAGCACTTTGATTCTTTGATTGAATTCTCTCGGCTAATTCTAAAGCTGCTGAAAAATGATGGTGGGCATGCTGAAAATCTTTCATTTCGAAACATGCTCTGCCAAGGGTTCTTTGAATTAATACCTGTTCAAACTTATTATTGGTTTCGTTTGCTAGAGTTAGTGCTTTTTTTGCAGTTACAATTGACTCTTCAAATCGTTTGGTTCCTAAATACAGTTCAGCAAGGTTTTTATAGACCCTCATTAAACAATGAATATCTGAATACTTATTTGCTGTTTGTTCGGCTAATAAACAAAGTTCTTCGGCTTCTTTATACTGAAGAAGCTCAAGTTTAATTGCTGCCAGACTTGATAGTGCTACACATAACTTTGGGTTGTCGGTACTTTTAAAGTACTCCGCGGCTTGAGTATATAAGTTAATGGCTTCAGGATAATTTCCTGTACGGAAATAATTTTCGCCAAGGTTAACATAAATTGTATTGATTTGCTCTATCCACTGATTCTGCTCACAAACTTTCAGAGCTTCAGTAAAGTACTCGCGTGCAAGATCATAATTGTCGATATATGTATTTGCAACTCCCATTCTCATAAGGCAAGGTACCTTATACTGTTCTGAAAGCTTATACATATTCACAACATCTAAAACATGCTGTAATGTTTTTAAGGCCTCGTTATATTGAGCAATCCTAAAATAGCCAAATGCTAATTCTGAGGCTAAGTCAGTAAAATGGATAATTTCATTGCCGGTTAGTTGGTAGATATTATAGCGTAATACACATTCTTCGATTGTGTTAATTGCATCACCATGTTTACCAATACCATTTAATAAAAAGCCTACAAGATTTGTAGATTCTAATTCTTGTTCACGATACTTCCCCAATCGGGCACGCAACATTGCGTCGCGTGCCGATTGCATTGCTACCTCAGAATTTGTATGTCGCTCTTCCTGTGCGTTCTCAATTAATCTCTTAATTATCCCTAGTTCTACCGTACCATCATTTAGCATATGTCACCATTATTATTTCAAGGGGACGCTATTTTAATTCAGCGTAACCTGTATGTTATACTTATATATGCATTTATATCACACAATTTACTACTAATTTTTTACTTTCCATCGCCCAACAATACAACTTTCTTTTTATTCTTGACATTTTTACAAGCATTTCTGGTATCTACTACTATTTTACTATTAACTGCAATCATATTGTAGTCAAACGAACTGTGGTCTGTTGTTATACAAACAACATCGTACTTTTTTAAAGTAGTGGCGTCAAGTTTCTTCACCGACTTTAACACACGTTTATTCTTTTTACCATGATGCAACTCAACTTCCGGTATATACGGGTCGTAATAGCTAATGTTAGTAATGCCATCCAAATCAAGTAATTCTGCAACTTTAAGCGCCGGCGAATGGCGTAAGTCATCCACATCTTTTTTAAAGGCCATACCAAGCATTAATACTTTTGCTTTTTGCAATGTAACTGGTTGTTTAGCAATCTCCCGCTCAATCATACCGCGAACGTAAAATGGCATCGATTCATTTACCTCTGCCGCCAGTTCAATAAAGTTGGTAACAAAATCAAACTCACGGGCCATCCACGATAAATAATACGGGTCAATTAAAATACAATGGCCACCAATACCCGGTCCCGGGAAAAATGGCATAAACCCAAACGGTTTTGTAGCGGCAGATTCCACTACTTCCCAAATGTTCACACCAATTCTATCGCACAACTGCGCAAGTTCATTTACCAACGCAATATTTACCGAACGGAAGATATTCTCTAACAACTTCTCCATCTCGGCAACTTCCGGTGTGGAAACAGGAATAACCTTGTCAATAATTACTTCGTTGGCCGCAACACCAAGTTTAGTACAATCAGGAGTAATCCCGCCGACTACTATGGGTGTATTACCAGTGTGCCAGTGTTTATTACCCGGGTCAATACGCTCCGGCGAGAACGCCAGGAAGTAATCTTTACCACAAACAAGTTTTGTTGCATCGGTAATTGGTTTTACGTACTTACGTGTTGTGCCCGGAAATGTGGTTGATTTTAATATAATCAACTGACCTTTCCGCATAGCCGCTGCCACACCTTTTGTAGAATCCACGATGTACGAAATATCCGGGTCTTTGTTATCGGTAAACGGTGTTGGTACGCAGATGTAAATAACATCACACTGAGAACTTACACTGTAATCGGTAGTAGCCGAAAACGTCTTGTTCTTCCAAATCTCATAAACGTGCTCGTCCTTAATATCCTGAATGTAATTCTTCCCTTTTTGCAGAAGTTTTACTTTACTTGCATCAACATCAAATCCAATAGTTTTAATACCTTTTCTGGCAAATTCAACCGCAAGTGGCAAACCCACATACCCTAAACCAACAACACCAACAGTAAAATCGCGCGATGCAATCTTCTGCATCAAATTGTTAGCTGTGCCATCTTGCTGCTTCTTCCCTGAAGCCATAGTATCCTCCGTAATAAAGTAAGGTTGTAATAATTTCAAATATATCTGCTATCGCCCTGCCGCACCAAACGTTGTTTGTAAGGGCAGAAAATTTTCTGCCCCTTCCACCTCAATTTGCGGGACAGAACCTCAACGTACTATTACCATTCATCGTGATAAGTAGATACACTTCGGGCTGACATAATTTAAAGTACAAGCATTATGCCAAGAACTGATTACTTAAGAAGTTTTTGATACATATTCAGTTTGCTCTCGAACACGCCGTTTCTTCTCGAATCACAATCCAATTCCTTTTTCACAATCATCCCATCCGATTTCCTTATTAGTATCTCACCGTCCCCTTCTATTATTAACATTTCATCTTTACTAATTGGTTGTTGAAATTTATAATGTTGTGTTACAACTAAACATGTTTCGCCATCTACTACAGTATCACCCTTCAAAACATAGTTGATAGTCTGAAACTCTAACTGTTTTGCCTTTTCAGTTGAGTCTGTCCAGTGTTCGTTTACCAAAATGGTATTCATTTTTTTTAATAGTGGGAAATAATATCGCAATGCATAATTAATCATAGGTAGGTCAGAATACTCACGGGCAAATTTCTTACCTTCGGCAGTGTTAGCATTTGCACGTAAAGCACGTTCTTGTTCTAATTGTTTTGAGGGTTTGGAAAATACGCCAGTAACAAATTCACCGAAACGTGTCATGGTTATTGTAGCTTCAGAACTATCCAACACAGTTGTATGGCGGATAGAAACCGATTTACCATGTTCACTTCCAATTGTCATTGGTTCAATTGGATTAGTCTGATTACCTTCTTTTAATAAAAATGTAATATCACCATTCTTAGCAACATTTAAAACTGATAACTCTAACAAACCTTGTTCAACAAACACCGGAGTTCCGGGCATATATACACTGTTATCAACTTTGAACCTCATCACTTGCCCCACCTTAAACCTATACCCCCATTCGTACTCTTGGGCAAATACCGAAATATAACTAAGCAATATTATGATTATATAGTTGTTCATCTTAATCACATTTCACCCAATAGTCAATTTGCACATAACTAATAAGTAACTACTTTTCAAGCTTTTGATAATTACGAAGTACATTAATCATTTCACCATTATTAAAGTATGAACCATTTACTTCTTTAAGTAACAACATCCCATTGCTCTTTCTAAAATAAAGATAGCCATCTATTTGTGCTGAAAAAGTTCTGTCTTTCCCCATCGCTTGGCGCACATTCTGCACTAATAATACTTTCATACAATCTATCCCATCTATTAAAGTATCCTTGATGTACCTGTACTCTTTTACGTCATAATGATTACTTTTTGTTCCGTTTGCAACTAAATTACCATCTTGTAAAGTGTAGGATTTCTTTTCTTGCCCAACAGAATCCTTCCATTGATCTTCTTGTGAAATTTTTTCAGTGCTTTTCAGTTTTGGGAAATAAAATTCAAGTGTACTTTTTAATTGGTTTTCTTCTGAATGTTTTTTGGCCGATGTCTTTCCAAATTCAGATGTATCGGCTAATCTCATTTTGCGCATTTCAAGTAACGATGCAGATGGTTTATGATATGTGCCATGTACAAACTCTCCGTATCGGGTCATTGTTATAGTTGCTTCTGAGCCATCTAAATGAGTGGTGGTTCGAGACATTACTTGTGCACCTGTTGCCTCGCTACCAATTACTACCATCGAGTCTATATTACTACTTTTCTGTTCCCATATCTGAAACGTTATACTTCCATCCTTATCAACTTGTATAACTCGGAAACTAATTAGTTCGGAATTGTTATGGCTTCCAGAAATATTACTTAATGCCTGAATATCAAATTCAACTTTATAAGTAAATTTTTGCCCCACAGTAAACCTATATCCCCATTCATATTCTTGGGTAAACGCATTAGTGATATTGGCAAGAAAAAAAACTAACATCAAAAGTACATATTTCATGGGAACTCCTATAGATGCTTAGGGAAGTAATTTATGGGTTATCTCAGTATTGCAAAACCACTCACCATCTAATTGTTGTACGCTATTTAATGTAGCAGTAACCAATGCACAGTCGCTGACACGCAAATAGAAAACTTCATCGCTTTTCATTTCAAAACCTATTTTGCCGGATTGTTTCCAATCTTCTTTCACTCCTATTCTGAAACACGGTATACCTTGCACATTAGTAACATCATATAAAACAAAATCTAAACGCTTTTTCGTTGTTTGCTTATTCAGGATTTTTTTACCATCTTTCAATGTTAGTGAATTGTTGTTGCTAACTGTGCTATCATTCCATGTCTGGTGCAATAATATAGAACTTTGTTCAGACAATCTTGGGAAGTAATAATTTAGAACATACCTCAGACTTCCTTGTTCATTCTTAATAAAACTTTGACGATAACTCTCCGATGTATCCTTTAACTGACTTTCTCTTGCCTTGCGGTGTTCAATATCTAATGTTGTAAACTCGCCACGTAAAAATTTACCATAGCGAGTCATTGTTATAGTAGCTTCCGAACCAGATAACAATGTACCGTATTTAAAACTATAGCGTCCGGGCTGTGCTTCAGTTCCCCCTACAACTTGCCAATCGGTAGTATCTTTTTGTTTTTGCTCTGCAAACAACAACGTGATATTACCTTCAGCATCAACATTTATAACTTTTATGATGAGTGTATCATCATAACTCCGTTCATCTTTTAACTGAGTTACTACTTTCTTAGTTCTATATCGAAACGTATCTCCTACCGTAAACCTATATCCCCATTCGTATTCTTGCGAATACGAGTAAACCGAAAAAAACGCAAAGATTAGTACTAACAAGGGTTTCATACATACTCCTATGGTAAAATAACTTTGGTTACTGCTGATACTGTTTTGCATAATATGCTAAATACGCGCCACTCCGTACATTCTCAACCCAAGCATTATTATCCTGATACCACGCAATGGTTTTTGCCAGACCTTCTTCAAATGTTACCGTAGGTTGCCATTGTAATTCGCGTTCGGCTTTTGTACAATCAATTGCATACCGCTTATCGTGACCGGGTCTATCTTTTACATAGGTAATGAGAGATTCATCTTTTCCAACTCCTTGTAAAATCATCTTTACTACATCAATATTGTACTTCTCACTTTTTCCACCAAAGTTATATACCTCTCCTGCCTTTCCATGTTGGTATGCCTGCCACACACCAGAACAATGGTCGGTAACGTAAATCCAATCACGTACATTCATACCATCGCCATACACCGGTAATGATATATCATTCACAGCGTTGGAAATCATAAGTGGAATTAACTTCTCGGGGAATTGATATGGTCCGTAATTGTTGGAGCAACGGGTAATTACTGCATCCAGATTATGCGTGTGTACAAACGACCGTACTAAACAATCAGACGCTGCTTTACTTGCGGAATACGGTGAGTTTGGTTGTAGCGGTGTTTCTTCGGTAAAGAAACCTTCTGCTCCTAAAGAGCCATATACTTCATCGGTTGACATTTGCAGGAAGCGACGGATACCATATTCTTTAGCGGCTTCTAATAATACAAGTGTACCGTTAATATTGGTATCCACAAAAGGTTGTGCCGATTGTATTGAACGGTCGACATGACTTTCGGCGGCGCAATTAATAATACCGGAGATATTATATCTGCGCAATACATACCGAACAATCTCAGCATTCTGAATAGAACCATGTACAAACGTGTACCGCGAATCCAATTCAACATCGGTTAGGTTTTGCAGGTTACCGGCATACGTTAACGCATCAAGGTTAACAATATGCGTGTTGGAATGTTCAAGAATATACTTTATCAAGTTAGAACCAATAAAACCGGCACCTCCGGTTACTAAAATTGTTGAGTGCATTGTTGGCAATAAATAAGTATTGTTAAACATCATTGTTGTATTCCCCCTTGCTTCGCTTTCCCCCTTTATTAAAGGGGGATGTCCGTTAGGACTGGGGGAATATTTATAGTACTACTTCAACATTATCATCACTTCTGCGAAGCTGTACCGCTTGGCTCGCGCCGGGTCTGCGAGCAGGATTGGTTGCTTCGGCGCAGAAGCGAATTCATACCTAACTAATCCCATTACACCCCAACTGCCTCGGCAAGTTTTGGTGCGGCTTTCCATTGCTCGCGCTCCATGCGAACCAACTGCAAGAGTTCCGCGTTTGGTTCGTGATACGTTTCGTTTTTCTCAGCACGAATCATAATATTTTTCATTGTATGCTCGGGCGATACAAACTCAATCAACTCTGCCGAGTACCCATAAGCGCGTAATATATCTCTGCGCATGGTATCGGTGAGTAAATCGGCAAACCGCTCGCGTGCAATACCATCGCGAAGTAACGGTGCAATTAGCGGCGGAGCCTGTGCCGAGCGAAGTTTCTCGTTAACGTAATGGTGGCAACAGGGCGCAGCAAGAATTGCTTTTGCATGAAGGTTCATGCCCAAGTGTAAGGCATCATCGGTAGCGGTATCGCACGCGTGCAAGGCAATCAACACATCAATGGAATCTGCGTGGTTGTAGGCATCAATTGCAGTACATTCAAAACGTGCTTGCGTATACCCCAACTTGTTTGCCAACGAATTACAAAAGGTAATTACATCGTTGTTTGTATCTATGCCAACAAGGTGAACATTCTTTTTGGCAATCACCGTTAAGTAATGATACAACGCCAAACTTAAATACGCTTTTCCGCAACCGCAATCTACAATGCTAATGGAATCCTGTTTAAATACATTCAGCTTGGTTGCAATGGAAAGGAAATGATTTATTTGTTTATACTTTGCGCTCATGGCGTGAACCAACACACCTTTCTCGTTACAAATGCCAAGTTGCCACAACAGAATGCGCGCGTTATCGGGGTTAATAAGATACTGTTTCTCGTTGTTGTGTTTAGTAACGGCTTCCCAATTTTTTTTAGAAGGCGTGGTAGATGATTGTTTCACTCCTTTGCTCAACACCCTAAAGTACACATCTTGCTCCGGCGTTTGGATATGCACCTGCATAAAGTTCTCCGCCATAATTGCATCAAGCATTTCGTTTAACGCAATTGGAGTAAGTTCCTTGTTCGTGGTAAAGTGTTGTGTATCGGTATAAGAATTTAGCTGCACGTGCGGACGTTCGTTTAACTCTACGGTTTTCAGAATCATCTTAGTAACGGGTTTCGAGACTTCTCTATCCCGCCTGCTACGTCCGGTAAACGTGGCAATAAACTGCGCAGAACGCAACGTTTCAAATATCTTTTGTTTTGGTAGTATAAGCATACATAGTAAAATAAGAACGTCCTTCGTTGTAACAGGAAGGACGTTGGTGAACTACAATTTTCGTGATTCCCTCATCTGCCGAAGCAATCCAAACAGCGCGCAGACCCGGCGCGAACTAGCCGATGTGCGGCGCAGATTGTATGGCAAATTACGAATTTACGAAACGAGATATGTGTTTTACTTTACGGAGCTACTACCAATGGAACTGAAAATGCCCTACCACCAACCAAATACCGTAGCATGTACAACCCATGCGGAACACCTGCAACAGAAAGTACCTGATGAGGTGATACGGTATCCCAACGTTGCTGCACCTCGCCAAGAAGTGAGTATAGCAGTACTGATTCAATAGTCTCATCTTCCTTTATAGTAAACGTCTGCCGGACAGGATGAGGTTGAATGAGATTGATAGCAAGTTCTGGTGAATCTCCTTTAAACGACATGACACCTGTACTTATATATTCCCCAGTTTCTGCATTAAACTCTAACTGCAACCCTAAGATTGTTGTAAGTATCCATTTACTACCAATTGACTTTACCTTACTACTATCAGAATATGTATGTTGTTGCAAGATTGGGAACATTTCAGTTTTACCTACACCAAACAAGCACCACCAACAATTTGGCTTTAGTATCCTTGGTTGTTTTGTAACACTATCACTATTAATCCACATTGAATCTACAATACCGGTCTCATTCAATATTGGTATCTCAGTTCTTCTTGGGACAACCTTTAAACTACATTCCCAACCTGCTAAAGAATCTAATGCTGCTTCAACCCATATCATCTCCGAGTTTCTAACACTATCGGTAATAAAGTATAAATTCCACCACCAATATTGGCCTGTCCACTCGTAATAGTTATTATATATAGAATCTGCTTGATGTTTAACTATAATAGTATCAATACTGTTTATCGTTTCACCTGTCGATACAAATACTAACCGAGCATCATAATACCCTTTAAACTCTAAATACTTTTTTGCATTCTCGACAGCCCACTTTGCAGTTACAGGTACGGTGCGATATACTTGAGCAAATGTGCTCAATGTTCCACATAACAGAATTAACAGCACATATGTAATTCTTAAAAACATTACAAACCTTAAACATTAAGGAACAATCAATTTTCAGCTACTGTGTTATTTGTATTGGGAATGTATACGTTCTTCCATTAATCAAATACCGTAGCATGTACAACCCATGCGGAACACCTGCAACCGAAAGTACCTGATGCGGTAATACAGTATCCCAACGTTGTTGCACCTCGCCAAGAAGTGAGTATAGTTGAACTGATTCAATAGTCTCTTCTTCCTTTATACTAAACATCTGCCGGACAGGATGAGGTTGTATAATGTTAGTCGCAAGTTCTGGTGAATCGTGGACGGACATAATACATATAACACTATGGTGAATAAATTTCCCTGTACCGAGAAATAAAATTTTATTAGCTGTAGAAACAAGCTTCCAGTATGCGCAGGGTATGTTTTTAGCACTATCTTTTTCAAAATAACTACCTATCTCTAGAATAGGTCGAAACTCCATGAACACCCATCTCCAATTTCCTTTATCTAACAAACGTGGTAATTTGGCTATACTATCACTATCAATCCACATAGAATCTACTATACCTATATCATTAACAGTAGGGATGTCTGGATTCCTTTCCTCTACTCTTAAATCATAGTCCCACCCTACCAAAGAATCTAACCCTGTTGCAAGCCAAAGCATTTTATCACTACTGATGCTATCGGTAATAAAGTATAGATTCCACCACCAATACTGGCCTGTCCACTCATAATAATTGGGGTTTAAAGAATCTGGCTTATGTTTTACAACGACAGTATCACGGTTATCAATTTCCCATTCACCCGGTACTACATATATTAATCGTGCATCAAAGTACCCTTTAAACTCTAAATACTTTTTTGCATTCTCCACAGCCAACTTTGCAGTTACGGGTACAGAGCGATAAACCTGAGAATAAACAACGGAAGAACTACCTAACAGCACAACAATAATCAGTGTGTACTTAAATACCACGCCGAAGGGAAAGATGTTACGCATAAACGTATGAGGGTAACTGAGTACTTAGCTTTAATTTAGATCTGAGCCGCGCAAATAACACACAGGAATTCTAAATAATTCAATACAAATAATTATGCAATCCTGCGCGATGCGCAACAATCGGTTCGCGCTGGGTCGGCGCGCTGGATGGGTTGCTACGGCGCAGAACCGAAGCCAATTATTTTCCTCCGGTAAACATTGCTTTCATAACGTAGCCGGCAACTTGCGGATTCTCTTTTAAGCGGCGGGTTGAATATCCGTACCAGTCTTCGCCAAATGGAACGTAGATGCGCATTCCGTGACCTTCTTTAATAATGGCGTCACGTTTTTCCTCGCGTACACCAAGTAACATCTGGAACTCGTATGTATCTTTGGCGATGTTGTTCTTTGCAATGAAATCACGGGCATCGTCTATCAACACGTCGTCGTGTGTGGCAATGTGAACATTCATGTTGTGTTCTACTAACAACCGTAATAATTTTTTGTAGTTGTTCTGAATTTCGGTGCGCTCCCGGAAGGCAATGGAAGAATCTTCTATATAAATACCTTTGCATAAGCGGACGTCTGCGTTTAGTGTAGCAAGTTCGCGAATGTCTTGCTCGCTGCGGTGCATGTAGGCCTGAATTACAACACCAATGTTGGTAAATCCTTCTGCACGAATTTTACGGTAAATATCTAAGGTACGCGTTGTGTACGGGGAATTCTCCATATCCAACCGAACAAACGAGCCAATGTTGTGAGCTTTCTCTACCAAACCGCGAATGTTGGCATAACAAAAAGAATCATCTATATCCAACCCAAGCGAAGTAAGTTTTACCGAAAGGTATGCGGGAAGATTATGTGTCTGAATTGCATCAATCACCGATGATGATGCGGCACATTCGTGTACAGCACGTTCGCGCGAGCTAACAAACTCACCGAGCACGTCCACTGTGGAACGTGCTCCGAGTTTATCTAAGCGTTGTACTGTTGCAACTGCATCGGAAAGATGTGCGCCTGCTATATAGCGGCTGGCAACTGATTTTACTATACTTTTTGGTACAAGGGGTAATGACTTAACAACGAGAGTATTAAAAAGTGACATTGATAAATACTGATTGATGATTATTATCTGCTAATGGAAAACGGCAAGTGCAATACTTTGCCCTGAGATTCCACTGCAAAAATATACGTCCCTTGTGGAACAACGCGCACATCAAATTCTAAAAGTGAATTTCCGTTCTGAATTAATGCTGTTCCTAACATTATTTTTTCCCCACGCAAATTCACCAAATAACAGTCCGCAAAACGTGTTGAGGCAGCACCGGAAACCCGCATACATACTTTATTAGTTGCCGGATTTGGGAATAACGCAGCACTAAATTCCGGCAAAGTGTTTTCGGAAACATCTGTTGTTTCGCATACTTTTACTATAAACGCGGCATCGGATATATCCAGCATATCAGTGTTAGCAAGGTTACTAATTCGTACTTTACCTTCGGTAGTTGGGCGGTTAGGTACAATCCAGCGTAATGTTTGTGTTCGTGCCGGAGTTGAACTTGCAATTCTACCGGAAATACTAAAAGTCTGACCATTATTTGTAGAGAAGTCAATTTTCACGTTATCAATAAAATCGCTTTTCCAATCAACATTAACCGTATCACCTACACAATAGGTGTTACCACCTAATGGACTAAGTAACTCTAATGTAGCAACACCAATAGCAAACTCATTACTTTCGGAAAGTAACTCGCTGTTGGAAGCATCTACAACACGAATTTTAGCGGTGTTAGTTGATACCATTGGAACAGTCCATGTTAGTGCATTACCTGTTGAAGAACTTGCAAGTGTAGTCCACGGTGCAACACCCGTTGCAGAAAACTGAACATTTACCGATTTTACCAATGTAGTATTCCAGGTTAGGTTTTGAGATATACCTTGCCCCATACGTTCGCCCCCTGCAGGATACGTAACCTGAATAGAAGCTGTTCCAATAGAGAATGATGTATAGGTTGTATCGCCGATTAATTGATTACTTACATCATATACGCGTACTCGTGCTACTTTGCTTGATACATCAGGTAATGCCCATTGCACACTTTTTTGTGTAGCAGCCAAACCATTGGCAATTGTCACCCATGTTGCACCACTATCCAACGAGTACTCCACATTAACTGTATTTACTTTTGCTGAATTCCATTTTACGGTAATTGTTGTATCACTACGGAAAACCTGATCTTGTCCGCCAATGGGATACACAACACGCACAACTGCACTTGCTGGAGCCGATATACAACTTGTTGCTCTTTCTGCACCAGTACGTATTACTGCCGCAACTTGTGGTAAAAATGTATAACGCGAAGCCGGCTGTATTAAGTGACAATAACTCATAATACTGCCGGGGTTAAGTTTGGGTTCACCCGATGTACAAGCATCACCAATAGTAGCAGTAGTTACACATGAATCAATTGGTGGATTCCACACGCAAGCGTGTGTGTGTGGTGCCGAAAAGTTATGTCCAATTTCGTGCGTAACAACCATAGCATCCCATGTATAACCCACCGAAGGAAGTTTATACACGCCTTGTACGCCACTTACTCCGTAACCTCTGTTTTTATTACACAAGACATCCAAGAAAGCAATACCACCAACACTTGTTGAGCCCGGGGCTGTTAACATGTGTGCTATATCGCGGCTTACATTAGTATGTTTACTGCGCCATTGCGATTGAAACTCACCTAACAATGCGCTAATATCGCCTTTTATATTTTGGGTATATGGGTCGCTGGCTGCATCGGGGCGTATTATTACGGTTCCAATCTTAAAGGTAACATTTGCTTCGTCTTCGTACTTCATGCTTACCATTGCAAAAATCGAGAACACATATTTCATCAGTTTATCTTGGTTGTTCCCAAATTTTGCATAGAACAAATGGTCAATATCTAATGCTACTTCAATTTCTAACAGGTTTGTACCCATCAGTTTATTACTACCTTTACTGTATAAAGCTGCATTTGCATTCATAGTATGGTGGTAATCATCTATTCTATCAGCGTAACAGGTAAAATCAAATCCGGTATTGGTAACAGCAGAAAGCAAATGATTTCCCGTTTTAGAATTTACTTCGGGTGTAATTTGCGACATAACACCATTCTGGCGTTGAACAGAGCAATACATTTCATTGCCTGCGTACACCATAATAACGCGCGAATTATCCTCCCCTTTAATTCTTCCTTTGTAGGCAATCATTGCCGGAATTGGAATCTCAACTTCACCGTTTGGTGTTGATTTATACACGTGGGTTGCGCCATCCATAACAGGATTCATAGGCATAAAATCAACTGTTTGTGTTTCGGTAGTGCTTATTGGAAAATCGGTAACTTTAATAACCGATGCCGAGTTATTCATCAACATCTGGCGGGCTGATTCTGCATCGTACTGAATTGCCTTTGCATTAACCGACGATGCAAGTTGAACCGATTGTTTATTAGTTGATGGACGTAAAAATTGCTGAGCCGAGAACACACGCGTTTGCGCATATCCTGCAATGCTACCAACAATAGTAAGTGTTATTACACTCAGTATATATGTGCGAAGTTGCTTCATAGAACTACTATAATAATTTTGATACATTTATTTTCTTGCTATTTGCTACAATGTATGTTTCCACATTGCTTTGTTACTCAACATATAGATTGTATTGTTGGTTCCCGCCATTGCCGAGGCAACTCTTCTGCGCCGTCACCCGGGCGGAGCCAACCGTTACAGCGCCGCAGAAATGCCGGGTTCGCACCGGGTTTGCGCGCTAAATGGGTTGCTGCGTTGCAGAAGGGAAACTATAATTGTCATCTTACAAGGTACGTTGCAGAGCATCCACCGCAGAAATAATCTGCATGTGAATTTCCTGAACAGTTTGAGTGCCGTCAATAACACAAAACCGCGACTCTGTTTCAGAAATATTTTGATAGCCCGTTCGCACCCGCTCAAAGAACTCAGTTCCGGCACGTTCCATGCGGTCTAACGCACTTTCGCTTCGGCTTCCGGCACGCGCCAACGATTCCGAAACACTTATACCGAGATAAAACGTAATATCGGGCATTAGCCCCCCTGTGGCAATAGCATTTGCAGAGTGAACGGTCTCAATCGGAATTCCCCTTCCGTACCCCTGGTATGCTGTGGAAGAATCGGCATAGCGGTCGCAAATTACAATAGTTGATTGCGCTATTTCAGGTTTAATAACATGCTCTACCAACTGCCTGCGCGAAGCACAGAACAAAAGCAACTCTGCAGTTGCCTCAATATCAAACGTAGAGTTTAACAGCACCTGCCGTACTGCTTCGGAGAGTGGTGTTGCGCCGGGCTCGCGCAGAACAAGCACGTTATACCCTTTTGTACGTAGAACCCCCTCAAGCAACTGAACCTGTGTAGATTTGCCGCAACCGTCAATGCCTTCAAACGAAATGAACATGGAAATGTGTACTCAGTTTTTTCCTTGCAAGATAACTACGAACTCCCCTTTAATTGCCTGCCGCTGTAAAAAATTCTGCTTTACCTCGGTAATAGTGCCCCGTACAAACTCCTCAAACATTTTGGTAAGCTCGCGTGCAACTACAATTTGCCGTTCGCCACCACAAACTTCTTCTACTTCTTCTAAGAGCTTTGTTATACGATACGGCGATTCGTACATAATAACCGTGCATTCGTATTGGGCAATGCGCTCCAGATATGTTTTCCTTCCCTTTTTATGCGGAGGGAATCCGGCAAACACAAACTCATCCGTTGGGAGTCCGCTTGCCATAAGGGCGGTTAATCCGGCACTGGCTCCCGGTAACGGGACAATAGTTACACCGCGTTCAATGGCGTGGGCTACAATTCGGTAGCCGGGGTCGCTTATGGCGGGCATTCCTGCATCGCTGCAATACGCCACCGATTTCCCCTGTAATATATCTTCTACAAGTTCATGAACGCGTTGCTGTTCGTTGTGTTCGTGGCAGCTAACCAAACGCTTTCCGGTTATACCGTATAACGCAAGCAAACTACCCGTTGTACGCGTATCTTCGCAGGCAATAATATCGGCTTCGGTTAGGATACGCAAGGCACGCAAGGTAATATCCTCGCGGTTGCCTATTGGCGTGGGTACAAGATACAATACGTTACTTTCGGGTTCGGCTGTTGCAGACATTGCAAGTACAATCAATAAACAATATGCAAAAGTACAATAGTTACTTCACTTGTTTGCTTACGCATTGCCGCACCGGGCGTTTAACAACACAGCACCACCGCAGGCGCATGAGAATGGTTAATACCAAACTACGTTAATCGTGGATACATCATATAATAAAAGACTGTATTTTTGCATGTGTCAAATAACAGTTCGTTCCCCGTTCATGGAGTTCTGAAAAGTATATAACTTTTAGTTGGATAATATAAATGTTTCACCCTAAATATAATAACCGCCATGAAACGATTATTCCTTACCCTCGCTTTGGGCTTCTGTATTACAATTACCTATGCCCGCACACAAGTTGATACTTTACAAAATCCTATCTGGACGACGCCGTACATCGGTTTAGGTTCTTCCTTAAGTGCCAATAGCAGTACAATACTCACGTATAACCAATATGGGTTTACAACCTGGGATGCAAGTTCACAAAATTTGATTGCAACTCATCAGGTTCCCACCAATAATATTACAACTGCAGATATAAGTTCTTCAGGCGAGCGGGTTGTTACATGCAGTCAAAAGAACATTGTAAATTTATGGGATGCAAAAACAGGCAGGGTAATATCAACATTAACAACAAAATCGGAGTATGTGTATTCTACACGTTTCAGTCAAACCGGCGAGTATATTGTAATAGCTTGTTCGGATAAAGCCGTTCAGATATGGAACACCACAAACAGCAAGCTAGTCAAAACTATCACTACTCCCAAGGAAGTATATTTTGCTGTTTTTAACAACTCCGGCGATAGAATAATAACATGTAGCAGCGATAATACCGCTAGTATTTGGGATGTTAATACTAGTAGCATCATTACAACTTTAGCAGGGCACACAGCAATAGTCACTTCAGCTTCTTATTCCAAAGATGACAAGCATATAATAACCACTAGTCAAGACTACACAGCCAAGATTTGGGATGCAAATACAGGAGCTCTTGTGAGTACACTTGCAGGGCACCATGTTGGCTATATAAACTCAGGTCGCTTTAGTAATTCAGGAAATTTTGCACTTACAACCAGCTTTGATGAAACCGCTAAGGTTTGGGACGTAAGTTCGGGAAAACTTATAAACTCTTTTTACGGACATAAAGGTGTTGTTGTATCCGGATTTTTTTACAACACAGATAATAATATCATCACAACCGGTTCCGATGGTACTGTAAAGATTTGGGATATCAACTCGGGTACAAATACTGCAACATTTGCAGGCCACACAGGGATAGTAACCACTGCAGAATACAACAACGCAGATGACCGAATAGTTACCGGTAGTGATGCAAGTACGCTTCTTTGGGATGCTGCTACCGGGAGATACATTAGGCAATTCAAAGGTAATATCGGTGTAATCAATACTGCACATTTTAACAGCACAGGAACATACATGGTAACAACCCGAAAGAATAATTTTGCCGAGTTGTGGAATATAAATTCAGATACTCATATTGCTAACTTAGAAGGTCATTCATCATACGTCTCGTCTGCTAACTTTAGCCAAGCAGGAGATCAAGTATTAACAGCTGGTTGGGATGGTGCTGTTAATATTTGGCAAGCAAACACAGGTCATCTTCTGAGAACTATATTGGGGCATACTCAGGGAATCTACTCTGCATATTTTAATAACGCAACTACTCGCATTCTGACTGCAAGCGCCGATAGCACTGTCCGAATTTGGAATGCAGAGACACGGGATTCAATATTTACTTTACGAGGTCATACTTCGGATGTGTTAAAGGCCTGTTATAATAGTACAGAAAGCCACATCGTATCTGCTAGCAGAGATAGTACAGCCAAAATATGGGATACAAAAAAAGGTACTCTACTTTATACATTACGTGGACATAAGGACGAGTTAACCAACGTTACTTGTAGCACGGCTGGTAATCTGATTGCCACCACAAGCAGAGATAACACCGTTAAAATATGGGATGATCAAAAAGGAACTCTACTTTTTACATTAAATAAACATTCAGGATTCATACACAGTGCAAACTTTAACTCATCCGGTACATTATTGGTAACTGCAAGTTACGATAGCACCGCCAAAATTTGGAACACACAGAGCGGCGAACTATTAGCTACTATTAACGGACATCATGGTGCCATAAATATGGCAAACTTTAACCATAAAGGAGACCGAATTGTTACCGCAGGTGCAGATGGCACCGCCAAAGTTTGGGATGTGAGTAAGTATATAGATGGAAGTACCGATATAAAAAGTGATACAGATCAATCACCACAAACAAATACAGATATAACTATTACAACGCTTCATCCAAACCCAAGCACTGGCATTGTTACTGTTAACGGAACTACGCAAGTATCCGGAAATGTTATTATGGAGATAAGTATGATAGATGGCAAGATTATTCAACATAAACTATGTAGTGTTCAATCTGGTACAAACACACTAACGCTACCATTGGATGATTCATTAGCAAATGGAACATATACTCTAACAATTCGCAATGCAACAAACAACAAAACAGCATCTACTGTATTTGTGCTGAATAGATAGTTGATTGTAGAACTCTCTAGTTACTCATTCAGTTAAACCAATACAATGTACATCAGTACTGAGTGGTCAAAAAATTCACTTCTTTGCTTACGCATTGCCGCACCGGGCGTTTAACAACACCGCACCACCGCAGGCGGATGAGAACAGCTATTTAATCAAAGTGGGTATCGTGGATGAGACGTAATACAAAAAATTACGTCCTTACACCTCGTATTGAAAATGAAATTCCTATATTCAACCCAATAGTCATTTAACGGAGTACAAATGAAACACTTTCTCTTGTATATACTATGCACAGTTGCATGTATAGGGTTGTTTACCTCATGTGGCGATAATGCCACAAACAATTCATCTACCCAAAGTAACGGCACCGGTGAAATTTATGGGTATGTTCAATTATATGATTGTTATGGAAACAAAGAAACAAACCAATCAGGAGTTACAGCACAATTATTAGTTGAAAACAATATCCAACAAACGGTGGCAACTGATGCTACCGGTTTATTTACGTTTAAGAATGTTGGTGCCGGAGTTTATGGAATTAGGTTTTTCAAGAAAGAATATGTTTGGCAGAATACAAAAGATGATACATTGACTGCGGATAACATACAGTTTATTGGAACAGGACGATTTAGAATTGATGAGTACAAAGCACAGAACAACTCGAGGGATAATAAAATAGCATTTAGTTCAACTAATGCTCCAGATTCGACATATTGGTTATTGAACCCGAATGTGGCATATGAAATTGTAAAAACTATAGATACAGTAAGTGTTTGGATTAAAGATACTACCTGGAATGATACCTCCGGGTATACACGTAGAAGATCTATTTATGGAAAAGGTACAAGAGAATTTAGTATAATTAAATATATTGTAGAATATCAAACTAATCTCCAAAATGAAAATTTAGAAAGGAGATTAAAGTTCCACTATATTTTTGATGATGGTACAGACATTGTTAAACTTGAAGACCTCTCATTAACACAGAAGCAATACGCTAAACAAATAGAGACAGAGAATATGATAATTAGAGATTCATTAGGGCAAGTCATGACAAAACAAAACAATAAATACACTTACTCTGACATTTATCACAAGAAAATCAAAGTTTGGGCTGAATCTGAAATTCCCAATGGAGCAAAAGACATTAAGAAGCCAAGGCGAATCGTTTCGACTAACGTATTGTCGATTGATATTGATAAATAGTACAGAAGCGTTTAAGCGTAGTACAACGGCTAAAGTAGGTGGTTTTGAGTGAACTCTGCGAACAACTCTGTGGTACTCTGTGGGAAATTCTTTTTTACAGTGCAAGACACGAGGCATCGTGTCTCTACATTAACAAGAGAATGTGTAATCCGTCATTCGTAATTGATATGACGTTCTTTCCGGCATAGTGAGGTGGTTGGGCAGAAAATTTTCTGCCCGTGCATTAACGTTTGGTGCCGTCCGGCGATAGCAAAGAATACATACCACGCGATTATGTTATATTCGCCGCCACAAACAATTACGCACTACCGCATACCCCATGAGCGACGCGCCACAACAAGAAATACCTAAAACACATGTTTCGCCTTTACAGTTTGTTAAAGGTGTAGGTCCCAAGCGCGCAGAAGCACTTGCACAAGCAGGAATCCTTACCCCGCGCGATTTACTGATGTACATTCCGCGCTCGTATATTGATAGGTCTTCTATTGGGAATATCCGCACACTGCACCGTCGTATGCTAAACCCCGATGTGTTTGATAAAGAATCGCGCGAAACAATTGAGGCGTTACGAAGCGAGATTACAATTGTGGGTGCGTTTACTAAAATCCGTGAACATCAGTTTGGCAAAGGGCGCAAGATGCTGATTGCTACGTTTAGCGATGGCAGTGGCGCGGATGCCAATGTTATCTTCTTTAATTTTATTGAGTACTTCCGAAGAGTTGTAAAACAAGAGGAAGTGTTTGCCGTAAGTGGTAAGCCCGATTTGGATAAGTTTGGGAAAGTTACGTTTACACACCCCGATATTGAACGCATTGACCCCGAAGATGAGGAGTTGTATAAAGCAGGAAAGATTATCCCAAAGTACACGCTAACGCAACCAATGAAAAACGCAAACATTGGTATGCGCGGTTTCAGAAATTTGGTTGAGTTAGTGATTGACCAAGAGAAACCAAACATCAACGAAGTATTGCCAGCAAGCGTGCTCCATGAATACAACTTCCCAAATCGTTCTGAGGCAATAGAAGCACTGCACTTTCCGGAGTCTGCCGAACATTTACGCAGTGCTAAAAACCGCATGAAGTTTGAAGAGTTATTCTTTTTTGAACTGTTGCTTGCCTTGCGCCAGCAAGGAGTTAAGGTTCGTGATAAAGCACCGGTTATTCCTCCGCCATCGCCTACTGCGCGTAAGCTGCTGGACGCTTTACCTTTTGAACTTACGCAAGCACAAAAGCGAGTGATTAACGAAATAGTTGCCGATATGAAAACCGACAAACCCATGAATCGTTTGTTACAAGGTGATGTTGGTTCGGGTAAAACAATTGTGGCATTACTAACTATGTTGATGTCGGCTGATAACGGATTTCAATCGTTGCTATTAGCTCCTACCGAAATTCTCGCCGAACAACATTACCAAAACATCAAGAAACTTCTTGGCGATATGGATGTGAATGTTGTGCAGGTTGTGGGCGGACAAAAGAAACGCGCACGTAATGCAGTACTTGACGAAATTGGTTCCGGGCGTGCGCAGATAATAATTGGAACGCACGCGTTGTTTGGTGGCAGCTCTAAAAAAGATGTTGAGAATTTATGGTTACAATACAACAAAGTAGGATTGATTGTAATTGATGAGCAACACCGCTTTGGTGTTATGCAACGTGCTAAACTCCGCGAGTTGGGAGTTCGTTCGCACGAGAGCCAAACACCGCTAGCGCCCCATGTTTTGGTAATGAGTGCAACGCCAATTCCGCGAACATTATCCATGACGCTGTATGGCGATTTAGATGTTTCCGTTATCAACGAGCTTCCTAAAAACCGCAAACCAATTATTACAAAAGTTGTGTTTGAAAGCGGTTTGCAAAAGCAGTACGATTTTATCCGCAGTGAGATTCAAAAAGGCAGGCAAGCGTACATTGTGTATCCGTTGGTAGAGGAATCGGAAAAGCTGGAACTTAAAGCCGCAACTCTTGCTTTAGAAGAACTACAACACGAGGTATTTCCCGAATTTAAACTTGGGCTGTTACACGGGCAAATGTTATGGTACGAAAAAGAAGATGCCATGAAAGCATTCTTAAACAAAGAGTATCAGATTCTTGTTGCTACTACCGTTGTGGAAGTTGGTATTGATGTTCCAAACGCAAGTGTTATGCTTATACAGAATGCCGAGCGGTTTGGCTTAGCCCAACTACACCAACTTCGCGGACGTGTTGGTCGTGGCTCGGAGCAAAGTTACTGTCTGCTTGCCACCAAAGACCACTTTGCCTTCCACATGAAAAAGAAAGAAGCCGAGCAACAAGAAAAGCTTAGTGCTATTATCCGTTTACGAACAATGGAAGAAACTACCGACGGATTTAAAATTGCAGAAGTTGATTTACGCCTGCGCGGTCCGGGCGATGTAATGGGTACGCGGCAATCGGGTGTTCCCGATTTTACCTTTGCCGATTTAGTTAACGATGAACTTGCCATAGAACAAGCAAAGAAAGCAGCGTTTGGTATAGTTGCGTCCGACCCCCATTTACGCAAACCCGAACACACAGCAACCCGCACAGAATTTCTGCGGCAATATAAAAGCGATCAAAACTTTTTTGATGTAGCGTAATTGTTTCTGCTATCGCCCGACGGCACCAAACCATATACATCAAACACCGTTGCCTTGTCGGAAAGAATCACTACCCTTCCCTTTTAACACGCCAAAGGTGATGACATGAGTAACATGTGTAACGTTCCATACGAAGTATGTATATAATTAATGTAACAGAAATCAAACCAACAGCAGCAACGACAATCGCATAGTTAGAAAAGAAGTATAACATATTTACAAATACAACGGCTACTATAACCACATACAAGTTATAACCCGTTTTCTCTATGGAGTCTGAATTACACGCCGGACAATTCTTCACCTCTTCCTCTTTGGGAATCGTAACTACTTTACGCTCTGCTTTTAATTGGTTGTTGCTGTTACCATTGCGAAGCTGTTGAATCAACTGTGCTGCTTTTTCCGCATCATGTTCTTTAACACGAATTTTGACATCGCTATATCCCGAAGCCCCAGATAGATTAATAGTTAGGTTTGTTGTATTCTCATCGGCAATGTACGATGTAATATTATGCACCTTCAAATAATCCTGCGCTACATGCGCTTCGGCAGAACTATTAAACGTAGCTATGGTTTTCAAATCCATACATTCTCCTGTTAAGTTAGATAATTACTTCTCTCCGCGTACAGCTTTTAGTTGTGTTAGTGTGGCAGATATTTGATTCATCTGGTCTTCTAATGTAGAAATAAGTGTATCAACTGACGCATGATTTTCTAACTGTTTTTTCAGACGTTTTTGTCGTTCATCATCTGCTTTCAATTCTGCTATCTCGTTTGTAATAACGCCAATAAACAAATTCAGAAATATCATTGCACCAATCACAATAAACGATATAAAATACAATATCACCACAGTTTGGTTAAGATACGGCGAGTGTTCAACAACACACCGTAATATATCGCCCCATCCATCTCCGGTTACAACCCTAAACAACGTAAACAACGATGCCCCTAAACTTCCAAAATCTTCTTGGTTCGTGGCTCCAAACAAATCGGTTGCAATTACCGCATAGGCAAAAAAGTGCAGCATCAGTAACAACATTACATACCCCATCGATGGAATACTTTTTATCAGTGCGTTTACTAACAGCTTTAAGCGCGGTAATTCATCAACCAACAAAAACACCCGCAGAATCCGCAACGTACGTAACACGGCAAAATATTCTGTGTGTGTTGGCAACAAACACACAATCACCACTATCACATCTATTACATGCCACGTATCGGTAAAAAACACGAGGTACTTTTTTACACCACGTGCAGCGTTCAGCTTAATACTTGCGCTATACCGCACCAACAACTCTACGGCAAACAGCGATATAATAATTCTATCCAACAAATGCATCCACCAAAAGTGTTCTGCATAAAATTCACGGTTGGTTTCAACACCAATAATCACACACGCAACTATTATCAGGAATAACGACACTCTATGGAACAATGTACTTTGTACAAATTCCACAACCTTTGATGTTGTTGCCACCTGACTCATAGCCCCACCTGTGTATAGTAATATATTTACTGCAAAATACAACCGAATTTCAAACTTTGCTATCGCCGGACTGCACCGCACCACTATATGAACACCACATCTCCTTATTGCAGCACAGTCCCTCACATTACACTAAAACGGTTACCGTGATGTTTGTGCAGAGGGATTCTTCCCGCTAAGCAGGGTTGCACTCCCTAAATTTACGGTAGGTGCGGACTGCGTTAGCAAACAATCAGTATTTTTGATAGAATCTTGTAATTGTTTGTAACCTAAAGAACGTTGAAGGTACATTACCACTACGTAATACGGTTTTCCGTACAGATTGATATTGCCATTGTCTATTAAGGAGATTTTATGAAGATATTGTACTCATTGTTTGGTATGATTGTGTTTTCTGTTGTTGCTTTTGCACAAGCACCTAAAGCTAATTTCACCGCCGACCCTGTTGTAGGTTGCGCCCCGCTTGAAGTAAGCTTTTCCGACGCAAGTAGCGATGATGTTTTTTTATGGCAATGGGATTTCAATAACGATGGCATTGCAGAGTCTAACGACCCATTCCCAAGCCATATATTTACCACACCGGGGTATTATTCTGTTAGGCTGATGGTTTTTAATCTTACTGATAGCAATGCCCTCATTAAAAGGAATTACATTCGTGTAACTACACCGGTTGTATTTGCCGTTGGTAACCAAACCGTGTGTTTGGAAGATTCCATTCAGTTAACCGCTAATATTCAGGGTGGGGTTAAGCCGTATAAATATTTTTGGGAATCAATGGGCACCATTCCTTTTGCATCGTCCGACCCAAGTCCACGCATTGCCGCAGAAGAAACTGCAACGTGGCGCTTAACCGTAACAGATAGTGTTGGCTGTGAATCGAGTCGTGATTTTATTATCACCGTAAAACCATCTGTTAAACCAACGTTTATTCGTAATGGTTCTGTGTTAACGTCATCGGCAGGTGTATCGTACCAATGGTACTTAAATGGTGTTGCAATTGCGGGTGCTACACAACTAACATACACCATGAAACAAACTGAAAAAGGTTTTTACAAGGTTCGGGTGTTAGATAATCAAGGTTGTCGTATTTTCTCGGACTCGTTAAACCTGGACCCAAGTTCTGTAGTATGGGAGCAACCCGAGGGATGGATGATATATCCTAACCCAGTTCAACATCAACTTACCGTGTACAGCGCAAACCTTCAGCAAGATGCAACTATCAGAATTACCGATGCTTTAGGTGTGGAAGTTCTTTCGGCACAAGCAAATATGCTAACAAACCGTAATGTTCTTGATGTAAGTATGCTGTCTTCAGGCGTGTACATGGTACAAATTCTCGAACCCAATAGAACCCAAGTGTACAAACTGATTAAAGAGTAGTGTTAACGTTTTAACCAAACAGCTTCGTTATCTTTGAACCTCATTCGCACTTTGCGTTTGAGGTTTTTTGTTTTATGGAGCACAGAATGCAACACCAACATTTTCAAGATATACCACCGGAAAAGATTGTCCTGCAGTTACTAATGCCATCGTTAGTACCAAACGAGTACAAAGCAAACGAGGAGTACCGTAAGCAATGCAGCGACCTGATAGAAATGGGTGTTGGCGGCTTTTGTGTGTTTCAGGGAGGGATGGAAGAAACTGCACAGATACTTGCCGAGTTGCAAGCACAAGCGGATATTCCACTTCTCTTTAGTGCCGATTACGAACACGGCTTGCCAATGCGATTAGAAGGCGGAACAGATTTCCCCCATGCAATGGCACTTGGCAAACAAGGCGATACCGCGTTAACAAAACGTGTAGCACAAGCCATTGCTAAAGAAGCCAAGGGCATTGGCATCCATTGGAACTTTGCTCCTGTGTGTGATATAAACTCCAACAAACAAAATCCAATTATTAACACCCGCGCCTTTGGCGAAGTAATTGGCGATGTTATTCCACACTCGTTAGCATATATTCAAGGCACGCAGGAAGAACACATTCTTGCATGCGCCAAACACTTTCCGGGTCATGGCGATACTGCAACCGATTCCCACATCTCCATGCCGGTGCTTCATCACTCGCGCGAACAACTTGCATCGCAGGAGTTAGTACCTTTTCTTTCTGCTATTCGCGGAGAAGTTGCATCGGTAATGGTTGCACATCTTGCAGTCCCATCGTTCGATTCCTCCAACACTCCGGCATCACTTTCTCCAATCCTTATCTCGGATTTATTACGCAACAAAATGCGCTTTAACGGTTTGATTGTAACCGATGCACTTGATATGCACGCTATTACAAAACAATACTCTTCTGCCGAAGCAACAGTACAGGCAATTCAGGCAGGATGCGATATTGCTCTCATCCCCGAAAACCCAATGGAAGCCGCGCAGGCACTTATTGCAGCTGTACAAAACGGTGTATTATCTGCCCAACGTATTCAGGAAAGTGTAGCCCGCATTGCAACAGCAAAACATTGGTGCGGTTTACTGGAGCGTAAGCAACATAAACAAGAAGTTATCTCGCTGGAAGAACACGGAATGCTTGCGCTTAAAGCTGCTATCCAAGCTACGCGCATAGAAGGCGATGAATCTATCCTGCCGTTAGAGCAATACAATCATGTTGCGGTGTTTGCACTTCTTTCCGACGACACGATTGACCCCGCAAGCGAGTTCTTCCATTACCTTGCGCAAGTGTACGAGAAAAACACCGACCTAGCTTACATGAACTCTTCCATCACTAACGATGACGTTGAAGAATACATTCGCGGTACGCAGGATGCCGAGTGTTTTGTATTTGCCGTGTTTGCACGTCCGCGCAGTTATGCAGGAACCGTACAAATTGATTCCAAACTGGTAGAAGCCGCGCAACGCATTGCAGGCAGCAAGCCAACTATTGCCGTTCTTTTTGGCAATCCGTATCTGGCGGAAACATTTCCTGCCCATGTACATATTCTCAGCTATTCCGACTCCAAGCCAAGCAGAGGAGCGGCATGTTTAACTATGACTGGTAAATCACTTACCATAAAATAGCATTTTGTGCTTCCCTCTTCAGCCGAAGCAAACCTCAAGCGCGCCAACCCGGTGCGAACCCCACCCGTGTGCGGCGCAAGTGATATGTTAAATCTTAAGTAGCTGTGTAAACCAACAGTACTTTTTCTAACTCTACGCTCAACCAAACACTAACGCCTTTAGTATTTGAGTATCGCGGGGATAATCAATACACGTATTACTAAGCATGCGGTAATGTAGCAGGCACCCGGAAGTGTACAAGGGGATTTGTTCAACATAACCTAAAAGGATTACCAAATGAATAGAGTATTGTACTCTGCCATTTTAAGGCAGAGAGGATTTACATTGTCTGTACTGTTCTTGCTTGTCGGCTTCTTTCCAACAACATTTTGTTACTCGCAGATTTCCATAACAGGATTACAACCTATCGAGAAAGGTCTCTACTTTTTAACATACGATTCAACCTCAATCAAAAAGCTAACTACCAAAAGTACCATCATTGAGTTTGATTCATCTATTGGAATAATAGAATTACCTATTGTGTACACCGGCGGCGGCGCAACGGTGTTAAAAGATTACACAACGGAAGGTGAAGCAATTCGCAATGCACTCCAAACCTACTTCCCAACAAAACCAATTAAGTATATCTTCAGTAGTCACTGGCATCCACACAGTGTTGCATCGCTACAACCGTTTATCAGTAACGGAACAACTCTCATTACTACGCGAAGCAACTTCAAAAGAATTCGGGAAATGTTAGATTCAACCACCTACGCCCTATACCAGAACAACATCTGTTTTGTAGAAGATAGTTTGCCCATTCACGATAAAAGTAACTCCATAGTATGCTATCGTTTCACTAAAAAAGATTATCCCAACGTACCAACAGAAGATTATCTGTTCTTTAACTTACCACGGTACAATTCTTTTTACAGCTCGTGTATGTATCAGCGTTTATCAGGTATCGAGGTGTGCGGTAAAGAATTAGTAAGCGGTAGGGTTGAAGATGTTTCCACTTTTCTTCACAAGCACAACATCTCACCAAAGTACTTATTAGGATTTACTTCATTCCCTTACGAAGTTGATGCAACAGGCAGAGTTCCAGCCGATACACTAACATCACTTCTTAACAACGGAACATTAACCAGTTCAATCATTGGCACTATTACAAACTGGAGCGAACCGTTTTTGGAAACAAACATGGATAGTGCCGTCAACTATATTCTTTTGAATAAGATTTCGTTTTACTATGTTAACATGGCGGTGTACAAACTATTTGCTGAGAAGAAACTACAACGTGCTTTATTGGTTGCACGTTTGCAAACCTTGCTCAACCCAACCGATGCTAACTCTTGGGATACCTACGGCGAGGCATATTATGTAATGGGTAAATTCCAACTGGCAAAGTATTACGAAAAACAATGCTTCAAACTGAACAAAGATGCCTCGGGCGGTGAAAATATATGGAAAAAGGACTTAGAGAATTTCCAACAGCAATGGAATTCCCTCAAAAAGTAAAATGAGCTACGTTGTTACAGTTTCGTAATTGAAACAATTGCGCCGCTGAAGGGGTTGGTTCGGACCGGGTTGCCGCGCTTGCGGGTGGCTTCGGCAGAGGGCGGGACACCAAATTTAAGTTCTTGTATTTTCTTTCGTTTAAAAGGGTTGTGGTTTAAAACTCTACCCTTATATTCGTAACCCGTTTTACCATGTGGGTAAAACAGACGACAACATTCATTTATCATCTTTATTGGAGAACCCCTCTATGAACGAGCGCGATTTCTTTTATTCCGAACCCGATGGCGATACTGGCGCCCCGGCAGAAGAGACTGCACCTGCAGTTCAGGAAAACGCTGCGCCCGTTGCTGATAGCTCGATGGCGACAACCGACCACACAAGCGACGCACCGGCGGCTGCAGTAGAACAAGTTGTATCACCAGAACCTGCACCTGCGGCAGAACCTGTAGCCGATGCGGCTCCGGCAGTTCCTGCCAATGCTGTTCAGGCAACCGAACAAGCAGCAGGCGAAGTTGCACTACCTATGTCTGATGCATCGTTTGCAGATGCCGTAGCAGCAACCACAGCACCCGATACTAAAGAAGCCCCAGCTGCCGATGCAGCACCAGCAGCAGAACCTGTTGCCGAAGCACCTAAACCGGCTCCGGTTGTTATTACCGATGAAATTCTTGCTCGTTTGCAAGCGGCTAAAGATAACAGCGAAGCTATTGAGGTACATGTATCGGAACGCGTACGCGGTGGTTTACGTGTTGTATTTGATAATGTGAAGTTGTTCTTACCGGCTTCGCAGTTCTTTATTAAGAAAACTCCAACCGATGATGAGCTACAAGCTGTTGTTGGTCAGAATATTCATGTAAACGTATTTGAAATCCAAAAGGATGATACAGGAAAGATTTCCATCATCGCTTCCCGTAAGTCAATTCTCAAAAACCAGTTCTTACAAACCGTTAAGGTTGGTGATACTGTAGAAGGTACAGTTTCTTCGGTTATGCCTTTTGGTGTGTTTGTAGATATTGGCGGTTTCGACGGGTTGATTCACATTTCGCGTATTTCGCACAACCGTGTCGAAGACCCGAACACGTTATTCAAAAAAGGTGATACCGTTAAAGCTAAGATTATTGAAATTGACCCGGCAAAAGATAAAATCGCATTAAGCATGCGCGAGTTAGAGCCATCACCGTGGTCATCTATCGAAGCAGATTATCCTGTTGGTTCCTCACATAAAGGTATTGTTCGCCGTATTACCGATTTTGGTGCATACGTTGAATTGAAACCCGGAATTGACGGTTTGCTTCGCGTTAGCGAAATGAGCTGGACCAAACGCGTTAACCATCCAAGTGAACATGTTCAGGTTAACCAAGAAGTTGATGTGGTAATTACCAACGCATCAGCCGAAAAACGTCAGGTTGGTTTATCAACCCGCCGTTTGTTAGAAAACCCATGGAACAGCATTGCAGAGAAATTCCCTGTTGGTGCTGAAACTACCGGTTTGGTTAGCCAAGTTATTGCACAAGGTGCAGTTATAACCATTGGTGGCGAGATTGACGGCTTTATGCCACGCTCCAAAATGCGTGATGTAATGAAAGGCGCAAAACGTATTCCTTATAACCAAGGCGATATGGTTTCGGTTATAATTGCCGATTTAAATCCGGCAGAACACACATTAATTCTTGCTCCTAAATCCAATCCGGAAGATGCAATGTTTGGCGCACCTCGCGACCGTGGCGAACGCGGTGAGCGTGGAGAACGCCGCGACCGTGGCGAGCGCAGAGAGCGCGGCGAACGCGTTCCAAAAGAAGCAGAAGCACCACCGGATAGTAATTTCTCCATAATGGACTTACTCTCCGATTCCGAGAAAAATTCTTTATTTAACAAAGAATAACTAATAGGAACAGGAAACATTGTGTTTTCTTAATCGTCTTGCAAAGCCGCCGGTAGTTAATAACCTGCGGCTTTGTATTTTTAAAGTGTAATCAAACTGTAGCGTTAATCACAACACGATTACTCTTTTACGTTTAATATGAATTGATATGCCGAATCGTTTCGTTGTTTGTTGTACCGTAATCTTACTTGTTAGCGCATGTTCAGTGTTAAGCCAAACAAGCGACGACCCGCCTATTCCGCAACATCCCAAAGTACTTAAACCTGAAGACGCTGTAAAAGCCGATACATCTCTAAAGCCGGTAAAGATAATCGAAGATTCACTGCCCGGAGGTTCTCCAAGTAATGCGTATCATCCATTGCAAGACACAAATTACTTCCGTGCAATGCGGTTAAGAATTCCAAATGGAGTTCGCTTTACACTCGATGCCAAACGTACACTTACTAACATCGAAATGGTTCGGCGGGCGCAACAAGAAACCCCGTGGCAAATTGCAATGCGTAACATGCAAGTACCCGAACAAGCTTACACCCCCGACCCACGCGAAAATGTTCAGCACCAGCTTGCAATTCAAAACTCAATGGCGGCACCGTTATTTAAACCGGCACAGATTGCAGGAATGTCGGTAACATTAGGGCAAATTGCCTCGGTACTTGGTTTGGCAGAAGATGTAACACCCAGAGTTCAGTTTACACTCCCCGAAGTAACAACAGTAACGGTTGTAGTGTATTCAACAAATGCAATGGTTGTGCGAACAATTCTCACAAAATCATTACAACCCGGTAGATACGAAATAACGTGGGATGGATTTAACGATAAAGGCAAGCTACTTCCGGATGGCGATTATGTAATAGAAGCACGTCTTGGCGAAGGCTCATCCGTTCGTAAACGGTGTGTGCTTGGTGCTACTAATTAACATTTGCTATCGCAAACGGCACCACACCTACTACTTCAACACAACAACAATCTGCCGGAAAGAACAGACCTCTGTATTAACATCGTGTCACCGTGAAGAACGTTCTTCAATTGCGCCGCAGAAGGAGCGGAGCGGACTGGGTTACCGCGCAGTACTTTTTGCTTCGGCAAAGGCGGAAAGACAAATTACTTCTCCGCAGGAATTATAAAATACCGAACCTGAATTTTGTTATCGGGTGTTTTAACAAGTGTAATTTTTTGGATTGCCTTTTCCTTAGTACAGCGCATCTCGTACGCAACAGAGTTCTCAAATATTGTATCTGATTTTTTCTTGTATATTTTTTTAATCTGCTTAGTAAGTTGTTCCATCTGTTGTAAACATTCCGCCTCCGTTTGAAACTTCTGAATTACAACCACGCCAATCAACATCGCGTTTTTCCCAAGCGAAAAAAACTGATATTCTTGTCCGGAAGTATCGCTACACATTATTATATCGCGTGCGGTATTTATTGTTAACGCTCCAGCCAAACGTTTATCGTTTTGCAACGCCACCACCGATGCCTCGGAATCGTGGTGTTGTTTTATGTTTACTATGCGCTTATCTTGTTGTAATTCCTGTAACACTTGATTGTGCGGCATAAACCAGGAAAAGATTGGTGCAGTACATTGTATAACTTTGCCTGCTTGCACAACCGGCTGGCTATACAACGTAAATGGCAACAAAACGATTATAAGAATATATTGAATGGTGTACTTCATAGAATTGAATCTGATTTTATACTTGTTTGTTTGTATTGATTATCAATTACTTTCCAACAATATACTAAACGCATGTAAACTTCAATTATTATCGTGCATAAAAAAAGAGACCGAAGTGGTATACTCCGGTCTCTTCGTGTTCTTGCAGAATTTCTCTGCTGTGTTTGTGTACTACTTCACAATCACAAGTTTGTTCGTTATCGAGTAACGTCCGCTTGTTAATGTGTAGTTGTATACGCCGTTTGCTAAACCAAGTGCATTTACACTTATTGTGTGTGTACCTACACTTGCTACTCCATCAAACAATACTGCTACTTCATTGCCACGTGCATCGCTTAATACTATGCGTGCCATACCATCATTTGGCATAGTGAAGCTTACCTTCGCCATATCCACTGTTGGTGTTGGCTGTGCATTGCTTAACTGATATCCCGCTGCAATTGCTTCTTCGTTTACACTTGTTACATTGATGACTGCCGGTGATGTTTCTACACTACCGCAACCGTTCTTTATTACACAGGTGTAACTTCCGCCACTTGCATTACCCGGATTTA
>JAIBAE010000133.1 GCA_019695345.1 Bacteroidota bacterium | reverse complement strand
CTAACAAAATTATTCACAGGATTTGTGTGGCTATGCACATAAACGGTGTTTATGATAAAGAAAGCGACAGAATAGTTCCTGTCGCTTTCTAAAAATATCTCTTGTTTTAACCAGAGAAATCGGGCGAAAGCAGAAAATTAAATTCTATGGTTTTTACAATACTTCTCTATTTTAGGGCTACTTGAATATTCACAAAGTATAGCGAACCCATGCGCGTATTGTATTCCCTGATGATTGTTGTGTTTTGTTGTGTTGTAAGTAAAGCACACGCCCAAACTGAACAGTTTCCTGCCTTTGGCATCTATGGCAATTTTAATCTGAACATGTACAGCGCTGACTTCCGGAATTTTCCCGGAGTGCCCTCTTGTTGTCCGATGTATCAGGATGGCGGCGGAACAGGTGTTAGTGCAGGTGTGTTGTATCAACTTCCGCTTGGTACCAGCATGCGTATAGCATTTCGTGCCGGATATAACTCACGTAGCGGTTTGTTATCCCGAACCGAAAACACAACGGTTGCTGGGAATATTCCCGGAACGTTTGAACATACGGTAGATGCCAAACTTGCTGACATTGGGCTTGAACCGTTGTTCCAATATAACATAGTATCAAAATTATGGTTGAATGTAGGACCTCGCATTGCGTTTGTAACTACAAAAACATTCTCGCAAAAAGAAGCAATTATTAGTCCGAGTAATGGTGTTTTCCCGAATGGTTCAAGCACAAGAAACGAACTGAGTAACGTTGCAATCTCGGATGCCTCGTCGCTTTTTGTGGCATTGCTTGCTGGCGTAAGTTACGACCTGCCATTAAACAACAAAGGTACAATGGTTCTTGCACCGGAAGTCTTTTATTCGTTGGGTATCACTCCGGTTGTATCCGGTTTGCAATGGAATACAAATTCTCTGCGTGTTGGGCTGGCACTTACATACTCTCCGGAACCTCATAAAACTCCAACAGAGCGAATTGAAAAGAAACAACGCATTGACACCGTACGTAGCGTACGGGCAGTTGCACTGAGTACCGTTATACTTGGTAAAGAAAGTATTGAATTGAAAAAGCAAGAAACTGACGATGAAATTGTTATTACGCAAACTCTACACCGTACAGATACATTACTGATTGCACCTAAGCCCGTTGAAACAACTGCACCAACAATTACAGCAAGCATAACTGCCAACGGGCTTGATGCCAACGGAGAAGAGCACGAAACGATAAAGATACACGTAGAAGAATTTTCATCGGTATTAATGACGCCGTTACTTAACTACATCTTTTTTGATGATAGTAGTTCGGTGCTTCCTGTACGGTATAACGTTCTCAGCAAAACCCAAACAGAATCATTCGATGAACAATACATCAATAAACCCGACCGACTTTCCACCTACTACCATGTACTAAATATCATTGGTAAGCGGTTAAAAGAAACTCCTTCCGCAACGCTAACACTTACCGGATGCAACGCCGATGTTGGTGGCGAAAAAGGAAATACTGCGCTCTCTAAAAAACGAGCAGAAACAGTAAAAGACTACTTCGTGCAACATTGGGGAATTGCAGAAACGCGGTTAAAAGTAACGGCGCGTAACTTACCCGAAAAAGCATCGCTAACTCAAAGCGAAGAAGGGTATCAGGAAAACCGCAGAGTAGAAATTGTAAGCTCAGTACCATCCATCATTGCGCCGGTTATCACGCACGATACCGTACGCAAATCGAATCCGCCATCGGTACGTTTTCATCCGCAAGTTGCAGGCAACCAACATGCGGCAACATGGGTGTTAACTGCCGAACAAGCCGGAACTATTGTAAAACAATTTGAAGGCACCGGGGCTGTGCCGGCAGTGATTGATTGGAATCTGGATGCCGACGGAACACACCCACGCACCGAAGAAAAACTGACATATACATTACAAGTAACTGATGCAACTGCAACAACAACCGCACGTGCAAGTAGTAGCATCCCAGTGGAACAACTTACCATTCACCGTAAACAAGTAGAGCGCAGAGAAGATAAAGAAATACACAGGTACTCGCTTATTCTGTTCGAGGTTCGTTCAAGCGAAATCACAGCCAACAACAAACCAATTGTAGAGTTAATACGCAAAGATATTCAACCTACATCTAAGGTGGTCATAACAGGAAATTCAGATGGTCTAGGAAATAGTACTCTAAACAAACAAATATCAGAAAGAAGAGCATTAGCAACCGTATCTGCACTACAGTTACGCTACAATGATTCCAATGTTGTAAGCGAGGGAAAGGTGATTACAGACTTATTGGATAGACCTGAGCGCAGATTCTATGCAAGAAATGTTGATGTTGTAATAGAAACACCAATTAAGGAATAGAGTTATTTGCTATCGCCCGACCACACCGCACGTTGTACAACAAACACCGTTGTCTTGCGGGAAAGAACGGCAACTCATGTTGTAACGTGGGAAACACTAACACAAAAACATTATGAAACACATCCTTGCTATTTTACTGTGTATTGGTTGGGTACAACAAACCCAAGCGCAATCCATAAACCTGTTTGGAGTAGATGCCACCAACTTCCCAACCATGAAAGGGAAGTTTTATGCCTTTGATGCCGCAGGCAACCAACAACGCCCATCTGCATCCGAACTCACCCTTACCGAAAACGGAATCCCACAAACAATCACAAATGTGAGTTGCCCTCCGGCAATGATACTTAAATCGTTATCATCGGTATTAGTAGTAGATGTAAGTGGCTCTATGAGTAGTGGTTCTGGTAGTTCCCCTAATATAGATTTAGCTAAAACAGCCGCACGTGCATGGATAAACGGCTTACCACTTGGTAAAAGTGAATGTGCCGTTACAAGTTTTGATCATGCCAATTACTTGAATCAGGATTTTACAACCGATAGGACTAAATTGTTAAACGCTATAAACACGTTACAGCCAAGTGGCGGTACCGATTACGATGTAGCACTAATAAAACCATTATCTGGCGGTTTGATTGTAACAAGGAATGGTAAATATCAAAAAGTGTTAGTGCTCCTGACGGACGGGCTACCAAGCTACGAGCCCGATGTTAACACAATAGTAGCTGAAGCAACTAAGCAAGGTTGTATGATATTTTGTGTAACATTAGGTATGCCCGCACCGCAATCGGTTAAAGATATTGCAACAAGAACAGGTGGAGAGTTTTATGAAAATGTAACGACAGTACAACAGGCAACTGATGTATATAATCGAATTTTACAAGCAACACAAGGAAGTTCACCGTGTGAAATAAGTTGGAATAGTGATGTATCTTGTGAAACAAGAAGTAGAAATATAGAGTTATCTTGGCAAGGAAATAAAACAACATCAAGTTATCAACCACTAACTACTGTATTGGCAGTATTAAAAGTAACTCCACAATACATCGCATTCGGTAAACGTAATCCAACAACACAAAACGATACAACTATAACTCTTACCGGAGTAAATGCCGATTTTACAGTAACAAGTATCAATCTCAAAAGTGGCTCAAATGATTTTACTGTTGTTAATACATCATTTCCTTTTACAATTCCAAAGAACACTAGCCGTACTGTTACCTTACGTTATACACCAAGCGACTCTGGTTTTAAGTATGCGAGCTTTGAAGTATCCTCAGACAGGTGCTTGAGCTACTTTAGTTTGAGTAATGGGGTGCAAAGTAAAAAGGCTAATGTATCCACATTAAAACTTATTCAACCAAATGGAGGCGAACAGTTTATAGCTGGCAGTGATACCACTATATCATGGACGGGTATATCACCAATTGATACTGTAAGTCTGCAATATTCAATTGATAGCGGCTTCACTTGGCATCCAATAACAATTTTAGGGCACGATTTACAATACAGATGGATTAATATACCTAATAAACCTAGCAAACTTTGCAAAGTTTGGGCAAAACATACAAACGGAGGTTTAAATGCTAAAGAAATTCTTACCTTAAAAGATCACACTAATGCTGTTCGGTCAGTCGATTGGAGTCCCGATGGTACTAAAGTATGCACCGGAAGCCAAGATCACACCGCAATAATATGGTCAGTAACAGATGGTGCAAAAATCTTTCAGCTAGTTGGAAATACTAATTATGTAGTTTCCTCAAAATGGAGTCCCGATGGCACTAAAGTAGCTACTGCTAGTTCAGATAGTACTGCCACAATATGGTCAGCCCAAACAGGTACTAAACTTCACAATTTAACTGATCACAAAAGTGCTGTAGTTGATATCAATTGGAGTCCTGATGGTACCAAAGTAGCTACTGCTAGTTATGATAACACAGCTATTATTTGGTCTGCAGTAGACGGTACAAAGCTTTTTACATTAAAGCATATAAATACTGTTAATGCGATCAAATGGAGTCCAAATGGTTTAAATGTTGCAACTGCTAGTGCTGATAATTCCGCAGCTATATGGTCAGCACTTTCTGGCGTTCCGCTCTTCATTCTGTCTAAACATTATTACGATGTTTACTGCGTAGAATGGAGTCCTGATGGTTCAAAAGTAATTACCGGTAGTAGTGATGGAAGAGCAATAATATGGTCTGCAGAGGATGGTAATATAATCCACATTTTAAACATAAAGAAAAGTATCTACTCAGTTAGATGGAGTCCAGATGGGGAGAAAATCGCCGTTGTAGGTGATGGTGGTATTGCATCTGTTTGGTCAGCTCTGACAGGTGCAAAGCTATTTTCGTTAATAGGACATTCTGATGTTGTTCTTGATGTTGATTGGAGTCCAGATGGTTTAAAAATTGCAACAGCTAGTTATGATCAGACTGCAATAATTTGGTCTGCAATTGAAGGTGATAAGTTAATTACATTAAGTCACCCATGGAGTGTCGATCAAGTTCGTTGGAGTCCAGACGGGACTAAAGTAGCAACTAGAAGTGGATATATTGTAAAAATTTGGAGTATTGAGGACGGGTACCTTCAATCCGACACCTCTGATGCAGTATTCTCCATTGTAGCTCCATCTCCTGCAAGCCAGGATGTTGATATGAAGCAATGTCTTGTAAGTACAAGCAAAGATTCATTAATTACAACATTTATTCAAAACGCAGGTACGTATCCATTTCGAGTTGATTCAATTGCAATAGTTGGTACCGATGCTTCGCAGTTTCAGTTGGTGTCCGGTATACCACCCTATACTATAGGCGCAAGTGGTACCCATGCAGTAGAGTTTAGGTTTAAGCCAATATCAGTTGGTGTTAAAACTGCACAGCTTTTGGTGTACACGCAAACAGATACACTGCGCCAAACCATACGAGGTGAGGGTGTTGCTCCAACGTTACAAGTGCTAAATGATATTATTGATTTTGGAAAAGTAGAAGTTGGGAATCAACACGATTCACTACAAACAACAACCATTAAGAATATAGGCAATGCACCGTTACCTATAACAGCCACACACCATGCCGGACCCAACGATAAAGACTTTACTACACTTGCCGGAGGAGGTGGCTTTACTTTACAACCGGGTGAGGTAAAAACTATGGATTTACGTTTCGCCGCAACTGATGTAGGCAGAACAAGTGGACGTTTATTGTTTGATTACAACGGTGCAGGAAGTCCCGCAACGGTACAGCTTCTTGCAGAAGGTATTTTCAACGCATCTGATACAGCCCGTACAACGGTGTCGGTAAACAATATAACAGCGCAAGCTGGCGAGAAGGTGAACCTACAACTTGTGCTTAAAAAACAAAGCGGGATGAAACTTGCAGGCGCACCAACCGATTGGTATGCACGTGTACATTACAATAGTTCAGTATTGTATAATACACAAACCAACAATGCTTGCATTGGTACAACAGATAGCTGTGTTATAGAACTCAATGGCACATACAATCCAACACAAAGCGAACTTATTTCTGTGCCGTGTGTGGTTACACTTGGCAATACCGATAATGCAAGCATAACGATAGATGAATTCCGTTGGACGAACAACAGTATAACAACCGAAGTAGTAACAGAGAACGGAACAATTCATGTAACCGGAGTATGCGATGAAGGTGGTGTGCGGTTGTTTATGCCAAGCAATGTATCAACATCACTTGCAACCCGTCCCAACCCTGCACAGAACACACTGACAATTCATTATGGTCTGCGTGAGCCGTTGAATGTGACGATAGAACTCATCAACACAACAGGGCAAGTAGTACAAACCTTTGTACAAAACCAACAACAAGCCAAAGGTGAATACACCTTAAACGAAGACATCAGCACATTTGGTAATGGTGTGTACATGTTGCGCCTTGTAACAAACAATGATGTACTTACAACAAGAGTTGATGTGGTAAAGTAAAAGTAACTGATACTATGTTGCTATCGCAAACCGCACCAATCGGAGAACTACTATTAATCTTATTGTGCGGGAGAGAACCTTCTGCGTAGTAAATGCGTTAATGCTGATTTATGTAAGCACGAATATATACAAATCAATTTTGGATTAGTTAACACGATTTAACCGCAAAGATCGCTAAGTTCAACGCAGAGTTCCGCTAAGTATTATTGTAAGGTTTAGTTTGATGCTGAAAAACTTTGTGTACTTTGCGGTACCCTTTGCGGACTTTGCGGTTGAGTAAGTATGTAGTAATTACATCCACGATAACCGTTGTTGATAAAGATAAGATTCTTTCTACCGCAAGATGTGGCTGTTGGTTGCACAATGGTGCGGTGCGGTC
>JAIBAE010000132.1 GCA_019695345.1 Bacteroidota bacterium | reverse complement strand
TCTGGTTTTTCGTACACAAACTCAACCGAGTCTAATATTGTTTTTAAGCTAACGCCTTGTAGCCCGGTAAGTGTATCTTTAACTTCGCCACGGTGGTTAGTAATAACATGATTCTGCAACGGTACAGATTTCATACCTTCCAGTTGGGCTGTAGTAATAATCCGCTCTTTTTTGATATTGCCCTATATTAAAATGGTATCGGTAGGCTGTACTGTGCGCTGTGCAAACACTGTAACTGTACAGCATATTGTAAGTATCAGCAAATTTCTAAACATGGTAATCTCCGTTGGTTGTTTTATTAAGTATCGTATGAGTACAGCGAAACGCACATGACGTTCTGATTTCATAAATTTTATGTTTTGGCAGGACTTCCTGAGTCTGCAAAGCGCGTCCTACCATTCAATCCGGCATCAGACACTACGTTTAACTCATGCTGTAATAGTCCAATGTAACATTCCCCTCATGCGCCGCACCAACGTTTGGCTCGGACCGGGTTGCCGCGCAGTATGGCTTGCTTCGGCAAAGGCGGGTAACCAACCTATGTATTCTGAATTTCCTGAACCCGTAACTCAGCTTTTTCCAAAAACGCCTGCATCTCGGCGGCAAGTTTCATTCCTTCTTCGTACAGTTGTAGCATAGATTCAACAGGTTCCTCGCCCGCATCTAATATTGCCCGTATTTCTTCAAGGCGTTGTAGTTGTTCTTCAAATGTGAGTGTTTTCTTTTTCATAGTTGTAGTGATGTTGGTTCTGTGTGTAAAACCGTTGCCGTAACTTTTTGCGTTGTTCGTAGTATCTCAATGGAATCGCCTTGTGTTACTGCATCGGAGGGTTTTAGAATTGCATTGTTTTTTGCAAGCAGTGCATACCCGCGTTGCAATGGTTTGTACGGATGCAAATGGGTAAGGGTAACTGTTGCCAAGGTAAGTGATTCGCGTTTAGTTGAAAGTACAGCATTAATTGTGGAATTAAGGAACTCCGCACTCCATTGCACTTCGCGTTGCAAGGTAGAAATTGTTCTGGTGATGTTCAGCAAACGTTGTTCGCCGGTAAAATTAGAAATAGCATCGGCAATGGTATCAAGTTTGTTTTGTATTAAGCCGGTAATGTCATTGCGGTATTCATCTAACCACATAAGGTAATCTTGTAACCTGATTGGCGTACATAATTCTGCCGCCGCAGTTGGCGTAGCAGCGCGTACATCGGCTACAAAATCGCTGATGGAAAAATCAGTCTCATGTCCAACAGCCGAGATTACAGGAACCGTACACAGGTAAATTGCATCGGCAACTACGCGTGTGTTATAAGCCCATAGGTCTTCAATCGAGCCACCGCCACGTCCCACAATAATTACATCACACTGTTGCGCTTGTAACTCCTGTATGGCATTGGCAATATCGTATTCGGCACCACTGCCTTGTACCTGCGTTGGTCGCACAACAACTGTTGCAACCGGAAAGCGACGTTCAATAGTGCTGATAACATCCTTAATTGCTGCACCCGTTGTTGAAGTACTTACGCCAATACGCATTGGCAAACGGGGAAGCGGCTTTTTGTTGGTATCATCAAAGTATCCTAACTCCTGCAACTCTTGCTTTAGTTGCAGAAACGCTTTGTATAAATCGCCAATTCCGGCGGGAGTAATCGTATTACAATCAATCTGATACGTACCCTGCGGTGCATACACCGAGATACGTCCGGTAACCACAACTTTGGTTCCATCCTTTGGCTGAAAGTTGAGTTGTTTCGATTTCCACATCACACATTTAATCTGTGCTTGCTCATCCTTCAGCGTAAAATATCTGTGCCCCGACGAATGTGGTTTGTAATTCGAAATCTCACCCATAACCGATAAATACGGCAAACTGCCTTCCAGCACACCTTGAATAAATCTTGTAAGTGCGGTAACGGATATTGTTGTATCTTCAAATGTGTTCATGGTTGCAAAATAGTATATAATGCTCAGACAGCGGAACAGTATGGTTCCCGCAGTAGCCGTAGCAACCCTTCTGCGCCGCAACCCGGTCGGGAACGTAGCTTCAGCATCGCAAACTATAATTATTATATGCGTAATAGCTTACCGTGATTATATATGGTAAACATGTATCTCACATGAACCCTGTATTTTTGCCAAAAATAAATTTGACTACAACTACATTAAAACAACATGGTAGGATTAGGATATGATGTTCACCGTTTGGCCGAAGGTGAATCGTTAATATTAGGTGGTGTGAGAATTGAATCGCCAATTGGAACTGTAGCTCACAGCGATGGTGATGTGTTGCTCCATGCTTTGTGCGATGCCATATTAGGTGCCGCCGGACTTGGAGATATAGGCGAGCATTTCCCCGATACCGATACAAAATGGAAGAATGCCGATAGTACCAGGTTTGTAACTGCCGTTGTTGAAATGATAACAGAGCAACAGCTACAATTGGTAAATGTTGATGTAACATTAGTATTGGAATCGCCAAAGATACTTCCATACAAACAGCAGATGCGCTCAACCATTGCCTTGTTATGTGGTTTACCGGAGCAACGGGTTAACCTAAAAGCAACCACCAGCGAAAAACTTGGCTTTGTTGGGAATAAAGAAGGCGTTCAGGCCTATGCAATATGTCAGCTTCAGGAGTTACGTTGAGAAGTGTGAGCGTACTCATATTGTTCTGTTGTGTTATAGCGTTAGCGCAGGCGGAGCAGTATTATCCCGAGCAACTACACGTTGTATCAAGTACCAAAACTAAAAGTAAAACGTACTTTGGCTCAACCACCGGAATATACCTTTCGGCAAATCAAACAGGAAGTCTGGCAACACTAACATCTACGCATAGCAATGCCGTTACTTCTATTACAATCCCATGCGACCGAGTAGAATGGATTTCGTACTCGCTAAGTAATTGGTTTGTTATTACTACTCTCGATAATGTTGTTCATTGCACTTTGTATGATGTTTCACTCAAGCAAGTTGCTGATACCACAATTCAGCTTGAAGGTGTTGAGAAGATTAAGGTTCTCTCCACAACTCCTAATGAGATACTGATACAGAATAAGAATACTTTACTTGAATGTTCTCTACAGCAGCACAGAATCAATGTAACTGCAATTGCTACAATTGTAGGTATATCTGTTACATCTGCATATCATATCAATAAAGAATGGTATGTCTGTACCCAATTACAATCTCAGTCATTTGAGATAAGCAAAGTTGTAAGTACAACGATGATTCCGGTTGGAATTATTAAGTCACAGCCAACCACCATAACCACTTCCCAAGACTACATACTATACTTACAAAACGAAAACGGTAAGTACGTACTAAAGCAACTATCAACTGATGGAACCACTAAAGTACTTGCAACAGGTTACGATGGTTTTTATGAACCATTGAGTATTGTTGCACAACATGATACTATTACTACTATTTTCAAAAATGGAATTGTACGTACAGTAAAAGATGAGGTAATTTGCTCCCAGCCATTGGATTTATCTTCGTTCCAGGATGATATAGCAACTTACAAGTATAATTCCGTGATAGTTGTTTCGGATGATGATGAGTACAGCACACTAACAATACAGAATGATGGGTATTGGCAAGCAAAGCGAATACTTAATTCCATACAAGTGTATGCCTTTAGTATAATTGGTTTGTTGATAGTACTATTTCTGTTAATGAAGTACTTCTATTATCGGAATATTATCCGCTCGGTACTTGAGAATAATAATGGCACTATAACCTTTGTACTTGATAGAAATATGAAGTTGCGTCGTATCAACAACAAGGGGAGAGAGCTTTTCAAAATGGATACTTCTACTCCGTTGCGCCGCGGGTTACGATATTACTGTAATCAGGAATATCATAAAATCATAGAGAGCTTTGTACTGAACGCTTTTAACGTAAGAAATTCAGTGCAACAGAAATTAGTACTTAAAGATGATACAGCAGAACGTGAAATGGTTTTTACGGCTCAGCCAATTCAATCGGTAACGGGCGGTTTTTCCGGTGTTGTTGTAAGCGCAACGGATATAACCGAAGAACTTGAGAAAAAGCGGCTGGTAAACTGGGCCCAACTTGCGCACGATATGCAGACTAACCTTTCCATCATTAAACTAAACGCTGAACAAATTTCCATAGCAGGCGATGAACGTGGATTTGAAAAGAAGCACCGCATTATTTTTCAAGCCGGATTATTGTTACAGCGGGTACGTGATATTATCAGTATAGGAAGAGACGAACGCTTACACCCGGATGAAGTTGAGATTACTGCGTTGTTTCAGGACATTATCAAGGAATTTGATGATGACCAGTTTAGCCATGTAACCTTTTCCATTCTCACAACTCCATTGCTTGTAAAAATGGACAAAACCAAAATGTTCAGAGCAATCAGAAATGCAGTTGAGAATGGGATTCGTGCCTTAAAAGGAGAAAATGGTAGTGTTAAACTATCTTGTACTAAAAGCAACAAACAGATAACCATTTCAGTCAGTGACACCGGAGTTGGAATGGACGCAAACACAAAAGAAAATTTCTTAAAACCATATTTCTCAAACTACCGGCAGTATGGCGGAACAGGAATTGGTACAATGATAATGGTACGAGCAATTGAAATTCATGGCGGTACAATAGTAGTTGATTCTGAGGTTGGAAAAGGAACTACGATACAATTTGTTTTTACGGAGAAATAGAGTGAATAAAGCAGAGTTAGTTGAGAAGATAAAAGGGAAACGATTAGCTGCGTTCGATTGGGGAGCAGTTCGAGTTGGTTGGGCTGTGTGTGATGAATTACACATTGTTGTTTCTACCAAAGGTGTGTTCATGCAACAATCGCCGACTTTTTGGGCAGATATTTTAAATGGAATCGAAAAAGAAAAAATTGAATTGATTCTTGTTGGTATTCCAATTCGAGTTGATGAAGAAACAACACCCGTAATAAAGAAAATCAAGAAGTTTATATCTTCATTACAACATAGAACGCAGTTGGAAGTCATTGAGGTTGACGAAGCATTTACTTCTAAGCGAGCAAAAGAAACCTTGATTGAGATTGGTACACGCAGAAAACAACGCCAGGATAAAACCAAACTCGATGATGTTTCCGCTGCAATTATGTTACGAGAATTTTTACTTGAGGTTGAAGGATGAAGTTGTTAGTGAACTGTATCGTTTTTCTTAGTCTAGTGGTTTTATCTCATTCCCAACCATTTGGACGTGTGCCTGTTGTTCAGGAAAAGGAGAAAATATATCACGAGTATGGAATCCTTCCCGTTGATAACTCAGACTCAGTTGATATTTTTATACTACTTAGTTTTTCTAACGATAAAATCACCTTCAAGAAAAACGAAGACATGAGAGGTAACATAACCTACTCGTCAATTCTATCGTATTCTGCCGAGATAAGGGATACGTTTGGCATCATCCGCAAGACGTTATCATTAAAGGATACAATCTCGGTTGCTACGTATGAGATTGCTACAAATACAAATCAATTTCAATACAGAAAACTACAAACAAGAATTAAGTACTCACCCTGCACTATTGTAACGGAAGTAACACAAAGCAACACACCGATAGAAAAACATACATCAGAAGTGTTGAAGTTCTCTAAATATGGCAATGATGAAATTGCTTCCATACCATCAGTTATTGATGTAAGCTCATCCGCTTATTCGGTATTCAACGGAAATATTCCATTCTCTTCATCAAAGTTTGCGTTTGTTTTTACTGCACCAAAATCGTTAACACCAGATGTATGGAAGTATGCCATTCTTAGATACGGTGATCATATCACCAACTCAAAAACACAAACCGGTTTTGCCGACATCACAGCGCATTCAATCTATACACCGGTACTGTCTGTAGGGATTGATGCAAAGCAAAAACAAAGTAACGGCTCGCTCTTAACCGTTACTATGGAATCGTCGTTGCTTGCTCCCGGTGATTACTTGCTTAAACTGTTTCTGTTTAAATCTACAGATACGTTGCTTTATAAATTCTCAGTAGCATGGCGACCAATGCCGGTTGGTTTAAGCAATGCTCGGTACGCATCGGAAGCGATGTATTATGTTCTGACTGATTCCGAATACGAGAATTTTAGAAATATGTCGGATAGGGAACTTGCTGTTGCAATCAATCAATGGTGGATAGCAAAAGACCCAACTCCAAAAACAGAATATAACGAGGCAATGGCGGAGTACTTCAAACGTGTGGATATTGCCCGAACTGAGTATGCAACATTAAATGATGCTGATGGAATGAAAACCGACAGAGGAAAAGTTTTTATACTAAATGGTAAGCCGGCAACAGTAGTTAAGAATGTGTTGGATGGAGATATTCTGCAAGAGATTTGGAAATATAACGCGCCTCAAAATACAACCTACTATTTCGAGACACCGCGCTCTAAGCAATCGTATAAGCTCACTAAAATCGTAAACTAAAAAACGGTATAAGATTGCTCCTATACCGTTTGAATTTTCTTTTGCTACCGCAGACCGCTCCTGATGTCTCGCTTCCATTAATACCTTCTTATGCGGGAGAGTTCCATCAGCAAAACAGTTTGTTGCAGTGGACGTTCTCTTCGGCACGTTGATATTATATAACAATCAGTTGTTTGGTGCCGTCCCGCGATAGCAGAATATTATGCTATAGTTACATCGTTACACAAGTACACATCCTGAATTGTATTGAGCAACTTCACACCTTA
>JAIBAE010000049.1 GCA_019695345.1 Bacteroidota bacterium | reverse complement strand
ATCTATATCAACATACTTTTTCTTATGGTACCCGATAATAGTTAGTTCCGTCGGTCATAATAGAAAACAATGATATCGCACCAAGAGAAAATGCAGAACTATTTCCACTTGTGAAATGATAATATGGACCAGTCGGAGTAACTAAGGTTATAGTTGGACTGTTTCCACCATTTGTTCCAGTTGTAACGTAAAAATTCAATTGTTTGGGAGATGTATATGAAGAAGGATTTGCTAAAGTAATAGTAATTGTAGTTGTTGTTCCGGATGATCCTGAAAAATCTAATCTGTGATGAGTTGCAGAAGTATTTGAAACAGTTATACTATTAGCTGCATCAGCTGTTATAGAATATGTTGCAATAGAAGTACCACCACCACCACTTGGTGCAGCCCAAGCAACTGACGAACCGTTGTATGTTAACACGTCACCTGAAGCTGCTCCTGTTGGGTCTATTTTTTCAGTTGTTACTGCATTACTTGCTAAATGCCTATTTGTAACTGCATACGTTAACAGCTTTAATCCGCTTATTGCACTATCTGCCATCTTACTTGTTGTTACTGTTCCGTTTGCGACTTTACTGGTTGTGATTGCATTAGCTTGTACATCAGCATTTTGTATGCTATTCACTAAATTTAATTTACTATAAGCAATTGCCGCAGATGATGAAACATCAGCATTTACTATAGTACCATCTAACAAGTGTGTAGTTGTAATAGCACTATTTGCTATTGTTGGGTTTGGATACGAACCGGACAAATCGCCACCAGCTGATCCACTTGGTGTACCACCACTTGGTGTAGACCACGTCCCATCGCCTCTGAGAAAGGTTGTATTATCGGCTGTACCAGTAGCACTAAGTTTAGGCATTGTTACGGCACCATTTGCTATATGCGGAGTTTGTACAGCAGATGTCAACAATTTTAATCCACTTACCGCACTATCTGCAAGTTTACTTGTTGTTACCGTACCATTTGCAACTTTACTGGTTGTGATTGCATTTGCTTGTACATCTGCATTTTGTATACTATTCACTAAATTTAACTTACTATAAGCAATTGCCGCTGATGTGGAAACATCGGCATTTACAATGGTGCCGTCTGAAATATGTCCACTTGTTACAGCATCGTTTGCAATAGTTGGGTTAGGATATGAACCACTTAAATCTCCTCCTGCTGAGCCAGTTGGCGTTGCTGAAGGTGTTGACCAATAGGTTGATGCAGAATCTATTCCATTCGAAGTTGACAGCGTTAATACCTGTCCTACCGAACCAACAACAGCTGGCCATACATAGTTACCATTATTTGATACCGAAGGTGCGCGCCACCCGATGTATTGCGAGCCGGTACCACTTGGCTCTTGTTGGCGTATATCCCGTGCATTATTATCACTATTTGTCATAGCAATTCTTGAATTTGCCGTTATCAAGAATGTTCCGCCAAAAGTTTGGTTGGCAGTCCATGTATTACTATTTCCAAGATTAATTCCTAATGGCGAGCCACCGGTTCCAACGCCTGATAACGTAGCATTAGTAGTAACCGAACCGCCACTTGCAGCGGACCATGTTCCATCACCACGCAGGAATGTTGTATTATCAGCTGTTCCTGTTGCACTTAACTTTGGGATTGTTACACTACCATCTGCAATTTTTGCGCTTGTTACAGCATCATTTGCAATGGTTGGATTTGGATAGATTCCCGATAAATCTCCACCTGCAGAACCATTTGGAGGTAAACTTGTTGGCACTCCACTTAACTTACTATAGCTAATTCCATTAGCTACTTTAGCATCGGTAATAGCGCCATCTGTTACATCACTCGTACCGATACTGTTAGATAAATTCAGTTACTATATCCTATTGCAGCAGAGGATGAAACATCAGCATTAACTATACTACCGTCTGCAATCTTTGCACTTGTTATGGCATTACTTGCAATTGTATTACTTGCTGAATTTCCGGTTACATCTCCACCCATTGTTACTGATGTAGTTACAGGTGGTGTTGCCCATACGATACTCGAACCGTTATAGGTTATAACTTTGCCATTTGTTGCTCCTGTAGATGATAGCTTACCTAACCCTATTGAGTTGTTATTCAATGTTAGGTAGCCTGTACCGGATACGGTTCCAGCTAAGTTTAATGTCCCTCCGATTTCTGTACCCGAGTTGTAAATTACATTCTGTAACCCATTACCACCCTTATCTAATCCGGTACCTGATGAAGTTGCACTTATGGTTATCTCATTGCCTTTCTGAGCCACATTAATTCCATTATCACCTTTCAACGTGATATTTCCATTGGCATTGTTAATTCCTGTTACCACACTTGCATCGGGTGATAATGACTTCGCTACCTCTGCTGTTCCGGCATTCTCTGCATACATTGCATACGGCGATGCTGTTAATGCTGTACGTGGCTTCATCTCTTCGCCGCCGTTTACACTTACTCCCATGAAATATGCACGGTCGAACTTCATTGTACTTGGAAATGGATTTACACTCCCGATTATCATATTAAACACACCACGTACCACTGCTACTCGTTGTGTTTCACTATACACCACTTCATCTTCATTAACTCCCTCATACAACCGTACTACTATCTTATAGTTACCGTCGGGTAAAAACTTACCTGTTGACGGGTCGGCTAATACACCCTGATACGACATTACATGTGGTATTGCACTTTGAGAAAGTACAACTCCTGATGTTGTCATCATTACACAACATGCCACTAATGCAAAAAGAAGTTTCTTCATTGAGTACTCCATTTATTTTATGAATTTACCTACTTAATTAACTTGTGTTTTTATATAGCTAAAATGGATGGTATCCCGATTGTATTAGTAACGGATGCACAGATAAAATCGGAATAAGGTATAGAAGATTATTTCTGAACAATAATCATGATACTTTGTTGTTGTTGTTCTGTGGTAACACGAATATTGTACTGACCGCTACTCAACTCATCGGTATTGAGAAGTATTTCTACTAAACCTTGATCTGGTGAATTATAGAGCTCTTTTACAAGTTCACCGAGCATAGTGTATAGTTCTACTCGTATGCTTGTATACTCTTTAGCTGTATAGTTTATAGTTGATTGATGTGTTACAGGATGAGGATGGATATTCAGCATATTGCTTCCATAAGCCAATGGAGTTATTGCATTATACTGTTGTTCTTCTGTGGCTATGTACCAAAAACCCTGCGATATCGTTGATTCGTAATCACTAACTGGTGATATGACGCTTTGCCCTACCGTACTACACAATCGCACTTCCGTATTTTGAGATACACTCCCTCCATTGCCTGTGACCGATTTTAAAATAATTTGAGAAGAAGCTTCTAAACCAAAAAAGGCAATGATCCCTACTGTAAAGCAAAACAGATGTTTACTCTTCATTTATTCCCCCCAGAATAACGTGTATTGAATTATTGATGCAACTTAATGTTAATTAAAGCTAATACCTAATTTTATTTAGGAAATGTTTGACGCACATTTAATAGTTCGTAAAATTGTTATCGTTCTAATAACTAATAGTTCAATGATGTAGTTATCAGATCCAGTTCAAACATCTGTATTAAAAATTGTAAAAAACTATACTGTAAATAAGTTATGAGATAGGAATCATAATTTTCACAGCTCAGTATGTTTTTCTACAGCAGTAGTAGGTAACAAAAAAGAGTATCTATAGTAACATAGATACTCTTTAATTTGTTATTAAATAGCTAACAATAGAAACACCAATATAATTCTTTTTAGCGGGCTACTTCTGTTTAGATGACTTTGATTTCTGCTGTGTTGTAACATTAGTAGTCTTAGCATTTGGTGCAATACTTACTGGAGCATCTGAAGGTAATACTGTTGTACCTTGCAAGATGGGAGTTTTACCAGACACTTCCACTGCTTTTGTAGTAACCGAAGCTTGGTCTGATGGTAGTCCAGAAGAAACAACTGGACTATTATTTGCATGCTGGCTAACTGTTACTCCAGCTGGTACCACATTAGCAGATGCAGTTTTAGTGTCTTCAGAATTTTTTGTTGTGGAATTTTTTTTCTTACCCGTGCAACAGTTATTACCAGAAAAGGCAGTAGTATTTACAAGGCAAACAAGAAATATAATTATTACTTTCATACTATTTACTCCAAATGAACAATATGATAACATTATGGTTGAACAGGTATCCAATTGGCACCACTTACTGTAGAAACAAATAACAACTGAACTGCCCTCCCGGGATCTACATTAAAGCTACCAACTGTTGTATTTGTTATTGTAACTACTGCTCCAGCATTATTAATCACCCAGACAGTTGCACCATCAACCAAGGGTGCACCTGTTGGAATAGTAGTATTTCCTGCTGCAGTAACAACAAGTATATTATCATCTATAGTAGTATTACTTGTGTAAGGATGCTGGCGAGATAGTGATAAAGTACCATTTGCTATAGATATGGCATTTCCACCTTGACCTGCAGTAGTAGAAATACGAATACCTCTGGATGCCGATGAGTTGTTAGCATTGGTAAAATTGCCAGCCCAACCTGTACCATTAGTTGCAGCCTGTAAAGCATCATTACCATTTGCAGCATTCACATTTTCAAATCTACCACCAACACCCGTACCCCCACTAATACCAGCTTGACCAAGTACTCCTATGCCATCCTTTGTATTGAAACCTCTACAACCATATCCGGAAGAGTCATTTCTACCAACAACAGCACCAACTCCGTTACCACCACGGTTACGGCCTACAACTGCTTCGCCAAATGTATTATCACCTATTACACCTGCTGCCGAGATAGAAGAGGTAATACCCCAAACGGCATTACCACCTGCACTCGTTGCAAATACACCGGGTCCAACACCTGCTTGCATTACATCTACACCGCGCGCTCCGTTACTGGCATTAGTAAGTTGAACGGAAACACCGTTACCTATTCCATTTGTAGTGGCATTTAATGCTGATGATACGTTACCACTATTATTTATTGCAAACCTACCAGAGCTACCATTACCAGTTTGTGTAATATCAAACAACGTAGATGCTGAGTTTACGGAGTTAGAATAAGGAAGAACAAACCCATTTCCCCAAACAACATCAGTTCCATCAAACTTGATTACCTGATCGGTACCAGCTCCAGCAGTGCTGATTTTAGGTAGAGTAACATTTCCATTGGCTATCTTAGTTGTAGTTACAGCATTTGCTGCGATTGTTGGATTAGGGTAAGAACCAGTTAGATCGCCACTTGCAGTACCCCCTGGCAATGGATTTCCCCAAACAATAGAAGATCCATTATAGATTATACTTTTATTATTTGCTGCACCTGTAGTGCTCAATTTTCCTAAGGCTATAGAATTATTATTTAATGTCAAATACCCATTTCCACTTACTGTTCCATTCATGAGTAGTGTTCCACCAATCTCCGGTCCGGAATTATAGATTGTATTTTGTAATTTATTTCCACTTTTATCAAACTGTATCAACGCCGGATCTGCTGTAATTGTAATTTCATTGCCTTTCTGTGCTACATTAATTCCATTATCACCTTTCAACGTGATATTTCCATTGGCATTGTTAATTCCTGTTACCACACTTGCATCGGGTGATAATGACTTCGCTACCTCTGCTGTTCCGGCATTCTCTGCATACATTGCATACGGCGATGCTGTTAATGCTGTCCGTGGCTTCATCTCCTCTCCTCCATTTACACTTACACCCAAAAAGTAGGCACGGTCGAACTTCATTGTACTTGGAAATGGATTTACACTCCCGATTATCATATTAAACACACCACGTACTACTACTACCCGTTGTGTCTCGGAATAAATTACCGCTTCTTCATTGATTCCCTCATACAACCGTACTACTATCTTATAGTTACCGTCGGGTAAAAACTTACCTGTTGACGGGTCGGCTAATACACCCTGATACGACATCGCATGGGGTACGCTTCCTTGGGAATACAGTTTGGTTGCTGTTGCGATAATTACACAACACATTGCAAACCATAGTAGATTCTTCATCGAATTCTCCTCTGTTTTAATAAGTAACTTAACTGATTTTATTGATTCTAATTTATAGGATTACGTTATCGGATTCGGGCATTTATTAACCTATAAACACAACGTAAAGTGTAAAAACTCTAAAACAACTGTTTATAATGTTAAAACAATTACCAAAAGGTATTTGCTGATTATTTCTGTACGATAATCATGATGCTTTGCTGTTGTTGATCAGTTGTTACACGTACATTGTATTGTCCGCTACTCAACTCATCGGTATTAAGAGGTATTTCCAGTAAACCTTGATTTGGAGAATTATAGAGTTCTTTAACAAATTCACCGAGTATGGTATATAATTCTATTCGGATGCTTGTGTATTCTTTGGCAGTATAATTTATTGTTGATTGATTGGTTACAGGATGAGGGTGGATATTGAGCATATTACTTCCATATGATAACATTGTATTATCATTATACCCTTGTTCTTCGGTTGCTATATACCAAAAACCCTGAGTAATGGATGTTTCATAGTCTGATACTGGTGCAATAACTCCCTGCCCAAGTGTTCCTTGTAATTGTACTTCAGCGTTTTGAGAGATGATGCCACCATTACTAATTACATTTCGAGTTACAGTTTGCGCATATATTTGAGTTTTGCAAAATACAAATGCCGTAATTAGTAAATAAACAACATGTATATACCTCATGTATACTCCCCTAATAAATGGATACTTTACAACAAATGTAAGTTAAATATTAAATAGCACATAGCATACAAAAATTTATGCATGAAGCAAATGGAACTACCATGTCCTTGTTTTTTTGAATATCCATAATAGTGGTAGACACCTCGGAACCTAACCATGAGGACTAAACATGAGGAATATACAATTTACAACGTGCAATTCTCCACATAATCATGTAAATACACGACGCTGAACGTTTGGCTCCGACAGGGTTGCGGCGCAGGATGAGTTGCTACGGCAGTTGTGGGTATTCCTGTTCAATACTTTATTACCTATTTTATTTGTCCTCCGTATTTTGGGTAAGAATTCAGGAACGTGATATGCTATTATATAGTAAACTCCCATTGGTATTTAATGTTCACGAAATGCAGAATGATGTTTTTCGTTTAGAACAACAATTGTGGCAAAAACACTATAACGCTCAAAACTTTGAAGGTAGCTGGACTGTAATACCCTTGTATTCTTTGGGAGGCAAAGCAGAGAGTATTCTGTCTGTTCACGCAGAAAATGCAGCTAACTTACACTACGAGCCCACTGTTTACTTGCAACAATGTCCATACTTACTGGAAGTAATTCAATCATTCCAATTTCCGTTACAATCAGTACGCTTAATGAAATTGAATGCAGGGTCAATTATTAAAGAACACATGGATTACCAACTATCCTTTGAAGAAGGTGAGGTAAGATTACACATCCCGATAATAACAAATGACAATGTTGAATTTTATGTACAGGATGAGCGTATAATTATGAATGAAGGTGAATGCTGGTATCTTAACTTAAGTTTACGTCACCGAGTTAGTAACAACGGTAAAACTGACAGAGTACATTTAGTAATAGATGGAAAAGTAAATGATTGGCTGCGAGCAATGTTGAATACGTCTGTAATCACACAAACCACTACAGTAAAAAACGAACAATTCGACAAAGAAACCATTCAGAAAATTATTCAAGAACTACTGCAACAAGGGACTCAGACGGCGATCGACTTAGCGGATAAGTTACGAACTCAATTATAGTATCAACACTACTAACAATCCAATGGAAACTGAAGACAAAAACAAAACTGTTACTTTGATATGTAATTTTTTGAATGATATTGGTATTCATGTTGTGTTTGGGCCAATTAATTATGAAACAGTTTTACCAGGCATTGATTTGTTCAATGGCGGCTTATTGATTGATACGAACAAACTACTGTATCCCGGGGATATATTACATGAGGCCGGACACCTTGCTGTTATGCCTCCTAATATGCGGACTACTGCCAATGGAGCAATAGACCCGAAAATAGATTTAGAAATGGCCGGAGAGTTAATGGCGATACCATGGAGTTATGCCGCTGCGTTATACATTGGCATAAGTCCAGGCATTGTATTTCATGATAATGGCTATCAGGGAGGTGGTTCTAATATTGTAGATAACTTTAAGGAAGGCAGATTTATTGGAGTCCCGATGTTACAGTGGATTGGCTTATGTTTTGATGAAATTAGAGCCAAAGAAAATCACACACTTCCATTTCCTGCTATGATTAAATGGCTGAGAGAATAGTTCTGTAGTTTTACTGATGTAGGTTTAAAAATCGTGTGATATTTTTATAATGTCAAAATTTATCAATATTAACTGTACTTACAAAATATTCAAAGTGGAACACAGTAATTTTGATTAAGTTGTGAAGGTAAATTGGTAACATGAGTTGTAACATATTAAGATGCTTACACATATTAACCAAGAAGTAAACTAAATTAAAGGGCATATTTATGGCAGAACCTTTTATTGGACAAATCATACAAACGGGTTTCAATTTTGCACCACGAGGTTATGCAAGTTGTGATGGACAGTTGTTAGATATTTCACAAAATACTGCCCTATTTTCCTTACTTGGAACCACATATGGCGGAAATGGTACCACTACATTTAGGTTACCGGATTTACGTGGAAGAGCTGCTATGAACCAAGGCCAAGGTCCTGGTTTAAGGAATATGACAATGGGTGAATCAATTGGAGAAGAAAACCATACATTAACAACATCTGAAATGCCAATTCACTCCCATTCAATATATGCCTCATCAATTGCTGGCACAAGTCAATCTCCATCCGGTAATTATTTTGCCACAGATACATCCGGTGCTACTCCCTATACCGATTCCCTGCCTAATACAAATATGAATCCAACAATGTTATCTACCTCCGGTAGTAATAACCCACATTATAATATGCAACCGTACCTGGTTATTAATTTTTGCATTGCGTTAGAAGGTATATATCCTTCAAGGAATTAACATAATAGATATGTATGTATACCTTGTTAATTTTTGTTTTGTTTGAAAGTTTACATTAGAAAGAAACCGCTTATGGCAGAACCTTTTATCGGACAAATAATACAAGTAGGTTTTAATTTTGCACCTAGGGGTTACGCTTCGTGTAATGGTCAGTTATTACCTATTGCTCAGAACACCGCATTGTTCTCCTTACTTGGCACACAATATGGAGGAGATGGGCGGGTCACTTTTGGATTACCTGACTTACGTGGTAGAACACCATTGCATCAAGGACAAGGTCCCGGGTTATCTAACTATACCATAGGTGAGTCTGCCGGAGAAGAAAATATGAACCTTTTGGTGAGGGATTTACCTGCGCACTCACATACTATTACGGCAAATAATAATGCGCAAGGAAATACAAACCCTACAAACGGTTTTCTTGCCAAAGATGCAAGCCCAATTGGTGTTCAAAATTATAGCGATTCTTCGGACGGTACAGTAATGAATGCTACAATGTTAGGTAGTATTGGTGGTAACCAACCCCATAATAATATGCAACCGTATTTAGTTATTAACTTTTGTATTGCATTAGAGGGAATATTTCCATCCAGGAATTAATAATTGTTGATTGCTACATTTAATAATTTATCAATAGGACGTTACCATGGCTGAACCTTTTATAGGACAAATTATAATGGCTGGGTTTAACTTTGCACCACGAAACTATGCTTATTGCGCCGGACAATTACTTTCTATTCAACAAAATACAGCCCTATTTTCTTTGTTAGGCACTACCTATGGTGGCGACGGACGCACAACGTTTGGCTTACCTGATTTACGTAGCCGCATCCCTTTACACATGGGACAAGGACCGGGGTTAACACCTAGAACTCAAGGGGAAATGTCCGGATCTGAAACTGTTAGTCTAAATCAGTCACAGATTCCATCACACAATCACCTTGTAAATGCAAATAACACTACAGGAAGTGGTACTACACCGGGAAATAGATTTCCTGCCAAAGATGGGCTTAGTCGCTCACTACAGTTTGGCAATAAACCTACAGGGATGATGAATCCTACTATGATTAGTAACTCAGGTGGCAGCCAACCTCATAACAATATTATGCCTTCTTTGGTAGTAAACTATTGCATTGCCTTACAAGGTATTTTTCCTTCACGAAATTAACATAACACGGAACGTTACAAAGCTTGTTTGTTTTCACTTTTACTTTTTATTAGCATGGTACGCAGAGATGTACTCAAATATACATTGGGATTAGGGTCGTTAGCGGCTATTAATCCGCGCAATCTTATATCAGGAACTATTAACAGAGTAGTAAATCCAACCACAGTAATTCCTCATGTGGCTGTTTTTTCAGCTAGGAACATATCACAAACATCTGTAACATCTTTTTTAAAGGGTTTGCGTGTTAATTGCATAAGAACCAACTACTCCACTCTAACCTTACCAGCAAATAATACAGAGAAGAAAACAAAGATTGAAAACTACTTAGCTCAACATTCACCCGATATTATTTTATTACTTTCATCGGTAGATTCCGATTCTACATTGATACGGCAAGTTGTTGCTAACAAAATTCCCATAGTGAATCTATCATTAGGCGAGAAAATCCATAATGCACTTTCCGATTCCCAAGCGTATACATTGCAATCATGGCAATCAAATTATACCCTTGGTAATTATGCACATACTTCAGCGGGGAAAAATGCCGTAGTAATTACTTCACAAATTGATTCTGGTTATGATTGTTTTCAAAGTCTAATTCATGGCTATACAGAGCCTGGTGGTACTATTGAACGCATAATTATTGCTGATGCAGATACCTCAATATCGGGTTTAGAACACTCGCAATTATCAACTACAGTATTTAATGCATTTCAACAACCTTACATAGATTGTATATTGCTTCATTGCACTGGTACAAATCTCGAGAAATCCCTATCGTTTGTTGCTCAAAACAATATTAACCTTCCAATATTTGCTTCATATCAATCAATTTCAGAAGCAACCACAACAGTTAAGAAGTTGTTAGATAAAGTTCCAGTTACTACGGTAGTTCCTGACTTGTTTCAGAACACAAGTAGTCGATTTACATCTAATGCAATCAGTTCTTGGAATCTGTTCGAGTTATTGGGTAACAATATTGCCCACATCATAGCCAATACACAGCCACAAACAATAACTTCCGAACTTATGCAGGTTAATACCCAGAATAAGTTTATAGTGAGCAAGATTGACAATCAATTTTTTAATGGACGTGGATTCCCAACATCAGTTATATCAAGATTATCAACTGAAACACAGGATGTAGTATATGCACTTAAAGGCATACATACTATGCAAAGTGGTAATCTTTCTCCATATTTAATGGCATAAGAACCACCATATACAAATAGATTTGTACTGAACTAACATAGATAAAGAAAACAGAATGAAGTACACTTCTCATTTATCACTACGTCCACGAAAAGATACAGATACAGACTTTCTAAAACTACTGTACGAAACATCTCGCGATGAAGAATTTCAATACGTTGAGTGGGTTAACTCAGAAGAACGAACCAAGTTCTTTAATCAACAATTTGAGGCACAACAGCTACACTTCCTAAACAACTACGATAACCTTAACTATGATATAGTGGTACTACATAGTACCGATATAGGCAGGTTGGTTTTACACAGAACAGATAGCCACGTACATTGCGTGGATGTTATCATTTTGCCGGAATACCGCAAACAGGGTATTGGTCATTATATCATGACTCAAATCACCAACGAATTAGACCAAAAGAATATCACTTCTTCGTTGTACTTTGAGAAAACTAAACCATACTTAGAGAAGCTCTATAGTTCATACGGTTTTGTTACTACTAAGGATATCGGCACTCACATCTACATGGAGCGACCCAAAAAATTAGCAATGTGAATCTACTAATTAAAAACTGCTTCCATCCCCCACCCATTATTTGTAGGTCCAACCGGCACTAATCCAATTTGGAAAGCCCCAATAACAGCATGATTCATTTCATATAACATTTGGGGTAATGATTGATTACATTCAAACAACAAAGAAAACGGATCGGTTCTAACGAAACCGCTTTTACCCAGACTTCTTCCATCACGTGGGTGTAACACTGAGGCTTCAGCAAGAATCAACTTCAACGAGAATTTTTGATTCTCAATATCAACTATAAACTCTTCACCTATATGTGGAGTGAATGTCTCTACTGTAAAACTACTTTTGGGAATTTCCATAACAATTTCAAGAATTATATGTATAGATTTTGAGTTATTGGTTACTCTCTCCTGCCGAAGCAGGCCTCAAGCGCGCAAACCCGGTGCGAACCAATCCTTCTGCTGCGCTCAATAGGAGTTTATATGTTTCAAAAGTAACAAAGTGGATTGTACTATCACCTTATCTTTTTCTATATACCAACTAACTAAACAGCGACGATGAAGGTTTGACCCCGACCGGGTTGCGGTGCTGTTTGGGTCGCTTCGGCAACTGACCGGTACCAAAAGAAATGGGTGTCTGTATAGTACAAACACCCATCATTTTAAATTGCTTATAAGAATTACTTGTTACCTTCAGCGCGTTTCTTTTGGTATTCTTTAACCATTTCTTCTTGTACGTTCTTTGGAACTTGAGCGTACTTTAAGAATTCCATGGTGAACTCGCCTTTACCTTGTGTAACGCTGCGGATGTCGGTTGAGTAACCAAACATTTCGCTAAGCGGAACTTCAGATTCGATAGTAACGTAACCTGCTTCTTGTGTTGTTCCAACAATAATACCACGGCGTTGGTTTACCTGCCCCATACAAACACCTTGGAATTCTTCCGGAGCACTAACTTCAAGTTTCATGATTGGCTCGAGAATTACCGGTGCAGCTTTGTGATAGAACTCACGCACTGCTGTCATAGCCGCAACCTTGAACGCCATTTCCGAGGAGTCAACCGGGTGATACTGACCATCGTTCAATACAACACGGGTACGAACAACCGGCTGACCAATTAACTGACCATCGGTTAACTGCTCGCGGAAACCTTTATCACATGCAGGAATGTATTCACGTGGAATAACACCACCTACGATTTCATCAACAAACTCGTAATTTTCGTTATTACCTTCTTCGGTAATTGGCTCAAAATATCCGGCAACACGACCGAACTGACCCGAACCACCAGTTTGTTTTTTGTGTGTGTAGTTGAACTCTGTGCGTTTGGTAATTGTCTCGCGGAAAGCAACTTTCGGACGACCAACAACTACTTCGCAATTGTATTCACGTTTAATACGCTCAATGTAAATTTCAAGGTGCAACTCACCCATTCCTTTAATGATTGTCTCGCCGCTTTCTTCATCGCGGTAAACACGGAATGTTGGGTCTTCCTTTGTAAAGCGGTTTAAAGCTTTAGAGAAGTTTACTTGTCCTGCTTTTTCTTTAGGTGCAACAGCCAACTCAATAACCGGCTCTGGTACGAACATCGAGGTCATTGTTAGGTTAACACTGCCATCGGTAAATGTATCACCGGAAGCACAGTCAACACCAAACATTGCTACGATATCACCTGCCGAAGCTTCGTCAATCTCGTGCATGTCGCTTGCGTGCATACGTACAAGACGTGGAATCTTAACCTTTTTACCATTTGCTGTGTTAAAGATTGTATCGCCTTTTTTGATTGAACCTTGGTAAATACGCATGTATGTTAACTGACCAAAGCGTCCATCTTCAAGTTTGAAAGCAAGACCAACATATGGTTTGCTTCCGTCTGATTCTAAGGCAACTTTTTCTTCGTTCTTATCGCGGTCTAATGCTTCGTTGTTAATTTCACTTGGGTTTGGTAAAAACAAACCAACGCCATCAAGTAAGGTCTGAACACCTTTGTTTTGTTTAGCAGTACCAACAAACACCGGAGTAATTTTCATTTCGATGGTTGCTTTACGAATTACCGGAATTAACTCATCCGCAGTAACTTCTTCTTCCATCAAGAATTTCTCTGCAATAACATCATTGAAGTCAGCAATTGACTCAATCATTTTATGGCGGTATTCATTTGCTTGTTCAGTCATATCCGCTGGGATTGCCTCTTCGCGAATCAACTCACCGTTATCACCATCAAAATAGATTGCTTTCATTTTTAATAAGTCAATAACCCCCTTAAAGTTATCTTCCATACCAATAGGTATGGTAAGCATAACTGGGTTGTGATTCAACTTCTCGCGTAATTGGTCAACTACACGGTAAGGATTTGCACCCGAACGGTCAGCTTTATTAATGAAAGCTAAACGTGGTACATTATATCTACGCATTTGGCGGTCAACTGTAATGGACTGACTTTGTACTCCCGCAACAGAACATAATACCAATACAGCTCCATCTAACACACGTAAAGCACGCTCTACCTCTACGGTAAAGTCAACGTGACCTGGTGTATCGATAAGGTTAATTTGGTAATCTTTCCATTGGCAGTATGTAGCAGCCGATTGGATTGTAATACCTTTTTCACGTTCCAAATCCATGGAGTCCATGGTAGGACCGTTTCCGCCTTTACTGCGTACTTCGATGATTTGGTGAATCTTTCCTGTATAGAACAGGATACGTTCGCTAAGTGTGGTTTTACCGGAATCAATGTGTGCACTGATACCAATATTGCGAACCTTTGTAATGTCAGCCATTGTGCCGCTCCGTTAAACAACTATAAATAAAACAGTAATGTCTTTACTAATCTATATATCAAACGATGCATGTTTTTGTGCATCCATAAGTTACATAGACTACAAAAATAACGGTTGAACAGCGAACAACAATGTTTTTTACCAAAGTTTTATACTTTTTGACTGAAAAACGGTAATTCATTGAATAATTTTCTGTTCCAAGCCGTCCCAAACCGAAAATTAATAAACACCCATTTGCAGCGGCGTCAGAAAAGAACTGCTAAAAAGAACCTTGCAACTGCATTAAGCAGTTGCCCTTGAATTAGGGGTTAGAATTATAAAACAGGTGGAATCCAAAGGTGTTTTTTCATGTCTACAACATCACCATTAAATTGTATGTTTTCCATTTCCAAAAGTTCGCGCATTAAGGTGGGGGTTTCAAAATGCATTTTACCGGTAAGTGCACCCGTGCGATTTACTACTCTGTGTGCAGGAATGGAAGAATCTCCATGCGATGCGTTCATAGCCCAACCAACCATTCTGGCTGACGATTTAGCGCCAAGTGCTGCTGCAATATGTCCGTACGTTGTAACCTTCCCTTTGGGAATTTTCCGAACAATCATATATACACGTTCAAAAAAATCCAGATGCTGCTGCTTAGGCATGTAGTACTCCATTATTCGCCACGAATAAACCAAGCCTTTTGAATTAGATTATCGCGCACTTCATAGATAGCAGTTGCGTGAACTATTCTTCCATCAACCAATCCATCCACTTCTTCTTCATCAATAGCAAAGTCGCCACAAACAATACGTTTTACTAATCTGCAATGTAATGATTGTTTATCTTCAAACATTTTTCCGTAGCGGGCGCGCATTTCCTCTTTGCCGGAGCAAAAAACAGTGTTATCGGGAAAATTCATGAGTTGAATATTCTCTGCATAACATTCCAAAAAACGGTCTATATCGCGGGCGTTATAAGCATCAAGCTGATGTTGTGCTAATGTAATTTGCTGATACATACGTCCCCTTCCGTGAAAATAAAACATGGTTATTGTATGCAATACAAAAATACATAATTCACTACCTGTAAAAACTGACGTTTATCACTTTCTAACGATAATGGTAAAGTATTTAGGATGAGATACTTTCCCGCAAGCAAACAGTAATTTTTGTAACGGAGGTGCGATGCGGTCTGCGAAAGCAACAGAAAAATACCAATAAGTCCGTAGTTTTGTGGTTCAATTCAGGAACGATATTAACAAGCATCACAACAATGGAAGATAAAATACGCTCGATATTGGATAGATTTCACGCGGTTGAAAACCAACTGAACGACCCGGATATTGCTAACGACATGACTGTATATAGAAACATCAACAAAGAGTATAAAAACTTACAACCCATTGCTGAAACAGGTAGCAGGTATATTAAGATTATTAATGATGTTGTAAGCACGAAAGAGTTGATTGCAGATGCATCTACCGACCCTGAACTACGTGAATTAGCCTACGAAGATTTGCACAGTTTGCAGGAACAGCAAGAAAAGATTGAAGATGAACTAAAAATCCTATTACTTCCTAAAGACCCCAACGACACAAAAAACTGTATAATGGAAATACGTGCTGGTACAGGAGGAGACGAAGCCGGAATCTTTGCGGGTGATTTATTCCGTATGTATATGCGCTATTGTGAACGTATGGGATGGAAGTTAGCACTCTTAGATGAAAACGAAAGCGAACGTGGCGGATTTAAGGAAATCAGTTTTGAGGTTAATGGAGAAGGTGCATACGGATTCTTAAAGTTTGAAAGTGGTGTGCATAGAGTTCAACGAGTTCCTGAAACAGAAGCCAATGGTCGTATTCATACCTCAGCAGCTACCGTTGCTGTGTTGCCGGAAGTTGATGACGATATTAACATTGTAGTTAACCCCGCAGATATTGATATGGATACGTACCGTTCCGGTGGTAAAGGCGGACAAAACGTAAACAAGGTTGAGACCGCAGTTCGATTAACACACCGCCCATCGGGGATTGTAGTTGCCTGCCAACAAGAGCGCTCGCAATTACAAAACAGAGAGCGTGCTATGAAAATGCTGAAAGCAAAGCTGTATGAATTAGAAGTAGAAAAGCGTAGTAGTGAGTTATCAAGCACCAGAAAGAGTTTAGTTAAAAGTGGTGACCGTTCCGATAAAATCAGAACCTACAACTATCCACAAAACCGTGTAACAGACCACCGATTAGAGGGAGACGCAAAGAACTACCCTTTACAACAAGTTATTGATGGAGAAGTTGATGATATTATTGAACAACTCCGCATTCAGGAACAAGCCGAACTGCTAAAACAAGAAGGTGAACAACTGTAATCAAAAAGTGCCTTGCTAAGATTTTGCTAAGATTTTACAACCATTTTAAATTCTATGTTTGCAGTGTAAGTTAAATAAACAACATACCGGAGCCCTTGATGAGATTACATGTTTCAAGACCGACATCGTTTTATAAACATGAACTTAAACTGATTAGTAAGGTATTATTATGGATGCTAACAGGAACAATTTTACTTTATATACTTTCATTTTACGGATGTACTTCTAACAATCAGCAAGAACCCAACATACCAGTTTCTGAGAACACTAACACTGCAGATGAATACCACAAACCTATTAGAGATGTTTTTCAGGATTTAAAGTATGGTTTGTTTATTCATTGGGGACCGGTAAGTGTAATAGGCAAAGAAATCAGTTGGAGTAGGAGAAGTGCTTTGCGACAAAAAATACCCGGTCTTGCTGATACTGTTGGTGAGGTTCCAACTGAGATTTACGACAGTTTATATACACAATTTAACCCTACTAACTTTGATGCCGAGGCAATTGCCAGAGCCGCAAAAAGTTATGGCATGAAGTATATAGTGTTCACAGCTAAACACTGCGATGGCTTCTGTAACTTCAACACTAAGTATACTAATTACAAAATTACTAGCCCCAATAGCCCTTATAGAAAAGATATAGTGCGCCAATTAGCTGATGCTTGCCAAAAATACCAACTACGCTTTGGGTTATACTATTCCTTATGCGATTGGTATAATCCCGATTACAGAACCAGTACACACTCACAATATATAATCTACTATCAAAACCAAATAAGAGAACTGCTTACCAACTATGGGAATATCGACATCCTTTGGTTTGATGATTTAGGTGGTACAGTACAAGACTGGGATTCACATACATTACGTTCAATTATGACCCAATTGCAACCCAACTTAATTGTTAACGAACGTTGGGGTCATGGTCCGGGAAATTTAGCCGGTGACTTTATTTCAAAGGAAGATGGTTTTTGTTTCAACCAACTTTGATAACTCAACCATGTGGGAAGGATGTTTCAAATTGGCTTCCGATGGTTGGTCATGGATTCCAAATGCTTCCGTTAAATCAACAACTGATTGTATTAAACTTCTTACACATCATGTTGCTTGTAACGGAAATGTTCTACTTGGAGTTGGCCCCCGACCTGATGGTACAATCGAGGAGCGCCAAGTTCAACGTTTACAGGAAATAGGATATTGGGTAAAAAATAATGCTAAGGCAATTTATGGCACCCGTGGCGGACCATATATGCCAAGCAAGTTTGTTTATTCTACCTATAAGGATAACAAAGTCTATTTAATGATTCATAACTTCGATGGCAGAGAAACCATTGACATAAACAACATCCAAGCAAACATTGTATCATCCAAACTACTCAACGGAACACCTATCTCAGTCACAAAAGCATGGTGGGGTGGTTTAGCAATCCATGTTCCTGAAAAACTACAGGATGATGCAGTTACTATTGTAGAACTCACCCTTGATAGAAAAGCATCAGATGTCCCTTTAATTCCATAATTACCTACGCCACATCAGCAATTGTTCTGTGTGTTTTGTGATAGATATAAATTGGCTCGGCATTATCACGAACTGTTTCTACCGTTATGATAACTCTGCGGAGATTTTGTTTATCCGGAAGAGTGTACATAATTGGTAGCATCGTACCTTCCATAATTGAACGTAATCCACGCGCACCTGTTTTGCGTTCTTTTGCCATCTGAACAACAGCTAACAACGCTTCACGTTCAAATTCTAACTCAACGCCTTCCATAAAGAACAACTTTTGGTATTGCTTAACCAAAGCGTTCTTTGGATTAGTAAGAATGTCCAGCATGGCTTCATCGCTGAGAGGGTGTAACGGAGCAAACACCGGCAACCTGCCTATAAACTCAGGTATAAACCCAAACTTCAACAAGTCATCCGGTTCTGTGTATTGCAACAACTCAAACGATTCTTCTACATTGTCTGTTAGTTCATTATGGAAACCAATTGTAGCTGATTTCATTCTGCGGGCAATAATTTTTTCTAAACCATCAAACGCACCACCAACAATAAACAAAATATTCTTTGTGTTCACTTGTAATAAAGGCTGTTCGGGGTGTTTGCGCCCGCCGCGTGGTGGAACACCCGCAATAGTTCCTTCTAATAATTTCAATAGCCCTTGTTGAACACCTTCTCCGCTAACATCGCGCGTAATACTTGCGCTATCCCCTTTTCGGCATATCTTATCAATCTCATCAATGTAGATAATCCCCATTTCAGCACGTTTGATATTAAACTCTGCGTTCTGAATCAAGTTGGCAACAATAGATTCAACATCGTCGCCAACATAGCCGCTTTCGGTAATCGTAGTTGCATCGGCTATGGCAAACGGAACATCCAATACTCGGGCAAGTGTTTGTGCAAGTAAAGTTTTTCCAGTTCCTGTTGGACCAATCATCAGGATATTACTTTTCTCAATCTGAACATCCTCAAACATTCCAACCATCTCTTGCGATAAAATTCTCTTGTAATGGTTGTACACAGCCACTGCAAGCGAGCGTTTTGCTTTGTCCTGACCTATCACATATTCTTCTAAACGGGCTTTAATCTCCGAAGGTTTGGGAAGTTGTGCAGAATACTGTCGTGGTTCGTTCGGTGCTTCTGTCTTTTGGTTTTGTTGCATCAGAATTAACGAATTCACCAAACACAAGTCGCAGATGTTTGCGCCATTGGGTGATGTTATCAGTGTAGTTACTTCATTCTGACGTCTGTTGCAAAATGTACATGTTAATTCCGGTTCGTCTGCGGAGTGTTTCTTAGCCATTAGTTTTCCCGTTAATAAATCTCGTTACAAAGATACAAATTGCTTCGGCTGACCGATGAAAGAGAAAAGAAGAAATTTGTGTTACCCGCTTTTGCCGAAGCAACCGCGCCAGCGCGCCAACCCGGTGCGAACCGTTCCTTCTGCTTCGCAATCAATTACAAAAACAAAGTATTATAAGTTACGGTAACATATTACATCAAGTTGATGTTTAGAAGTAAAGAACCTTGAATGAAAATGCCGCCTGTTTTAGAAAACCGCAATGTTTCGATTACACCATTAGCATTGAAGTTAAGCGTAATGTACTTCTTAAGTGAAAGAAGCGACAAATTATTTGCTAACCGTAAAGGTTCTGTAAATGCTCTTTTGTTTCAAAGTTAATTCACAAGTATAATGTCCACTTGGTAAAGATTGAATAGGTATAATTGATGTAGTTCCGGTTAAAACTATTTTTCCGATACTGTTGTAGATTGTATAAGAAAATACATATTCATCAACCCCATTAATGCGAACTATATCTGTGGCAGGAGAGGGTGATACATATATTTGGGATGTTTCTTCACTACCAACCTCAGTCATTTCTTCTGCTGTAAACATCCAAGTATCAGACCATACGCCTTTTCCTTTACTTCCAATCGCACTAACTTTCCATTGATAACTGTGTTTGGGTACTACAGTAACTTGAACTGTTGTGTCTGTTATAGTTGAATCTTCCAGAATTATTTGTTTGGCATCTATATCTGTTACCTGCACATGGTAACGTTCTGCATTGTCATCCGGATGCCATGCTAATGTTATTGTTGTAGGAGTTACTTTGTTTAGTGTTGGAGGTGAATCTAATTGAATTTTTGCAGGTACTTTAGATGCTGTTAGAAAACTCCATACCGGCGACCATTCACTGGAATATGTTTTGTGTTTAGATTTTATTCGCCAGAAATACTCCTTATTGGAGCGTAATCCTAATACGTTCTTTGTTAATCCTTTGATTGCTGAATCATTGACAACGGGATTACTCATATCCGAAGTAAGTGATACCTGCAAATGTATAGCTCTAGCAGAGACAATAGAATCCCATTCAAATTTCACAGTATTTGTAATAATTTCTTTTGCTTTGTTTACGGGAAAACGTTGTGCAGCAGGATAGAGTTTATCAGTTGTCTCCTTTGTCCTGTATATTCCTTTGCCCATAGTACCAACGTATAAATACCCATCGTTATCTAAAGCTAAAGTCGCGCATTGTGTTGAAGGTAAGTTTACGCCATAATTCCTCCAGTCGGCATCAGCGTTCCACATACGGTAGATACCAACATTATTCAGGGCGTATATCTGTGATAGATTGTTTGAATAATAATCAAAGATTTTTTTTGGACTGTTTCCAGTTAACGATGTGAATTTTGGGGGATCAAACGATTCATCCAGCCATGTAAAACCTTTTGAACACATAGTATAAAATCGGTTATCAGCATCATGTTTGAATAACCGAGCTGGCGACCCACCAAGTGTACCATCAGTTAGTAAACTCCAATCTATCCCTCCATTTGTAGTTTTAGAAATTAAAGCAACTCCAGTATACCAAGATTTTTGTGCAACACTATTATAAACACCATAAACACTCACTGTTGTGTCGTAAAGAAACTTTTTCCATTTAACACCATTATCCGTACTTATATATGCTCCTTGATATTCAATCCCAACTACAACGGAATCTTTAGTTCCAACGGTAACATCATTAAAATAAGTAATGTCGTGCTCACCTACTACAAATACTCTCGACCACACTAAACTATCAATTCTACATTTGTATAACCCCGTCCATCCTAATGCATAATAATGAGTGCTACTTTGAGCAATTTTAAATATACTATAGTTCTCTAACCCTTTAGAACAATTAGTCCATGAACTACCCTTGTCCGTGGTATAATACAATCCACATGCCGTTGCTGCTAATATTCTATTCCGTTTTGTGTCGTTGTGGATATATGTAATATAGGCATCTGTTAAACCAGATTTTCCTTCTGTCCACGAACTTCCTTTATCATCACTTCTATACACCCCTCCACCTAAAGTACCGGCAAATATTGAACCTGAACTATGTTGAAATATTTCATTAACTATCCTGCAATTAAGTCCGTTATTTTTATAGTTCAACCAAAATATTCTCGTGTTTGTTGAATTAGTATATACTCCATCTATACCATAATTAATTAGTCCAACTAACATCTTACCACTATCTAATAATAATGTAGAACGAAAAAATCCAGAAAACGCATCCCGCATATTACAAGCATAGCCGGGTATCTGTTGGGTATATAGCAATGGAGTAATAATGTATGACTTAGAACCATTCGCAATACTTCCAAGATCAGACAAACCGGAAAGATCGTTAGCGTAAAGTGTATGCCCTTCTATTATCAAGTAATCTGATTTCTCGGTTGTAACGGCGTATTTAAAACCTTTCCATATACTCCAACTTGCGCCATCGTTGGTGGATATTTGCATTCCATATCCTATAGTGGCAAAAATTCTATTATATTTCCCAAAGGCAATGCAACCGTAGCAGTTTGGATTTTCATTATTGTTTCGTGGCATATAGGTATCGTAAGATTGCCATGTAGTACCACTATCCTTTGTAACAAATAATGCACCCCACGGTCCGGCAAACACACGACCATCTTTGTATGCATATAAAAAGCCAACCGGTTTAGGGTTAATATTGTTTGTTACACGCACCCACGAATCACCGTTATCAATCGAACGGAAAACACTTGTATCTACAGATATATATACAACGCCATCAGGCGTAGCGCACATTGCAAGGGTTGGTTTAACAGGAATACCATTGTTTACTTTCTTCCATGAGCTTCCCATATCGTCGGAACGATATACACCACCAATTGAACCAAGCATAATTGCGCCGTTCTTACCTTCTGCCATACATGTTGTACGAGTTCCTTCGATAGAAGAGGTGGTGATATTTTCCCACTGGGCAACAGGTTCTTGGGCGTTTATGGAAAAAGTTCCAAGCAAAATAACTACAACTGCGAGGGTAATACTTTTTATCATGTGGATGTTACGTAGAGAATGCAAAAGATTTTTAAGCAACTTAGCAACATTTACCTAACGCTACAATATAATTTTAACTTGCGCCGCTGTACCGTTCTATCCCGCCCGTGTGACGGCGCAGTAGGATTGCTTCGGCAGTGGCGGGGAACAATATTCTTGTAAAATTCTCAGTTTTCCCCATTTCCATTTCATTATCACTTGGTAACCGTATAGCTTGCGCTACTTTCGTATTTTTGCGCTTCGGATTTTAACAACTTTTGAATACGGACGTGAAAACATCAACTTCGGATATTACCATTATGCCTGATGTTCAAGATACAACGCATAGCAATGGCTCGGCCGGCTGGATGGCTGATACTGCGCGCATTATTGAAGATTATAGAATTGGTTTTGAAAGCCGTCAGGCAAGTTTATTAGGAAGAAAAGAAGTATTAACCGGTAAAGCTAAGTTCGGGATTTTTGGCGATGGAAAAGAAGTAGCTCAGCTTGCTATGGCGCGCGCTTTTAAGAAAGGTGATGTTCGCTCCGGGTACTACCGCGACCAAACGTTTATGTTTGCGTTGGGGATTTCGGATGTTCAGAAGTTTTATGCGCAGTTATATGCACATACCGATGTTGATGCCGAGCCATCAAGTGCTGGCCGCTCTATGAACGGTCACTTTGGAACACGCTTCCTTAACCCCGATGGCACATGGCGTAACCTGATGGAAGAATACAACTCCTCTGCCGATGTCTCGCCAACGGGCTCGCAAATGCCGCGCTTAGTTGGGTTGGGATATGCGTCAAGATTATACAGAGAATTGAATGAATTACAACACCTTACTAATTTTTCGCACGGTGGTAAAGAGATTGCCTGGGGCACCATTGGTAATGCAAGTTCAGCCGAAGGTATGTTCTGGGAATCCATAGATGCGATTGGAGTTTTGAAAGCATCGGTTATTGTTTCTATTTGGGATGATGGTTATGGTATTTCCGTTCCAAATGAATTTCAACACACTAAAGGAAATGTAGGTGAGTTGTTAACCGGCTTCCAACGGAAGAATGGCGATAAGACCGGATACGATATATATACCGTTAAAGGTTGGGATTACCCGGCTTTGGTTGATACCTATAAACGTGCCGCACATAGAGTTCGCGAAAGTGGTTTCCCTGCTATTGTTCACGTTATTGAAGTTACACAACCTCAAGGTCACTCAACATCCGGTTCGCACGAACGCTATAAATCGAAAGAACGATTACAATGGGAATCGGAATTTGACGGCTTGCTTAAAATGCGCGAATGGATGATTGCAAAAGGTATTGCAACTGCCGAACAACTTGATACACTTGAAGCAGAATGTGTTGAGTCGGTTAAGCAAGCAAAGCAACGTGCATGGGATGCGTATATGAATCCCATTAAAGAAGAGATCCTGCAGATTGCAACCATGCTTGATGTGATTATTAGTGAATCGGCACACAAAGAACAACTTACGTCAATTAAAAACGAATTGCTTTCCATACGCGAGCCATTCCGTGCAGATTACTTCACGGCAATCCATAGTGTGTTGCGCGTTGTTCGCACTGAGAATTTACCATCAACACAAACATTATTGCAATGGCGTAACGCAATGCAAGCAACGCAGGAGGATAGATATAGTTCGTACCTGCATACCGAAACACAAGCAAATGCAATGAAGATTGCAGAGGTAAAGCCACTCTATACCGAGAGCTCTGCTGTTAAGGTTGGCTTTGAAGTATTAAACGCAAACTTTGATTACTGGCTAACCAAAGACCCACGTGTTGTTGCATTTGGCGAAGACGTTGGTCAGCTTGGTGATGTAAACCAAGGGTTCAGCGGACTGCAAGCAAAACACGGTGTGTTGCGTGTAAGCGATACCGGAATTCGCGAGTGTACAATTCTTGGTCAGGCAATTGGTATGGCAATGCGTGGACTACGCCCTATTGCGGAGATTCAATACCTCGATTATTTGTTGTACTCGCTTCAATTGATGAGCGATGATTTGGCAACAGTGCAGTGGCGTACAAAAGGCGGACAGAAAGCTCCGGTAATTGTGCGCACGCGCGGTCACCGTTTGGAAGGTGTGTGGCATAGTGGTTCGCCAATGGCGGGAATAATTAATCTTGTTCGTGGTATGTATGTGTGTGTTCCGCGTAACATGACGCAAGCCGCAGGATTTTATAACACATTATTACGTAGCGATGACCCTGCACTTATTGTTGAAGTTCTCAACGGTTACCGCTTAAAAGAAACATTGCCCGATAACATTGGTGAGTTCACCGTTCCACTTGGCGTGCCAGAAGTGTTACGCAGCGGAAATGATATTACTATGGTAACATACGGTGCTACTTGCCGTGTTGCACAAAAAGCAGCCGATATGCTTGCACAATGCGGAATTGAAGTAGAGTTAATAGATGTACAGACACTTCTTCCATTTGATGTTCACGGGATGATATGTCAGTCGTTACAAAAAACAGGACGTATTATTTTTGTAGATGAAGATGTACCGGGTGGTACAACAGCATACATGATGCAAGAAGTTTTAGAAAAACAAGGTGGCTATAAATATCTGGATTCCCTACCATCAACTCTTGCGGCAAAACCACACCGCCCTGCGTATGGTACCGATGGCAACTACTGGAGCAAACCCGAAGCAGAACATATTTTTGATGCTGTGTACTCCATTATGCACGAGGCACAACCAACCAAATTTCCAAAGTTCTTCTAAGCAATTACGATAATTCTAATCCTCTTTATGGTACATCTGTAAAGAGGATTTTTTGTTTTAAATAGGATTGTTGTCTCCCTCACCTGCCGAAGCGACCGCGCCAGCGCGGCAACCCGGTCCGAACCCAACTATATATTATCGCAATCAGAACCTTTATCGAGTTATCACAATTTGTTTCTGTATTAGTTTATTCTTGATGATAATTATGCAGTTATAAACCCCAGATGCCAACCCTTTAGTATTCACTTTGGTACCTGAAGACACAAGGTATAGTTTACCCTGAGTATCATACAACTTCACGGTTATATCCTCATCTCCAATACCATTAATCACATCTCCAATACCATTAATCACAAGTGCATCGGAAGTTGGTATCGGTGATATTGTTATTAATCTGCTGTCTTCATTATCAGCCACATCAGTACTATGCCCGGTTGTAAATTTCCATACATCGCTCCACTCACCAACACCAATAGTATTAACTCCCTGCACACGCCAATAATATGTGGTGTTAGGTTGCAAGCTTGTTGAACTTTGCGATAAGATTGTTACACCGGCTATTTCACTTTTTGAGTTTGTAAATAAACTATCGGTGCTGTACTGAATGGTGTATGTATCGGTTCGTTTACTTTGCATCCACTCAAATTGCACGGTAGAGGTTGGTAGAATGGAATCGTTCACCGGTGTTTTAAGCAAAGGTTTTTCGGGCAGTATGGCAAGTGTTGATAATGTTCGTATTTCCGACCAATCGCCAATCAAACCATCCGAGGTTCCTCGCACTCGCCAATAATACGTTACTCCGCTTTGTAATGTTACTGCTTTGTTGGTGGTAACTAACTGTTGCACATCAAAAGCGGGAGATGCGAACGATGAATCTTTTGAAATCTGAAGTTGATATTTCTGTGCGTTCAGAACAGGTTTCCACGTAAAGGTAATATCTGTTACAGCATCGGTGCTATCGTGCTTTGGGGTAACAAGAACAGGTGCTTGCAACATTGCTGTAGGTTTTTCCGAAATATAAATTCCATTGTTTGCTGTACATGCATAAAGATAATACTTATCATCCTGTACAAAGTTTAGCAAATCGCCATCGGGTAATCCCTTGTTACATAACTTCCAATTCAACCCATTGTTATCGGAGAAGTATGCTCCTTTTCCAAGTGTTGCTAACATCAAGTTGTTAAGTGGGTCAGTCTTAACTGAGTTAATAGTATAGTCGGGAAATACATTTCTAGATAAATCGCCGGTAATTGTGCTTAAATCTGTTGATGTAATTGAAGTGTTTTTGCTTACCAGATTATTAAATCCACCACAAAACAAAGTTTTTCTATTTGTTGATAACGCAATACTACTCATGTACCCACCTGTAAAATAGTCAGTAAATGTTTTCCCGTTATCCGATGTACTGAGTATATATCGTACTGCTGCAACATGAATGTTCCCATTAATTGAATCATAGGCCAGTTCCATAATTTGATTTTTGTATCTCTCGTGGTCTAATACAATTGCAGCTGTCTGTGTCCATGATTTTCCATCATCTTTAGATGCAAACAATAATCCTCCAACAGTACTGCAAATCAAACTTCCGTCTTTCAATTCTTTTATATCAGATATTGCTATACTTGTAGTTGCAGATACTAAATCAGTTTTAACCGATGGTGTGGCAATAAACTTCCATTGTATACCGTTATCAACAGATCTATACATGCCATTTTGTGTTCCGGCAAACAAAACACCTTTTCTTGACAACATCAGAGATATAACATAAACATTCTCTAAGCCGTTTACTCTTCTATTCCATGTATTTGCGCTGTCTGTTGATATATATACACCTGTAGCCGTGGCTGAATAATACGTACTTTCCCCTTTTTTAGGTAGTAACATGTTATAGATACTCGGTTCATACAAACCACTTACCGATTCAACCCAACTTTCTCCATTGTTAGTAGAGTAATATGCACCTCCTCCTCGTGTGCCACAAAATATTCTACCATTCGATGATTTATACAATGAAGTTATACTTAAATTTTTTAAGCCATAATTAACAAATCTTCCCGTTGCATTATTTGAGTCATTACTACAGAAGTTGCACAAAGCTATTTTGTGTATTCCATGATCATAACTTCCCATTAAAACAGAATCTTTACTTACAAATGCAAATCCTTGATAAAACCCATCATCGGTATAAGGAAATATCTGACATGCAAAACGGTGATACACAAAGGAGAAGGTCAGCCCCAAATTACATCCGGTACTTAAGCCATCGCTCTTTCTATTTAAACGAACAATCCATTCATTATCAAAAAATACCTTTGCCTCCATGGTGCTTTTTACATCATAGGCAATAAACCTTTTGTAGTATGTATCCGGATCTATCCCAATAGAAATATTCTTCCACGTTGCACCAAGTGTTAACGAGGCATAATACCACGAACCAAACGAAACCTTTATACCATCTTTATAACTATACACAAATTGCGGTACACCTTTTTTATATTCTGCCGGGATTTCCAAACCTACTTCTGTCCAGCTGTCGCCGTTATCGGTTGAACGGAATATCAATCCATTCGCACCGGCAAGCAACACTCCATTGGTATCAGGGAAAATTGTGCGCACTTTTATCTTTGCTATGCCATTGGAAACACGTTGCCATGTATTGCCCGTATCAATACTGCGGTACACACCATCGCCCGTACCAATAAACACATCACCGTTTTTGTTCGATGTTATACAATACACACTATCCTTACCATACGGCAGACCTTTATTACTTACAAACCACTGCCCGCCCATGTTGGTACTACGGTACACCGTTTGGCGGGAAAGCAACATCATATCGCCACCTTTTGCTTGTGTAAACCCTAACACGTGCGCGCCAAGCATACCTTGTTTACCAAGTGGACGCCACCCGTTATCCGGCTGAGCCATTAACGTGATTAATTGGAGGAAAGTCAGAAACGTTATAATGGAGAGAAGGTATTTCATACTGTTATCCAACAAGGATGAATAAAAACTACGTGGTAAAAATAGGAACAATTACGGAATCAATACAATGCCATTTCAAATTTCATTAAGTACAAAATGGCTTCCATACTATCCGCTAAATAAATTAACTGCGACGCTGAACCGTTTTTTCCCGCCCGTGTGACGGCGCAGTTCGGTTGCTACGGCAGTAGTTGGAATACTAAACTTCACTTACCCTTTCAAACGCCTCACTTATTAGTTACCATCCATCAGTTACAAACTTTACTCACACCATTCGTAAGAACAGAGATAAGTTGAGGTTACGAGTTTTTCAAACAGGAGTAAAAACTATGAAACCGATACTGTTTTTGATATGTAGTTTCTTACTTACAGGCCAACAAAGTTTTGGACAAGTACGTTTACTACAAACAAATGGGTCTGCACAATGCAAAACATTAACTATTTCCGGTACGGTACTACTTTCAAATCAATACCTACCATTGGTGAATGGAATAGCAGATGTGAGACTTACAAACTTTTGGTTTAATGTACAACAACCTTCCCAACACTATAAAAATGTTGTAACTCAATTGGAACCTATTGAAGTTTCACCTCTACCGGTTATAGATATAGCAAAGATACATATCAACGATATTGTTGAATCTGAAAGTTCTACAAAGTTCTTTGATTTGAAAGGACAACAACTCTCCGCTAAGGTAATAAGTATAACCCATAAGAACATCGGCAGCGAAATACATATTGATGTAAGCATGATTCCTGATGGATATTACTACATAAAAGTAACTACAGCAACAGCCTCATACAACACAACAGTAGTGATTGAACATTGATAGCTCTTCAACATTATTTACACACTTTTTGAAATAAAGCCACTATGAAAAATATAACTCGCATTTGCCAATTATTATTCATTTTTTACATTCTATCTGGTATAGCTACCGCACAACTACATCATGTGTTTTCATTTCATGGCGTGCTCAATGAGGCTCAATCTACCGTTAATATTACAGGTGTACAGCAAATTACCGTTGCGTTATATACCACACCTTCTTCAACCACTCCTTTATTTCAGGAAACACACAATGTTGATGTTGTAAACGGAGCATTTACCATCCTGATTGGTAGTGTAAAACAACTCCCTTCTGGCATTTCATTTAAGAACAATTATTATGTTGGAATAAGAGTTAACAATAGTGAAGAGTTAACACCAAGAACCATGTTAACGCCATCACCAAATTCTCTGTATGCAGAGAACGCAGGAACCGCAGAGGTTGCTAAATCACTATCATCCGATGCTAAAGTAGTTCAAAGTGTAAACAATGCTACGGGTAATGTATCGATAAAAGGGAGTGATGGTATTACCGTAGAACAAAAGGGGAATGAGATAACAATCAGCACAAACACACCGAGTAACACTGTTGATAAGAATGGCAACAAACTTCAGAACCTTATCTACAATGCCGGTCCGGAAATAGGCGGGACATTAAATATTAATGGTACTATTACCGGAAGTGGATATTTGACCATAAACAATAACTCATTAGGATTAGGGAAGATTTCAACAACCGGTGCAACAAATGGCAAGGTAATAACTTATAATGGTTCAAGTATAGTTTGGGCAACACCACCCTCAACAACAAGTGTGACAATGCTTGGAGATGTAACGGGAAGTTCCGGGAACAACACCATTGCAAATGGAGCAGTGAATAGTGCAAAGATTACCGATGGAAGTATTGTTGATGCAGATATAGCTCCATCAGCTGCAATTGACTATAACAAATTGAACCTAACAAACAGTATTGTAACAGGCGATATCGTTGATGCATCGGTAACAGATGCTAAGGTGGCAAATGGAATTAGCTATAGTAAGTTAAGTGGAACTCCTTCTAGTTTACCACCAACCGGTTCGGCGGGTGGAGATTTAACAGGTGCATACCCTAATCCGGTAATTGGTGCTAATGCTGTTACAAGTGCAAAGATTGCCGATGGTACAATTACCAATGCTGATATTAGCGCAACTGCAGCAATTACATACAGCAAATTGAGTTTAACAAATAGTATTGTAACAGGTGATGTATCTGATGGCTCAATAACCGATGTAAAAATCGCTAATGGCTTAAGCTATAGCAAATTAAGTGGTGCGCCAACTAGTTTACCTCCTAATGGCTCAGCAGGTGGAGATTTAAGCGGTGTATACCCAAATCCAACAATTGCGAATAATGCTATAACTTTATCCAAGATTAACTCAACAGGAGCGAGTTCTGGTGATGTTTTATCATATAATGGTACCAATGTAGTTTGGTCAACACCAAGTGGGAGTTCTCCTACCGGTAACGCAGGGGGAGATTTATCCGGATCCTACCCTAATCCGGTAATTGGTGCTAATGCTGTTACAAGTGCAAAGATTGCCGATGGTACAATTACCAATGCTGATATTAGCGCAACTGCTGCAATTGCATACAGTAAACTGAACGTCAGTAATAGTATTGTTGCCGGCGATTTAACAAGTAGCTCTGTAACTACATCCAAGATTAGTAATAATGCTGTAGATGGAACTAAAATTGCAATGGGCTCGGATGCTGCAGGTGATGTTATGTATTTCAATGGAACAGACTATACAAGATTACCGATAGGTAGCTCTGGTGATGTGTTAACCGTAAATGGCAATATACCTTCATGGTCAGCACCTTCAGGTGGTAGCGGTGGTAGCACTTCAGTCCTTCAATTTGAACCAACAATAGATGGGAATACAACGAATGGTTTTTTAGTTAGACCATGGCGGGCAATTGCCGGTGGAAACATTTTGACATTATCTACTAACAATTCATCAAATGCAAATCTCACCCCTTCCAGATTTATCAGAAGTATCACACATTTTTCAACCACTAAAACTATTTCAAGTATCAAGTATTATTTTCCGTCAAACAACTTTCAGAACATTACTGCTAACACCGCTGTAGGTAGTGGAACGATCTCCGGACAAAATGATATGACTATTCAGGTACAAAAGTGTAACTGTAATGCAGCCTTAACAGAATTTGTAAATTCAAACACATCATGTGTAGATGTATTAAATGCACCTCTTTCTGTACTAATAGGTAATACTATTCAGTTAAATAGCGGTTCATGGACAACGTTATCATTAAACAATGCAAATACAACGATTAGTCCGGGTGAGTATATAGTTATAAAAGTTAATCAAACATCAAATACTGGTGCAACATCATATAATATAATTACATTATTTGAAGTGGCTGTACAATAGAAATACTAAGATTAATCAAATATCACAAAGCGTTGTTGGGCTGTGCCGGAGTTTGTTTTCATGTGAATTGTATATGCACCGGTGGGAAATTCTAAATCAGGAATGATACTATAAAGGTGAACTCCCAGTGGTTGCTTGAGTATTGTTTCTTCTGTTATTCGTTTGCCAAGGATATTGTAGATGGTAAACGTAATATCCGATTCTTTGTCTGTCCTATACGCCCATGTAATAGTTCTGAATTTAGGCGAAGGGTTTGGATATCCAACTTCTAACGATGCAAATCGAACATACGGCAATGGAGTACCAATGGATGTAGATTTTATCACACCCACAAAATTCTGTACAGGATTTGAATTACATGATACGCTATCATAATATACAGTACAAATGGAATCCGAACCTGCTAAAGTTTCGCCATACAGATAAATGTTGTGTATTGAATCCTGTAATGCGCGGGACAAAGAACAGGCAAATGTATACACAGAATCATTCAAGCGTTGGAGTTTAAACGTTAGTGTATCTGATTGAACTCCCGAATTAAAATAGGATGGATAAAAGACCGTAGGGTTGCTTAATCTGAACTTACCTAAAACATCAACATGCGAGGTAGGAGCAGTTGTAATGGTAAATCGTATTGCACAAACATCACCTACTAATCCTTTGGCTGTATCAGTTGTAACGGTTTGGCAATGTAAGGTAACTGTTGAACTTCCAAGAAATAAAAAAAGCGTCGTGAACCATAACAACGTGTATGCTTTCATGACGCTTTTCATACTTCAATTTACTTTTCCATGATATACGGAGTGCACTGGCATTGTGCCTGTACAACTTCTTTACTTTTTTCAGCAGATTCGCGTGTGTTATAGTTACCAATAATCACAGCAAATTTGCTATCACCTTTATCAACTATCTCAACGCGTAATTTTTGTTCCGAGTACTTCTTAGCTTCATCCTCTGCGGTTTGGCGGGTAGAATATACTCCTATTTGTAATCCCCACTTTTTCCCTGCCGAACCGGCTGCATTTGCTTTTGCATTGGTTGCAGGTGTTGTTTTTTCAGGTTGTTTTTTATCATCAGTAGTTGGAGCAATATCAATTGCTTTAGATTTTGGTG
>JAIBAE010000048.1 GCA_019695345.1 Bacteroidota bacterium | reverse complement strand
TATTCTTCAACTCAAAACATTGCCACGCTCCGGCGGTAGAATGTTGGTTGAAGCAGGGGAGGAAAACGCTGGGTTAATTGATATTGGCGGTGGGTACGCAATAGCGTTTAAAATTGAATCGCATAACCACCCTTCGGCCATAGAACCTTTTCAGGGAACGGCAACCGGTGTAGGTGGTATTCTTCGTGATATTTTTACCATGGGGGCACTTCCTGTTGCGGCGTTAAACTCGCTTCGGTTTGGAGAGTTGGATTCAGCACGAACAAAATACTTATTAAAAGGTGTTGTAAAAGGAATCAGTCATTACGGTAACGCATTTGGCGTTCCAACTGTTGGTGGTGAGATTTATTTTGATAAATGTTATACGGATAATCCGCTTGTAAATGCGATGGCAGTTGGTATTGTTAAAACCGACCAAACTGCATCGGCTGTTGCGCTTGGAGCGGGGAATCCCGTAATGATAATGGGTTCAAGCACAGGTCGCGATGGTATTCACGGTGCATCAATGGCATCGAAAGAGTTTGATGGCGACCCGCAAAACATGCGTCCTACTGTGCAGGTGGGCGACCCATTTGCAGAGAAGTTATTATTAGAAGCAACGTTAGAGTTGATACAATCGGGTGTTGTGGTTGGAATGCAGGATATGGGTGCAGCTGGCATTTGTTGCAGTACAAGCGAGATGAGTGCAAAAGGCGAAGTTGGGATGAATATCAATCTTGACCTTGTTCCATTGCGCGAAGATGGAATGAGTGCCTACGAGATTATGTTGAGTGAATCGCAAGAACGTATGCTTGTGGTTGTAGAGCAAGGAAAAGAAGATGTTGCAAAAGCTATATGTGATAAATGGGATGTGCCTATAACTACGATTGGTCATGTTACTGATGACGGAATCATCCGTATTCACCGCTTTGGTAAATGTGTTCAGGAGATTCCTGCGCAATCGTTAGTACTTGGTGGTGGCGCACCGGTGTACACCCGCGAATGGAAAGAAGCAGAGTACATCAATGAAACCCGTGCAACAAATGCAGAAACACTTACTGCAATAGTAAACGAGCGAAGTGTTGAAGAATTAATGAATGCAATTCTTACTTCTACAACGGTAGCAAGTAAACGCTGGGTGTACGAGCAATATGATTCGCAGGTTGGTACAAACACCATGCAAAAAAGTGGCGGCGATGCCGCAGTATTGCGCATTAAAGAATTACCCGGACAGGGCTTTGCCGTTAGCACAGATTGCAACAGTAGATATGTGTACTTGAATCCGTATCGTGGTGGGTTAATTGCCGTTGCCGAAGCCGCACGTAACTGTGCCTGCGTTGGTGCCGAACCTGTTGCTATTACAAACTGTTTGAACTTCGGTAACCCGTACGACCCCGAAGTGTATTGGCAATTCCGCGAGGCAATACGTGGAATGGGTGATATGTGTCGTGCATTGAACACACCTGTTACCGGCGGTAATGTAAGTTTCCATAACGAATCGCAAAACCATGCGGTGTTCCCAACACCAACAATTGGTATGCTTGGTTTAATTGACGATGTGAACAAAACAGTTGGCAGTGGATTTAAACATGCAAACGATGTTATCATGTTGCTTGGAACTCACCGTGTAGAGCTTGGTGGCTCAGAAGCGGTAAAACATGTTATTGGTGATGTTGTTGGCGATGCTCCATTCATAGATATTAACGAAGAAGTACAACTACAAAAAGTTGTGATTGAAGGAATACGCAGCGGGCTTGTTCACTCTGCTCACGATTGTGCTGAAGGCGGCTTGGCTATTGCTCTTGCCGAGAAGGCAATTGTTAGTGGCATGGGAGCAACTGTTTCGCTTCCGTTTGCAACAGATGCAAGCAATCTGTTCAGTGAGGCGCAGTCACGAATTGTGGTTACCGTTGCAGCCGGACAAGTGGATGCTTTACAAACGTTATGTACGTCGCACAATGTTCAGTTTACAACACTTGGTACAGTTGGTGGAGATGCTTTAACGATTGGTCAGTTCACATTTGCTGTTACCGATTTACAACAACAATATTATGCAACAATTCCACAAGCGTTGGGGATTGAAGCATAAGTTGTTCCGGTCTGTTGCCGAAGCGGTTCTCAAGTGCGCAAACCCGGTGCGAGCCACACGTTCAGCGTCGCAGATAGGAAATGTAATTACACTGCGTTACAGTATGTCTCCATCCGTAAAGACGCAATGCTTCGCGTCTAATAGGTGGAAGAATTGTTTTGGTTGATTGACTGATTCAAATTGCGATTACGGAATGGACATAATTTTAATTGTTAGACGCGATGCATCGCATCTCTACAACGAGAATAAAGAACATAACACCATATCAAAATTGTATTGACTAAATATCTTTATTTGAGTGTTAGAGTATTTTGTCTAAGTGTTAGAAAGATGAATTGAAAACAACGGTCGGAGCGGACAGGGTTGCCGCAATATGAGGGTTGGAGTTTGCAACTGCGGTAACTAAAAATTTTATATTAAATACATTGATATTACTATGGAAACATTATTAAACTTTATTGACGAAAACAAAGAGAGATACATCAAAGAATTAGTTGAGTTGCTTTCTATTCCGAGTATAAGCACAGAGCCGGAAAATGCAAAAGATGTTCAGTATTGTGCTGAATGGTTATCGAAGCATTGTACATCTATTGGTTTGGAAAATGTAACCATCCATCAAACACCGGGGCACCCGATTGTATATGCCGAATGGCTCAACGCAGGCGCAGACAAACCCACCGTGTTGTTCTACGGACATTATGATGTTCAACCGGTTGACCCATTGAACTTATGGACAAACCCACCGTTTGAACCAACCTTGCGCGATGGAAAAGTATTTGCTCGCGGTGCAACCGATGATAAAGGTCAGGTGTTTTTACATTTGAAATGTTTGGAGTCGTGGCTTAAAACAAAAGGAACTTTACCGGTTAATGTGAAAGTGTTGATTGAAGGCGAAGAAGAAATTGGCTCGGTTAATCTTGAGCAATTTTTAGAAGATAATAAAGAAATGTTGAAGTGCGATTGTGTTGTGATTAGCGACACAGCAATGTACAAGAAAGGTCAGCCAAGTATAGTATATGGCTTGCGTGGATTGTGTTATATGGAAGTTCATGTAACAGGACCAAACAGAGATTTACATTCCGGCTCGTTTGGTGGGGCAGTGCAAAATCCATTGAATGCTCTTGCAGCTATAATCAGCAAATTAAAAGATGAGCATGGAAGAATTTTGATAGATGGATTTTACGATAACATTCCAGATTTAACACCTGATGAACGTGCAGGGTTTGCCGCACTTGACTTTAACGAAGAAGAATATAAAAAAGCATTAGATGTTGATGCTTTATTTGGCGAACAAGGATATACAACTATTGAGCGTCTGGGTGCGCGCCCAACGTTAGATGTCAATGGATTTATTGGCGGCTTTACGGGTAACGGCGCAAAGACGGTTTTACCATCAAAAGCAAGTGCAAAAATTTCCATGCGATTAGTGCCAAACCAGGATACAAATGATATTGCTGCTAAGTTTGAAGCGTATGTACGCAAGGTTGCACCTGCGGGAGTTACAATTGAAATTGAAAATTTACATGGTGCAAATCCAGTATTAGTTCCCAGAGACGGTGTAGCTGTTCAAGCCGCAAGCAAAGCATTAGAGCGTGCATTTGGTAAAGCTCCCGTGTTTACGCGCGAAGGTGGTTCAATTCCTATTACGTTGTTGTTTAGTACAATACTGAACGCACCAAGTGTATTGATGGGATTTGGATTGAATAGTGAGAACTTACATTCACCAGATGAACACTTTGACTTAGATAATTTCCATACAGGTATTAAAGCATCAGCATTATTCTACGAAGAACTTTCACAGCTATCGGCATGAGTAAAAGTAGAAAAGCAGAACTCATATTAATAAGTGTAACGTTGCTGTGGTCGGCAACGTTTCTTTTTATGAAGAATGCCTTTCTTGGTTGCGACCCAATTACGTTTGTAGAAATACGATTTGCTATTGCCTTTGTTTTGGCTCTTACATTCTGGTATAAGAGTCTGAAAACTTTAAATCCAACATCTGTTAAAGATGGGTTGATACTTGGGCTAACGTACAGTGTTGGGTTTTATCTGCAAAGTTGGGGACTTGACCACACCACAATTTCTAAAAGTGCATTTATTACCGGTACGGTTGTAGTGTTTGTACCATTTGCCCATTGGTTGATTCACCGTGAACGCATCAAATTGATGCACATTGTTTCGGTAATTGTAACAATGATTGGGTTGTGGGTGTTTACCGAACCAGAACGTGGAGAATTGACCGTAGGCGATATTACTACGTTGTGTAGTAGCATGATTTGGGCGTATTATGTTGCTTATCTTGATTGGGCTTCGAATAAAACGGAACAAACAAACGGGTACTTTCACCAGCTGGTGATTTTACAATTTGCCGTCACTATACTTGTTGGTGGAATGGTGCAAGTAGTTTGGTTTTCCGGCGGGATGTACACGCCACATCTAACGTTATCGGAGGATGTAATAATAGGGTTACTGTATTCGGGTATAGCTGCATCGTTAGTGGCAACGTATTTACAAACAACATATCAACGCTTTGTTACTCCTGTTAAAGCTGGATTGCTGTTTGTGTTAGAGCCGGTGTTTGCTGCACTTCTTGCGTGGATGTTTAAGAATGAAATGTTGTCATTAAGGGAATTGTGTGGTGGTGTAATAATGTTAAGTGCTATTTTCATTACGGATATTGTAGTTTTAGTAAAGACAAAGACATCATGACCAAAACAGAGATACGCAGAATAAAACAAGCAGAACGAGATTCTTTGGATTCATCACTCCATAAGGAATGGTCTGAAGCATTGGCAAATAATGTAGCTCAAACGTTTGAGTATTTATATTGTGAAACACTACATGTGTATCTATCATTCAGAAGTGAACCTGATACAAGTATTCTGATACAAAAAGCATGGAACGATGGGAAGAACGTAGTTGTACCAACCATTAATACAGCAACTAAACAAATGATACATGTTCATTATCTACAAGGTGATGAACTTCAGCCCGATGCCTTTGGAGTTCCAACACCTGTAAACCTAAACCAGGTTTCTGTTTCTGAGTTGCGGAATGGAAAAACAATGGTAATTGTACCACTACTTGCATTTAATGAAGACTTTTTCCGTCTTGGCTATGGTAAAGGATATTATGATGAGTTTTTGCGTGGAACAGGATTGGCAACATTCGGGTATGGATTCAGTTTTCAATACACCGATGCTTTGTACCCAGAATCTCATGATGTACCTTTAGATAATATCATCACAGAGCAGGGGATTGCCCGCAGAAAACGTTCTTAACTTTCACACACTATTATGAAATTACTTGTACTCTTATGTTTAACCGGATTTGTGTTAGCCCATGCTCAGGATAAATGTACAGATGTTATGTTACTGAACGGTTCGGAGCCACTTGTACAATATGGATTGGATACAACTAAAAACTGGTGGGCGTTTACATCACCATACGATTCCTTATACCGGTTAACAGTAAACGGAAAACAAACTGCCGTGTATAATTCAATTTCAATTCCTCAGTTTTCTTTCGATGGAAATCATTGGGCTGCATTTGGCTCTATGAATAATGTTCGTTCACTTGTAACGGAAAGTGGCGTGACTCAACTTCCCGGAACTGCCACAGGTCTTTTGCAATATTCACCAAACTCCGAAGTACTTGCATACTCATATCTGGAAGGCTCGCAAGAGGTAATAGTACTTGGAAATAAACGATTAAACGTGATAGGAAGAACAAGCAAACTTTTCCTGAATGAAAACGGTACTCGCTATGCATTTGTAATTGGTTTAGCTGGTTCAAAATCGTTAGTGCTAAATGGTAAGCAGGGAAATTTATATGACGATATAACTCCAATTGGTTTTTGGATCGATGGCAACTTTATGTATGCAGCCAGGAGTGGTTCCCAATGGAGAATATACAAAGGCGATGAGGAAGTTGCCGGCGTGTTTTCTAATGTAAATGAAGTTGCCTGTAATTTAGCAGGAACTGTCTGCGCTGCAATATGTACACAGGGCAGTAATCAGGTTGTTGTTCTCATTGCCGATGAATACACCAAGCCACTTACCAGCCGGGCGTACACCGCTATGAACAGTTTGATACTGCATCCAACACAACCATTATATGCTGTTAATGCCTCGAACAACGGAGCGTGGTTGGTTTTGTTAAGTAACACAGAGTATGGTGCCGGACAACTCTCCAATGGCAAGCCATACTTTACCCACGATGGCAGTGAACTTGTGTACTTTGGATGCGACTCCGATTGCTTTATTAACATTAATGGTAAGAGAACATTCCTAACAGCAAACCTTGTTACCGGAGCAACCTATGTACACAAGCCAAAGTCCGAAACGTTCGGGTACTCATCGGCAAGTACATTAGTGTTTAGAAAAATAGAAAAGAATGAGTTATGGATGAGTAAGATGTGCGATGAAACGTCAATCCCGCGATATAACTGGCGGACAGGGAAATATGAAGCACTGGGAAGAATAAATCAACGACTCTACTTTATGTCTTGTATGAACTGAAAAAAAGAGACGCCCAAAAAATGAACGTCTCTTCTAATTCTAATCTTAAGTATACAGATTATCCTAACGATTCAACAACAGCAATTACTTCATCGTAATTTGGCTCAACACCAGGGTTTGGTTGTGCTGTCCAAGCGTAACGAATCATGCCATCTTTGTCAACAATGTACACTGCGCGGTTTGCTACAGTATAACCTTCAACACCACCTAAACCGGTAAACAATACATCGTATGCGTTTGTAACTTCGCGGTTAAAATCCGATAACAGCGTAAAGTTTAGGTTGTATTTAGCAGTAAACTCTTTTAACGCTGGAAATCCATCAATACTAATTCCAAGAACTTCTGCATTCAACTCATTGTAGCGAGTCATTGAATCGCGTAACGAGCAAACTTCTTTATCGCACACTCCGGTAAAAGCACCGGGATAAAATGCCAACACAACTGTTTTACCTGCAAACTCATGTAACGAGCGTTTTGTTTTAGATGCATCGTACAATGTAAAGTCCGGTGCCTTAACGCCTACTTCTAAAGCCATATATATCTCCAAAATGGTAATTCAAAAAAATGTCTGCAAAAATACAAGGTGATGAACAACTGAATGGTAGTAAAAGTTCATTTGCTACCGCATACCGCACCAAACCGCCAATAACTGATAATCCTGCTAATTGCGGAACAGAACGTTTCCACCAGTATCAACGGTAACCGTTTGGGTGTAAGTGGAGCTTCTTTCCGGCAGCAAAAGTTATTGAAAATAGATGTGGTTAGGTGCCGGCGGCGAAGCAAAATCGTTAACAAATGAAAAATTGTTGTAAACGGTGAAGTTGGGTTTGTATCTTGCAGAAAATTATCGTTTACAATTAGGGGAAATATATGGCAAGTCCACTATGGATACGGAAACCTCTTGATGTTATTTTACGTGACTCAGAAACTTCGGGTGAGGGGCATCAATTACAAAGAACGTTAGGCTCAACCCAACTTGTAATGCTTGGTATTGGTGCTATTATTGGTGCCGGACTGTTTTCTATTACCGGTATGGCAGCTGCAAATAATGCCGGACCAGCTGTTACTATATCGTTTGTGATTGCAGGTATAGCTTGTGCTTTTGCCGGACTGTGTTATGCTGAGTTTGCCTCGATGATTCCGGTAGCGGGGAGTGCTTATACTTATTCGTATGCTACGATGGGTGAGATGATGGCATGGATTATAGGCTGGGACTTAGTATTGGAATATGCTGTAGGTGCGGCAACCGTAGCAATTTCGTGGTCGCGCTATCTTGTTAAGTTCTTTGAAAATATGGGTGTTTATTTGCCACAAGAATTTATGATGTCGCCATTTGTAAGCCACACCATGGCAGATGGCTCTACAGTACATGGTATCATAAATTTACCAGCTGTGTTTATTGTGATAATGATGACGCTTTTATTGATAAAAGGAACTAAAGAGTCTGCTACCGTTAATGCAATTATAGTGGGATTAAAAGTAGCAGTTGTGTTAATATTTATTGGATTAGGTTGGGCTTATATAAATCAGGCAAACTACACACCGTATATACCTGAAAACACAGGTACAATAGGTGAGTATGGTTGGTCTGGAATTATGCGAGCTGCGGGAATTATTTTCTTTGCATACATCGGATTTGATGCTGTTTCTACAGCAGCACAGGAAGCTAAAAACCCACAGAAGGATATGCCGATTGGAATTATGGGGTCGTTATTGATTTGTACTGTTTTGTACATCTTATTTGCACATGTTATGACGGGGCTGGCACACTATACCGAATTTAAAGGTCAAGATGGTATTGCACCGGTAGCTGTAGCAATCGCACACACGCCGTTTGTTTGGTTAAAGCAAGGAGTTATTCTTGCTATTCTTGCCGGATACAGTTCGGTGATTATGGTAATGTTAATGGGGCAGAGCCGCGTATTCTTCTCAATGGCTAAGGATGGTTTGCTACCTAAAGTATTTAGTGATGTACATCAGAAAAACCACACCCCATATAAATCAAACTTAATTGTTGGAGCATTTGTTTGTTTGTTTGCTGCATTTGTGCCTGCTGATATTGTTGGCGAGATGACAAGTATAGGAACATTGTTTGCGTTTATCCTTGTATGTATAGGTGTAATTGTAATGCGTAAAATACAACCAAATGCAGAACGTGGATTTAGAACCCCCTTAGTGCCATTAATTCCGATATTAGGTATAATCTCATGTTTTGCTATGATGGCATTATTACCCGGAGACACTTGGATTCGTTTAGTGGTATGGATGGCAATAGGTATGATTATCTACTTTGCTTATTCAATCAAACATTCTAAACTCGGACACAGCATAAGATCGTAATCAGTCTTTATTATTATTATAAACGCGCCAACTTAGGCGCGTTTATTTTTATAGGGGAATAGTATGGAACAAAAACAAGAATTTAAGCGCGACTTAAATCTGCTAGATGCAACCATGATTGTAGTTGGTATCATGATTGGTTCCGGGATATTTATTGTAAGCGCAGATATAGCAAGAACAGTTGGTTCGGCTGGAATGCTGTTAACTGTTTGGGTAGTAACCGGAGTTATTACACTTATTGGAGCATTAAGTTATGGCGAGCTTGGTGGATTGTTCCCGCAAGCAGGAGGGCAGTATGTATATCTACGTGAGGCGTTTAATCCGCTAACTGCATTCCTGTACGGTTGGACGTTTTTTATGGTTATACAAACCGGCTCTATTGCCGCAGTGGGTGTTGCCTTTGCCAAGTATCTGGCAGTGTTGGTTCCGGGACTAAGCGAGAAAATTGTTATGTTTAGTATTGGTTCATGGGCATTATCTCCTGCTCAATTGATTGCAATAGCTTTGATTGTATTTCTGACATGGGTGAACACTCGTGGTGTACATACCGGAAAGTTGGTTCAGAACACATTTACGTTTGCAAAGATTGCATCGCTTGCAATGATTATTATACTTGGGCTGTTTATTGGCTTAAACCACGATGTGATAGCACAAAACTTTGCTCATTTCTGGGACGCAACCTGGACAAAAACGGATGCAGATAACAAAAACATTATAGAAGTTGTTAAACTTAGTGGAATGGGAATAGTTACAGCTATTGCAGTTGCACAAGTTGGTTCACTCTTTTCCAGCGATGGATGGAACAACATAACTTTTGCCGCAGGTGAGGTCGTAAATCCAAAACGCAACATCCCACTTGCTTTAACCTACGGAACAATTATTGTAACGGGACTGTACTTGTTGGTTAATGTAGTGTATATCATTACTCTCCCAATAGTTGGCGACCCACACGGAACAACTGTTGTAGCACAGGGTATTCAGTTTGCCGCAAGCGATAGGGTTGGTGCCGCTTCCGCCGAAGTAATATTTCCGAAAGTTGGCGCAACACTTATGGCTGTGTTAATTATGATTTCAACATTTGGTTGTAACAACGGAATGATATTAGCCGGTGCACGTTGTTATTATGCAATGGCTAAAGATAAACTGTTCTTCAACAAAGTAGGGGAACTTAACGCAAAAGGAACTCCAGCTTGGGCATTATGGTTACAATGTATTTGGGCAAGTTTGCTATGTTTATCGGGTAAATACGGCGACCTATTAGATTACGTAATCTTTGCAGTGTTATTATTCTACATTGCTACTATTCTTGGAATCTTCAGGCTCCGCAAAACAATGCCCAATGCCGAGCGCCCTATTAAAGCAATTGGCTATCCGGTATTACCTGCATTATATATTGCATTGGCAACGTTTATCTGTATAGTATTACTCATAGAAAAACCTATGTATACATATCCGGGGCTTGGTATTGTGTTGCTTGGCATTCCGGTATATTATATTTGGAAAAGCTCAGCTAAAACAACCTAAAGTTTATGGTAACCGGCACTTGCCGAAGCAAATGGTACAACGCGCAAACCCAGTGCGAGCCACACGTTCAGCGTCGCAGTAATTTTTAGGGTTCAAATGCGTTGTATGAGTATTAGCGAAGCAGTAGGTTCTGTCCCGACTGGGTTGCGGCGCAGTTGGGGGCGCTTCGGCAGAGGAGGGAATCACACAAATAGTAGAATAAAAAAAACGCCGCATTACTTTGGAAGTAGAGCGGCGTTTGGTTTTTATCAAATGCTTTTACTTGATAACTGGAATTTTGAATAAGAAAGAAACGCCAACCGACAATGAAACTGGTTTAGGATTGTTATCGGAACTTGACTTTCCTAAGATATTGTTGTCATCGTAAGCAAACATGTAGTAGCTGCGGTCTGATGTAATATCTTTATAGATACCATTAAGTGCGTACCCAACTAATAAACTAGCATTTAATCTTCCATAACTTTCGTCGAGTACTGGAATACTAACACCGGCAACTATTTCATTGAATGAGTTCAGATATTTGCTATAATCGGGCTTGGTATCGGATATTACAACTGATACTTCAGTGCCAGCTGCAGTTTTAACAGTACCTCCACTGGCACTATTCATGTTTAATCCAAGAATTACGCCCGATAAATTGAAATGAGGGAAAATGCTGATGAATTGATATTGCTCAATAACTTTATTGTTGTCAGTTACATTACTTTCCGGTTTGTTAACATAGCCGTAATTACCTAATCCGATTGATAAGCCAAAACCCAAATTTCCATTGCGAGTAAATGGAAAGAGTAATTGAGCTCCAAAATCGGGTGTAGAGAGAAATGTAACATCCGTTTTATATCCATGTGCCACATTAGCTTTCATTCCAGCTTTACCATGAAGATACACACCTGCAAAAACGCTGTATGGTTCCGGAGTGGTTGCCGGTGACTTGGTTGTTTCTGGAGTAGTTGATATTGGCACACCAGTTCTTGACTCTTGTGCGTTGGAAACTATTGTAAATACACAAATAAGTAAGACGTATTTCAAGAATTGCATGAATACCTCGGATTTTGTTGATAAAATGTTTGAGTTTGATTTCAGGAAAAATAAACAATTTATCTGATTACAACCTTAATAAACAGTAACATTTCCGTATTTTGCAACCGATTATTTTTGTTCGATAATAGTTTGGCTTACATTTATGGCTTCTATTCGTACGTATCTTCAATCCACGATAATGAGCAAAGTTATAATGGCATTATCCGGATTGGCAGTTATTGGTTTTTTATTGGCACATCTTGCCGGGAATTTGTTGGTTTTTGGAGGTCCGGAAGCAATAAATAAATATGGTCAGGGACTACGGGATTTAGGTGGTTTGCTATGGGTACTTCGGGGTGGAATTGTAGTAGCATTTATTGCTCACATTTTTACTTCTATCCATTTAAAGCAACGAAATGCATCTGCACGAAAGGTTAGTTACGCAAATACACAACCGGTAAATTCTACATTTGCTTCCAGAACCATGTTGATTTCCGGATTGTCGATTCTCATATATCTGCTCTTCCATCTTTCGCATTTTACATGGGGTATGGTTAGCACTAAATCGTTTAATGGTTCTTATATATTACAGGATGGGCGTATTGTACACGATGTGTATGCAATGGTAGTTGCCGATTTTCAGAACCCAATTATATCTATAGTTTATATAGTAGCTGTTACGTTGGTAATGTTCCATACAACACATGCGTTTTCGAGTGCGTTTCAAACATTAGGAATAAACCATCCATCGTATAATGGGTTAATTAAAAAAGCAGGTTTAGGAATCGCGATTCTGTTTTGGATTGGATATGTTTCCATTCCTGTTGCAATCCTTGGTCAATTCGTAAAATAATTCGGACGGAGTTTTAGAATGCAATTAAATGCAAATATCCCAGACGGACCAATTGCCGGGAAATGGGATGATCATAAGGCACATGTTAAGTTGGTAAATCCTGCTAATAAACGAAAGTTTAAAGTATTAGTTGTTGGAACTGGGTTAGCAGGGGCATCTGCCGCTGCTACTTTAGCAGAACTTGGGTATGATGTTCATGTTTTAACATTTCACGATTCACCCCGCCGTGCACACTCGATCGCTGCACAAGGTGGGATAAACGCTGCTAAAAATTATCAGAACGATGGCGATAGTATTTACCGTTTGTTCTATGATACCGTAAAAGGTGGAGACTTCCGTGCACGTGAAGCAAATGTCTACCGGTTAGCGCAAGTAAGTGTAAACATCATAGATCAGTGTGTTGCTCAAGGTGTTCCATTTGCACGTGAGTACGGCGGGTTACTTGATAATCGCTCGTTTGGTGGTGCACAAGTTTCGCGTACATTTTATGCTGCCGGACAAACCGGACAGCAACTACTTATAGGTGCATATCAGGCATTAATGCGTATGGTTGGAGCGGGTAAAGCGAAGTTATGGGCACGCGAAGAAATGCTTGATTTGGTGTTAGTTGATGGTCACGCAAAAGGAGTAATCTCACGTAACTTAGTTACCGGTGCAATTACTCGCCATGCCGCCGATGCCGTATTACTATGCACAGGTGGTTATGGTAATGTGTTTTTCTTATCAACTAATGCAAAGAATTCAAACGTAACTGCAACATATCGTGCATATAAAAAAGGCGCGGCGTTTGGTAATCCATGTTACACACAAATTCACCCAACATGTATTCCGGTTAGTGGCGACCATCAATCGAAGTTAACGTTGATGTCTGAGTCGTTACGTAACGACGGACGTATTTGGGTTCCTAAAACAAAAGGGGATACACGCAAACCAAGCGAGATACCCGAAAACGAACGCGATTATTATTTGGAGCGTAAGTATCCAAGTTTCGGTAATCTTTCTCCTAGAGATATTGCATCACGCGCAGCTAAACAAGTGTGCGATGAAGGTAGAGGTGTAGGACCCGGCGGTCTGGGTGTGTATCTTGATTTTGCCGATGCAATCAAACGTTTGGGAGCAAACGTTGTTAAACAGCGGTACGGTAATTTGTTTGAGATGTACGAACGTATCACCGGCGAAAATCCATACGAAGTTCCTATGCGTATTTATCCTGCAGTTCACTATACAATGGGCGGACTTTGGGTAGACTACAATCTGATGAGTAACATTCCGGGGTTACATGTACTTGGCGAGGCAAACTTCTCCGACCACGGTGCTAACCGTTTAGGAGCAAGCGCGTTGATGCAAGGGTTGGCAGATGGTTACTTTGTAATTCCTTATACGTTAGGACATTACTTCGCTTCCTTTCCTAAAATGAATATCACAACTGACCATCCAGAATTTGTTAAAGCAGAAGAAGAGGTTAAGGGTAAACTCAATCGTTTGCTAAACATCAAAGGGAAACGTTCTGTATTATCCTTCCACCGTGAGCTTGGTAAGATAATGTGGGATTACTGCGGAATGGCGCGTACAAAAGAAGGATTAGAAAAAGCACTCGAACTCATTCCTAAACTTCGCGAAGAGTTTTGGCAGAATGTTACTATTCCCGGTTCTGGCGAAGAACTCAATCAGAACTTAGAACATGCAGGTCGTGTTGCGGACTTTTTAGAGTTTGCCGAGTTAATGTGCTACGATGCACATCACAGAAATGAATCGTGCGGCGGACACTTCCGCGAGGAATACCAAACAGAAGATGGCGAAGCATTGCGCAACGACGAGGAATACTCATACGTTGCAGCATGGGAATACACCGGAGTTGGTAACAAACCAATTCTCCACAAAGAAAACTTAGAATTTAATGAAGTGAAATTAGCGGTACGGAGCTACAAATAATGAAATTAAAACTTCATATCTGGCGTCAGAAAAATGCAGCTACATCGGGTAAAATGACATCGTACGAGATGGATAATGTAAGCCCCGATATGAGCTTCCTGGAAATGTTAGATGTACTCAACGAAAAAATAATTGAACGAGGTGAAGAACCCGTAGCGTTTGAACACGATTGCCGCGAAGGAATTTGTGGCTCGTGTGGAATGATGATTAACGGAATGGCACACGGTCCGGAAAAACTTACAACAACATGTCAGTTACACATGCGTAAGTTTAACGATGGCGATGAAATCACCATCGAGCCTTGGCGTGCAGAAGCATTCCCGGTTATTAAGGACTTGGTTGTCGACCGCAGTTCGTTCGATAGAATTATTGCATCGGGTGGTTACGTTAATGTTAACACCGGTGGCGTGCCCGATGCAAACGCAATTCCTATTGGTAAAAAAGTTGCCGATTATGCATTTAACGCTGCGGCTTGTATTGGCTGTGGTGCGTGTGTTGCGGCTTGCCCTAATGCAAGTGCAATGTTATTTACCTCTGCTAAAATCAGTCACTTGGGGTCGTTGCCTCAAGGTCAGGTTGAACGCATGGACAGAGTTATAAACATGGTTTCAACTATGGATAACGAAGGCTTTGGCGGCTGCACTAACCACTTAGAATGTGAAGCGGCTTGCCCTAAAGGAATAAGTGCAGAGTATATCGCTCAAATGAACCGCGACATGATGAAAGCAACATTCACCGTTCGTTAAAATCAATGTTTACGTAGTAATATTTAGCAGTCTCAATATTTGTTGGGACTGCTTTTTTGTTTTCAGCAACAACGTCAACTTTCAATTCAACCTCAATCTGCATGGACAGAAACTTCATTTCCAATTCAACCTACATCGTTAAGTTGTAATTGAACTGATGTTTGTTAATTTGTATCGGACATTTCGTATGGTTTCCGAATCTTTGAAGATGACCTGACATGTATTACATCTTCATTAACACAGTGAAAATCTAATGATGGGACGTATATGTAATTCTATTATAAGGGACTACTCATATGATTTTAAGAAAGCTAAGAATTTACTATATAGGTCTATACCTAATATACTGTTTACTAACTTCATGCAGTAAAAATAATGAAAAGTATAATCCGCAAATTTTATCTCAGAGTGATTATCAGGTTGGAGTAACTGATTTAGTCGAAGTGTTTGCAAATGAACAGTGTAATTCATTTTACGGTGAGTATCGTTTTTTTTCAAACCCCCAAGTCAAAATGTTTACCCATGATACAAGTAAAATGTTTTTTAAACAAGACAAGTTTGAAGTATTTTATACCACAAAAGCGTTTGACTCAATATACCTTTGGTCTGTAGAAAATCGTTTGATCGGTATTACTCATAATAACAGAGTTCCGCTTAGTTATGTGGCATATTACATTAATTGGAGGAATAGGGGGAGTTATGAAACCAAATCAACACTTAATCACAACATTGATACATCTACCTATTACATAAAGTCAAACTTAGACGAGGTTAAAATCCGTTCGATATTTCCTTTATTTAAAGGGACTTATATAAGGCAAAATGTTGACTCAATAATATTTGATACATCTTTTCCAATACATGACCATAACTTTTATTATAATATAGTTTATAGGTGACAAATCTTGGCTAATTCAATTGCGGCGGTTATATCAAATCATCTTCTACTCCATGGACAAAACCTTCATTTCCAAATCTATGTTTATCGTTAAGTATTTTCTGCGACGCAGAACAATTGGCTCCGCCCGGGTGACGGCGCAGTATGGTTCGCGTCGGCAGAGGAGGTAAACAATCATTCTAAAACTGATACCGAAACGAGGCACCAAGCGGTGTAATGTTAAAACTTGTATTACCTGATGTTGAGGATGTTGCTTCGTGCAACCACGGAATAGCATATCCAACTACACTGCCAATTGCTGCCCCAACAAGAACATCGGTAGGAAAATGTGCTCCGGCACCAACACGAAACGCTCCTACAGATCCTGCCACAATTAAGGAACCTCCCCAAACGTACAAGCTGTTATCGGAATCCGGGTAGTAATGTGAGTATACTGTTGATAAGAACACAGCAGAAGAAAACGCAAGACAGGTGTGTCCGGAAAAAAAGGAACGGCGCGTTTCCGCATCCAGCTTTTTATCTAACGGAGCATCGGTGTTGTATGCAAACGGTCGTATGCGTTGAACTGTGCCTTTAGTGTAGGATGGTAACATTGCAGACCATAGCATAGTTTCTACATACATTACGGTAAGTTTATCCCAATCGCGGCGTATGTTATCGGCTGCTAAGAGTGTAAACGGCGCAACCAATATCGTTCCCAAGCATATATCACTTGCCTTTGCAGTAGTTGGCGAGTAATTGTATGTTGCAAAACGGTCGAGTATATTTACAGAGTTTCTATCTAACTGTTGAATTTCGAACGGAGTAACAACTGAAACAGTATCATCGAACGATGAGGCAAGTATCCCGTTTACAAAACCGGCACCTACCACTATGCTTTCCTTTCCCCAACCAATTTGATATGGTGATTTGAACTCCTGTGCTATGCAGTTTGATTGTATTAGAATGCAGTAAAGTGTTGCTGTAATAAGAATACTGTTGAAACTATGGTTCATGTTTGTAAAACTCCTTGATAATGTCGTTAAAAGTAGTTAGAATGCACGTATCAACCAACGATAATTTGAATAACTGACCATGGAAATACAACGTTTACAATCAATACTTCCTAAAAATCGGGTACGGACTACGTTGATTGATAGAATCGCTTTCTCGACTGACGCAAGTTTCTACCAATTGATTCCAAAAGCAATTGTTCACCCAACAACGTTAGAAGAAATACGAGATTTGTTTGCATGGAGTAAACAGAATAAAATTCCGTTAACATTTCGTGCGGCGGGGTCATCGTTATCGGGTCAGGCAGTTACCGATGGTGTGTTGGTAGAGATAACCCGTGGGTTTAATTCTGTACATGTGCTGAACAACGGTGCACGAGTGCGTGTAGGTACGGCTGTTCGAGGTGGATATGTAAATACCATTCTTAAAAAGTATAATGCAAAGATTGGTCCTGACCCTGCATCTATTAACACATGTATGATTGGCGGAATTGTTGCCAACAATGCAAGTGGGATGTGCTGCGGAACAATGCAAAATTCGTATCACACGTTACACTCCATGACGTTTATGCTAACCAACGGAGTTGTGATAGATACATCGGAGAGTAATGCCGATGCACGCTTACAAGAATTGGCTCCGCATATTGCAGAAGGTTTGCTGTCTATTCAAAAAGAGATTCGAGACAACCCAAGACTTGTTGAACGCATTAGAAGTAAATATTCGATTAAGAATACGATGGGATATTCGTTAAATGCGTTTTTGGATTTTGATTCGCCGGTTGATATACTTCAGCACTTGTTAGTTGGAAGTGAAGGAACACTTGCATTTATTGCCGATGTAGTGTTTACAACCGTCCCCGCATTACCCCTTGCGTACACTGGTTTGCTGACGTTTAATAGCATTGAAGCGGCTTGCAAGGCAATTTCCCCGTTACGAGATTCCAACGCTGCTGCTGTTGAATTAATGGATAGACACGCACTTCGTTCGGTTGAACATTTTAGCGACACGCCGGAGTTTATTGCAACACTCCATGATGAATCTTGTATCCTTTTAACCGAATACCAGTTTAGTGATGTTGATGAAATGAGTAACGTTTTGGTACGAACCAATGCAGCCATACAACGCTGTGATGTACAACGTGTACCGTTTTTTACTCGTGATGCAAACGAACAAGCTTTGTTCTGGAAAATTAGAAAAGGAATGATGCCAACTATTGGCGGGATGCGACCTACGGGAACATCGCTTGTGAATGAAGATGTTGCATTTAAACCCAACGACGTAGCATTAGGAGTTAGAGACCTGCGTACGCTGATGATACACCACGGCTATCCAAACGGAATTATCTTCGGGCATGCAAAAGATGGCAACATGCACTTTATACTTCCTAAGAAAATTCAAACGGAATCAGACATCATTCACTACGAGCAGTTTATGGATGAACTTGCTGATTTAATTGTTGGTAAATATGATGGCTCATTAAAAGCAGAACATAGCACAGGGCGTAACATGGCTCCATATCTGGAACGTGAGTGGGGCAGTGAAGCGTATGCTATCATGAAGAAAATAAAACGATTGCTCGACCCCGAGAATATTCTCAACCCCGATGTAATACTATCGGACGATAAAAAGATTCACACAAAAAACATCAAGTCATTGCCAACTATTGATAAAGAGATTGACCGATGTATTGAATGTGGTTTTTGCGAATCGCATTGCCCAAGCAGAACGCTTACCTTAACACCACGACAACGAATTGGTATCCAACGTGAAATTGAACGACGCAAAGAAAGTAATGATACCAAAGCAGTTGCCATTCTTGAGCAAGAGTTCCAATACAATGGTGTAGAAACGTGCGCTGTTGATGGCTTGTGCGGAAGTGCATGCCCTGTACACATTAATACCGGGGAGTACATTAAATCACTGCGAGGGCAACAACATTCCAACACACAAAACACAATGGCAACGTGGGTTGCAAATAACTTTAATACTGTGCAACATGCAGTTACCATAGGAAATACAACTGTTCGCGCAGCCGCTTCGGTACTGGGCTCCGGGGTAGCGGAGCAACTTACAAACGTTGCGCATACTGTTGTGGGGAGTCCACGTTGGAACAGACATCTTGGCTCAGCTGCAACTATTAAAGAGCGGTTTACAACAACGGATGATGTGGTGTATTTCCCAACATGTACAACACGTACTATTGGCACAAAGAATGGCGAGAGCGTAGCAGATGTATTTCTCCGTTTGTGTAGCAAAGCAGGAATTTCCGTTCGCATTCCAAACAATGTGCAATCTGTGTGTTGCGGGAATGTATTTCAATCGAAGGGGTATAATGATGCTCATCAACAATCCGTTACTGCATTTGCAACCATGCTGTACGAAGTAAGTGATAATGGGAAACTCCCCATTGTTATTGATAGCTCTTCTTGTACATACAGCGTATTGCAATCACAACTGAACAACAGTAATCCTGCATTCAACACGCTTCGTGCGCTTACAATTATTGATATAAATAATTTCACCCAGCAAACTATTCTTCCAAAGGTCACTATCACTCAAAAGGTTCCGATGGTTGTGCTTCATCCCATTTGTGCCAACACAAAACTTGGAAACACAAACGTCCTGCAACAGCTTGCATTGGCTTGTGCAAACAATGTAATCATTCCACATAATGCGGGTTGTTGCGGCTTTGCAGGCGATAGAGGATTGTTATACCCTGAACTAACTACAGCTGCTACGCAAGCCGAAGCACATGAAGTACAGCAATACAACGCCGATGGCTATTATTCAACCAATACAACGTGCGAAATTGCCATGACCCAAGCAACAGGAAAAGACTACAAAAACATTCTGTATTTGCTGGATAACGTTACATAAGAGCTGGGGTTCCCCGCACAAGCCGAAGCAATCCTTGTGCGCCGGCACACAGGCGGGAGATAGCGGTGCAGCGTCGCATTAAAACACATATCCAATGGATAATCCATAACCAAACCCATGAGCGTTATACACAAAACCAGAATGTTCAATTTTTCGGGTTTCACTTGGGTTAATATACTTTTCCAACTTACTGTAGTTATCTAATGTTAGAATATAGGCCAGCTCCACGCCAATTTTAAATCTATTCAACTTAAAAGCTACTCCATTACATACTCCAAGAGTAACAGTATTGGTGTTTGTAGTAACATTATTAAGTGATTGATTATTGGAATCATTTCTGCACAAACCGCACCCAATTTCGGTTTGTTTTATTTCGTACATCGTACCTATTCCAATATTAAACTCGAACCTATGTGTTAGATACGCGTGACTTCTAACATCTAAACCCATATTGTATAGTACAGTATTTGATTCTGATTCCCACAAATATCTTGTTTGCCATGATTCCCAAACCCCGGCTGTAAGTCTAACAGATACATCTGTGAATTCTTTAGCTACAAAAATTCCGTAACCGGAATAATTCGAACTCCTGAATCCCATTTCTACATTTCTGTTCTGAGGTGGACGTGTGGTGTCTTGTGCATGAACAAATGTTGACGCTGCTACAAATGCAAGCAAGAGAAGTACTGTGAGTTTTTGCATGGATATAACCTTTTGTTTTCTGTAGCGACACAAAGATAAAGGTAATGTTTCAGATGAGGTTATCTCCGGCAAGTTGAGGTTGTTTGTAGTAGAGGTGCGGTGCCGTCACGCGATAGCAAAAGATATAAAACAAAACCGCTTGAATATCAGTATCCAAGCGGCTTGTAGTTTGTTTATATACTTCTTAGTTACGTAGTTCGATTGATTTTACGTTATCATCCGGACTTCTGTCTACAAGTTTATAGAATGGATCTATTCCAACTTTAAGAGGTAGGTCTTTTACCGTTACTACGATGCTTTGACTTTCATTTGTGATTTTATGTTTGCGGAAGTAGAGAGGGTTGTCTAACAATGTTCCTTTCTTAGATTTTGCATATACACCAATATCTACCCAGTCGTTGAGAGTAGTTGGTTTTTCGTTGCCAACACTATCGGCATAAAACTTTTTAGATTTTATGTTGATATGTACATCGTATCCACCATTGTTGTTTTTGGTACAATAGGAGTCAGTGATTTCGTTACTGAACAACGTGATTTTTTCAAACAAATCGGTTACAACATTTTGTAGTGAATCGGGCGTATGGTTGCGGATAACCTTTAACAGGTCGCGTGAGTTTGGATACGGATGGTATTTACCGCCCCACTGTTTTAGGAAGTCCGCCAGTGCAACATTAAGTGTATCCTCGCCAATGTAATCTGCCAGACAATAGAATGTATGCGAACCTTTGTTATAATGGATGTACTGTTGGTTCTCGTTATATGCAATAGGTTGTTCGGCACGGGATTCAAATGCTCTGCCACGCAAGTATCCATCTAATTCGTAGCGTAGAAACTTTTGCGTCATTTCAGCACCATACTTTTTTTCCATCACTCGTAAAGCTGAATACTCTGCTAACGATTCGGACATGATGGTACATCCTTGCTGATTGGAGCCTAATACCTGATGTGCCCACCATTGGTGTGCAAGCTCGTGCGCATTAACAAAGAAGCCAAAATCTATGTTATCGGAGTTTACGTCTTTACTTTGTTTAGCAATAAACTCGAGCGACTCGGAAAATGGAATGGTGTTAGGAAACGCTTGAGCAAACGATGCATACCGTGGGAATTCAATTACTCTGTATTGTGAGTGTTGATATGGACTGAAGTTCTTGGAGTAATATGTTAAACCCGATTTAGCTGATTCGATAAAGTTTGCAATATTAAAATCGTGTTTAGGATGATAGTAGATTTCAATGTTTACATTTTTACCCTCGGGTGATGTCCATACATCACGTGCTACAGCATACTTGCCCGATAATATTGCAATGAAGTTCCAAATAGGTTTATCCATTTTATAATGGAAAAATCTACGTTCACCGGTTGGTGTTTGTTCTTTCCATTCGCGTTGTAAGTAACCGGGAGCAATTGCAATTTGGTCGGGGGCGGTGCTTATAACTGCCTCGAAGTTAATAAGGTCAGACCCCTCGTTTATGTAACTCACATTTTTGTAACGATTATCGTTGATGGAAGGGATACGAACTTTTTCAGGCAGACCGTATTTCTTTCTGTCGCTTGGGTCGTTCATTTCTGCTTCTGAGTTGTATCCATAACTTGGTGCAACTGTGGTGTACAAGAACGAGCCATTATCAATTATACTCGTATTAAAATTACTGTTGGGGAAACCACGTTTGTAATAACCAACGCTGAAGTCAACAATCATTGTATCACCCGGCATTAACGGTGTTTTGAATTTGTAGATTTTAATGCCTTGTGTTGTATCGTTAAGTGTTAATGTTAACGGACGACTAAATTGAAGTTTATTGAGAGCTAAGTCTTGATTGTAGTTTACAATCAAGGAATCAATAGGACTGTCTTCGTGATTTACCAATGTTTGTACACCTGACATTGTATACCAATGTTCGTAGGGATGTAACTCGCAGTTGATAAACAATCCCGATACTTTTGGCTGAGGCGTCCAACGATACGGTGCGTATGTTTTCTCATAGTTTACGCTTACTAATTCTGATTGCTTACTGCTAAGATTGGTATGCAGAAAGTTCGTGTTATAATAGATAAAACCACCGGATGCAAGTGAACACACTATAGCAACACTACCAAATGCAACAACCGGTTTAGATGTCCTGCCTGTTAGCTGGCGAATTCTAATATTCCACGTATCTTCCGAACCACGAACCATAAAGTAGTTTGCTATCCAGGCAAATATTCCGCCTACGCAAGAGAAGAAAATAAGATATGCAAAACCTCGTTGGTAGAATGGCTCCCAGCCATTCATATCGGAGTAAATTCCAAATCGGGAGGTAGCGTAATCCCACATGCTATGTTCAAACCCGAGTTGCCCGGAAACAATAGTGAAAATGTAAAAGAGAATTACTACCATGTGACCAACATATTTCTGATTAACAAGCACATGAATACATAAAGTGAGTATGTTTAGTAATAGATATGATGGCAATGCAATGAGTACTAAATATTGCAAGTATTGTGTTAGTTCAAAGGATGTGTATCCTTGAAACAACTGCGTAATCATACCACCAACTATAAGGATAACAGTAAGTATCCCATTTACTACCGTTAATGCTGTAAGTTTACCTGCAAGACCTACCCATACCGGAACAGGTAAGGCATCGAAGGTTTGAGATAACTTAATGCCACGTTCTTTCCAGATAAGTTCCCCGGCATATAAGGTAGATAGAATAATAGAGTATAAAGTAAATACATTTCTTATGGTATCTATCATCAAGTAGGTAACAGGTTGTAAATCTGTATTCTCACTATGGTTTGCGTAATATGCATTGATACCGAAGTTCATGATTGCAATGAGTGCAATTGCTATAAAAGGTTTCTCTCGGATTATACTACTTATATACAATCTGGTAAGCGAGATATACTGTTTTAATGCTGTTGTAAATCCGTAACTGATTTTATTGATTTCAGGAATCACTGAGATTGTCGTAGTAGTACTATCAACCTCTAATGCTCTACTCCGTTTTCTTTTGCGCAAGGTAATCCCTTCTGTATTCATGGAGAACATAGAATAGGTTACAAAGAATAACAAAGCAGCAACCGAAACCCAGAGCAATCTGTTATACAAAATCTCGCCGGTGAATCCAATAATCAACGTGTTTCGTTCTATTGGTGTCCAGAATTCTGTAAGAATGCGGAAAGCTCTAAATCCCATTGGGTCTAATAGGGCAGCTATTGTTCTATTCTCAATTTCTTGAGTAAAGTTCTGAGAGATAGACCACAGTATCAATAACGCAAAACCTTGCACATATACGGTTATAAAGCTTCTGAATATCAAGCCAATACCAAACGAAATAGAAGCAAACAGAAACGCATTAGTTGCAACAAATACAAATTGTGGAACAATGTAATTTAGTAAGTGAAATTCTCCCATCTTATCAGCATTTACCCAGCCAAGTGCCGGACCTATAACTGTACCTAACATTGCTCCAAATATTGCTGCAAAGTAGATTCCCATGGTTACAAGGTACGTTCCAAGAAATCTGCCACACACATACACAAATTTTGAAAGAGGAGTAGTGTAGAGAATTTCATGTGTTTTCATTTCAAAGTCTCTAATGACAGCTGTTCCTGTTATACCGGGAAGAATAATGAGACCAACAATAGATAACACTAAAAACACCTGCGTCAAAACCCACGGAGAATTAGCTTTCACCAACGGTCCAACGCCGCCAATAGATGCTGCCTCGGTTCCAAGAAATAGGAAGCCAAGCAAGAACATCAATGCGGCAAAAATGTGCGTGGCGGGTTTACGCAGTTGATATTTGATTTCAAATACAAGAATATTCCAAAACATATTATTCTCCTACAGTTGTTGTTTCAGATTCTTGTGGTGCTTGCTGTAATAATGAGATTTGATGAAAGTAAACATCTTCTAAATCCGGCTCTATTTGAATAAAGCCATCTGATAATTGTTCATCGGAATACACATGAACTAACGGTCGGCCTGCAATCATTCTTGTTGAAATTACATTGTATTCTTTGGCAATAGAATCCATTTCGTTCTTATCAACAAAACGTTTCCAAATTTTTCCTTTTACGTTTTCAATAACACTGCCGGGCTCGCCGCTTAATGCTACTTTACCTTTATTAATGATAGCCATGCTCGAACACAATTCTCTAACATCCTCTACAATATGTGTTGATAGAATTATCACAATGTTTTCGCCAAGCTCACTTAACAAGTTCAGAAAACGGTGGCGTTCGGTTGGGTCTAGGCCGGCAGTTGGTTCGTCAACTATAATCAGTTTAGGCGAACCAAGCAACGCAATGGCAATTCCTAAGCGTTGTTTCATACCACCCGAAAAACCGCCAACACTTTTCTTTCTGTTTTGCCATAAGTTCGTTCGTTGTAGCAGGTACTCAACTTGTGCCTTTCTCTCCGAGGAATTGGTAATTCCTTTTAACACAGCAAAGTGATCTAATATTGTATCAGCCGATAAGTTTGGGTATAATCCAAATTCTTGAGGCAAGTATCCAAGAAATCGGCGAACATCTTCCTTTTGGGTTAGAACATTAGTATTATCAAACATTATAGTACCGCTATCCGGTTCTTGCAATGTTGCAATGGTTCTCATCAGTGAAGATTTACCGGCACCATTCGGACCTAATAAACCAAACATTCCCTGCGGAATAGTAAGAGAAATATTATCCAGCGCTCTTACGCCATTAGGATACGTTTTCGATAAGTTAGAGATTACCAATTCCATATATGTACTTTCCAATTATGGTAACTAAATTATAGTATGATGTTATCTACTACGGAATATAAACCAAACATACGGTATTACAGCAAGTTAGTTACAGCTTAGGGTATTTAATGATAGATATTAACAGTTGAACTATGAATTCCCACTTCTGCCGAAGCGAACTTACTGCGCGGTAACGTGTCCGCTCCAAGCGTTGTGCAGCGCTGGTACGTTCTTTCCGGCATGGTAAGATAAAGGATGTTAGTTGAGGTGAGGTGCCATCATGCGATAGCAAAAACTACTTTCCTATACAAAACCTGCTGAAGATTTCGTTTATCACATCTTCGTTTGATGTGTTGCCGGTTATGTTGCCAATTAGCTCAATACTTTGGCGTATATCCAGCGCAACAAACTCGTTGGAGTGTTGCAACGCTAACGCGGTAAGTGCGCCATGAAGCGATTCTACAATATGTTGCAGTAGCCCCACATGTCGGGCATTTATCAATACAGAACTTGTAACATCAACTTGAGATTGCGCAGTCTGTTTTATAAAATCACGGACTGACTCCATACCCAACCCTGTTGTTGCCGAAGTATAAATGGTGTCTGGTGGAAAGGGAAGTGTGTTGAGCAAATCGGCTTTGTTTTGCAACAGCGTAACAATAATGTGAGGGTAATTTGTGGTAATGTATTCTACCAATGGTTGTGAGTGATGTTCGCCTCGGGTAACATCATTGATAATCAGTAACACATGGCATTGCTCGATTATGCTTTTGGAAAATTCAATGCCTTCTAATTCAATTACATCATCAGTGTCGCGTATTCCGGCGGTATCAAACAAGCGTACTGCTATATTGGATATAGTTAAGTGTTCCTCAATGTAATCACGAGTGGTACCTGCAACATTACTAACAATAGCACGCTTACGTTGTAGAAGAGCATTAAACAACGATGACTTCCCGGAGTTTGGATAGCCAATCAACCCAACATATAACCCTGACCGAAGTATCTCAGAACCTTTGTGAGATTCGAGTAAATGGGAACAGTACGAAATTGCATCGTGGATTTTGTTTGTAACTACCGTGCGGTCTACAAATTCTATGTCTTCGTGCGCAAAGTCTAATTCAATTTCTAACAGAGCGCATATGTCGAGTAGTTGAGCACGTAGTTCTTGTAATTTTTGTGTAAACCCGCCTGTTAACTGGCGCACCGATGCCTGCGAGCCAAGTGTTGATGTGGCATGGATAATATCCGCAACCGATTCTACTTGTGTTAAATCGAGTTTACCATTCAGGAACGCAAGTTTGGTAAACTCTCCGGGTTCTGCATGGCGCGCACCGAAATCAAGTAATGCCTCAATAATCTGCTGCTGAACTACCATCCCGCCGTGACATCCAATTTCTACGGTGTTCTCTCCGGTGTACGAATGCGGTGCAATAAATACCGATGCGGTAACTGTATCAAGTACCGTATCATTATGAATAAACTTCCCGAAGTGTATTGTGTGCGATGCTGAATGTTCTAATTTCTGCTTACCCGAAAAACACATATCAACTATGCGTAAAGCATTACTTCCACACACGCGGATAATAGCCATTCCTCCAACACCTGCCGGTGTTGCTAAGGCACAAATAGTTGATTGTGATTGAATACTACTCATTGTTTTTGGCGAGCTATTTCGAATAAGATAACACCTGCAGCAACACTTGCATTAAGAGAGTCAAATTTTGGATTGATTGGAATGTTGATAACAGCATCGCATAACTTACGTGTTGAAGTTCGCATACCATCTCCTTCGTTGCCTATTATCAGCACAACCGGACGGTCGTACAGGTTTGCTGTATACGCGTGTGTTGCTTGCGCATCTGTACCAATAATCCAGTATCCTACTTCTTTAGCGCGTTCAAGCGAGCGTGATAACGAAACGGTTTTTGCTATTGAGAGCATTTCCAAAGCACCGGCAGATGTTTTCATGGCAGCAGAAGTAATAGGCGCAGCATTGTGTGTAGGTAACAACAACCCATGAGCATTCGAGCATACTATACTCCGCGCAATGGCTCCTAAATTGTGTGGGTCGTTTATTCCATCTAACGCAACAATTACCGGATGCGGAGTTACAGTTAATGCTTCCTGAAACAGCTCAACATCCGATACTTGTTTGTAGTTAACAGTTAGCGCAATTACTCCCTGCGAAAAAGTACCCGCTTGTGCTTCTTCCTCTAATTGCTTAAACTTAGTTTTATCGGCAGTGACAACCGGAATTTTCTCGCTACGTGCAATGCGTAGAATATCCGTAATGCTATCTTCCTTTACGCCATACGCAATAAATATTTTCTCAATAGAACGACCTGAACGTAGTGCATCAGCAATTGTCCGGCGCCCAAATATGTACATAGATGATTGGTTCACGGTAATGAAATAGTTGTTGATGTTTTACCTTCTAATTCGCTTGCACACACAAGCAGTAAAGTTTTGCAAACTGTACTTTTATCGTGTAATAGTTGTTTGCCTGTTAGTAGCCCTAACACCTTATACACAAGCATAAGTTCGGCATAATACCAAACCTGAGTAACGCCCCACAGTTTTTCGTGTAAAGGAGTAAGATACTTACGTGCAAGTTGAAATCGAAAGTGCATATTCATAGATAAATAATGTTGCTCTCGTAATACTTCAAATGACCGTGTTCCGCCACGAATGTGTGTAAACGTTGCTTGCGGAACAAACTTCACCTTCCAACCATTACGTTTCATGCCCATACATACATCACCATCTTCAGCAAAGAATAAAAACGAGGGGTCAAACCCGCCAAGTTGTTCCAAGGCAGTTCTCCGCAAAAACATTACAGCACCATCTACAAAACCAACCTCTTTAACTCGTTGCTCAAGGTTAAGTTTCTTCCAATATCTGTTTACAAACGCTTCATACCAAAACTTCGAACCAAGCATCAAAATAAAACCAAAAAAGAAGTTTGGATTTGGCCCGTAACTGCGTTGCCATCTGCCATCGGGATAAATCTGTTGACCTCCGCACACACCAACATCAGTATTCTCATTCATAAACCTACAAAAGGTTTGTAACGTGTTATCGTGATAGACAACATCGGTGTTAGAGATAACAGCATACGGAGCTGAACATTGTGCAAAAGCTACGTTAAACGCTGCACCATATCCCAGGTTCTTTTCACTACGAATTATCGTTACATCCGGAAATTCTTTTTCTAAAATATCAGGCGAACCATCAGTAGAAGCATTATCAACAACAATAATATTCACGCGCAATGCACCTTGAGTGTTGCGAATTGAAGTAATACAATTACGGGTTAACTCTACTGTATTTCGGTTTATAATTATAAGGTCAATATCAAATACGGTCATGAATTTCCTAAGCAATACACTACAAATATAACATTGGCGGGATGTTCTATCGCGAACAGAGTAGGGAAGCTCTTTGAATACCGTTGACTGCTGTAGCAACCGCGCCAGCGCGGCAACCCTGTCCGAACCAAACCTTTAGCGTCGCAATTTCAATAACTTAACACGGCAATATCAGGAAGTTTTTTGTGCAAGGATATACAATTCTATACCCGTTACAAACTGATAATACGGTGACACCGCACGCTTAAAAGATTGCGTAACGTTCATGGAATGAGAAAACGAATGAGAAGATAGCATTTGCGCTTTCATCGTACGGTAGTTGTTGGGGCGTTGCGATGTAGCTTTACGAATTTCAAATCCTGCCTTTTGCACAACCTGCAGTAAGGAACGTAACGTAAAATGATACGAATGATTTTCAGGTTGAAACCATATCCACTTCTCTTTAAACAGCTTACTCCAAAAACATGAGAAATCCGGAACACGTAATAATAACAACCCACCCGGAGCCATAAGGGAATGAAGCTCGGTAAGTGTTACTACAGGATTATCAACATGTTCCAATACATGATGCATCGTAACAACATCGTACAAAGTATTTGTATCATCACAAAGTTCCTTAATAGAACTAAACACCTGTAACCCAATTTGGTGTGCTTGAGAGCGTGCACTTTCAGATGGCTCCACACCAGCAACAGAATACCCGTATCGTCGTATTTCATCCAAAAAGTTGCCCATATCGCAACCAACATCCAAAACTGAGGCCGGCGCAGGTTTAAGCGTTTGTATATCAGCAATTAATGATAGTTGCTCGGGTAAACGCGACCATCGCCGCATTTGGGCTTGAATAGAATTACCAAGAATATCATTTTGTAAGCCGTATTGTTTTGCATAATGTTCGGCGCGTTCCTGATTGGTGGGCATGGGATGTAACCATCCTAAACCACACGTTGGGCAGATACATAATTCTGTTGCACCATACATAACAACAGGTGCTTCCGTTGAACAGGCAATACAGGTTGTGATAGCAGTTGGCATTGTAACCTACGTTTGTAACATCAATATTGCAAGTTATGGATTAATTCAATTACTCAACATATTGTTTTTATGTGTTCTTATGCGTACCCGCCCCTGCCGAAGCAACCGCGCCAGCGCGGCAACCCTGTCCGCCCCAACCGATGCAGCGGCGCAATAGATTCTACATTTATCCACGATAAATGCCCGATGTACAATCGAGATATATGCGATGCACAACGAGAGTTGTATATAGGTATCACTCGGGCTGATGGAACAGAAACAACTGCCTAAAAAAAAATCCCCTTCACCATATTCAGAGAAGGGGATAAATGCAGATGATTAACATAATTGTCTAAACTTCAGGTGGTATAGGTGGCTCGGGTGTTTCTTGTTTGCGGGCTACGGTATAGTAGAATACTAATCCAACGCCGCCGCCTATTATTGCACCAATAAATGCAGCCGGCTCGTTATGTGATAGTACTCCAAATAACGCACCTCCACCGCAACCAATTGCCAAGAAACCCCAGCGTAACGCGTTAAGTCCCGATGGCACTCTGGAGCGATAATGATTACTGAACATAGCTTTAATTGTCTCGGAATCCAGACCTCTATCAATGGCAGCCATACGTTCTTTGTTACGTGAACTGAGGAACAGATAAAAGATAAAGACAATCCCTACAATTGTAACTATTCCTGTTGTCATGCCCATAACTTCTTCTATGGGTGAGCGGTTGTACCGTAACATCTGACCCTGAACATCTGCATAATAGGAAACGCTATCGGTAGCTATCTTTGTGCGCAAACTGTCCATTTGATGCTGTAACCGCATGACTTCGATGTTTGAAGAATCGCCAGCATGGATTGGCAATACAAACGGATTGACAACATACAGAAGTAAACAAAACAGAAGTAGTATTTTCATTGGAACTCCGTAACAAGAATTATTAGTGTTTAAGGGATTAGATGGAGTGGCGGTAGGATTGTTTCAAATTAGCGAAAAAATATTTTGAAACATTCAGATAAAATGGAAGTCAGAACCGTTATATGGGAAAAGGGGATAAAACAATAGCCACCGATATCGAAGTAATCAAACGCATAAAAACGGGAGATGAACGGGCTTTTGCTATCCTTATTGACCGATATAAAACAAAGGCAATGACGTTAGCTTTCCGCATGTTAAAAAACACACACGATGCCGAAGATGCAATTCAGGAATCGTTTATACGGGCATTTAGGTCGTTACCAATGTTCGAAGAACGTTCAGCTTTCTCCACATGGTTTTATCGAATAGTCTATAACGTTTGTGCTTCTGAACTGCGCAAAACACAACAGGAATATGTATATCTTGATGATGATGATACGGGTAACAACGAAGTAGAGCACACCGACTGGATTCCATCTACCCTTCACGAGCAAGCTGAGTTAGAGAAAATTACGTTATGGGAAATAGAAAAACTTCCTGCAAAGTATTCAGGAATACTTACGTTATATTGCTTCGAGGAATTGGGGTACGAAGAAATTAGCGCGGTACTGCAAATTCCCATTGGCACTGTAAAAACACATTTGTTCCGCGCGCGGTTGCAGTTACGGAATGCAATTGCAAAACATTATCATATTACCACAGAACACCCAAAAGGAGTTCACGTATGAACCATCTTTCACACGAAATACTACAACAATATGCCGACGCAGAACACCCTGCGTTGGCTTTACCCGATGCACACAAACACATTATGGTATGTCCGCAATGTACCGCCGAAGTTGAAATTTACAGACGCTCCGAAGCAATACTACAAGCTAACCTGATAGAATCGCGCGCTGAGTTTACGGCACAACTTATGAGTCTGCTTGTTGCTCCCAAACCGGTTGTACATCCATCGCGTGAACGGTTTAAGTTGTTGATTCCTGCTTTTGTGTTATCGGCATTGATGCTTATAATGATCTTCTGGAATCAATCAATTCCAACCACTGCATACAAAGCAACGGTACCCAAAACAATTCAAGATATTGCACCAAGTGTTATCAACGGGCTTACCATGTACACCGCAAGCGGGATAACACGAAACATTGCCCTTATAGTAATCACTTTGGTAATTCTATTTACATTCGAGCGAGTGTTCTTACAACGAAATTCATTTCACAGAAAATAAGTTGGGGTTCCCTCTGTTGCCGTAGCAACCGCGCCAGCGCGCAGACCCGGCGCGAGCCAAGCGTTCAGCATCGCAATCTCGCAAAGTAGCGAAGGTTGCAAAGGCGCAAAGTGAGAGTAGCTTTTTATACTTTGTGTTGTCTCTATCTTACATAATCTAACTGAAGCGAAGCAATGCTTCGCGTCGGGAAATAAAAGTGAACGAGTTAAACAACCGATAAAACATTGCCGTCTGCTTTAGCTGACGGGCACAGAAATTAAGTAGGATAGACTTTAGTCAAATATCTTGTTAATGGTTGAGGCTAAAGCCAATTTGGTACTGTCCTTTTATCCATCAGCAAAAGCAGACGGCAATTAAATGCAAGAATAAATTGTGAATGGAATTGTATCTGGTTTATAGTTTTGGAATGCATTCCTGAGCCTACGAAGAACATCCAGCCAAACATCGACATTGGACCATTTTGTTTAATTCAAGCTGTGACGATAAAACAAACAATTGTATATTTTTGCGTTATAACACTATTAAATTCCTTGAGGTTCACAATGAAAATTCAGTTTAGATCCATTCTGTTAGTCATCTCATTTTCATTTTCTGTAATTCCAACTCAGGCACAGCTAATCCCTGATTCAGTTGTATATAACAATATGTTAAAATGCATCGAATGCGTCCTCTCAAAAAATGATAGTATATGTAAAGTTGCAGTTAATTATTATGATAGTTTATTATCGCTTAATAATGACTGTAGGATATCTATCTATAAAGCTGATGTTATGTACTATTATTTAGATGACCCGTTAGGTGCATACATGTTGCTAAAAGAAGCTGAGTTATGTAAAAATGATTTGTTTCTAATAGAATTACAAGGACATGTATGTTATAGTTTGAAAAATTATATTGAAGCAATTGAATACCTAACAAAAACGATTTCTAAAAAAAAGAATGTGTCTGCAACAACATATTTTCAAAGAGCAAAGTGCTTTCTACACCAAAATAAATTACAATTAGCATTGAAAGACTTAAATACTGCATTGATTATTAGTCCTAGTTATCATGAAATACGTTACATGAGGATTCTGAGTAACTATATGTTGAAAAACTATCAATCAATACTATCTGATATTTCATTACTTGAAAAGAGCATTAATTCATCTTCGTATTATCCAAGTGATAGTACTTTAATGTATCTACAGTATTACAAAGCAATTGCTTTATGTGCTAAAAAGAACTTTCATGAAGCCATTATCCAACTCACAAAATTCAATTCTGACAAACATCACGAAGTATTACTGACGCTTAGAGCCTTTGCTAAAAATCAAATGAAGGATTATGTTGGTGCTATAGCAGATTGTAATCAAGCCGAACAAATTGATAATACAAAATCAGATATATTTTCACATAGAGGAGTATCTTATTTGTCCCTTAAAAATTATGAGAGTGCAATCATAGATTTTGATAAGGCAATTGAGTTATCTAATAGTACTGATAAAAACACATTCTTTCCCATATTATCAACTCAAAAACTTTATCAAGCAACATTGTACATGAATAGAGGGTTTGCAAAACTTGCACTAGAAGAATATGAGGATGCTTGTTTAGATTGGTCGAGAGCGGGTGAATTAGGAGAGAAGGATGCCTATAAGTATATAAGAAAATACTGTAAGGATTTATATGATGAAGATTCTGAATATAAAAATGATGAATAGTGGTCACTAACCCTAAGTTTCGGCAGGAGCTACTTAGTCAATGAAAGGCGTCCCCCAAAACATCGGCAATAGGCGCTATGCTTAACTCAAGTCGTGAGAATATAAAAACTCTACTTTTTATGTAATACTCTATAGATTATCTTCCCACAGTCTGAAATTATAGGTTCAATTTCGCGTTTAGTTTCAACAAGTAATGGTTGAGCCATAAAGTGATCCTTTTCTCTAAACATGAATTGGAATATTCCAGAGTTTAATAGATTATTGAAATATACTTTTGTTGTCTGAATCTCTCTTGGTAGTTCTGGTTCCTCAAGAAAAATCGATAAGTCGGATAGAAATGCGTTCGAAAC
>JAIBAE010000131.1 GCA_019695345.1 Bacteroidota bacterium | reverse complement strand
CACAACCATTAATGTTGATTTTGGAACGTGGAAAACGTTTCAAACCTTGCGCTATAATATTCATCATATTATAATACGTTTCCATCTGTGTTTCGTCATTCTTTGTCTTGAAGTTTTCTGCATCTTGCGGACGTAACTGATTATACTTAATCTGCAGTTTAGATGAGTTTTCTTCGAAGAATATATAATTCAAAAGTGGATGAAAGTCATTCCAAACAATTTCATCGCATACCAATGTATCCAATTTAGTAATAGTAGAGTCTGGCATTATCTGGAACACATTCGTATTTAGCAACGCAGTTAACAGGGGTTTTGCTTTAGGAATAACTTTTACATAGTGCTCGAACACAGTTGTAAACTCATAACGAACATCATCGTTTTCATTCACTGTTAAACGATAATCTTTGGAGGCAATTTCTGTTTTTTCGGTAATGATGTCCGGAATTGCTTTTGTGATTGTATCACGTTGTACTAATGTGTCTTTAACCGTAGGTTTGGTTGTTGGTAATACGACGCGAATAGATGCCCCAACTCTTAAATAACGGGTATCCCAATTTGCATCGGCTGTGTGATTGTTAATTGGAATCTGGTAAAACATTTCAGGCACAACTGAGAAGCGTTTACTAAGTGATATATTGTAGGATAATCCAAATAGTCCTGCAACTTCATATTTACTGTAATTAGGAACTTCACCTTCATACTTTTGTCTTTGTTGTGAACCTTGAATAAACTCAACATTTCCCGGTGATGCAATACTTTCAATCTGTCTGAAATTTGCAGAATAAACCCAAGCTGTACGTAAGCCTGCATGTAACCTGATGTTATCGTGGAAGGGTGGCGTTAATTCTACCATAGGTTCAATACCAACGGATGAAAACCGTGCATCAAGTGTGTACTTAATTATTCCGGGTGTTGGTACACCATTTACAATAAACAATGTTTTCTCTTCTGCTACCGGTTGTGCACGCCCAACATTAAATCCTATTCTTACTCCAGTATGAATAGAAGCGGTGGTTAATGTAGCCTTCATCATAGATGATAACGGAGCATTAATTTCACCACCAAAAGAAACTGACTCTCCATCACTATTCTGAAAAAGGGAATATGGTTTTGGATATCCAACTAACTGTGATATTCCCTGAATTTTCATGGTAGTAAAACCTGCATGTCCGAACACACCAAACTGTATTGGATTCGTTGTATCTATAACTACTTGCGCCATACCGTTTGTAGTTACAACTACTATGAAAATCACTATGTACAAGAGAAATTTCATTCTACATCCTATTGAACAATAAATCCACGTACAACCGATTTATCAAGATACGCTAATCTGATAAAGAACATACCGAGCCCCAAGTCGGTTTTGTCAATGTTTATATGACCTTTAGATTGTTCTTTAACAGCTAAATCAGTTAAATCTATTACTTTATTACCCAATGCATCAAACACTTCCATTGTGTATGAATCTAGTTTATCCGGTATTGTAAAAATGATGTACGCAGATGCAACAACCGGATTTGGTTGTATATCTAGTTCTACTGTTTCGCTATTGGGATTTACTAATCTAAACCCCAACGTATCTCGCCAGATGTCTGTAATTTCTACTTTACCTTTAATACATTCCAAACCGGATTGAACACTATCGTTGTTGGAATCATACCATGTTACATCAGTAACTTCAATCTCACTATATTTTGTATCGCCTAAACCACAGATCATAGGAATTGAAAACAACGTATCGCCAATAGTGTTTTTATTACCTGAGCTATGTTCAAGATATTGATAACCATTTAATATTGACCCACGTTGATTGGGGTCAGCTGGGGTAAGAGTGGTTGCATTTACTTTTACTTTGAAGGAAAAATACGCTGGTGAGATACCAAACAATTTAGGTGGATATTGCATTTCAGCCAAAGTACCAACAACTGAAACTGTATCACCTACTTTAGCTGTTTGATTGTTTAACTTTATAGTAGTATTTAAATATGCAAAGTCATGTAGTTCTATACTTGAAGCATACGCGTAGGCATCACCCATACCATAACCAAATGATATTACTCCAATTGGCATTTCAGCAGAGAGCGTGTGTAATCCATCACCTACTTTTCTTGTAACTGTTGAATAGCCTGAATTGCCAATAGCTGTAAAAGGAACAGTAAGGGTAGCATTATCTAGTATAATACTTGGGACGGTTTCAGTAGGTGCAATGATAGTGATATATTGTTCTAAAAATTGTTTACTGTTTACATCTCGAGATTGGAAACTATAGCATTGATGTTCTGTCGAAAATTGCTCAACATCAGGAACGATATACATTGTAGCATCACTTAAATTGAGACTCCCATTCCCTACTTTAGTTGATGATTTTTTGTAGGCTATTACTTGTACGGGTCTTTTAGATTCAATTTCTAACGGTTGGTCCAATGGTACATCAATATAAGAACCTGTTCTTGTTAGTGTATATTTAACACCATTAACTTCAACTAAAACGTTCTCATCGGATGAGAATATTCGTACAAAATCTGTCCCCTGAGAGTTGATAGATTGAGGATTATAAAACTGCGGAACAATATAATGAGTACCCCAATGCTCCATTCCCACCAATTGTTGCATTAGGTTATTCCGAGATGTAACATCTATGTTTTTACTATCAATGGGAACTGCTGCATATTGGTGTCCGGTAAATATTACAATCGGTTTTGTTGCAACGACTGTAGATCCTGATAAATCACCAGAACCGTTCACGTCATTCACACTAATTGCAGATTGCACTAAATACGACTGACCTTTGTTTAATGTTATTGATTTATTTATAGTTCCTGATGTTGATTTTGACATTAAACTGATGTCAATCTGAGTATTATCATTTGTAGCGGTTATAACAAACTGAGACGGATAACTATGACTAACATCTACGCCATTGGTTGGGTTGTTGTTAACGTGGGTTAGCGCATTTGGAACTGTTGCAATTACATATCGTCTACCTAAAGCTGAAACCGGTATTAAAGGGGTAACTGATGTACTTCCAAGTGCATTACTTGCAAGCAACATTCTAACAGGGTTGTTTGTTGTACAATGTATGCTTTGGTTTGAAAGTACTTTTTCAACTTGATTTGTTGTGTTGATAGCTGTATCGGTAATTATACCGGTAATCTCAACATCTGAGATTGGTATACCAATAGAAACTGTTTTACGGATATCATTAATTGAAAAATTCTTATTTACTACAATTCCGGATTTAGAAGTATAAGTAACATTTCCAAGAGTTGGTACATTCGTATATATGCAGAGATAAATGGAGTCCTTTTTGATATCTAATACATGCGCATTAGGTGGAACTGCTATCCAAAAATCAGTACCTTTCGTTTCATGCGAATACGAAAGAGTAACTCCGAATAACATTACATATACCAAACAATACAGCATTGTTCGTGATTGTAAAGTATATAATCTCATTACCATAATTCTGAAGTAGAAAAAACGACACTACTTACATAGTTCAGTATAATTCACTGAATATGAAATTTGGTAAGATTATCGGACAGAGATGCTATTTTCTATAATTTTTTTACAGTAATCTATCATTAACAGTGCGGAAGTATCCCAAGAGAATTGTTTTGCCCAAGAAACAGCACCTTCGGATAGTTTTATGCGAATGTTTTCGTTAATTACAATTGTTTTAATAAGCTCATGTAATTGCTGTATGTTACCGTATTCATATAATTCACCTGAAACACCATTACGAACTGAATCAGAAAGTCCGGGTACATTGGCAGATATAACAGGCGTTCCACAAGCATTAGCTTCTATATTTGTAATGCCCCACCCCTCTTTCATTGAAGTATTAACTACTACCCAGGATTTGGAAAGATACTCTGTCTTTTGAAGTTCTGTTACTCTTCCTTTAAATTCAACGGATTTTTCTATGCCAAGGTTTTTAGCCAAATGCTCCAACTCTGGCTGAAAATCACCACTTCCCATAAAAAGTAACTTAGCGTTTGGTATTTCTTTGAGCAACAGTGAAAATGCTTTAACAAGATGGTCGGGGCTTTTGTACTTTTTAATTCTCCCAAAGTATGTAATGGTAGGTATATCATACTTTTCGGTTACTTGCATAGGGTAGTCAGTTTGAGTTATAGCATTAGGGATAATAGTGAAGTTATGTTTGTTGAATCCACGGGCTAAGAACTCATTTAAAGTACTTTGTGATACAACAGTAAATTTTGTGGATTTATAGATAAAATCTACAAGCTTCTCTGCTACATAAACATACAAAGCAAAAACTGGATTTGCCTGTAAAAAAATACTTGTACCGAAGAAATGGTGACTAATTGCAAGTAAAGGTTCTTTTACATATAAAGGAGTATAAAATGGAATTTTATTGATATCATCAACAATAATATCATATTGTTCATTTTTAAATTTCTTGTAATACCAAATTGGGACATATAAATTAAAAAGTAATCTGGAACCGGCTCGAATGATATGTATCCCATCAATCACTTCCTCTGCTATACAACCATCATAGGAACAGCAAAACAATGTAACTTTGTGCCCCATTGCTGCAATTCTTTTGAATATTTCATGAAAATGGGTCTCGGCTCCGCCTCCTAACGGATTGGTAATATCTTGCCAATTAATAACGAGAATTTTCATGTTGACTAATATTCACGATGTAGTTGTTGATGCGGTGTACTGCTCTCATTGGCAAAACGAGGTACTATTACAGCTGGTCTTTTGATGCCGTCTGCGGTAGCAAAAAATGAAAAAAGGACTCAACCACTACATGATTGAGCCCTTCCTATGCTTCAGTAAACAATTATTTACCTTGTGTTGCAGGCGGCGTACTTTGTGGCTGTGCTGCCGGTGCCGGATTTTGAGACGGCGGAATATTTGGTGTTGAAGGAGCCGCTGGTGCTTCTTTGCCCTTCATTTTGGTATCACCGGTTGCAGATACCTTTTCCGGTAAAAATGCTTTATTAACAGCTATAGATAAAAGCATTAACAAAACAGCTAAAACTATGGTGGCTTTCATTATGAAATCAGCTGCACGGCGCATACCAATAACTGACCCGAATTGACCACCAAAACCACCCATTCCGGCAGCTAAATCACCTTTGCCGGGTTGAACCAATACCGCACCGATGAGGAGCAAACCACATAATGCAGAAATTATCATTAACAATGTGTACATATCAAAGTCTCGAGACTGTAAAAAATTCAGATGGCAAAAATAGGCATGTTATGATTTTTGCCAAAGTATTTTCTTCATTACCTTTGTTTATTCTTTGAGTTACACAAACTTTAGGTAACCTTATAAGCAACGTTGAAGACCATAATGAACCGGAATTCTCTGAGAACATGAAACGAAAAATCTCGGAGTTACCAAATAAGCCCGGAGTTTACCTTTATAAGAACTCCGATGGTAAGGTTATATATGTTGGTAAAGCAAAGGCATTACGTAATCGAGTTTCTCAGTACTTTGACAAGAACAGGTACAGAGATGCTAAAACAAAAGTGTTAATTACGAAAATTAACGACGTAGAGATAATCTTAACCGATTCGGAAACCGAGGCATTGTTGTTAGAAAACAACCTGATAAAGGAACATAAGCCAAAGTACAACATATTACTTAAAGACGATAAGTCATACCCATACATAAGAGTTACTAACGAAGAGTACCCACGGATTTTTTATACCAGAACTGTAATCCGTGATGGAAGCAAGTATTTTGGGCCCTATACGGACTCTAAACATCTTAACTTTTTGCTACATACTATCCGGACCTTATTCCCTATAAGAAGTTGTTACTTGCCCCTAACCGACACTTCAATTTCAACAAAGAATTACAAGGTGTGTTTAGATTATCATATCAAAAAATGTGAAGGACCATGTGAAGGGATTGTTAGTAGAGAGCATTACAATAACCATATATCGTTAGCTATTCAGATACTTAACGGCAGAACGAAAATAGTTGAGCATCAATTAGAGGAGGAAATGGCAATCCTCTCCGAAAAGATGATGTTTGAAGAAGCTGCTCAGGTAAGAAATAGATTACATAAGCTACGCGAGTACTCTAACAAACAAAAAGTACTTATTACCGATTCAGTTGATAGAGATGTGATTGCTTTCACTCGCGACGACAATACAGCGTGTAGTGTTATCCTTACTATACGTGAAGGAAAGTTAGTTGGTAAAAGACATTATTACATATCCAACGTGCTGGAACAACCGGATAATGAGATTCTACGCGTGACTTTAGAAAAATGGTATCATGAAAACGACTTTATTCCTGAAGAAATTTTCTTGCCTTTAGAATTGGAAGAGTCGGAATATTATTACGATTGGTTAGAAAAAAAACGTGGTGGTAAAATTGAAATCTCAATCCCTAAAATTGGCGATAAAAAGAAACTTATGAATATGGCTACTGCCAATGCAGAGTTTTTGTTGAGAGATTTACACTTACAAAATGCAAAGCGAGAAGAAGCATTACCAAAAGCTGTTGCCTCGTTACAGCGTGACCTACATTTACAACGTCCTCCGCGAAGAATAGAGTGTTTTGATAATTCGCACTTACAAGGCACCGATTATGTTTCGGCAATGGTGGTTTTTGTTGATGGTAAGCCCCGCAAAGGCGATTACCGCAGATACAAAATCAAGAGTTTTAAAGGTAACGACGATTTTGAGGCAATGCGTGAAGTTGTTGAACGCCGCTACTCCAGAATGATACGAGAAAATGCCCACATGCCTGATTTAATCATAATAGATGGCGGCAAAGGGCAGCTATCCAGTGCTATCGAAATTCTAAAATCGTTAGACTTATACGGTAAAATTCCAGTTATTGGATTAGCTAAACGGTTGGAAGAAGTTTTTCTTCCCGAGCAAAGCGAATCTATTTTATTACCAAAAACCTCAAGCAGTTTACGCCTATTACAAGCATTGCGCGATGAAGCTCACAGGTTTGTA
>JAIBAE010000130.1 GCA_019695345.1 Bacteroidota bacterium | reverse complement strand
CAACAAACCCTGATATTATTTGGGCTACCATAAGTGGCTGGACAAGTAACAGCAAAGTATATAAAACTACGAACGGCGGTACGTCGTGGACTAATGAAACAGGTACCTTACCAAATGTTCCTGCTAATACCATTATTATTGAGAACAGTGCCGCAAGTGGTGTGTATCTTGGTAATGATATTGGTGTGTATTATAAAAACAATACTTTAAGTGATTGGGTTCTTTACGATGACGGTTTGCCAAATGTAAGTGTTCGAGACTTAGAAATACACTACGGCATAAAGAAGCTTCGTGTTGGTACGTTTGGCAGAGGGATGTGGCAAGGCGATTTATTTACCGAAGGTCCAGTTGCTAACTTTACCGCTAACAAAACAACAATCTGTGTAGGTGAATCAATTACTTTTACCGATGCTTCCAGTAATAACCCAACATCGTTTTTATGGACTATTAATGGTGCTGTGCCTTCTATCTCAACTTCATCTGTATTTACCGCAACATTTTCAACTGCCGGAACATATAATGTAACATTAATAGTTACCAATGCACAAGGCAGAGACTCAACTACAAAAGTAAATTACATTACGGTTGTTCAGCCACCATCAACAGCATATACAGCAAGCAAAACTTCCGCATGTTCAGGCGATAGTATAATTCTTACAGCCCCCGTAGGTATGGCATCATATCGCTGGAGTACGAATGAGACCACACAATCTATAGTTTTAAAAACCGTGGGTTCCTACTCGATAACCTTAACAACAACAAACAGCAATAATTGTACGGCTACATCTGTACCACAGACATTTGATATTTATAACATCCCCAACCTCTCTATCAACGCAAGTGCAACTACCATTTGTAGTGGCGATTCCGCTATTCTTGATGCAGGTCCCGGGTTTGTATCATACCGTTGGACGAATGGTGATACGAACAGAAGAATATCTGTAAAGCAATCAGGCACATATAATGTAACCGTAAAAAATGCACTTGGTTGTTCGGGCACACCACAGCCTGTTACTGTAACCGTTAACCAACGCCCTTTAGCTACTATTTTCGAGAACGGCCCACTTACCTTTTGCCAAGGAGATTCGGTTATTCTTACAGCAAATGTTGGTGTAAACTTTACGTATGCATGGAGTACAAATGCTACTACGCAAAACATTACCGTACGCGATACCGGTACATACTATGTTACTGTTACCAATCCAGCAAACTGTTCTCAGACATCGAAAAGTGTTGTTGTAAATGTATTACCTAAACCCACACTTGCAGTAACAGCTATTGGTAAACTCAACTTCTGCGAAGGTGATTCCGTTGTACTAAAAGCAACACCCGGTCTTGCACATTATCTTTGGAACACAGGCGATACAACTTCATCTGTTGTAGTACGTACAACAGGCACCTACAAAGTAACCGGATATAATTCTGCAGGATGTTCAAACACCACCAGTACAATATCAGTAAATGTTACTCCTATTGCTAAAGCCAACATAAAAATAGTATCCGGTTCACTTTCGCTATGTAAAGGTGAAACTGCAATATTAGATGCCGGGCAAGGATATACCGCATATCTATGGAATACCAACGAAACCACGCAAACCATTAAGGTAAGTGCCGCCGGAACATATTGGGCAAAGTGCTTTACTGCATCCTGCTCAACACAAACCGACTCAGCAATTGTTACCGTACAAGATAAACTCACTCCAGTTATCAAAACATCAGCTATAGGTGGAAATGCTTGCGACAGTTTAGAGCTTGATGCAGGCCCCGGCTATGCGGGCTACGCGTGGAACACAGGTGCAACAACACAAAAGACTATTGTATACAACAATGGAACGTACTACGTTGCTGTAGTTTCACCAAACGGATGTTCAGGCGAATCGGAAAAGTTAACAGTAACCATACCTCAAACACCACCAAAACCTGTTATCTCAAAATCTGGCGACACACTCATTTCAACTGCTGCTGCTCGCTATCAATGGTATAAAGATAACGTTGTATTAACCGGAGCTACCAATCAACGTTACATACCAACCGATCAAGCACTGTATTGTGTACGAATCTGGAGTACAGAAGGATGTACAAACAAATCCGATTGCCTTTCCACAAGCGATGTACCTGCCCAGGATGTTTATCGTTTTATCAGCGTGCAACCAAATCCGGCTCAAGATTACCTCAACATCACTGGCGAAGTAAAACACAATGCTATCATCGAAATATCACTGCTGGATATCAACGGTCGCCTTGCAATCGATTCAATCACACTGCAAACGGATAAGTCCATTAATCAACGAATCAACGTACAACATGTCGCTCGCGGAACGTATTTCATCCGCCTAAAAATATCAGGCACCGCAGATGTCATTCAAAAAGTTGTGCTGGGCGAGTAACAACATCTTTAACGCTGTTTAGGGGAATCTCTTGGTTCCCCTCACAGTATTTCAAATCCTTCAGCGCGCAAACCCTGTGCGAGCCAACCCGTACAAGAAACTATGACCGTAATCACCGATACAAACGATAAACGCATCGAGCCATATCACTCACTCCGCGATAAAGCCGAAAGTGAACAAAGCAAACACCACTTTATAGCCGAAGGTGAAAAAGTAGTAAAGAGAATTCTTAAAAGCTCAATCCAGATTAGTTCCATGTTTGCAGCCGAACGGTATTACATCGAGAACAAGGAACTCATTGATTCACGCATACCACCCGAACTACAGTTTGTTGCCGGACAAAATGTTATGAATGCCATTGTTGGATTCAGAATGCATCAAGGAATACTTGCCCATGCAAAAACACCACCGTCTGCTCCGTTATCTTCACTTGGAAAAGTAATTGTTGCCTTAAACGGTATAGTTGACAGCGAAAACGTCGGCTCTATCTTAAGGAACTGCGCGGCGTTTGGTGTAGATTCCCTTATAGCCGATGCAACTACTTCAAGCCCGTGGTTACGACGTTCGGTTCGTGTGTCAATGGGATGTATTTTTCAAATGAATATTCATTTCTCCCAATCCTTACCGGAAACATTGCACGAACTCCGTACACAATATGGTTATACTGTAGTAACTGCCGAATTAGATTCACGTTCTGTTCCACTTGCTTCTCTTTCAGTTCAAACACCGCTTGTTCTTGTGTTTGGTAGCGAAGGATACGGTGTTCACGAAGATGTACTTGTAGCAAGTAATCACATTGCCCACATACCTATTTCTAATTCAGTTGATTCTCTGAATGTTGCTGCAACAAGTGCAGTATTTTTGAATAGTATGCGAGATGCGTTTTCCTTCGGATTATTATCGCGATAAACGGTAATTTTGAATGCGCGGTTCTGCACGGCACTTCGTGGGTAATTACAACATCTGCCGCACAGTGCCGTTTGCGATAGCATATAACTACTTCTATTGAACATTACGAACAAACACTATGATTCCGTTACTTCATTTACATGGCGCAATTGGCGCGGGTAAACAGTTCCAGCCGTTAGTACACGAAATGCACGACTTTGTAAATTACAGTTTTGATTTTGAAGGTCATGGCGCGGCACAACCAACATCTCGTCCATTCCGCATCGAAAACTTTGCAGAAAATTTAAGTAGCATTATACTCCATCACAACCTTGCACCGGCAAGAATAGTTGGCTACAGTATGGGCGGCTATGTGGCATTGTGGCTTGCCGCACACGAGCCGGAGTTAATTCATTCCATTATTACGTTAGGTACAAAGTTTGAGTGGTCGCATGAGAGTGCCGAGCGCGAAGTGAAGTTTTTGAATACCGAAACGATTCAGCAAAAAGTACCGGCATTTGCACAAGAGTTACAAGAGCGTCATGCAACTTCCGGTTGGACTACAGTGTTAGAGAAAACAAAAGAGATGATGCTTGACCTTGGCGAAAACCCGCGGATAACACCTGATGTCTTTGCAAAAGTGATATGTCCTGTTCGGGTTGGTGTTGGCGACCGTGATACCATGGTAACACTTCAGGAAACCGTTCATGCGTTTACTGCGTTACCAAACTCGGAACTATATGTTTTACCGGGCACACAACACCCGTTAGAAAAAGTAAAACCTGCACGGTGGGCGGCACAGATACGCGATTTTGTAAAGGCACATGAGTAACCATGAATACTGATTTATTAGTTTCAAACATCAGCAAGTACATTACACTTGAACCACAGGAACAAGAGTATTTTGTGTCGTTATTGCAATCAAAGAAAATCCGTAAACGTGGGTATCTACTGCAAGAGGGAGACATTTGTAACACCTCCACATTTGTTACCAAAGGTTGTCTACGAGGGTTTACCGTGGATACTAACGGCAATGAACACATACTCAGTTTTGCACCCGAAGGGTGGTGGATTGCTGATATGTACAGTTACATTACACAACAACCCGGAACGCAAATAATAGAAGCAATTGAGAATACAGAAGTACTCCAACTTTCCAAAACACATCAGGAAATACTTTTTCAGAAGGTTCCGAAGTTCGAACGTTTTTTTAGAATATTGGTAGAGAAATCACTGGTAAGCCATCAGCAACGACTTATTGAAACCATGAGCATGTCTGCCGAGGAACGGTATGCAACATTTCAAAAACGGTATCCATTATTAGAAGAACGCCTGCCACAAAAACATATAGCCGCATACATTGGCGTAACGCCGGAATTCTTCAGCAAAATGCGCACAAACGTTCTCAGAAAAAAGTAACTGCTATTTAGTACAAATCACTCCATTGTTTTCTTAATCTACAACAAGAACATTTCTTAATGTAGTTCATGCCACAGCCATATAACACCTCCATAACTTTGTATCAGAAATTTTAAGTACATTTTATATAACTTACGGAGCAGAATTATGGCAACCACACAATGGAACATCGACCCCTCGCACTCACAAATTCAATTCAAAGTAAAACACCTTATGATTACCACAGTAACAGGTTCGTTCAATGCATTCGATGCAACTGTTACAACCGAAGGTGATGATTTTACCAATGCAAATATCTCGTTTACAGCACAAACAAACTCTATTGATACAGGTAGCGAACAACGCGACACACACTTAAAAAGCGCAGATTTCTTTGATGCAGAAAACTTCCCTACACTCACCTTCACCTCCACAGGCATGGAAAAGAAAGACTCAGAGAATTTTGTATTGCACGGTAATATGACCATTAAAGACGTAACAAAACCCGTTACACTTGATGTTGAATTTGGCGGTTTACAAAAAGACCCGTGGGGTAATGCAAAAGCAGGATTTACACTAAGCGGTAAGGTAAATCGTAAAGAGTGGAACTTAAACTGGAACGTAGCATTAGAAAGCGGCGGATTTCTTGTAGCCGACGATGTAAAAATCATCTGCGAAGTTCAAGTTGCAAAAGCGTAACAACTAACAACTCACTATATATGATAGAAAGTATTTCTATAAAAGAAGCTAGAACGCAATATCCTGTGCTTGATGTGATACGCAAGCGCTGGAGTGCCCGTGCGTTTTCCGAACAATCTATAACCGAAGAACAACTTCTTACCATGATTGAAGCGGCAAGTTGGGCGCCAAGTTCCATGAATGAACAACCGTGGAAATACATTGTAGCTCGCAAAGAAGACGAGCAAGGATTTGCAAAACTTCTTTCGGTTATGAACGGCTCTAATGCAGTATGGGCACAGAAATCTGCTGCTTTACTATTATGTGTTGCAACAACAACGTATGGTAAAGAACAAAACAGCAATCCATCGGCATTGCACGATGTAGGTATGGCAAACATGAGCCTGCTATTACAAGCAACCGCGCTTGATATTTACACTCATGTTATTGGCGGATTTAGCCGCGAAAAAGCAATGACTGAGTTTCAGCTCCAGCCAAACGAGACGCCTGTTTGCATGATTGTGCTTGGGTATCTTGATTCGCCAGATGTGCTTAACGAGCCATTCAAAACACGCGAGATAACACCTCGTTCGCGTAAGAATCTTGATACATTTTATTCGTTCTCTTCATAATTTTTTGCTGACGCATCCCGCACCAAACGGCAAACTCACCACTTGTCTGCGCGGTGCGGGAGAGGTCGGTACAACAACAGCACACCGCCTATCGTGACACGTAATTCTACTTGTCTTTTGTAACTCAACATTCTCATCCGCAAAAAAAAACGCCCTGCAAAAATGCAAGGCGCGGTGCGGTCTGGCGATAGCAAAAAAAGTACTATCTGATAATTGTACCATTTCTATCCGGACTTGTTGAAACGATACTTACTTTAGCGCCGGTAAATTTCTCAATAAATTCTATGTAGTCTTTTGTTGCTTGCGGAAGTGCATCGTACGTACTGATGCCATCTAACGGTGTATTCCAGCCCGGAAGTGTTGTGTACTGCGTCTCGACGGAATCCAGCAACTGCACATCCGATGGAAACGATTTTACGGGCTTGTTATCAATGGTATAACCTGTACAAACATTTATGGATTCGTGGGTATCAAGAACATCAAGTTTGGTAAGTGCTATATCGGTAATTCCGTTTACCATTACCGAGTATTTTAACGCAACCAAATCCAACCAACCACATCTGCGCGGACGCCCCGTTGTTGCGCCAAACTCTGCGCCATCTGCACGAAGTTTTTCGCCAACCGCATCGTGAAGTTCTGTTGGGAAAGGTCCATTACCAACTCGCGTTGAATACGCTTTTACCAAACCAACAATTCTGTTAATAGATGTTGGTGGCAAACCAAGTCCGGTACATGCCCCGCCACTTGTTGGATTACTGCTTGTTACAAACGGATATGTGCCGTGGTCAACGTCAAGCAACGCGCCTTGCGCGCCTTCGGCAAGAACGGTTTTGCCTTCGTTCAGTGCGTTGTGCAGCAACAATGTTGTGTCGGTTACAAACGGGTCAATGTATTTATCAAACTCTAAATACTCAGCAACAATGGCATCAACATCTAATTGCTCAGCATCGTAAATCTTTTGCAAAAGTATATTCTTCTCGGCAAGGTTAGCGCGT
>JAIBAE010000129.1 GCA_019695345.1 Bacteroidota bacterium | reverse complement strand
TTGTCCCATAGTGATTGTTACGTTGTAATTGACATTCCTCCTAATTCTTTCACAAACTTCATGCTAAATCTACTGGGGCATAACTCCTGCGTTCAACGGGGGGCATAAGTCAAAGGTTCGTGACACGCGTGCTGCGGCAGTAGTTGGGGACACAAAAGAATTTCTATACGTTAAACGTCAATACAAAGAGTTAATACAGAAGGTTTGTTTTACACACATTTATCCACTTTTACACATGGCTACAACGGTATTACATAAAGCATCGGAACGCGGACACCAGAACCACGGATGGTTAATTGCGAATCATTCGTTCAGTTTTGCTAATTGGTACGACCCCACGCGAGTTCATTTTGGAATGTTACGTGTTCTGAACGATGACATCATTGCTGCGGGTCGCGGTTTTGGAATGCACCCACACGATAACATGGAGATTGTTACTATTCCGCTACAGGGAAGTTTACAACATAAAGACAGTATGGGATTCTCGGAAGTTGTAAGCAGGGGAGAGATTCAAGTTATGAGTGCTGGAACAGGTGTGTTCCACTCGGAATGGAATCCAAGCCCAACCGAAGATGCACATACATTACAAACATGGGTGTTCCCAAATAAAAAAAACGTGGAACCACGCTACCAACAGTTAACGTTTAATCCCGAAGACAGAAAAAACAAGATACAACAAATTGTATCGCCAAATCCCGATGATGAAGGTGCGTGGGTACATCAGGATGCGTGGTACAGTTGGTGTGAACTTGATAAAAATACAACGGTTGATTACACCATTAAGCGTAATGGCAATGGAGTATATGTGTTTGTGATTGATGGTAGTGTAAACATATTGGAAACCGAATTACAAGAGCGTGATGCAATAGGTGTTTCGGAAACAGAAACGTTTACTATTACGGCAACATCCAACTGTTTTGTGTTGTTGATTGATGTACCAATTAGGTAAGTGTATTGTCGTGTAACTACGTCAACCGCCGCCGATAATACTTTTCATAAGCGATTCAATAAGCAGATTCCAACCATCCACAATAAGGAACAGGAGAATCTTTACCGGCAACGATATAACCTGCGGCGGAAGCATCATCATACCCAACGACATCAGGATACTTGATATAATCATATCAATCACCAGAAACGGGATGAAGATGACAAATCCAATCTGGAATGCCAGGCGAAGTTCACTGATAGAATACGCGGGGATAATTGCCCACGTGCTGATATCTTCCAAAGACTTTGGTTTATCTTTACCGCTCAGTTTAATAAACAGGCGTAGGTCTTCCTCGCGGGTGTGTTTTAGCATAAACTCACGGAACGGTTTTACCATGCGGGTAACAGCAGTATCCTGAGATATTTCCTGACGCATGTATGGTTGTAATCCGTCGTTGTTAGCTTTATCGAGAACTGGTTGCATGATAAAGAATGTAAGGAATAACGCTAACCCGGTAAGTAACTGCGCAGGTGGTTGTGCTTGTGTGCCAAGTGCTTGTTTTAAAAAGTGAAACACGATAATGATACGAGTAAAACACGTCATCATAATCAAAATACTTGGTGCTAAGGTTAAAACTGTAAGGACAGCAAGAATCTGAAGCGTAGTGGTAAAATCTTTGGGCGAATCGGCTTGTTCAACACCCAGAGATATTTTTGGAAGAGTAAGTTTGGCGCCGCCTGCCGGTGCGCCTTGTGCAAACACATCGCTATTAACTAAAAGCAACAGCAACAGTAACACACCAATACGCACAGTCATTGTAAAAATTACAGTGCAGATTGATTTGCCGCGAGCGGATTGCACCCAACTCGTTACAGTATGATAGCATCCTTGCTTCATTACGTTATGGTATTTCTCTATGTATCTAACTCCCTGCACTACAAACGGCAAGCATTGTGCCAAGAAAACTCTAAGAGTTATAGAGTTATGTCTTTTCCGCTATCGCAGGACCGCACCTATCCACAGTTTTATCAACATTTCCACATCATGCGGGAAGGAACACTCGACCAAGACATACCCGTAACCGTGATTAGTAGAATCGTGAAGAGCTTTTTGTGTAATAAGAAAATTGTGACGCTGCAACGTTTGGATCCGACCGGGTTGCGGCGCAGAAGGCATGCTACGGCAGTTGAGAGAATCACTATTCATAGAAGTGAAATAGTTAAAAAATAATTTAATACAAAAAACTCTTTTATATTCCTTTTCCGTTGTATATTGCCATAGATTATACACATACACTGTTTTTGTGAGGTTATTTTATGCCTGTTTATCACAGATTAGGAAACGTGCCCAACAAACGGCACATTGTGTACCGCCAGCAAAGCGGTGCATTACATCACGAAGAATTATTTGGAACAGAGGGCTTTGGAGGCGTTGCCTCGTTGATATATCACCTGAACCCACCTACAATGGTTAAACACATGGGCGAGCCGTACTCTATACGTCCGGATATTGCCATAGGTAACAACATGACCGCATTAAGCTTTTTGGGGTTTGATGTAGAGCCACACGATGATTACATTGAAAGCCGCAAAACATTATTTGTAAATGGCGATTTACATGTTGGCTTGGCGGCACCACGAGTTAGTATGGATTCGTACTTCTTTAAGAATGCCGATGCCGATGAAATGTTGTTTGTTCATAAAGGAAGCGGAACATTACAAACGCCATATGGCTCAGTTCCGTTTGAGTATGGCGATTACCTGATTATCCCACGTGGAACAACCTATCAGTTGAAGTTTGATACAGACGATAATAAGATACTTTATATAGAATCGTTTAGTCCAATCCGCACGCCACGCCGTTACCGTAACGAGTGGGGACAATTATCAGAACTCTCACCTTTCTGCGAACGTGATTTTAAACTACCAACCGATTTAGAAACACACGATGAAACAGGCGACTTCCTGGTGAACATCAAGAAAAACGGTTTGATATATCCGTATGTGTATGCAACACACCCGTTCGATTTAGTTGGCTGGGATGGATATTGTTATCCGTACGCGTTCTCGATTTTTAACTTCGAACCAATTACAGGGCGTATTCACATGCCGCCGCCAATTCACCAACAATGGGAAGCAAACAACTTTGTTGTGTGCTCGTTTGTTCCACGGTTATACGATTACCACCCGCAAGCTATTCCTGCTCCGTATCATCACAGCAATATTGATAGCGATGAAATCCTGTATTATGTTGATGGAGATTTCATGAGCCGTAATAATATCCAAAAGGGACAGTTAACATTACACCCGGCGGGTATTCCACACGGACCACATCCCGGAGCAATTGAGCGGAGTATTGGTAAAAAAGAAACCGGCGAACTTGCAGTAATGATTGATCCGTTCCGTCCGGTTAGCATAACAACCGAAGCAATGAAGATTGAAGTAAAAGATTACTATAAATCGTGGATGGCAGAACCTGTAGCATAAACAGGTTTGGGGATTGTACTCAATTATACATTTAAGAAACATTTACAACACAAACTATTAAGGAGTAAACCCATGCAACAAGATTTAACATCGGTGCAAAACTACTCGTATGGTATCGAAAAAATATTTGCCGATGCAGAAGACTTTCTGCCAATTAACGGAACAGATTACGTTGAGTTATATGTTGGTAATGCAAAGCAAGCAGCACATTACTATAAAACAGCATTCGGATTTCAATCGCTTGCGTATGCTGGGTTAGAAACCGGCTTGCGTGACCGTGCTTCGTATGTTATTGTACAAGATAAAATCCGTTTAGTGTTAACAAGTCCGTTTGACCCCGATAGCGAGATATCACATCACATCCGCCAACACGGCGATGGCGTAAAAGTAATAGCATTATGGGTGGATGATGCTGTTGACGCATTTGAACAAACCGTAAAACGTGGGGCAAAAGTATATTTTGAACCACGCGAAGAGTTTGATGAAAACGGAAGAGTAATACGCGCAGGAATCCACACCTACGGCGATACTGTTCACATTTTTGTAGAGCGCAAAAACTACAATGGTGTATTCTTACCTGGTTACAAAAAATGGGAAAGCGAATACAACCCGCCATCAATGGGATTCCGCTACATAGACCACATGGTAGGTAATGTAGAGCTTGGTAAAATGAACGAATGGGCAAAATTCTACAATGAAGTATTAGGATTCTCAAACATCATTACGTTTGATGATAAAGACATCTCAACCGAATACTCTGCGCTTATGAGTAAAGTAATGAGTAATGGAAACGGAAGAATCAAATTCCCGATTAACGAGCCCGCACCCGGTAAAAAGAAATCACAAATAGAAGAGTATCTGGATTTCTACAAAGGTCCGGGATGCCAACACATTGCCATAGCAACAAACGATATTGTTCACTCGGTACAAGAAATGCGCAAACACGGCGTAGAGTTCCTTTATGTTCCCGGCACATACTACGATACCGTAGGCGACCGCGTTGGTATTATAGAGGAAGACATGAACATCTTAAAATCACTTGGTATTATGGTAGACCGCGACGAAGAAGGGTATCTGTTACAGATATTCACCAAGCCCGTAGAAGACCGACCCACGTTGTTCTTCGAAATCATACAGCGCAAAGGCGCGAAGAGTTTTGGCAAGGGCAACTTTCAAGCCCTTTTCGAATCCATCGAAGCCGAACAAGAACGTCGGGGCACCTTGTAAACACTATAATACAAGCACAAAAGGGATATGCAGAAATGTATATCCCTTTTTATTTTCTGCTAACGCATTGCCGCACCTATCCACAGTATTATCAACATTTCCACAGCTTGCGGGATAGAAACAACCACTAAGAAAAAAATGTTTACCGTAAAATCTGTTGAAAGTAATTCGATATGTTTGTAGTTAGTGATGCAACTAAAGTGGTGCCTTTAAAACAACATTTATCAATCAAAAGTATAACACCTTGGCAATACCCTTCGAACCAATAATTTTTGGAATAAAAATCAATGTGCATCTGATATTAGAATACCTGGCATTCTTTGTTGCATTTAGATATTACCTCTTCATTCGTAAGCGAACCACAGATACAATATCAGATAAAAACAGACTGTCGATAATAGTAGGAGCAACCTTTGGTGCATTGATAGGTTCCAGAGTTATAGGCTACGCAGAAAATCCCCTCATCTCAATTGATACTTCAGTACTAATAGAGCTTCTAAACACAAAATCAATAATGGGTGGTTTATTTGGCGGAATGCTGGGCGTTGAATTAGTAAAAAAGATAATTGGAGAAAAACAATCATCGGGCGATTTGTTTACATTCCCAATCATAATTGGAATTATTATTGGAAGAGTTGGATGTTTTTTGAGTGGAGTTAAAGAGTTCACATATGGAGAAGCAACAAACTCTATTTTCGGGATGGATTTAGGCGATGGAATACACCGTCACCCTACTTCGTTATACGAGATACTTTTTTTAGTGCTGCTCTTTCTTGTATTAAAGAGAGTGTATATGTATACAAAACATGAAAGCGGTTTATTATTCAAGATATTTATGATGTTCTATTTTGGGTTTCGCTTTTTAATAGAGTTCCTAAAACCAAATGTATTTTACGTTATAGGGTTAAGTAGTATTCAGTGGCTTTGTATAGTTTGTTACATATATTATATCCCAACATTCAGAAAGAAAAAACAACATGCCTACTAGAAAATATACTTATTACGATTACACTCTGAGTTTGTGCCCCGAATGCCTTAAGCGCATTGATGCAAAAATCGTATTTGAAAACGATAATGTGTATATGTTAAAACGATGTCCGGAACACGGAAATTCTAAGGTACTAATAGCAGATGATATACCGTATTATAAAAACATCAGAAACTATAACAAACCTTCCGAAACACCCTATACCTTTAATACAAAAACACATTACGGTTGTCCATACGATTGTGGTTTGTGCCCGGACCATGAACAACATTCATGTTTAACTATAGTAGAGATAACTGATAGGTGTAATCTAACATGTCCTACTTGCTATGCAGGTTCATCGCCAACGTACGGCAGGCACAGAACATTGGAAGAAGTTAAAGCTATGCTTGATGCAATAGTTGTAAATGAAAAAGAACCCGACGTAGTTCAAATAAGCGGCGGTGAGCCAACCCTTCATCCCCAATTTTTTGAGATACTTGATTATGCAAAAACACTACCCATTAAACATATAATGGTTAACACAAACGGTATCGAGATTGCAAAGGATTTTGAGTTTGCAAAACGTTTACACGGTTACTCGCCGGACTTTGAAATCTACCTGCAATTCGATTCGTTTAAAGATGAAGCACTATTTACACTTCGTGGGGCACATGTTAAAAAGATACGGGAAAAAGCAATTGAGCATCTGAACAAACTCAACTTATCAACAACATTGGTTGTAACGCTTCAAAAAGGAGTGAACGATGATGAGATCGGCTCAATAATAGAGTATGCGCTTAAACAACGGTGTGTACGAGGTGTTACATTCCAACCAACGCAATTAGCCGGACGGTATGATAATTTTAATCAGGAAACAGATAGAATAACGCTTACAGAAGTACGAAGAAAAATACTTGAGCAAACACAGATATTCAATCCGGATGATTTGATACCGGTGCCCTGTAATCCGGATGCATTAGTAATGGGGTATGTATTAAAATTAGCGGGTAATAATATTCCATTAACAAGGTATGTTAACCCGGCAGACTTGTTGGATAACAGTAAAAACACCATTGTTTACGAGCAAGACCAAGAGTTGCATAAAAAGATGTTTGAGATATTTAGTACAGGAACATCTACCGATAAGGCATCGTCTAAACTCCACAGTCTGCTATGTTGTTTGCCGTTTGTAGAAGCACCAAATCTCAGCTATAACAATCTGTTTAGAATCATAATAATGCAATTTATTGATGCACACAATTTTGATGTACGGGCAATAAAAAAAGGCACAAGACTAGATAAGGTTATACAATTTAGAGAGTTTTAGTAAAATTTGATAGATGTTATTCTTTCTATTATTAAACCGAAACTCACACTCTTTCAAATGTAGGTAAAATGTTGATTTGCTCAA
>JAIBAE010000128.1 GCA_019695345.1 Bacteroidota bacterium | reverse complement strand
TATAAAGGTGAATCCATTTCTAATGATTCACCTTTTTAACAAGAACCCGTAATGTTTTATTACGAATAAGGAAAATTTTACAAGATTCAACATTTCCAAAATACTATTTAAGTTTATATGGGATCAAGTAAACTTAAGTTTGTGTAGAAATATTCGTAAAGAAACAATATTCCAAACAAGCGCAGATGTTTGGAAAAAAGCTTACTCCACACTTTTATAAATAAATGTATAACTGTACATGCCAAATCGAATGCTATATCTAGTAAATAAACTTTGTATAACAACAGCAATATTAATAACCCTCAACAATACATTAGTTTACAGTTCATCAGACACAGCTAAAAGTTATAAGTTTTTAGAAGTTACACATGTTGAAAAAATTATTGAACCCGACAGTCTAACATTAACCGCTATTGCACAAATTGAAGTATCTTCAAAATATGCTGCACTTTACGATAATCGTAAATCAGAAGTTCATGTCTACATGTTAAATGGTTCGCATAAGTATTCATTGTTCGGCTCAGATTCTTTAGTTGATATTTTTGCAAATACTCAACCGTGCATCTTTAAGGGGTATAGTTATATAGCACCACATTTAGATAAAGATGTTGATGGAAACAAAATACCAAATGAATTCATCAACACATATTTAAGAAACAAGTTTATGTATTCAACATTTGAGAATACAGATTTATATACTGTATCAGGGATTAGTTATTATTGTGTTGACACAACATCATCTAACAGAGGTAAGGATAATGCTAGGAATGGAGAATTTTTTTCAATAACGAAGTCTACTTTAGAAAACAACTATGTTACTAAAAGTCTTCATACAGGCTTTATATCTAATGGCTGGGCTGACAGTTGTTTGGCCTTAAAATATTCTTTTTACCCCTCACCAAATAAGGGTACGATTGCATTCTTTAATGATGATACTTTAGTTATTCCACTTTCATTTCATTTGACTTCAAAAGCTTTTGAAATTAGTAATTTAAATGATACTATTTATACTCTAGCAATGTATAATCTAAATACTGGTAAATGGAAAGAATTTGAACCTTTACCAATTGAGTATATTAATAGTAAAATTGCATATAAAAGAAATTCTTGGATAAACATTTTCCCTTTAGTTAACAAAAAAACAAGAAACATTTATTACACAACAAGTCTTTTACCACAGGTTAATATTGTAAACAATCGCTTTTTTAAATTGAAAGGTTTTGAAAATAAGAATTCTTCATTTTTTGAGTTGTGTAAATCTAATGATCTCAAATCAAAACAAATTAATCCACTAGATAGTATCAATTTTATGATAACTGGTTGTAAAATCCACTCCGATAACTTGATTGTATACGGAATTGATAATTACAATTATAAAAGTATTAACCAACAAATTTGGTTCATTCAAGAATACACAGATAGAGGTGAGTTAATTAAAGATTACAGGTTACCTAATTTAATTTCTGGATACAATATTTCAGCAATAACATATTCAGCAGAATTAATGAACTATATAGCTGTGGCACAAGATTCAAGTAAAGAATGGTTTCTTATTTTTTTATCTGAAAAATATTAACAAATTTATGAACGCTGCAATAATAGTAATTGGGATAGCCTTTACGTATAATATAACTTTTGCACAATGTAGTGTATTAGATACAATTGGCAATATTGTAAAAAGACCAAACACGCCTTATAATACTATTTACTTGGGAATTAAAGTTTCAGGATATAATTGTACTTCATGCCTCAACATAGAAAATGCCTTAATTGCACTATTAGGTAAAACATTAAACGTCTATACAATCTGTATAATGCAAATTGAAAGAGAGAAAGAAATTATAGCTTTGAAAAAATACTTCCAACACTACAACTATTACGTTGGAGATTTCAAGGCTAATTATCTAGCATGTTCAGGGATCTACGATACAAGTACTCACTACACATTCTATTTTCAAGGAAAAGTAATTTACTTTTTATCTGATGATCAAATAAGAGAAGTGGGTATAGAACATGTTCATAATCTGTTGATTGATAAGATAAAATCATTAAAAGCACAAGACTAGATAAGGTCATTTTATTAGAGTTTCAGAAATCAGATAGATTTAATTGTTTATAATACTAACTTTAACTCAAACTCTTTAAATCAATCGCTTGCTTTAGTACCTTGGTAATTCTTGAACTGACATTTTTGTTACTGTATGGTTTCATGACTAGCTCCCAAGTTTATTATCTAGTGTTTATCTTTCATGATCCTTACAATAATTCTAATTTAATCATCAACATATAAACTCTATTACAACTTAGTAACTAAGCATTTTTCTTGTCTTCCAGTTGACGTTTTACAAGCCGTTCGGATTGGGCTAACGTTTCAGGTAGGACATCATTTATTATCACAGCATCAAACAATTCTTGCTGTTCTAATTCCATTTCTACACGCTCTAAGCGCATACGTAATTGCTCTTCGCTTTCGGTACTACGCGAGCGTAACCGGTGTTCTAATTCTTCTTTACTTGGCGGGGCAATAAACAACAGGAATGTATCATCGGGAAATGCTTTTTGTAGAGAGATGGCTCCCTTTACATCCACATCAAAAATCATTATCTCGTCGGAATCTAAGGCACGCTGTACTTCCGAGCGCAACGTGCCATAGTAATTCCCAAATATCTGTTCGTATTCAATCAGGTCTTGTTCCTGAATACGCTTTTCAAACTCATCTTTACTCAAAAAGAAATAATCTTTACCGTCAACCTCACGCGGACGCATAGGGCGGGTTGTAGCACTAACAGAAAAGCGCGCATTGGTTAACACACGTAACAAATGCCTTGCTACGGTAGTTTTCCCTGCCCCGCTTGGTGCCGATAGTACTATTAATCGCTTACGTCCTGCCATGCTTTCAATCATCCTTTTTCGTTACTTCACACGCGTATTACTCAATGTTCTGCACTTGCTCGCGGATACGCTCTAACTCATCTTTAAGCCCAACAACCATACGGGCAATGTTAGCATCGTTTGCTTTACTGCCAATGGTATTTACTTCCCTGTTCATTTCCTGAAGCATAAAGTTCATTTGGCGGCCATTTGCATCAACGGTAGATTTCAATGCCTCGTTCATGAACTTAATGTGGCTACGTAAACGCACACACTCTTCCGAAATATCAAGTTTATCAGCAAGTAGCACTATTTCCATTTGCAGGCGTTGTTCATCTATTTCATCGGCATCAAACAACTGGGCAATACGTGCGCGTAAGCGTTCACGCTCTTCAGGAATGCGCTTCATCCCAATTTCTTCAACTTGGTCTAACGTTGTTTCAATTGTTTTCATGCGGGCACGAAGGTCTTTGGATATTTCTTTACCTTCGTTTTTGCGTGCATTTTCTAAAGCAGTCAATGCAGATTTAACAGCTTTAGCAACTACTTTCCATTGGGCTTCAACAGCTTTGTCGTCTTCTTCACCCTGGGCAATTACATCAGGTATTGAAAGTAAATCGGTAAGTGTAACGGGTTCTGCTATTTTTAACTTCTTACGTAGTGCTTCTAACGATTGGTAATAACTGGAGGCGCGTTCAGTATTAATCAGTGATTCCGACTTTCCTGTAGCATCAACCTTTATGCTAACATTTACGGAACCACGCTCTAACGCTTGCTTAACCATTTCCCGTACATCTAATTCCTTGTGTGTTAAATTCCGTGGCATCTTGCACGAAAGCTCTAAATAACGACCGTTAACACTGCGAATCTCAACATTTGCGCTAATTCCATGCTCAGTAAGCTGTGCTTTACTGAACCCTGTCATGCTTTTCATATACGTACTTGTATTGTGATAAAATTTATTCTCGGTTTTCTGGAACGCAAAGATACGGGAGATTATGTAAATGTGAATATCTATTAGCACCAGTGGAAACTTTGCGACGCAGGTTTGCGTGGCTCCGCCCGCGTGACGGCGCAGTACGGCTTGCTTCGGCAGAGGCGGGAACCATGCCGGAGAAAACCTCCGATTTCAATATAACAAAAGGGCAGCCCCATGCGGGAACTGCCCTGAAAACCAGACGTGTGTTGCTGTATTACTATTTCACAATTACGAATTGACGCATTGTTGTGAAGTTTTCACCTTGAACACGTAATGTGTACGTGCCGCTTGGCAATTGCGCTGCTTCTACGGTAAATCCGTTTTGTGTACGGCGCTGTAATACTCCTTCGTGAACAACCATAATTTCCTGACCAAGTTCGTTAAGAACTGTGATTCGTACCATTTGTTGTTGATCTACTGCCAATGTAAAGTTAGTGTAATCTACACCCGGGTTTGGATGTGCCGCCGATAACTCAAAGCCTTGGTCGCCTTGTACAGGTTCACCTGCAATAACTTCTTCGTCATCGTCGCCATGAGATTTAGCAAGAACACCAATTGGATTATTGCCTACACTAATTGCGTATTTGTTTTTCAATACACACCAAACTTGGTCGCGTACGTTTTTGTCTGCTGTGCTGTACAATAACACTTCAGCAATTTTGGTATTGTTGAGCTTATACTCGTTGGACTCTCCGATGGAAGCACCATCGTGGAATCGGGTATCACCTGTAACACCACCAATACTTACCATATCACCGGAGTAGTCCATACTTGTTCCTGCTGTTCCGGTTGGCGTGTACATTGTACCGTTTATGGAGAATCGTAGACGGTTAGATGCACTTGCATTACCGTTGTACACCAACTGAAGAATGTAGTTAGAACCACCTGTTACTGTAAAGCCTGTGTTATGGAATACAGACCATTTATTGGTTGTAGTATTAGTTGTTTGGTTATTCCATGCACCATAGTAAATAACACCATTAATTGCATAGACTATAAATCCGTGATTTGCATCACCTTGTTTGTATATAACCATACGAGTGTTAGGCGCTGTGCTTGTTGGACGATACAACATAAACCATGATTTCTGTGTACCACCACTAATACCGCTGCCTGTGTTAACAGTTACGTCAAGTGGTTTATCACCGCCATCGAAGTAAATACCTGCATGATAGTTTAATGCAGCGTAGTTAGCGTACAATGTAGGACGATAGGTATTGGATGTTGTATTTGGCGATGCATCCGGGAAGTTGCTTCCACCACCTGCGTAGTTATCCCAGAATGTTACTTTGTTAGCACCGTTAGCAGTTGCTTGGTCTCCATTGAAGCCCATTACAAAGTTTTGTGTTGGGATTCCATACACATTGATTGTAAGTGAGGTTGCACCGGATATTGAACCTGTACATGATGAATTTGATACAGATACTACATTAAATGTTGTTGTTGAAGTACACGTTGGCGTTACTACATATGGATTCACTGACGTTGTAACAGTAGTATTTGAACCACCCGTGTTGTACGTTAATGTCCATGGTCCGGTTCCTGTAAAGGCAAATGTTACAGAACCTGTTGTGTTTGGACAAACATTAGGGGTTGATGTGCTCATTGTAACAGTTGGAGCAGCATTTACAGTAACTGTTACGTTGCCCATTGTGTTTTCACAGCTTGCTACATTAACCGCTTTAACTGTATATGTGTGACTGCCTGCTGTAGGTGTAGTTACAGTCCACGTTACAACGCCACCTGTTCCGGTTATCGATGAACCAATTTGTGTAGTGCCTTCGTACAGTTTATACGTAACACCCGATTGACTGGATGGTAAGTTGATAACTGCATTCTGACCTGTACACAATGTGGTTGAAGAAGCTACCGGAGTAATTACCGTTGGTTTTGGATAAACAACAGTTGTAACCGTGTTTGTACGTGTACAACCGCCCGGTGATGTTTCTGTAACTGTAATTGTACATGTTAATTGTGACGTACCATTAGCATTGTAATTAACCACAAGTTGATTGCTTGCAGTTTGGCTTGTTGTATGGTTACATGTACCAGTACATGTAACCGACCATGTATAAGTATTACCCGATACTATGTTTGGTATTGTGTATGTTTTTGATTGTCCCCAACAAGCTGTTGCCGGTACACCGTCGGTTGTTGTAATTGTCTGTGCCGCCGGGGTCTGACCTACTGTTACTGTAGTAGATGCAGTGCTTGTTGAAGAACAACCATTTGATGATACCGATACAATAGCATACGTAGTAGTTGTACTTGGCGAAACCGAAATTGTGTACGATGCTTGGCTAATAGCATTTACTGTGTATTGTACGCCATTTATTGAGTACACTAAACTCCAGTTTGCTGTATTACCCGATGTTAGTGTGAACGTAATGTTCTTTGTTCCACCAGAACAGATTGTACCACCACCAGTAACAGTTGCTGTTACACCCGAAGTAACCGTAATTACTTGTGTTTGTGATGTAGCTGTACAACTTCCGTTAGTTACCGTTACACAATATTGATATGTACCGGCTGTTAAGTTGGTTGGTAATGAATATGTAGCATTAGTTGCACCAGTAATATTTACACCATTCAATTTCCATTGATATGTTGTGTATGGTCCGCCTGTAACACTTAATACTGGTGTTGAACCTGATCCAGTACAGTATGTTGCATTAGTTGCAATTAGTGTTGGATTAGGCGTAGTACTGATTGTAATAGTTTTTACACTACTTGTTGTCTGGCAACCTGAATTAGATGCAACAACAGTATAGTTGTACGTTCCTGCTGCTAAACCAGTAGGTAACGTATAGCTTTGGGCTGTTGCACCTGCTATTGCACTGCCGTTTAACATCCATTGGTAAGAACCAAACACTTGTGTTGATAAGGTTATGCTTGTTGTATATCCGGTACACAATGCGTTTCCGGTACTTGTTATTGTAGGTGTTGGATTTGCTACCACTGTTACAGGGAACTCGTTTGATACTCTTGTTCCACAGGCATCGGTGATGCGCACACAGTACAGGAAGCTGCCCGTTGTACCCGTTGGGATTGTAAACGTTGCATTGGTTGCTCCCGTAATGTTCACTCCTGCAAGTAACCATTGGTAACTTGTGATGCCACTTGTCGGAGCTTTTACTTCCAATACTCCACCCGTACTGTTCTGACAGTACGTTGCACTTGTTGCCGTGCTGCCTACCAATCCTACTGTTACCG
>JAIBAE010000047.1 GCA_019695345.1 Bacteroidota bacterium | reverse complement strand
CTAACGATGCACCTTGGGTAAATGACACAAAGTGAGAATCGTACCTCAGAATATCAACAAACGGGCTTGAAGTAGTATATACATCATTTCCGTTATCATCTGCCAGCAATCCAATACCCTTCACATAACCGAACGCTTGTCCATTTGCTTGAAAATTATAGGAATCATTACCAGAGTTATCAATCAGCACACCAATACCAAATGCGCCAGCACCTTCCGAAAAAACTTTACCGCTATATATATCAGCGCCTTGGGAATCGTGTAAAATTCCAACACCAAACAATCCGGCCCCCAAAGAAAATGATCCGGCTTTGTATAAATCATCACCATTAAAATCAATAAGTATTCCGTAACCAAACACCCCAGAAGCAAAACTATAATCACCTCCCAGATAGGTATCATTTCCGGACAAGTCTATAATACAACGAACAGGCTTTTGTATTACTTCACTTTTCAGCATTGATGAATGGTAAACATCATTACCACCTAAATCTAAAATTAGTAAGTAGTCATCGGTATATGTGTCATTGTCAACTCCGCCTATAGCTATTTTACCATAAAACGTCTCAAGTATATATATTTGCTTGCAATCGGCAAATGTCTCTTTATTATTATTTAGACCAAGAGATGAGTTCTCTAAAGCTATGTATAAGCTTAATGCATTTTCGTAAAGTTGTTTTAAATCTATAAAGCTACAATCATCAAAAAACTGTTTCGATACTGAATCTGCCCGTACCTCATTGAAATAAATTTCAAACGGGTTGGATTTACTATCTTCCTCACTCATCATTAAAAGTGAGTCGCAATGTTCAACTACATTAGTGTACTTTAATAACTTCTTTTGTATAGAAGCAGTATTTTTATATGACTCAATAACAGGATTGATTATTAACTTAAATAATGGTATACTAATCTTCTCAGGAATATCTTGCCAGGAAATGTTTTTACCATCTTTTGTTTTTACAGATTTAACAATGTACTCAACTTGATTAGTATCTGGGTATTCAATCTGACGAAATTTATTGATATTTAAATCCCTAAACACACGGTCAAACAATATAGCAGCATCGTCAATTTTGTATGCAGAAAGTATCTGACTGTAGTTCTGTGTAACATTAAAAATTGAAAGCGGCTTGGTAAACACATTATCCACAACTGGTAACCTATATGTATCTTTTTTAACTGCATCAGATCTCATGAAACAATCTCTCCGATTCATACCCATTTTAGACAACGCATCATCTAACAAATTATCAACATGAGCAGGAAAAGATTGCTGCGAATACATTGAGATAGTATTTATTGTAAACACAACCAACATTAACATCAGATTTTGACTACTCATAACTTATAAGGAACGTGTTGTAATAATGTGAATGTCGTCTCCGCACGAAGATACCCCTTTATATACAAATTTTCGCGCATCGGCAAGTGTAGGTGTATATAAGGTATTGAAACTATGCTTACCATTACCAATAACAAGAGGTGCAGTAAACATGTGTAATTCATCTACTAAATCAAATTGTAAAAAAGAGGATAATACTAATGCTCCACCTTCCACCATAATTGACGTTACTTGGTGACTTTTGTAAAGTTCAACCAACACTTCATGTAGCAGTAAGCTATTCTCTGAAGTTTCACTAACACCTAATACCTGAACACCGGCAATTTTCAGATTTTCTGCCTTACGGGAATTAGCTACTTTCTTACTACAGCATACAATGGTTTCTTTTCTATGTGAATCGCTGAAAGCCTTTAAACTTAATGGTAATGAGAGATTGGTATCTAATATTACTCGTTTTGGGTTTCTCCCAACTGCAAAACGTACGGTTAACTCGGGGTCATCTTTGAGTGCTGTAACTCTTCCAATTAAAACAGCATCAACTTCAGCACGCATCTGATGTACAATTGTTCTTGAATGTTCACTGGTAATCCATTTAGATTCGCCCCGAATTGTAGAGATACACCCATCTAACGATTGCCCTATCTTCGCAATAACATACGGAGATGTATTCTTAACATTTTTTAAGAAGAACCTGTTTAACCATGCACACTCGTTCTCAAGAACACCAAGTTCCACTTCAATCCCTGCAGACTTTAACATTGCTATTCCATTACCTTGAACTAACGGATTTGGGTCGCTTATACCTATGATTACCTTAGCTACCTTGTTATCAATCAATAATTGTGCACAAGGAGGTTGTTTACCAAAGTGTGAACAAGGCTCAAGATTTACTACAACTGTACTTCCTTCAACCGACTCAATACTTGATTCAATTGCCATTTGTTCGGCATGTAAATCGCCATATTTCTTATGCCAACCTTCACCAATAACTAAGTCATTTTTAAGAATCACACAACCAACACGAGGATTTGGCGCTACATACCCAGTTCCACGCATTGCCAACTGTAGTGCTCTACTCATTGCTTGTATTTTGTCCATCCTAGATTCCAATGTTGTGTAATACTATTTATTATTGCCAGATAGCTCGAACTCTAATGAACTTGAATACGGTGCAGGTTTAGTTACTAAACTTAAAACAGCTTTATACTTTCCCTTAGGCACATCATGCCCCGTATTATCTTTCATGTTCCAATCAAAAGTAAATCTTTTATACTCTCCTCTTTTTCGAGGTTCAACCGGAGCTAACTCCTGCAAATAATTAGCTTTGTAATTAGTACTAAAAACTAACACTCCTTTTTGTGTAAACACCTCAACACGTAACCGCTCGCTTGTTGGGTGATAATCTTGTGTAGCACCTCTATTTCTTTTAGCTAACAAAGCAAAAGTCATCATAGAATCTGTTTCTAAGTCTATGAATGGTGAAACCTCTATAAATACTTTGTCGTCGTTGGAACTATCAACAGGTACATTAAAATTATCACTACAAGAATACACTGTGTCTAGAGTTGTAAAAATTATACTACATTGCATTTTGTCATATACCACTGCATTTGGATTATCCCAAAAAGCACCTGCTTCAATAATAAGTGAGTCTTTACCATATTCAAAACCAGTTATTCTATTACTCATCCCTAAAGGTAAAGTATCTAACACCCCTAATTCAGGATGTATCAGAATAGCTTTTGCAGATAGTAATGAATTTAGAAATCTAAACTTTGGTAACAGTGTATCTCGTTTTTCTCCATATTTAAAATACACATCTAATGCACCGCCTCTGCTGCGTTGTAAAGTAAATTCCGGTTTCTCAGGTAACTGTTTGCCTTGTAATGCAGGTTTATTGGTACTTCCACACGCACTCAACAAAGCCAATAGTGTAGATAAAAGAAAAGGAAAATATCTCACGTGAATACCTTTAAATAATTTATGCGAAGTTAGTGTTTTCTTAAGAGAAGGAGAAAAACATATTTTATTGCAGTATGCTCCCCCACATCTGCCGAAGCATAAGTTAAGCTCGCAAACCCGGTGCGAGACGCACGTTCAGCGTCGCTGAAGAATTTTAAAAGCTAATAACGTGCTGCTGGAGGGCAGGTTCCGCCTGTGTGACGGCGCTGGAGGGTTGCTACAGTGGAGGCGGGTACCCAAAAATTTAATAGTTGAGTTTATTAGCAATTTAAAACGAATAGGAAACCCCCAACACTGCACCTATACTATTGAGATTGTACGTACTATTTGACTGTTTAATAAACAAAAGATAATCTTCAATTCCCAATCTTACATCAATATTCTTGGTTGATTTATGCACAATAGCAGCGCTAATTTTTCCACCTGGATAGCTACCAGCATAACCAACTGTCGCTCTGATGGTTGGCTGCAGATTATATCCTATATTCCATAAACGTCGTTCATACACAATACCGAACCATTGCTTTATATTGTATTGTATAGTGGTTTCTTTTGTTGAATCTGGTATAGATTTATTATCAACATAACTTTGACTACTAACTTTTTCTACAAGTGCATTACTTTGTGAATTGCTATTATTTACATTGTAGTTGATACCAATATAGTCCTCCTCTGTTAGCCCTAACATTCCAACAACACCCATACTATTTGATATTGCATTGCTATTGGACCGGAACATAACCGTATTACTTGCTTCAATTACGTAAGCAATAGATAGCTGTTTTGTCAATTCTGTTGTATTATATACTGGATTCAATGGCATATTAATTTGTGCTGATTGAACCAATGGAAGGCTATTTAAGTGCATATTTTCAGTTTCTACTTTATCTGCGGTAAGTGGAACAATTCCTGCGAACACACCATTTTCAGTTTTATATAACTCAGCATCAGAATTGTTTTCTGAATTTACAATAGCAGTTTCATAATGGTTATTAACTACACTTGGTAAAATTGTATTTCTTATACTTTGTTTCTTTGTAACCACTTCTTGTTTTAAGTTGCTAATTGATTTTTTTGTAAATTCATGATTCGCGCTTACATCAGATACTTTATTCTTTATTCTGTTATAATCACTGGTTTTATAAAGAAAAACTACACCTACCGCTAAGCATGTTAAGGCGAAACCAACAAGGTTTACTTCTCTTATCCACTCAAACCAAACCAATCGTTTCTTAACTTCATTTAAACTTTCTATTCTGTTAAAGAGATTCTTTTCAATATTAAAAGGAACCTCCTCTAACTCAGGAACAAGAAGTGATTTCAAATGAATAGCGCTCTTCAATTCTTGTTGAACATCACGTTGAACCGACAACTCGCTAAACAGTTGCTGTTCTTCTTGTGGCGTTGACTCTCCATCCACGTATAAAGTGACAAGTTCCGATGTTGTAAATTCACTTTTCATTGTATCAATCTTTATGATGTTCGTTAAAATATGCTGATAAGAGGTCACGCATTTTGGTCTTGGCCCTTACAATTCTATTTCTAACAGTACTAACTGGCTTTCCTATAACTTTAGCAATTTCTTCGTAGCTTAAGCCAGAATAAATTTGGAGATACACTGCCTCACGGTATTCATCAGCCAAAACATCCAGAGCTTGGTGTATTGCCTTTTTTAACTGGTCATCTGCAATGGAATCATCTTCGATAAAAGGGATGTCTAATTCGGATAGGTCCTTGAACTCAACAACATGTTTTTCATTCCGTTCCTTAATATTAAGGCAAAGATTTCTTGCTATAGTCATTAAGAAACCAATAACATTCGTTACATTTCTATCGGAATGAGCACTAGTATAAAACCTAACAAACGTTTCTTGAAATGCATCTTCGGCATATACATCGCCAACAACTTTACGGCAATACCCATACACTCGGGTTTTATATCTGTTGTAGAGGGCTTTAAATGCTAAATCCTTCTTATGTGAGGTACACATAAGTTGATAAAGTTCTTCATCGGATATAACATTATTGTTCTGCATATACAAACGTAACAACCATTGGATATACTTGTTGTTTCAGTCCTATTAAATAAAAAAGGCAGATGAATGATTCATCTGCCTTTTTATAACTTAGTATATGAAAAATACTATTTTTCTTCTTTCTTACCTTTTTGGCCAACTAATTCAGGTTCAGCAGCTGCTGCCGCTGCCGCTGCGTTTTCATTGCGAGCGTGATGAACTGCTACTACCGCTTGGTCTGCTTTAGAAGTAAAGCGTACATTTGGTACAGACAATTCAGAAATGTGAATTGATTGATTAATTCTCAAGTTTGTTACATCAACATCAATATGCTCTGGTAATTGTGATGGTAAACACATAATGTGTGCTTTTAATAACACTTGCTCTAAGATACCTCCATCGCGTACACCAATAGCTGAACCAACAACACGGATAGGAACTTCAAAATCAACTAATTCATCAGCACCAAATCCATGTAAATCAAAGTGAGTAATTACGTCTGTAATCGGGTCAAATGTTACATCTTTCAAGATGCAATCATGTGATTCTTTCTCACCTTCAATATTCAATTTTACGATTCGTGCATCTTTTGTGTACACAATCGGACGTAATGACTTTGCATTAGCCGAAATAGAAATTGAATCTACTCCTTTTAAGTAAAACACACCGGGTACATTACCGCTGTTACGAACTTGTTTAGCAGCTTTTTTACCGGTAGCTCTTTTGGCCACATTTAATACTATTTCGCTCATAGTTTTATCCTCACAGATGAAGATTTATATAATAATTATAATTCTGTATTTATCTAACACTATCAAACAGCGACGATATAGAGGCATTATCATGAGTACGTACAATTGCCTCGCTTAACATTTCAGCTACCGATACCACCTTTATTTTTGAGCACTCGCGAGTAAGCGGTATCGTATCTGTAACATAAACTTTTTCTACAGCTGAACTGTTTTCAATTTTCTCTAACGCAGAGCCGGAAAATACCGGATGAGAACATGCACCAATTATCTTTTTTGCCCCATTATTTTTCAACGCCTCTGCACATTGAACAAATGTGCCACCGGTATCAATCAAATCGTCAATAATAATCACGTTTTTATCACGCACATCACCAATAATATTCATTACTTCGGCAACGTTGTGTGCACTTCTACGTTTATCCACCAATGCTAAATCAGCATTTAGGCGCTTGGCATATGCTCTTGCTGTTTTCGCACCACCAACATCAGGTGCGGCTATAACTAAATTTTCAAGATTTTCATCACGTAAAACTTTAATCAATACTCTTGAAGCATACAAGTGATCAAGTGGTATATCAAAAAATCCCTGTAACTGAGGGGTATGCAAATCAACAGTTATTACCCTGTCAGCACCTGCCTGTGTCAACAAATTTGCTACAAGTTTAGCAGTTATCGAAACGCGTGGCTGGTCTTTTCTATCTTGCCTTGCATAACCATAGTATGGAATTACAGCTGTTACTCTGTTTGCCGATGCGCGTTTAGCGGCATCAATCAAAATCAATAACTCCATAATATTATCAGATGGTGCGTGTGTAGATTGTATAATAAATAAATCTACCCCTCTGATATTTTCCTCATACTTAGCCCAAATTTCCCCATCGGAAAAATTGGTTATCTTCACCGATGCCAATTCCATCCCGGCAGCTTTAGCCACTTTTGTAGCTAAATCCATATTCGACCGACCCGCAACAATTTTTATCTCTGTTGTCCCGTCAAATCTAGACGACTGCGACCTCTCTGTCATTTCCAAAACATCGGTCATTGTGGTTTCAGGTAACTTTTTTAACAAAAAAGAGATGTAAGAACAGTTTCCATGTACTAACATCTCTATTTCTAACGTTGCTGGGGCGGAAGGATTCGAACCCACGGATGGCTGGACCAAAACCAGCTGCCTTGCCACTTGGCGACGCCCCAATCATATTTTATATAAAAATAGCTTGCAAATATAAGGCAGAGACCACGTTTGTCAAAGGATTTTTACCAAAAAGGATATTATCAGCGAAAAAATACTTTAACACTTTTATTCTTTTGCTACCGCAGGTGGCACCTTGAGTTTCCTTCCAAAATACCTTCCCTTGCCAGTCAGCCTGTCATAATTAATATATCACGGTAATCGTAAATCTGGTGATGAGGAAATATTCCCGCACATGGAGTTTATGCAGTACAACACTGTTTGAAGCGGTCTGCGAAAGCAAAATAATACTATCTATTTTTCAACTTAGAAATGATGGCTTCAGCAGCAAGTTGTCCGTGTTGCACAGCATTCTCAAATGCAGGTGAACAGTCATTATCGGTATTAGCAAAATGAATATTCTTGAATGTTTTTCTGGCTGTCTGTGCTATACCATTATGCGACTTTGGTGCAGCTGTAACTAAACTATGTCCCCATGCAAACGATTGAATTTCTTTAACAGCTTCTTTAGCACCTTTACCTAATTGACTTGTTACATTATCCGCAATTTTTCTGCTTAAACTGGCAACAACTTCGCTACTTTGCAATGCACCACGTTCATTATGAGGCCTGGGGCTATACACACTAGCAACAAAAGCACCTTGCGTAGACTTTTGCCCAACCGATTGAGGGTCAATAATATCTGTACCTAAAAGTGGTGAGTCAAATAACCATGTATCAAAAACACTATCACCTAGAATATCATTATCGGCACAAAGATGAACAGTAAGATACGGCGAATAACGTATCTGACGCATAGCTTGTTTTTGCTCATCTGGCAGAGAAGGAATAAGAGAAGGTATCATAAACTTTTGACTTGCTACAACTGCAAACTTTGCATTAATCTTTGCAACATGTTCATTTACATCTACTGTTAATGCGGAAACTCCTGAAGATGTATTCTCCAGATGAAGACACAAATTACCATACAAGAAGTGTTGATTACCTATCTTACGGGCCAATGCGCCAGTAATGCCATTCAATCCGCCATAGAAAGTATAACGGGGTGTTTTTACATCCATTCCTATTTCGCTGGCATAGAAGTTAAGAAAGCAATAGGCATTTGTTTCATCTATACTTCCTCCCATTGAAGAACGGGTATAAAGATTCACGAATTGATTAAGAAACTCAGACTTATACTTTAGACAGTATTCTCTCACTGACATTGCATCTAATGCTATATTATCTTTAGTAAGCCTATCCGGAAGTGGGTATAATGGTAATTCTTTTATTTTTAAGATATCATCTCTAAACTGCTTTAAGCTATCTTTTTCTTTTTGTTGTAAGGGAAGAGTAGTTAACACAGAATCTTTCCAGTGATCTATATATTTATTACCCCTGTACAACAATCCATCAACAGGTGCCTGAACAGGAGTAACCTGAGCATATTCACAAAGTTCTTTAATAGTTTGATTAAAATCTACAAAGTAAATTGAGGCAAGAGGAAAAGCAATATCTTTGTATTTACCACTAATAGCAGCACCTCCGGCCCGTTCTTCGTTTTCTACCACAATTACTTTATATCCGCATTTTATCAAGTACATAGCTGCAGTTAATCCGGAAGGACCACCGCCAACAATTACAACATCACACTCAATTGTATTACCGGGTGTTATACTTACATTTTTACTTTCACGGAGGAATTTGTGAGCACGTTCGAATAACAATGAACGTTGAGATAGTTCGGGTATGGTAGCAACTAACTTCTGAAAATCTTGATTTGGTTTCACTTTACTGTCACCGCAACCTAAAGGCAATCCCGAGAACACGGCACCGGAACTCAATATTACTGTTTTAAGAAAATCTCTGCGCGATGACATAGTTATACTTTATTTATACAACGAAGTTTCTATAATACAAGATACAACAAACCCCTGAAAACTATGTTGTCAGGGGTTCAGTTTCAAACAATTAGATTTTGGTAACAACAATATAAGTATTACCAACATATCTTTTACCTTTAGCACTTTTTCTGATCGGTAGTGGGTTTAACGGGTCAATATCGGCAGATGACTTAACAGTAATTCTATCAGCAGTTACTCCACCTTGAACCAAATAGTCTTTCATTGCAGCAACTCTGTCGGTCGTTAACTTCAAATTAGCATCTTTATTATCTGCCAAGTCTGGATACGACTGAATTTCTACTTTAACACTTGGGTTTTTAACTAATGCCGTCCGCACTGCAGCTAAATACTCTTCAGCGCCCAGACGTAACTTGGACTTTTTATATTCAAATGGTGAAACTGCCAATGGAATTCTAGCGCCCTCACGCATTGGACGAACCAACCAATCGCGTGATATCTCAGCATACTTACCACTTTTTGGTGTTTCTACCCAACGTTCTTCACGGAAGTAATTAGGATGATCAAATTCAACGCGATATTTCATACCCGGATCTAACAATAAATAATAATACCCGCCCTCTTTTTCATTACTTCTGGTACTATTGATTTTTTTACCGGACTCATCATAAGCAACAATAGGTAGTGTAACAGGTGCTCTTGAAACTTCATCAAGAACTGTTCCGGTTACTGCTATCTTGGTTCCTATCTGGGCGTTGCCATGTGTTAATGATAGCATTAAACAGAAAGCAAAAAATACTATGCTTGTTATGTTTTTCATACTATTTACCTTTCTTGGTTTTTTTTGATTTATTCTTCTTTGATTTTTTTGGGCTTTCAGTTGCTACGGGAGTATCAACTTTTGTAGCATTTAACGGGAAATCTTGATCTAGTTGTGTGTATTTATCATAGTTCGGAACTTCATATGTAAAAGTATACCTTGTAAGATTTTCATCTGTAATAGTTAACTGATACTTATGCCCTGGCTTTAGTATAGCCTGATATGTACCATCAGAAGCACTTTTACTTTTTACAATAGCTCCGGACTCGTCTTTAAACTGCATATCAACAGCAACACCCTTGTTATTATCCTTCACATTACCGCGAAGTAATACCAACGGATCAATTTTGATGTTTGCTTGTAAATTAGCCAAGGGTAATGAAAGCATCAACAGTAAGAACAAAGGAATTATTCTCATTTGCCCTTTCCACCCTTCTTACCGCCATTATTAGATGGTGTATTTGCGCCACCTTTAAGATTTGAATTACGTAACATTCTTACGGTACCATCCGCACAACCTAAGATAATCATTCCACCATCTGATGTAACATCAACGCCCCAAATTTCGGAATCTACTTTCATCTCCCATAACTTTTCGCCGGTGAGTATATCCCAAATTTTAACAGTTTTATCAAGACTAACACTTACAAGTGTTTTATTATCACCCATAAAAGTAAAATCCTGAATTAAATCTTCGTGTGCATTTATAGTTCTGATTAACTGGCCATCAAACATTTGCCAAATTTTTATAACTCCATCTTTATCACATGATACAAGATATTTATTATCAAATGAAAATAAACAACTTAATACAGGTGCTTGATGTTGTGATCCAGTAGGTATTATAATGGGTTCTTTTTTGTCTAAATCTGTTGACCAAACACGTATTTGATGATCATCACCACATGATGCCAAATATTTCCCATCATAACTATATGCAATACCATTAACAGCGGCAGTATGACCGCGAAGTGTTTTAATCTCTGAAAGTAGGTTAACATCCCACAGTTTCACAGTCTTATCAAAGGAGCTAGAGGCAATGAACGAGCTATTATCCTTTTGTGAATAATAAACACCACTCACCTCTGCAGTATGACCTTTCAATATTGCAGTACAAGCACCAGATTCTACATTCCAAACTCTAACAGTACCATCACTACTGGCACTAGCTAAAGATTTATCATCACCAGAAAATGAAACATTATTTACCTGTCCCAAGTGTCCGGTTAAAGTTTTAATTTCCTTACATTCGGGTAAACTCCAGATTTTGATAGTTTCGTCAACACTACAGGTAGCAAAACGTGAATTTGCCTCGTTAACAAACACACCTAAAACCTCATCGTTGTGTTTACCAATTGTTGTCATAGTATAATTATACTGTGCAAACATATTTACACACCATAAAAACACTACCGCAACTGTTGTTATGCTCCGCATAAAAAATAATTGCCGCATATACTCTCCGTAACGTGAATTAATTCAAATTGTATTTAGTAATCAAGTTTAACTACTTCCCCTAATTAAATCTTAGTTATCAATGTTGATAACTCCTGCAATAATGCTAACAAATCTTTTATATCAGATTTAGGAATTGATACCATATCCTTAGAAATTGAATCGTTCTTTTGGACAGATATAGCTACACCAGGCAAAGAATAGGTTACTTCATCTGATGCTACATTCTCTAAATCAGTTGGTATGCCATGCTCTAACTTGGCTTTAGCCTGTGTAACACTCAACCTATCTTGCCGAAGTAATTTTTTAATTACTCTAAGAACACGTAAGTCTTTCTCGGTGTACACACGGTTTCCGGCCCTGTTTTTCTGAGGTTTCAACATATCAAACTCACGTTCCCAATAACGTAAGATATGCTGTTCCTCATCGAACATTTCCCCTACTTGTTTTATTGAATAATACAGTTTGGGAGTAGGAACTGTTTTCATGGCAAGGTCCCTCTATATGATTTCCCCGCACAAATATACATTCTTTATAGAAATAGCAATACGAAATTTTAACAAGGTGTTAGATAAAGTCACTTGTCAGTATTATCAGAACTTTACTAATACACTTATCTATGTTATTTATGTTTCAAAAGTAACATACAAACCACAATTTTGTATGAATTATTATCGTTCAGTAACTTCAAATTCAATTTTTAGTCAATTCGTTATTATTTTTATCATAAGTTACAATGTGATACGTTTATCATTTTGCAATAATTGCAACATTCTTGGATGAATTTAATGAGCTCATCTCTAAAACCTGAAAGTAGTATTCAAGACGAAAAGTCAACAAGTTTTTATATATCGATTCCCAGTAATCGGAGAAATATCTCACAGGTAGAATCTTTTCTGAAATCAATCCCCCAGTTCAACACATTATCGGAAGCTATGTATTACAACGTCTTGATTGCTTTAACAGAAGCAGTAAACAACGCTATAATTCATGGTAATAAACTCGATGAAACTAAAAATGCTGAAGTTACAGCGATAATTTCATCCACTACGCTAAAACTTCTGGTGAGAGATTATGGTATTGGTTTTAACCCGGATGCAGTTCCCGACCCTAGAAATGAGGAAAATCTATTGCGCGAAGGTGGAAGAGGGGTTTTTCTTATCATGTCTCTCATACCAAACTCAAGATACACGCGCATGGATGTTGGAATGTTGTTAGAAATGAACATACCTCTTACATAATAAAAGAATTTTTTGACACCCAACAACTGCCGTAGCCACCCTACTGCTCCGTCACACGGGCGGTTACGCACCATTCTGCTTCGCATTTTTTGGAAGACAATAACACCTTCCTGTTTTCATGCGCAGCTTAAGGAGCGGTTCGCACCGGGTTTGCGCGCTGAACGATTGATTCGGCAGATGTGGAGAACAAGCCTGAATAACAGAATAAATTCCCAACAACTTGTAGCAAACTAAGCTTCTCACGATATTTGCGGACATTCTATATCAAATATCTTATGTCATCAGATCTGCACCACATACCACCTATCAGTTTTGTACAGGACTCTAGTAAATTATTACACACATCATTTGGAATTATTGGTGCGGGGAAATTAGGAACAACATTAGCGTTAGCTCTTCATCAAAAAGGACTACTATCTTGGGTAGTTGTACGCAACCCGATTAAACGAAGAGCATTGCGTCAGGCATTTGAGGGGGTTCCCGTTTATGACTCAATTCAACATGTACGTCGTAAAACAAATGTAATATTCTTAGCTGTTGGCGATAAAGAAATTGAGCAATGTAGTATAGACATCGCCAGACAGTTATGTGAGAAGTTAGACGGAACAATGGTTATTCATTGCTCTGGTACACTTCACGCTGATACATTGGAAGCATGCCGGCGTTGGGGCGCAGAAATTGTTGCTGCCCACCCTTTTGAAACATTTGCAACCAGTAATATTAGAGCATTAACTGGTATTGCATGGGGCATTGAATGTGACCAGACTTCTGAGCCTATGATTTCTAATATAGTTAGGATGTTTGGAGGAACTCCTGTGATGCTTAGTAATAGTACGTTAGCACAGAAGTCACTTTATCACATATCTGCTGTAATTGCTTCTAACTACGTTTCTTCTGTTTTATCTATTGCAAAACATGCAGCAGAAATAAGCAATATTGAACCATCGTTATTCTTACCACCTATTATCAGAACTACTGTTGAGAATTCAATATTAAGCCTTGTGAACAATGGCACACCACCTTTAACGGGTCCTATTTCTCGTGGCGATGTTGCGGTAATACAAACACATCTCGAAAACTTAAATGAGTATCCGGATCTACAACGTCAATATTGTTATTTAGGATTAGCCACTGCTGAATTTGCCCTACAGAACCTACTAATTACTCCCGAATTGTTTTCAGTGATGAAAACTCTATTTTTAAAATTCTTGAATTTACGGCAAATTTAAAATGAAAAATCGCCGATACCATTTGCAGGTATCGGCGATTGATGATATGTAAAAAGTGGTATTTGTATGTAAGGTATTACGGAAGAATATTACTTAAATACAACTACCTTTTTCGTTTCTTTATGGAGACCTGCGTTGAATTGAATATAATATGTACCAGATGGTAAACCATTTAATGATACTTCCATTGTGTGTGTACCAGCTTCATAGATTACGTTATCCATGTATCTTGATACAATTTCACCAACGTTATTATACACAACTACCGACACAGGCTGAGCATTTGACAATGTAAATGTAGCTGCTGTATATCCAGACGTTGGGTTTGGAGCTACGTTACTAAATGTATTGTCGCCATCTGTAATGTCAACTACTTCTACAGGACCGTCAATGCTGAACATTGGTGTTCTTGCATACTCTAGTTCTGCTTCTTCTGGATAGATTGCACGAATTACAGCTTGTTTGGTTGCAATGCTTGGAACTGTCCAGTCATATGCTAATTTAGTTCCGTTAACATTGATTCCTAATGTCGACCATGTGCTACCACCATCAACTGAGAGTTGAAGCTCAATTGTTTTCACATCGTTAACTGTGCGCCAACGTAGTTTTTGTGATTGCGCTGGTTTTACAACTTCACCTTTACTTGGGTTCAATAATGAAACTGAACCGGATAAGATTTTGAATGGAGCTGTACGATTGATTTCGGTTTGTGTTTCTTCGTCTATTAAGCGAACAACAGCACGTTTAGAGTTAACACCAGTTGGAACTTTCCACGACACAGAGCCATTTGTAGCGTTAACTACGGTTGCAACTGGTGACCATGTATCCAAACCGTTAGGTGAGAACTCAAAATGAACTTTAGCCAACCCTACAGAACCCCAACGAATAATATCATTAACACCACCAACATAAACTGGATCGGTTGCTGCTGGACGTGTAATTGATGCGCTGATATTAACGATTTCAAACTTTTTGCTACGCGAAACTTCAGCACCAGTTTCTTCATCAACCAAGCGAACATAACAATCGGTTGCTGCATTACTTGGAGTTGTAAACGAAACCTGTAGTGCTGTTGTTGGCATAGCAGTAGTATTGATTCTTACCCATGTATTGCCGCCATCAACACTGTACTCAGCAAATACTGTCGATGAACCGGTACTTGTCCATGTTATTGGATAAGATTTGTTCATAACAAGTTTTTCGCCAACAGCAGGTTTTACGATTGAAGCAGAATACATCATAATTGGTTTGATGTCTTCCAATGTTGCAAAGCTGCTTAAAAATTCATTTTGTGCACTTATCACACCTGTATTCTTATACCACTTGAAGCTAACAGAACCTGCATTATCAAGTAATTCAAAACGTAAAGTACCTACATATGATTTACCTGCTGAAACTGGCTCTCCACCTTTACGTGAGAATGCATCGTAATCAATTTCGATTGTTCGTACACCTTCAATTGCTAAATCAGCATTGTTTTTAGGTGCACTATACATTGCATTATAACCTTTGTCTAGTTTATTTGAATATGCAACTTTATCTGTACCAGTTAAAGAAACAAACTTCAAGCGTTTTGGGTTAAACTGTACTGAATACGTTGCATTCCCCATGTTGAATACATCACCTGTATTGTTAATATACACTGGTACATCAACAAAGTTCTGTACTTTCACTGGTTCGGCAATTATTGTGAACTTGTAGTTCTTACTACCTTGTAGTGAGGTTCCTTTTTTACTTGTTACAGCAGAAGCACCGTTTTCAATAAATTTCAATCCTTCATCATTAAAGAATTTAGACATCGCTGGGTCTTCATTGCTTATAGCTTCAAATGGATTGCCATCATTTTGAGCAACTTTTCCTGACATGCCATCATCGTTCAAGCTTGAACCCGGGAACGTTACATTATAAATAGATGATACTTTACCAAAGTTACGATCTACTAATGTACGATCAACAGCACCAACACTACCATCACCATCAACATCAGAGCGAACTAAAGCTGTACCTGCATCAGCACGTACTCTTACTCTATCCGCAGCATTTATCTGACCGTCTTTTTCACAGTCTCCGGCTACCATGCCAGCAATATAGTTTGCAGCTGTTCCTGTAATACCATCACGACCTTCGTTGAATATTAAACCAGTTGTTGAATAAGCCGTATTTGATGTTGTTGATTTTGCAGATCCATACGCTGAATATGATGCATGATCATCTGCCCCTGTCCATGTTGAGAAGTCCCAACCGGATTCAAGAGTACTTGTTGTTAACAAGTCACCAGAATACAAGAAAGTTGCGGGAGATTTAGACATTATTGGTAAGTGATTTGGACTTTCTACCACTACCCAGTAAGAGCCATCAGGTAAATCTGTAAATACAAATGGAACATTTGCAAATAGCGGTCCGTCACCAGTATTAGTTCCTTTATTGGTAATTGCACTCGCAGAGAACGCGTTTGCATCATACTGGAACTCCGATTCTGCCTGAGCAACTAATGGTCCAGGGCTACCAGAATTGTTACGATACAACTTAATTCTGATACCACCACCTGCATAGGTTGTGCTTAAATTATGCCATACAGCACCTACTCCATCTAAACCTTCATTCAAACCTTCTAATAACAAACGTAATGTAAAGTTACTTGGAGGTGTAATAGTAAAGATAGGTCCCTCTGTTGAAATTGTTAGGGCTGTAGTGTTTATAGTAACGGAATTCCACAATCTCAAGCGTGCATTCGAAAGTGTTGCACTTAAAGCACCTTGGTCAGTGTAAGTTCCGTTATCATTTAAGTCAGGATCGGTTAACGATAAATCTAGTGTACATCCAAAACGCATGTTACCTGCTGTTGAACCAGTAAAATTAGAACCAGCTGGGAAAGCTGTAGCATCAGTGTATGCTACGTCCCAATAGTCGCTACCAACATATTGATATGGTTGCACTACAACACCGCCACCACCACGTATTGAATATTCTAACGAAGGTGTAGCACCTGCGTTAACACCACCGGAAAAACCTGTAGCACCGCCATTATAGTTGTATCCAACCCAACGAACACTCATATTTGTTGTAGTATTACGTACTCTCTGGTTAAATACAGGTTCTACCATTTTAAGGTAAGGTCTGATAGAGTAGTAACAAATTGGGGTACCCGCGATATTAGCACGAACATTACCAACTTGGGAAACGATTGAGTTTTGATAACCAGCAGTATTGATTGCACCGCCATTTAAGTCAAATGCAACCTGTAAGTTTGTAGCCGAACCACCAGTTAATGTTGAACCTGTAGCTGTTAATGCACCTTGTATGTGTGTGGTTAATGCAGTTGGCTCATTACCTGTGGTAGCAGCACCTGCAGGTGTTCCATTCCAAAAACGTATATCACGCAATTCACCTTCAAATGAACGTGAACCTGATGTACTAATTGGTTGGTAACCAATGTATGCTGGATATGTGTTTGTTGAATTTAATGTTATACCACTACCTAATTGTGTAGTTATACTATCCGCACGTTGAGGAGTTCCGTCAATGTAGAAACGAACTTCGGATGCACCTGTACCATTACCAATATTTACCCAAGCTGCAACATGGGTCCATGCGCTATCTAAGGAAACACTATTTGGTTTAACTACTAAGTTTGCATTAGCTGCGTCACTCACTGCTGTACGTATGTTGCCAATATTATCTGTTATTTGGAGTTGAAGTTGTCCTGTGGATAACAAGTTTAAAGCATAATGAGGTTTAAACGTGGATGTATCAACTTTAGCAATAATTGGGAATGAATACTCGCTTGGTGTTGGGAAACGATATGGGCGAATCCATGCTTCAACCATAAATGTTTGACCAACAGCATTTAACGATGTTCCGCCTGCAATCTCCAATTTGTTTCCGGTTTGATTGTGTAAACTGAAATATGGAGCTACAATAAATGATTCTGAAGTTGAGGAAATCTCATTTTCAGCAGCAACATGTCCACGAATTCTTAATATGGTATTCTTTGCATATGCACTTGCTATGCTTCGTAAATCTACTGTACCACCATTAGTGAATGTGTTATCGTTGTTATATGGTCTCCAGGTTGCTTCACCAGCTTCAATGTCAACTGCAGCTGTTGCACCCGGACCTAAGTCGTTTGTAGCTGCATTACCACCTGCATTACGTGCATATGTCCATGCGCTACCACCATCTGTACTAAACTGAATATCCAAATCTGCACCAGTTGCAGTAATATCGCCTATACCATAGCCAACCCAACGTACTTTATAGTCTATACCTGTCAAATTGGATACACCTTCACAACCAATTGGTGAAGTTAACTTAATGTGTGGTCTATCAGGACGGAATCGAATTGATGAATTAGCGATAGCGTTATCAACATAATATTGACCTGCTTGGTCGCCTAATTGATATGTAGCATCAGACGCAGCATCTGTGCGTGTGCCTTCTAACGTATAATAAATTTCTAAACTACGATTAATAAATGTTGGGTCTGCTGGTACAGCACCAACTGTACTTGGTGTAACTACACCGGGTATTCTTGTTCTAATCTGTGTTTGTGTTAGAGCTGTTCTCCATATTTGAACACCTTTAACACCCGCGTGTAAATAATTGTTTGCATCAATACTAATGTTAGGATTAACACCAACCCAAATTGGGTGGTTGGTTGTTTGCATACGAATGTTTGTTGCCAAGTCGTTTGTAACTTGATCTACAATTTCGCCGTTAACATATAATGTAACTACGTTGTTAGCAACAGTAGCTGCTAAATGCACCCAGTTATCTGCGTGTGACTGACCTAATGGAATTGCATCGGATGCAGTATTTAATGTTATTGGTGAAACGATATCAGCTATATAACCATTTGTTCCACGACCTAAAATTTCACGTGCTCTAAATGCAGGATATTTACCATCTTTCAAGTATAACATCCAGGCACCTTCACTACCGGCAGTTGGCCCGCCACTGCTTGCAACTACACCAACGGTTGAGCCGGTTGGTTTGTATTCATTTAAGTTTACCCAAGCGCTAACTGTTAACTGTGTAGAGTTACTAAAAGCACCTGTAGATTTCAAATATGTATTTGTTCCATTTAACTGCGAAAAGAATAAACGTCCTAATGCAAAATTTGCATCACTCATGTCTAAACGAGTTTGGCGAGCACGACCTGCAATAGCACCTGCTGTTGCTAACTGCGTAATACGTAAACGAGCTTCTTCCGAACGAGCTGCAAAGTTTGCATTTGCTGCCCAACGAACTCGAACTATTTGTCTACCATCTGCTGCCGCTGCTGTACCATCAAAAGCAGTAACAGCAGAAGCGTGTATATCGCCATTTACTGTTGAACCGTCTTCTGCAGCACGACCAAACTCTGTCCAAGAAGAACCACCATTTAAAGAATAATCAAAAACGTATGCAGCACCTGCAACACCATAACCGTTTGCAGCTACAATACCACTACGCTCAAAATAAATTGGATAACCACTTGCAACCGAAGCATACACTTTGTCTCTATCCACAACTTCGGAAGGACCATTTGGATTTAATATTGTAATACCAATAATTGTAAAGTCTGAGGGGTCAACAAATGAAACTTGCGATTCAATGTTATTCTCATTAAAGTCAAAAATTACGATGTCGCCGGGTAAAGTACTTGTGCTCCATTTAACTTGCGATAATGTAGCATCTGTCAAACCTGTTGTGTTGATATCAAAAATCATTCTACCAACAAAAGAACCTAATCCTGATGTTGATGGAACTATACCCGCTGTGGAACCAAACACTTTACGTACCTCAAGCGAATACAACCCTGCGCCATAACTTTGGTTTGCCAAACTCTGATAACCGTTAGCGGCATCAAATTGGGAAGTTATAGTTTGTACCGGATTTGCTACATCTACATCATATTGAACTGTATCTGTAGTACTTGGAGCTTGTGTTGCTGCCGGAGTCAACTGAGCTGCGTTATATTGAATGACCAAAGATGACTCACCAAGCTTTGGTGCATTTGCAGTAAGAGCTTTAATCCAGACTTCAACATAAATCTGGTCTCCTCTGCGCCTCTGATTTAACGTTGCACGGTAAGACTGAGCAAAAGCATCAGTAATACAGAGCAGCGTAACTAAACCAGTAAGAAGCAAACTGCAGAAGATCCGTCGCTTGCTTATCCTTAAAGAGTTCATAATACCTCCATAAATCATGAATACCACTTCCTTGTGGAAAACATTGAATTAATAAATACTAAACCTTGTTGTTTTCACGCATATCATCTAACGCAAAACCATTTCAAGATTTCACTTTGAGGATATTATCGGTTCTTTCCAAACCATACTTAAATCTCAATATTTCGATTTTATTAGGGTTTCCGGTATATCTTACAAGTATGTAGGAACTATGCTATCGCAAACCGCTAATAAGCCGTTTACTCCTACAAAAACGCCGTACTGCGGGACAGAACGGCGTAAAAAAAATTAACGTTATCGTTTAGAAATGTTACTCAGAAAGGTCTTCAATCACAGATTTCACGTATTCCATATGCCATTGTGGAGTACTTGTTGCCCCACTAATTCCAACCGTTGTTACATTATTAAACCATTCGCTGTGGAGTTCATTAATATCTTCTATAAAATAAGTCCGAGGATTAGCTTGTTTAGCAACATCAAACAACACTTTACCATTCGATGAAGCTCTACCTGCAACAAACACCATTATATCTTGTTGCTTTGCAAACTCAGCCAAGTCCTGTTCCCTTCCCGATACCTGACCGCAAATAGTATCTTTTGCATGGAACTCAGTTGCAATCGTTTGCATTTCATCAACTATCAACTCTTGTACCTTTTCTTGTAATAATTTTTTAATTTCAAGAAAGGTAGGTCTATCCATTGTTGTCTGCGAAAACAATACAGTTTTCTTTGTTATATCAACTTCAGTTTCTGCCTGATGTAGTTTGGATATAACTATACACTCATCATTACAAACTCCTCGAACTCCCAATACTTCAGCATGGTCTTTTTTACCAAACACAACTATCTGATAACCTAAGTCGTAAAACTTACGAACGCGTTCTTGCAGTTTAGTAACAACCGGACATGTTGCATCAATAATCTCAATGCCGTACTTCAATGCCTGGCGGTATGTTTCCGGGGGTTCACCATGTGCGCGAACAATTACTTTAGCGTTGGTATTGGCTAACGATTCAAAGTCTTTTACTGTTATTGTTCGCAACCCTTCTCTTTCCAAACGTTCTATTTCTTTTGGATTGTGAATGATATGCCCTAACACATAAATGTTTTCATCGGCAAAATTCTTTAATGTTTGTTCTGCAATTTGTACTGTGCGTACAACGCCCCAACAAAATCCGGAATGCTTATCTATAGTAACTGTTTTTTTCATTATAACATCTCTTTTAAATCTCTTCACGATTGACGCCAATTTGTTGCTTGGCAATCTGTCTATGCAACGCATTGGTAGTAGATGCCTGTGGCATTTGCTGTCAACAAGAAGAAGAAATCTTTTGTTCCGCTAATTGCAAAATCATTTCCACTTGTTGTTGTATTGTTAAATCCGAAGTATCTATTTCAACTGCGTCATCTGCCTTGGTTAGCGGGCTTATCTCACGGGTCGAATCGAGGATATCACGCTGTGCAATCAAAGCGGCGATGTCTTCAATACTATTATTAGTGTTACCCATTTCTGCATAGCGTCTGGCAGCACGTTTACGGATATCTGCAACCATAAAGACCTTTAACTCCGCTTGCGGGAATACCACGGTACCTATGTCTCTTCCATCCATTACAATGCCACCGCTTTCGCCAAGACGTTTTTGGAGCAATACCATTTTTTGCCGTACAGAACTAATGGCACTTACAACACTAACATTTGCCGTAACATCTGTTTCCCGGATTCGCTCACTAACATCTACCCCATTCAGAAATGTTCGTTGTCCTTTGGGTGATTGGCGCAGCTCTACTTCTATCGTTTTAACCAGTTCAGTAAGCGGAGTTTCTTCTAACTGAATATTTTGTTCTAACGCAGCTAAGGTTATAGCTCTGTACATTGCACCGGTATCCACATAGGTATAACCAAGTTTCTCAGCAACTAATCGTGCTGTAGTTGATTTACCTGAACCTGCCGGACCATCTAATGCTATTATTATCTTTTTCATTTGTAGTTACTAAGTGTAATTTTCAGTTAAATTTGAATTAGCATTATAGCGTTTCCATTCAATCCAACCTGTAATTGCAAATATGCCAAAGATTACAGAGAGTGCCGAATACAACCACAACCCGCGTGTGGCATACAGCAGTGTGTACGATGTATTAAGTACAATCCACAGTGGCCAATTTTCCATGTACTTTTTTACCTGCAAATACGTTGCAATAATACTTGCAACTGCTAAGGTTGAATCTGCAAATGGTTTTGCAGCATCGGTAAATTGATGCAAAGTGGAAGCAATTATCAATGCACAAACAATTCCAGTTAATGCCAATAGAGTTTTTTGTTTAGGTGTTAAAAAGAGAATAGTAAAACTCTCTTCATCACCATGTTTTCTCCACAGGTAAAATCCGTAAGCACCCATTACAAAGTAAATTCCTTGAAGAATCATATCAGCATACAAATGAGAGTCGTAAAAACTCCATGCCTGTAATGCTACGCTAACGTTACCTGCAACCCAACTCCAAACATTTCGTTTTGTAAGTAGGATAATGAACATAACTCCAAACAAGGTCGCGGTTATCTCAACGTAGGTCATTCTTTTAACTTATGAATTTTATACGCATGGGCAACCTTTTTTGCAATTGGTGATTGCTCTTGTTCGGGTGTACGCTTAGAACCTGAATACAACTCATATTCAAACAACCTGCATTCAATATCGCCGTTAAAGAACTCAGTTTTACGCGACGGCTTTAACCCAATCTTTTTAGCCAATTCAATGTTACCGGTAAAAATATATCCTTTCTTACCTGTGCATTGTTGCTTAAACCAATCGCCCATTCTGGAATACGTCATTTCAAGTTCACTATCAACGCCTAATCGTTTTCCATATTCAGGGTTTAGTACAACAACCCCTTCACCTTCGGGTATTGGCGTTTTTGCAAAGTCACAGATGCGTACATCAAGGTCGTGTAAAACACCGGCCGACCGTGCATTAGTGCGTGTTGCAGCAACTGCCTGCGAATCCCTGTCGCTTGCAATAATGGGAAACGATAACTCCTGCTTTTCGTTACGTTTTTCTTTGCGTCGTAATTCTTCCCAAACAGCTGCATCAAACAATTTGATGTGCATAAAACCAAAATTAGTTCTTCGGTATTGCGATGGTATGTTGCGTGCAATCATTGCCGCTTCAATAGCAAGTGTTCCGCTACCACACATCGGGTTAACAAACGCAGTATCTTTATCCCACTTTGTTGATAGAACAATAGCCGCTGCAAGAAGTTCATTTAACGGTGCCTTGTGTGGTTGTTGCCTATAGCCACGTTTACTTATTGGCGTACCCGAAGTATCCAAATACACAACGCACTCACTTCCCTTCCAGTACAAAAACACAACGGTTTTATCGGTGCCAGGACCAGAGTTAGGGCGTTTACCAGTGACTGAGCGAAGCCTATCTACAATTGCATCTTTTAATTTCTGATTTGCAAACTGTGTATTGGTAATGCTTGGCGTATCAACCGAACTTACAATACACACATAGCCATTTTCATCAATGAATTGTTCCCATTCTATACTACGCGCATTGTAAAATAAATCATCAGGTGTTTGTGCTTTAAAACGTTGTACTAACCAAAGTACCCGGTGTGCAGTGCGTAGTAATAAATTTAATCGTAACACATCTTCAAACGTACCTTCAATTTCAACACCGGTTTGGTACGCTGCCTGAACAGTATACCCAAGCGATTCCATTTCTCGTTTAAGAATGGGAGAAATAAATTTAGGGCATGTACATACAATAGTAGAAGTCATATTTTTTTTGTTCGTCCGTTCCAAATGTCAGCGTACTTTTTAGCGACCGCTGCGGTGTCAGAATCTCTTGTTCAAAACAACATTTATCGTGATAGAGTAATTACTCAGAAAGCATTTTCAATAACATCAACAATGCTGTTGAACAAGCTCTCTCTTTATTTGCTTTCCGGTCGTTGCCAAACTGGTGTTTTAGTGCAACAACACGAGAAGTGTTTGCAACTGCAATCCAGACTGTTCCAACAGGTTTATCATCCGTTCCGCCATCGGGACCGGCAATACCGGAAATGCTTATACCGTAATCGGTGTTAAACTTTACCCGGATGTTAGTTGCAAGTTCTTCAACTACATTTTTACTTACTGCACCATGCTGGGTTATGGTTACTTCACGTACGCCGACATCTCTGATTTTACTTTCGTTACTGTAACACTCCACACCACCCATAAAGTATCCCGAGGAACCGGGAACATCTGTAATTATTGAGCCTAACAACCCACCTGTACAAGACTCTGCAATGGAAAGTGTTTTACCTTGTAACAACATCTTTTCTTGAACAACTTCGGCAAGTGATTTATCGTCTTCGGCATAAATGTATTCACCTGCTTTATTGTAGATATACGATGATATTCTTGCAATTTCGTTTTCTGTTTCTACAAACGATGAACCGGAAGAAGTTATCCGTAATCGCACTCCGGAATACGATGGTAAAAATGCCAACGTACTATTGTGTAAGAATACTTCCGTGTTGCCAATAGCATCTGCAAGATACGATTCCGGTATGCCTGTTGTCATGAGTGTTTTGTGTTGCACTACATCAAACTTTCCATCGTGCATTTCTTGTTTAATAAGAGGTAACACATGATGGTTCATCAACCCCTTCATTTCGGTTGGAACGCCGGGCATAGATATGATGAGTACGCCGTTTTGCACAAACTTCATTCCCGGTGCGGTACCAAGATTATTCTGCAAGGGAGTACATTGCGTTGGTAACATTGCTTGCATTGCGTTTCTTGGAGAGAGTTCTCTGCCACGTTTAGCAAATAAATCTTGTAAGTGATTCAACACATCCTGATTTTCTACTAATGTATCGTTGAAGTAGGTACACAAACATTCTTTGGTAACATCATCGTGTGTTGGTCCTAATCCTCCGGTTATCAAAACACAATGCGATTGCTTTTGTAATCTGGAAAGTTCGTTAAGAATTACTTCTTTATCATCACCAATGGTGCTATGAATAACAACATCTGCGCCGAGCTTGGCACATTCGTTTGCTATCCACGAGGCGTTTGTATTGGTTATTTGCCCAATACATATTTCATCGCCAATGGTGAGTATTGAAATTCTGTAGTTCATGAAATTTTTGGGTGCAAAATTCGCGTATTTCGGGTAATCACGATAGCGTTACTTTTACACATGAGGTTCTTTCCGGCATGTGGAGGGTTTTTATTGGTGTTTTTTGGTGCCGTTTGCGTTAGCAGAAACAAAAAAAGCAACCCAAAACGGATTGCTCTTTTACTTGCAGGGGACACGTTAGTTTAATTCAATTTTGCTTGCAAATTTAACAACGAAAGCGCAGCCAAATGATATTTAGGCTCTAAACTGATTGCCTGTTGATATTGGCGAACTGCCTCGAACCACTTACCCTGACGCTCGTATACTCTGCCAAGGTTGTAAAACGCATAGTGGCGGGAGTTGTAGCGTGGTGCAAGAATAGCCTTACGTAACCAATATTCTGATTCGGCATGTTTGTTTTGTTGCATCAGATATGCAGCGATGTCGTTATATGGATTTCCATACTCGGGGTCGATTTCAATGGCAAGCGTACATTCTTCAATAGCACGATCGTAATCGCCAAGGTAAGAATATGCCCAGCCAAGAAAAGTATGTGCTTCGGGTGTCTCGAACGTTTCCAATGATAACCTATAAAGTTTAATTGCTTCGGCTACGCGACCGTCCATTTGTAAACGATACGCTTGTTCGTAGTACTCCCGCGCTTGCTTTTGTAGCGCTTCTGCTTCGTGGTGAAGTTGCATGTATGGACTCTCCGAAAATGTACACAACTCTCTTACTGCTACCAGTAAGTGTGCAGTTACAAGTCCATTTGCACCTCTGCATTTGGTGGAAGCTCGTCCGGTGAGTACTTGAGATATTGCGAAATGTGGGTTTAATCGAAAAACGACCACGCAACACTCAGGCGTAAGTTTCGGTCGTTCTGGGGAAAAGTTGAGAGAGTGGTATATCTGGTACCTAAAATATTCTGAAAAGTGACTTTAATAAAGGCATTACCCAGTTTTGCTCCGGTAAGCAAGTCAATTCCATTATATGCGGCAGAATTGGTTACATCTGCTTTTGCATAACTCCAGTTAACAGGAATAAACCATTCACCTTGAAATCCTGTTCTGGCCTGAAGGGAAATTCCTGCATATAGTAAACTTGTTCCGGTTTTGTATTCGTATCGTGCCTGAACATTTGCTAACAACGCAGGATACAATTGCTCTTTTTGATTATTGATGTATTGTATGCTTGATAGAAGATTCCCTTTTATCACAAAACTGTTCCAAAGTGTATTTGCTTCAAGAATACCACCAAACACCTGTTTGTTAGTTTGATTACTAAAAGTTGTGTTTTTAACTAACAACGTAGTATCCACATATTCAGGTATTGGAATAATTGGATTATCTACATAGCGAACAAATGCAGTGAGAGATGTGGTAGTTTGTTCCGGTAAATGTACTTGTAGCTTGGCAAATGCAAGTGTATGGTGTTCGGGTAACAATCCTAATCCTTCTGTAACTGTAGGAAGTCGGTCTGACTGCGATGCATCAACTATCAAGGTAAATATACTACTCGTAAATTCCAAAGCCCCGCCAATACTTGGTATTGCAACCGTCTGACCAATTGAGTTATACCGTAATCCCACACGGCTTTTTAGGTGTGAATCAAGTTCGTAGTTCAGTAAAATATGACCTGTAAGAGCCAAACCATCAAAGGACTCATTGTACTGCGAAGTATTGATGGAACGGAACTCTGCATTACCACCTGCCCTCAAGGTCAACCCACCCAACAGAACTTGGTCATAGCGTATTGAACCGCCAAACCTATAATTAGTAATTGTTGCAGTACGCAGAGTATCTGTGTTGTTTAAATACAACAGTGTATCTCTTTCCTTTTTGTGAATTGTATTTTCTCCATACACCGAAGCAGAAAAGATTGAGGTTGAATCGGCGGCTAACGCTTGAGTTAACAGTAACGTACCTTGGTGTTTGTATATTCGTTCCGATAAATCCGTATAACGTACATTTGCTGTAACTTCGTCACCAATATCTGTGGTGGTTCTTGGGTCAACACCCCCATTAAGTCCGGTAGCATAATTCGTAAAGATGTGTGTGTACGATACATTGGTTTTTTCATTTAGATTCCACCGAAGTAATCCGTATACGTTCCATGCATCAAGCCATTGGTTGCTGTATCTTCCATCGGCACCCAGCCGTCGGTAACCAACAGTTGCATTCATGTTGGAAGAAATATTTTGCGATAAAATTCCATTCGAACCACCAAAGCCATACCCACCTTGTGTGTACCAGATGCGTGTGAATGGAGTTTTAGTATTAAATCGCACTTCACGCAAATTTGTAGCAACACCCGAAGCAGAGCCTGCAAGAATAACTGCATTCATACCAGTTGCTACTTCTGCACCATCGGTAAATTCAACAGGGAATTGTTCCAGATACATCAGTCCGGTTGGTACATCATTTACCGAATGACCGTTAAACATCAACGTATTATCGTTTGCCGAACCGCCATACACCGATACATTCGACATCATTCCGTAATACCCCTGTGTTAATTGGAACAGCGGAATTTTAGCATCAATTACATCAAGCATTCCCGTATAATTCAAAAACTGAAAATCCTGTTTTTCTACTCTATCAACAGAAGTATCGGGTAATAAAAACAATGCTCCGTGGTTACGCAACGGTTCGAACAATGGAAGCTTAACTGTTGTATCTTTCTTTGGCTGGTTATCAATGGAAAGCAAGGAGTCGGCTGATGTTTTAGATGAATCGGCAGTAATGGTAAATGAATACACACTCTGTGAGCAAATCAAACTAACCATAAGTAACAATAGTATTGTCCTCATGGTTTTACTCCTGTTTGAATCCCCTGTTTGTATTCAATATATTTCACCGAATCACTACTCAATCCAATCTCAAACGGAAAAACACTATTCTTGATTTCCGGCGAAAATTCATCAATCAGTTCAATCTCTTTTTTTGTTAACTGAGTAGTATGGACGTGTTCTTCAACAGAAGTATGTGCAAGTTTTACCGCTGGGTGTGTTCTCATTCTTTTAATAAGCGGATACTCATTTTTTTCGTGCGGGTTCGCCAATATTCGGGCTAACACCTTTTTCTCTGTATTTCTGAAATGTGCTGCAGATGTGTACGTTTCGTTCAACATAAATCCAATCCTTTTCCTCACCTGTTCTTGTAACGAAATCAATATCCGTAACACATCTTCATCTTCAAATTTCTTCTTGGCGCGTTGCTCGGTTATCAGTTCCGCGCTTACAATACTATTAATCGAATCTGCAATAGTAGCAAATAACTCAATATCAGAAGCATTCAACTCAGCTGTGGTATCTGCGTTATTCGTGTTAATCAATCGTTCTGCAACTGAAGCAGTTGAGGCAAGTGGTGAGGTGTCTATGGTAAGCGGCTTTATACTCTGAAAAAAACTCCATACCGCGTAGAACATTCCTGCCAATAAAAAACATAAAAATATGGCAGTAAGATTTCTAAATTTTCCTTTCCCTACTCCCCAACGCATGTTTAAAGTGAATTAATGGAACCCTCATCTGCCGTAGCTACCCTACTGCGCCGCAACCCGGTCGGGATAGAACCTTCATCATCGCGGTATCTCAATAATGTTAAGCGTCTTCCTTAACAGGACTTTCAAACAGTGCCTCAACAAAACGAACTGTATCAAAAGGTTGTAAGTCATCAATCTTTTCACCTACGCCAATATACCGTACTGGTAGTTTTAATTCGTTGGCAATAGCAATTACAACACCGCCTTTAGCAGTACCATCCAATTTTGTTAACACCAATCCTGTAACTGGTACAACTTTGCTAAATTCTTTTGCCTGTAGAATTGCATTCTGCCCTGTTGTAGCATCAAGCACTAAAAAGACATCATCAGGTGTATCCTGTTTCAGTTTTTTCATTACTCTGCCTATCTTTTCTAACTCTGCCATCAATCCGGTTTTGTTGTGCAACCTACCGGCTGTATCAATAATCACAACATCTTTACCACGTGCAATAGCTGCCTGTAATGTATCGTACGCAACTGCAGCCGGGTCAGCACCTTGCTTTTGCTGAACAATATCAACACCAGCACGTTCAGCCCACACCTCAAGTTGTTCATTTGCCGCAGCACGGAAGGTATCAGCTGCACCAATAATTACTTCCTTGCCTGCTTTCTTGTAGTTGTTGGAAAGTTTTCCAATGGTTGTAGTTTTACCAACACCATTTACGCCAACAACCAAAATCACATGTGGCTTGTTACCTTCGTTAACCGAGTACGCCGCATCCATTGTGGATGATGGCGATGCAATCAATATCTCTCCTATTTCAGCTTTCAGTATATCGTACACATCTTCGGCATTTTCAAACCCTTCTTTTTTAACCTTCTCCTTTATACCATTCAAGATGCGCTCGGTAGTATCTACACCAATATCAGCCGAAATTAAAATTGCTTCTAACTCCTCCAGCAACGCCGCATCTATCTTACGTCCGCTTAGTAGCGATGTAAGTTTAGATACAAACGATGTTCGTGTTTTCTCTAATCCTTCTTTTAACCTATCAACACTAAATGTTTCTGCAACGGTGTTTACCGCAGCAGATACTTTTGCTTTAAGTTTATCAAATAATCCCATGACAAATAATAATTAGTTGCTAACGCAAACCGCACCACAAGGTGCATCATAACAATTCCCACACACTGCGGGAAAGAACCTCAACTTTTTCAGAACGATTACCGCTTATGTGTAAACAAGCGTTCTCATCGGCAAAGTGAGATTGTAAATGAAAGTAACGTTTGGTGCCGTCATGCGACAGCAAAAACTACTTACTACCTTTTACAATTTCTAGAAACCGCTTTGCATATAACAAGAACGATATAACCAACATTGATGTAGCAATAAACAGCATGATTGCTTTGTATTCATCAACGCGAATTGCCAATAGCATCAACACTAACGATACTATCCCAACGGCGTATTTGCCAAACATGTTAGACATTAGCAGCAACCCGTACTTACGTTGCACAAACATTCCGCCAAGTAGAATCAGTACATCGCGAAGTATGATAACGGCACAAAACCACAGGGGAATTATACCGGCAAGTACCAACGCTAAACCACCTGCTATAACCATTACTTTGTCTGCTAATGGGTCAATGATTTTACCATAATCCGTTACCTGATTCAACTTGCGCGCTAAGAATCCATCAAGCCAATCGGTTGCACCGGCGGATAACGCTAATGTTACAATCCAAAAAACATTTCCGTGGTACAATGCTATGCTTAACGGTAACGACATAACCATTCGGAGCATACTGAGCATGTTGGATACATTCCACATGATTGCTCCTTACTGTTGTTGTTGCATAAACCATTCTGCGGTTCGCTTGATACCGTCAGTAAAATTTACTGTTGGTTTCCATCCGATAGTTTTCTCTGCCAATGCATACGAATAACTTCCTCTGCGTGGCTCGCCAGTCTTAGCTTCTCCATGTATTCTCTGCATATTGTTTCCGGTAGCAGAGACCAAGGCATCGAATATCTCAACAACATTTGTTTCTACTGCAGTTGAGATATTATAGGCACCGGTCACATCATCATTCAACGCCAAAACATTTGCACGAACTGCATCTTCAATAAAAACGTAGTCGCGTGTTTGTAAGCCATCACCGTTTATTACAGGTTGTTCGCCACGTAATAGCTTATGCAAGAAGATTGCTATTACCCCTGCCTCGCCATGTGGGTTTTGCCGCGGACCAAATACATTGCTGTATCGAAGTGCTACATATTCTACACCATGCGTAAACTTAAGTGCATTCAAATACATTTCGTTGGAAAGCTTGGCAACACCGTAGGGCGATAAAGGCCATGTTGAGTGTGTTTCATCGCAAGGGAACACCGTTTGCTCGCCATACACTGTACCACCGCTGGAAGCAAGAACAATCTTTTTCACACCGTTACTAACAGCAGCTTGATACAAATTCAAACTACCCACAATATTAGTTTGCGCATCCATTACGGGGTTTGCAACCGAAACACGTACATCAATCTGCGCGGCATGATGATTCAGTACATCAAACTTCTCTTGTGCAAAAACATCGGCAATCTCGGGGGATTGGATGTCTATGGAAATCACCTTGGCATCTGGATGACAATTTTGTTGTTTACCGGTTGAGAAGTTATCAAGTATTACAACCTCGTGCCCCAACGCGATATACGCATCCACAATGTGTGAACCTATAAATCCTGCACCTCCCGTTAATGCTATCTTCATACTTAGCTGTTAATCTTATTCGTGTTGTAATCCCTTTTTACCAATATCCGTGCGGAAGTATTTATTTTCAAACGTAATACTTTCCATTGCGCTGTACGCTGTTTCAATTGCATTGCTTAAAGTTTCTCTTACAGCTGTAACTCCAAGAACTCTGCCGCCATTGGTTACAAGCATGTTGTTCTTAATTGTTGTTCCAGCATGATACACAATTGCTTTTTTCTCAGCATCAAGAATACCTGTAATAGGAAAACCTTTTTCAAATGAATCGGGATACCCCTTACTTGCCAATACAACTGTACATGCAACGCCGTTTGCGGTTGACGTAACACAGGTTGGGTCAATTGCACCAACGGCACAACTATGTAACAACTTCGGTAAATCGCCTTCAAAAACGGAAAGGACAGATTGCGTTTCCGGGTCACCAAAGCGAGCATTAAACTCCACAACTCTTGGTTCGTTGTTATCAATCATCAACCCAACAAATAAACACCCTACAAAAGGAGCGTTTTCTGTTTGCATTCCTTGTAACAACGGTGCTATTACTTGTGTATGAATTTTATTCAAAACAACTTCATTTACTACACGTGCAGGAGCAAAACTTCCCATACCGCCTGTGTTCTTTCCTAGATCACCGTCCAAAGCCCGCTTGTGGTCTTGCGCCGGAGCCAACGTAACAAACGAAGTTCCATCGCATAATGCGAACACCGAGGCTTCCTCGCCGGTTAAGAACTCTTCTATCACCGCACTTGCACCTGCCGCTCCAAACATTCCATCAAACATTTCCAATACAGCAGAAATTGCTTCATCGGTTGTTTCAGCAACTACAACTCCTTTGCCTGCAGCTAAGCCATCGGCTTTAACAACAACAGGTGTTGAGTGGTTTCGTAAATACTCAATTGCTTCATCTTTGTTGGTGTGGGTAAACTTGCGGTATGCTGCCGTTGGAATATTATACCGTTGCATAATATCTTTTGCATACCCCTTAGATGACTCCAACCTTGCCGCTGCTTTCGATGGACCAAACACTTTTATGCCTGCAATGCGTAGTGCATCACTAATACCATCGGCCAATGGTTGCTCCGGACCTACAATCACCAAATCAATTTCATGTTCTTGGCAGAACTCAATTACTTCTTTGTGGTTGTTAATATCAATATCTGTTTTTTCGGCAATGGTATTAATACCCGGATTTCCCGGAGCGCAATACAAACGTTCAACAGAGGTACTTGATACACACGAACGGGCAATCGCGTGTTCGCGACCGCCCGACCCTATTAATAAAATCTTCATTGTAATTTAGAATGGTACTTCATCAATTTCACTGGTTGGTTCCTGTCTCATATCGGGAACCGTTTTAGCGCGTTGCTCGCCTGCTTCTAAACGCCATGCAACCAGATTTGTAAAATATACTGTTTCCCCAGATTTGGATTGCGCAGGACGTCCGGTTAAGTTAAACGACACTTTTACTTCATCGCCTTTAGAAAAATTATCTAAGGCACTGCAACGGTCTTGTGTCATCTGAAACTTAATGTACTGCTGATACATACCATCTTGTATTTCTAAAACGAACTCTCTTTTCTTAAACTTTTCAGTTACTTGTTGTTCCGGGTAAATCTCATGAATTCTACCGGTTACGTCAAATGCCATAATTACTCCGACTATAAAATAAAATGTAAATTCAGACCTACGTCCGGTAACAATTTACGGCAACTCCCTGAATTGTAGTATCAAAAATTACCATTACCGAAGTAAATCCAAAACTTTCAATATGTTTTCCCCGCCATTGCCGAAGCGAGCGCGCCTACGCGGCAACCCTGTCCGCTCCTACCGTTTGCTGTCGCCAAAAAACAAATGTACATAAACTGTATTCATAATAACTCCATGCTTTAGCGTGGAGTATTGAAATGGTACTAATGTAGTTTGGACTTTAGTCCTGAAATATTCCATAGCTAAAGCCTAAGAATATAATCAGTTTGTACTCCGCACTAAAGTGGCGGAGTTACTATGCAGCTTTCAACGATAAACGTTCTTACTTGCACACGATATATGCGATGCACAACAAGGTACTAATTTTACACAACACCCGGGCTGATGCGTTAGCAACAATTACCCTACTCTCCACCCTTGTACAATCAATGGGAACTCTTGGAGTGCTTCATCAATCTTGTGAACATCTTTGCCTCCCGCAGTTGCAAGATGCGCCTTACCGCCGCCGCCGCCGCCTAATATTTTAGCTACCTGCCCAACAAGTTTTCCTGCCGACATTGTTGCGACTTCGTCGTCGGTAACAACACAAACAAGTTGCGCTTTGCCATCAATCTCTGCGGCAAGCAAACCAATACCTTTATGTTTTAACTCGTTGCGAAGTGCATCTCCAATTTCTTTAAGCTGGTCTGCCGATGCTGCTGCAACGCGCTCTGCAACTACATTCACACCGTGAACATGTATTGAACGTGTTACCATTTCGGGAACTTGCTTAATAATGTCCTGAGTTTTGAACGAAGCAAGTTCACGTTCTAACAGACGAACCTTATCGTGCAGTTCATCGGATGCTTGCTGGTTTGTAAGTATTTGCGTATTGAGTTGCTGAATATACTCGTACACCGAAATTCCGGTAACGGCTTCAATCCTACGCATTCCGGCTGCAATTGCTGTTTCCCCTGTTATCTTAAACAGTCCGATATCACTCGTGTTTGCTACGTGTGTTCCGCCACAAAACTCAGCCGAGAACTTTTCATCCATAACAACAACGCGAACAAAATCGCCGTACTTATCGCCAAAGAACATCTTAACGTTAGGGAACTTTTGAGCTTCTTCAATGGGTAATTCTAACGTATAAACGCCAATGCGTTCCATAATTTTCTCGTTCACCATTGCTTCGATATCGGCAATCTCTTCTTTGCTAACTTTTTCAAAGTGAGAGAAATCGAATCGTAGATGGTTTGGTGCAACCAACGACCCGCTTTGTTTAACGTGAGTTCCCAATACTCTACGGAGTGCCTCGTGCAATAAGTG
>JAIBAE010000127.1 GCA_019695345.1 Bacteroidota bacterium | reverse complement strand
TCATGTTCAACTTCATCCATAATATCAGCATCTGGATCATGTTCTTGTGGTCCTGTTAGATAATCATTAGTAGTCAGTGTTCCATTTGATATAGACCAACATATAACAACTGCAAAGTCACAATCAATTTTAAGACCAGTTGGGGTAGGGGTTTCACCCTTATACTCACCATATCTTGTAAAATTACTACTACCATTAAATTTCCAATTCCCTGTTTTAGGTCCAGCATACGTATCCTGACTAGAAACAATTGCAAAAAGCGCAAATGTTACTCCCAAAAGAAATACTCTCATAATACCTCCAAGAAAATAAAAAATAATTCTGTACTTTAAGTACAATGCAATGTTGTAAAAAAAAAACAATGACCAAAAAATATTTTTCCACAAGTGAAAAATAATATCTACTAATATAGTTAGTGATTTCTCTATAAATTGCATCAAACTATTATGGTATCTATGTTATGAATATACAACGATTAGTTTACCTTTTGTTATTGACTATTGGTATTGTATTGTGCAGTTGTGGTTCACCTATCACACGAACTGAAACAGATGTATATACAGTTACTAAACTTGACACAACAAAACAAACAGTTGTACGAAACCAACCTGGGGAGCGCGGAGATAATGGTGTTATCTATCCCACCACCAGAACTGTTGAAACAACCAGAGGTTTAGTTCAGCAGGATTCAATCGTGAAAAGAGAATATCCGGATTTTATACGCTTAGGATTATTTGAAAGCGTTGGCACATTGTTTACAGCAAGTGAAGGAAATAAAATAGGAACCGGATTATTTGGAATTTACTTTGACCCAATTGATTTTTTAAGTGATAAAATACAAGGAAAATCCGACAAAGTATTTGGTGGGGGATTGTATCGCTTTGGTATTATGGAGTACAGACTGCGTTGGTTTAAAGATGCAGCTAATTGGACTATTGGTACACATGGATTGGAGATGTTTTACCCAGAGGCAAAGAATAATACAACACTCATGAGCGTTCTGCCACTGTATGTTCGTAAACGGTATTACCTGCGCGAGGATATTCCATATATCTCGGCAACGGGTGCGGTTGGTTTGGGGTTTTATCCATCGCAGTATATTCATCTTAGTGGTTCTTTGGATGTTGGCTCCATTGGTGGGTTAAATCTTCGTGCATATGCCGGAATGTTTGCAGGAGTTAATGCCTCCAAATCTCCATTAAATGATTCTAATGTATCTGTTACTACAATTAGTCCGTATGTAGGTATAGGTGTTTCGGTACTCGACTTTTTAAATAGAGTACCGGAGTTATATACAGAATGGAAAGATCATGAACATTCATCGTGGGAAGTTGGTCTGTTACGTGTAGACATGTTTAAGTCCGGTACTGATTCTTCTGCACTTGGCGATGGCGCTTTCCCTATACAGGGTTACCAGTTACATATTGCTCCGGCATCCATAGCGCTTCCTTTGCCATTTGCACCGCAATTACAGAACAGATTATATGCCGGCACTTCTTTGTTTAACTTAATAGTAGCTGGAAGTAATGGTAAGACAATTCTAAACAACAAAAAAGTAAGTATGTTGGCAATGGGTTTTGGTGTACTTCCAATTAGGATTGGTTATTGGCAACCTGTATTACCGGATGAGTTAAGTTTTGAGCCATACATTGAGTATTCGTATTATCCCTCTACTATTTTTCAGTTTGGTGCGCGATTAAATTTATTCTTACAACAACGCTTTAATGTATCATTACACGCTGCCTATGTTTCGAGTGGAGGATTTGATACAAGTACCGGATTCTTTAAAGAGACTTTTGGACAAAGTATAGGTGAGTTCAGCACGTTTATCTTTGGAATTAGCTTCGGTATACAGGATAGAATATTTGCACCGGAAGAATTACGCTATAACAGAGTTCGCGGAGAGTAATAATGAATAACGATAATACCTCTAACGGAATTTGGTTTGTATTGGCATTTGTTGTTGTACCTGTTGTTATAGGTATAGGTAAGTTTTTTTCACCAGATACATTTACTATAAACAGTAATACAAATTCTCCTATATATGTAAGAAACTTATCGGCAATTGATAGTGTGCAGAAAACAATGGAAGATGAGTTTAGTATGTCTCAAAACACAAAAGCAGTTATGGGTTTTGATAACGGAACGCAGTGTATTTGTGAACTCTATACAACATTAACAGGCGATAGCGGTGTAGTGTTTACATTACGTTCTACTAGACATGATTATGAACTTAATCCCAATAAAGGGGTTGAGTTTGTGTATTCGCCAAAAGGTACTGTGCTTAAAGAAAACGGCAAGGTTGTTAAATCATTCCCGGATATTACACCGAGACTCGGAGTAGCCGAGAGAATTACATTTGAAAACATTTCAAACAAAGTAAACATTAAAGTGGGCTGTACGCCAATATGCAGTTACTTTACTCAATTACCTGCTACAGAATATATGGTTGTACATACACAACAATATACAAGTGCATTACTATCCAAAATTACATCCGAGCCTGTTTTTGAAAAGCCTGCCTCCGATGAAGCCAGATGATAAAAAGGTGGGGTAGTGCCCCCTTGCCGACACTACCCCGAGAAGTTACTGCCTCCCTTACTGGCAGCAACTGATGTAAAATTAATTAATGCTATCTTCAATATCAACAATTACTTATTGTTTTTACAAACGAGGTTCTTTCACGCATGGTAAGATTGTGTTATAGCACAACTAATGGTGCGTTCCGCGATAGCAAAAAATTATATTTCCTACCTTTTTATCTGGTGTTTTACAGTGTACTTTCCATTATCTTTGTTTGTGTGTGTAACCATACACATTGTGGCTGCATTTACTGATTAATAAAAGGGGAAACGCCATGACAGACAACTCTCATAAACTTATCACTATCGAGCGGCAGATTACCGAACAGCAAGGACAATTTCCGGAGGCAACAGGTGAGTTTTCTAAACTTTTACGTGACTTTACATTAGCTCTGAGGATTATTGCGCGTGATGTTCGCCGTGCCGGTTTGAATGATATTCTTGGTTATACTAATACTACTAATATTCACGGAGAAAGCGTTAAGAAACTTGATGAGTTTGCAAACGATATTATCTTCCGAGCAATGGACCACGGTGGGCACTTATGTGTTATGGCATCCGAGGAATCTGATGGTTTAATCCATATTCCAAAAGAGTACAAGTGCGGACGATATGTATTAACGTTTGACCCGTTAGATGGTTCATCGAACATTGATGTGAATATTACCATTGGTACTATCTTTTCAATTTATCGCCGCCTTGACCCACAGTTAGAAACACCCGGAACGATTGAAGATGTTTTGCAACCCGGCTACAAGCAAGTATGTGCGGGATATGCGTTGTATGGCAGCAGTACACAACTTGTTTATACTACCGGTAAAGGCGTTGATGTGTTTACGTTCGACCCAACCATTGGTGAGTTCTTACTTTCTCATGCGCAGATTAAAATCCCGCAGCGTGGGAAAATATATAGCATTAACGAAGGCAATTACAAATACTGGGATAAACCACTTCAGGAATATGTAGATTACCTTAAAACTCCGGCAGATGATAAATCACGTCCGTATTCTGCACGCTACATTGGTTCGGCTATTGCCGATGTTCACAGAACATTGTTTTATGGCGGAATATTTATGTACCCTGCAGATTCTAAATCACCTAATGGCAAGCTACGGTTGATTTATGAGTTGAATCCACTTGCTGCCATTATAGAAGAAGCAGGTGGCAGAGCAACAAACGGAGTAGATGAAATCCTAAAGGTTCAACCAACGGAAATACACCAGCGAATGCCGGTATTTTTAGGAAGTACTGATGATGTTTTAGAAGCAGAGCAGTTTCTACGTGGTGAACATCCATCACAACAGTAGTATATTCGCAAGCAATACAAGGATGTATAACAACCATACTACCATGATAAAGTATTTCGTACTCTGTTTATCGTTGTGTGTAATTACAATTACAGCACAGGAAGTGCCACCAATTCAGGTTGGTGTTTATACCGGTGTTAAAGGTGATGTAAACGCCGGGACTATTCCTTCCGGTTGGAAAACACTCGGAACTTTTGCCTCGATACCTGATATTGGAATCTCCGGGAAAATACCATTTTACGATGCTTATGCCTTAAGCGCATTGATTGATATTGGTTGTACTGCATCTGCATTTGGTGTAAAACCATTTTACTCTCCAACGGATAGTAATACGAATGTACTTCATGCAACGTACTTAGGAATTGCTCCACAGATAATGTTTCAATATGGTTTTCTCGGGCTTAACATTGGTATTCCACTTTCTGCTGCAAAAGTTGCAATAGATGGTAACACCAACGAACAAACATATCGTACACTTGCATATAAGTCCGATATGTCCACACTAATAGAATTTCGGCTTGGCGGCATGTTGCCCTTTATAGAAGATGCACATGGTGTGTTAAGTGGTTATATAATCGCCTCATACCAACTGAATGGAGCAATTGCAAACTTTACAACTGTGAGTCCTTTGTTATATCCGTCAACGCCAGTAAGTACCGAGAATAATCCTAAAAATGCCGGTGTGTGTATAGGTTTACGATACATGTTTAACTGGGTATCAAACTCCGAACCTGAAGAATAAAGTGGTTACTCACATCTGCCGTAGCAATCCTTCTGCGCGCAAACCCGGTGCGAACCCAAGCTTCAGCTTCGCGCAAGTATAAGGAAAGTTATGAAGTATTTTCTTGTTCTAGTAATAGCATTCTCAAGCATTTCTTTTGCCAGCACATGGCAAGTAGGACCCACGCGAGAATTCAAAACACCAAGTTCCATTTCTACAAAAGTTGCATCCGGTGATGTAGTATACATTGATAGTGCCGATTACCGCGGAGATGTTTGTACCTGGAGTGCAGATAACCTTTCATTACGTGGTTTTAACGGGCGTCCACGTTTATTTGCCGATGGTAAATCGGCTGGCGGGAAGGCAATTTGGGTTATTAAGGGAAACAACACCACTGTTAGTAATATTGAATTTTTAGAATGCAAAGTCCCCGATAAAAACGGTGCCGGTATCAGGCAAGAAGGAACTAATCTGTTGGTACAAATCTGTGTATTCCGCAGAAATGAAATGGGAATATTGGCAGGCAATAATATACTGAGCACGATTACAGTTGAATACTGCGAGTTTGACCATTGCGGATATGGAGATGGATTTTCGCATAATATTTATATCAATCATATTTATCAATTCAACTTTCGATTCAATTATTCGCATCATGCTTTTATTGGGCATGAATGTAAATCCCGTGCACATAGAAATTTTATTATTGGTAACAGACTAAGTAATGAAGACGGTCAGGCCAGCAGAGAAATAGACCTACCCAATGGCGGATTATCAGTCATTATGGATAACGTAATTCATCAGGGATTGAATACTGAGAACACCAATATTATAGGATACGGCATGGAAGGCTTACAAGATAGTTTAACAAATGAATTATATGTAGTAAATAATACAATTATCAATCAGCGTCCGGCTGGTTCTTTTATACAATATCAAACAGGTACAACGTTTCTAAAATCATATAACAACATTTTTGCAGGTGCCGGTACTATCATTTCCGGTAGTGGCGCAACTATTGATTCAGCATCAAACTATCAAAACACATCAATTGCTTTGGTTGGATTTGTAAATGTATCCTTACTTGATGTTCACTTAACATCAACATCACCTGTACGAGGTTTGTACACTTATCCGGGCTATACTTCAAATTTGTTTAAGTTAACACAAGAGATAACGTACCTTCATCCACATTCGATAGAGTTTATTGATACCATAAATTCTGAGCGTTGTGCCGGGGCGTATCCAATCGTAAAAATTACTAACAGTGTTGTTGAAGAAACTCAAAACTATAGCATAACATATCATAATAACATTCTGTACATAAACTCAGAAACAAATACCTCATCAGCTTTTTTATTGTACTCAATACTAGGGCAATTTATTCAAACCATTGCAGTAAACGGGCGCACCGAAGTATTACTTGATTGTTTGCCGGAAGGCGTGTATTATGTTACAACAACAAGCGGTAATAAACAGCAATACTTATTCATTCGATAAATGCTATTTTAGTGGGACACATTTTTCTCGGCATGGGTTGGATAGTATATAAGTAAACATGCGGTGCCGTCTGGCGTTAGCACAAAATAGTCTCTACTTTTTATGAAGTCATTTTTAACCTTTCTAGTAGTATTACTTCTGTTTAATGCAGTTGCAAGCAAAGCCCAAACCGGATGGAGGAAACTTCTTAACGCTCCGGCTTATGGTTTTGCTGCAAATCCAAAGAATCCCAAAACAATTTATGTTGGTGGCGAAGCGCGGGTGTTTTACAGAAGTTACGATGGCGGTTTAACGTGGGATAGCACAGATATTGGTTTTCGCGGCGGGTCGGAACAACTTACCAATGTAGTTGTTCACCCTGTTGATACAAACGTTGTGTTTGTTGGTGGAATACGGTTTGGTACTATCCGTAGGTCAACCGACATGGGAAAAAACTGGGAAATTGCGCTCTCGGAAATACAGAATTTAACCTTCTCCGGCGAAGCTATAATTATTGACCCCAAGAATCCATTTATCATGTATGCGTGTGAGTTTCAACGCGGTGTAATTTATAAAAGTGTAACGAGGGGAAGAACGTGGTTTAAGGTTTCTACGCTTCCCACAGACTCAACACAAAACCCACCGCAAACACCAAGAGTTTGTTCAATTACAATTCACCCCGATTCTGCAAACAAGATGTTTGTTGGCTGTACAGGAAGTGTTATTTATCAATCAAACGATAGCGGACAAACATGGGCAAAAGTTCAACAGCTGTATAAGTTCTACGATAAAGATTCTGTTGAATACAGCGACTCCGAAATTCCCCAAATCCGGTTCAGCACATTAAACCCACGGTATGGATATGCCGTGTCAACATATTTTAATTCATATCTCAAACCCAACGGCTCATTAATTCGCACAACCGATGGAGGTGAAACATGGAAACAATTTGCACTAAAAGATACCTCGTTGTGGGCCTTTGCA
>JAIBAE010000046.1 GCA_019695345.1 Bacteroidota bacterium | reverse complement strand
AACTAACCACCGTAATTGGTGAAGAAGGTGGTTTGATTGGCGATGTAAAAACCTTGTTAGTTGGGCATGACCATGTGTTGCGCGAGTTGGTAGTTTCTGTGTACGACCTTCCGCATTTGGGTACCATTGAACGCGCCATACAAGAGCGCACCCACGCCGAGATTATAGAAATAAAAGATGTTGTTTTTGAACATCACAAAAACGGAAAGATTAAGATTGTAGGTACACGCCAGGTAGAAGGTGTAAGCGATTTGCGCTACGTTTATACGCCCGGTGTTGCACGTGTATGTAAAGCTATTCAGCAAAACCCCGACCTTGCCCGCGATTACACCTCCATTAGTAACATGGTTGGCATTTTTACCAACGGAACGCGCGTGCTTGGCTTGGGCGATATTGGTCCGCTTGCCTCGATGCCGGTTATGGAAGGCAAGGCAATGCTGTATAATCAGTTTGTGGGGCTTAGTGCAATGCCTGTTTTGATTAACACCAAAGACCCCGACGAGTTTATAAACATTGTAGAAAAAGTATCGGTTGGATTTGGGGGAATTCACTTAGAAGATATCCGCACGCCCGATTGCTTTTACATAGAAGACGAGCTGATTAAACGCTTGAACAAACCTGTAATGCACGACGACCAACACGGCACAGCTACCGTATTACTTGCCGCAGTATTAAACGCGTTAAAAAAAGTAAACCGCTACGGAGATAAATCGTTAGTGTTTGCACAACTTGGCTTAGGTGCTGCCGGATTTGCCATTGCAAAATTGCTGATTGATTATGGCTTTACTGTAACCGCGTTCGACCCCAACGAATCGGCACACAAACGTTTGCTTGATGTTGGCGGTACAATCTCCAGCTTCGAGGAAGCTATGAATGCCGATGTAGTAATTGCAACAACAGGCAGAGTTGGCTTAATAACAAAAGAACACATCAAACCCGGGCAAATCATTTTTGCGTTGAGTAATCCTGTGCCCGAAATAATGCCCGAAGATGCTTTGGATGCCGGAGCTGCATTTGCCGCCGATGGTAAAAGTGTAAACAATGCGTTGGCGTATCCGGGGCTATTCCGCGCGGCAATAGAAGTACGCGCCGAGAAGATTACCAGCGAAATGAAAATAGCCGCCGCCACTGCCATTGCAGAACAAGCCGAGCCCTACGAGTTAGTGCCAAGTCCGTTTAACCCTAAAGTTCACGAAACAGTAATAGAGCGTGTGAAAGCATTGTTTGCAACACATTTGGAATAATCATTTGCTATCGCAAGTCCGCACCAAACCGCCAGCATTGTAAAGCGTTGTTCTGCGGGAGAGAACGTTCATTAATGCACAACCATAACCGTGAGTGATGGTTGGATTGTTTCTGTTAGTTGTGTTGTGTTTAGCCGGCTGTTCTGAGTATCGAACATGACGCACGATAGTGTGCATTAGGGGACTTAGAATACTTGTGGTGGTTAATAAACACTGAATCATTACCCAATGGTGTGTATTATTACGAGTTGTGTACATCCGAAACTGTTCAAACAAAATCATTTATTATTCTACGGTAAAGGAATATAGTCTGAAATATCATGTAATAATAGCACTCCTTATAGGTATAAGTCAACTACTTGCACAGGATAAGCCATGGCAATACCTTGGTAATGATTCTGTTGTACAAGCAATTATGGTGAATAGAGATTTAACAGGAGCATACTGGTCTATACCATGGTATAAAGATGTTACTTTACAAAAACGAAACGCCCGTTACGTTGGAAAAAGCAACTACGGCAAGGACTTAACAATCTCAACAAGTCATATTTTTCCAACAAGGGTACCATCATTAGAGATGCTAGCGCTTCCTGATAAAAGAATTCTGTATTGTACCGACTCTGATACGTTGGAGGGTCCAGCTATTTATGAATCAACAGATTATGGCATAAATTGGAAGTTTCAAGCCTTTATACAAGGCGGAATATATTTAAGTACATCAGCGATTGATAGACGAGGAGTTCTGTATCTTGGGTTGGAACGAGGTATAATGTTACGTTCTACAGATTTAGGAAAAAGTTGGAATTATGTGCATCATCCCATGGAAGAAAATAATGATATAGAATCAATTTTATTTGATAGTGAAAATGCTCTGTACGTAAAAACTGGTGGCGGTGCTTCATTACAATCAATAGTCCGTTCAACTAATTATGGACAAACTTGGTTCAGGCTAGATAGTCTTATCTTTAACTATACTGATTTACTCTCTGTTTCCTATTCAAATAAGATTTTTATAACAAATAGTAAATTATATATAACAGGATTTTATCGTGATAACAATTTAAGACCTCAGTATAGATTCCTTAAATGTAATTACGATGGTACACAGTGTGATGATTTAATCCGTGGATCCACTGATAATGACACAAATAGAGTACCTATAACTACAATAGTTGATTCAAGTGGTGTGATGTATAGTCTTGGAAGTAGCGGCAGTATAATCACATCTATTGATAGTGGGAGAACTTGGTATCGAACAGCATATATTTCAAGCAGAGTTGAAGATTCATTTACACAACGAATTTGGGACACAGTTTTTATAGCTCAAACACTACCAAGAGATAGAATAACCATTATGTTAGATGGACATTTACACCTTGGTCATTTTCATTACCGTTCGCGGGATACAGTAAAGTACATGCCCCCACAACGTATAGCAAGTATGAACAGGTGTGGGTATGCTACTGCTACGTTTATTGCTGATACCTTAACATCGGTTGAATTTATACAAGCAGCCAGTATGAATGTAACAGTACGATATGATACAATTGTACCACGGCGTTCAATACAGGTTCATGTTAATGTAATTGACACAAGTCAGTATGCACATTTTCTGTTCAGGGCAACTACTCACAAAGGTCATAAAACTGAATGGGGAGATGATATATTTCCCAGAGTTCAGCAAACAGAGCTACAACTACGTAAAGGTAAATCTATTAAAGCACCAGACTCATTGGATGCAGGATTTGCTGTTAATTATCTTTGGTACAGAGATGGAAAGAAGATAGGGTATTTTGGTAGCCAAACATATTTACGGTATGAGCGAGTATTAGAATTAGATACCCCCGGCACCTACTGGTGTGAAATTTTCGACACCACAGGGTGTGTACAAACAACCGCACCGTACACCTACAACCCTGTAAGTGTACCGGAGGAAACTGACGCTCAAATCAAAGTATTTCCAAACCCTGCAAACGAGAGTATTACCATAATAGGCATTGGTGATATTATCCATGATATTGAAATCACCGATGTATTGGGAAATGTTGTGTTGGTTTCCGACGCGAGGCATCGCGCCGCTACGGGTATGAGTGTTATAGATATTCGCGAAGTACCAAGTGGTGTGTATAGTATCAGGTTCCCAACCACACAAGGCATATACCAAACACGGTTTGTTGTAGCACGGTAGTTTCTCTCTCCCGCAAGGGAAGGTTGTGATGTGTATGCCGTACGGAGCGGCAATGCGTTAGCAGAAAATAATTCCTGATATATTGTTTTGGAGTTTGAATGTAATTTGCGTTCTGCTACTGATGTCCCTTAACTAATGTGCGTGTTGTATGTCTATCCTTATTGAAATTGTTGATACGTTAAAGTCCGGCGGGCTGACCGATGAACAAATAGTACGTGAGTTTCACGATGATGAAACCGTTGTGAAGAACTACGTTAAAGGTCTGCTGGAACGAAAGCCGGAGGAAGATGATACAGTTTCGGAAATTGTAGAGACAGAGCAAACCAGCGATAAAGAAAAGCACTACGGAATAAAAACGTTGGTGAAGAATAAACTATCGCGCTTGTTGTTTGATTTACCTGCAACAAAAGGAGAGTTTGAAGCCCCACGTAATGCCCAACACCGCGCAATTACCAACATTGCCAAAGGACAAATTCTGATTAGTTATTCGGCGGCTAATGCAGGCATAGAGTACCTGGAGCAAGGAGTTAAAATTGCCGAAGAGTATCAGATGTACAACCTGTGTTTATATGCTTCACGTCCGTTGGAACAGTTTTATGTTAACCGCCAGATAACGGATAAATCTACCTTGTTGAAAGATAAAATTGAATTCTACGAACAACAGCTGAACATTGAGAAATCGGTGTGGGCGTTATACGAAGAATTTTTTGTGATTGCCAACACAACTATAAACTACACGGCGGATATTCTGAAAAAAGTTGAAACGGTTGTAAAAGAAATGACGAAGATTTCGCAACCGGTGTGTTCGTTTACAACGTACACGTTAGTACTTAAAGCTCAGTTGTATTACCAACAAATGAAAAAGGATTTTTCGCAAGCGTTGCTGGTGCTGAACACCATGGAGCAATTTTATACTGCACATAAAAAACTAACAACGGCAATATTGTGGAGCTCTATGTTAATACAAAAAAGCTATTGCCTTATTGAACTCCGCCATTATCACGAAGCAACCGAATACTCCGAGCGTGCATTGCAGTTGGTAAGAGAAAATACAGTACAGCGTAGTATGCACTTAAAGCAAGATTTACTGTTAGCATTGCGCAAGCAGGATATAACACATGCCGAGCGCGTAGTTAAAGAGTTAGAGCAATACATAGCCCGAAACCGAGTGCCTGCCTTATGGCGCGAGCAATATAACCTGATGCTAGCCTACTATGTGTTTCTTGTTAAAAGTAAAACACCGGCAGAAAAAACTAAGTCGTTTAAAATTCCGTTGGATGTTAATGAGTTTGTAGGTGCTTCGCCAATAATCAACCGCGATAAGCAAGGGATGAACATTGCAAAAGTAATTGTGCAAGTGTTGCTGATGTTAGCCGAAGGAAATATAGATGGCGCAAACAGCAAAGCGGAATCGTTACGCCAGTACCGCCAGATATACTTAAAGGATGGGAATTACCCACGGTCGTCGGCACTGCTTAAACTGTTGCACTTATTAATAGAAAAAGAATACGATATACAAGAGGTAGAGCGCAAAGGTGCAAAGTACCTTGCCGATTTAGTTCCCAACGAGAAAAATCAGTTTGGTGCAATGGAAGGTATAGAGCCAATTGCATACGATGATGTTTGGAATATCGTAACAACAATAATCTCTGTGTTGGTATCAAAAAAAATTCTGCAGAAAAGGGTGAAGTAAACAGTATTATCGTACCAGTCCTATCAATTTCTATCAGAAAATCTATCACTACTTTTATCGAAATGTTTGAAAAAATTAAAAAATCAAACATTTGTATAGACTACACATCCGGTAAATCTGCAAAGTGTCAGATTTAGATTACAATCAATTCCTATCTTTTTTCCATAGAATAATCCCCATAAGTTCGCATCAAGAATTTCATTGTGTATCACTTCAATGAAACTTCTTGTTGGTCAGTTCTTTGTTGTTTGTTGTTAGTGTGCCGGCACTTTGGGCGCCCTTAGTGCCGGGCATTAATTCAGTACAAGAATGGTTAGCCCTTTATATCATCTGTTGTATTGAATTAATGTTTTGCTATCGCCTGACCGCGCCTTGCGTCAGTGCAAATCCAATATGTGTGCGGTGCGGATACAAGCCCCATCTTGCGCCGCACACCGTTTGGCTCGGACAGGGTTGCCGAGCAGTATGCTTCGCTTCGGCAGAGGCGGGGAAATCATGATTATCGTAATAGTGCGATAAGTTTCTTTTTGATTGATGTTGGAGATGTTGCAGTAATTGATATAGTATCACACCCGTTAAAGGTTGCGTACTTTTTGATAGATGTTGCAAGAGCCGGTAGATAATCCGAACTTGGTTGATGCTCGATATACAAATTGTGAATAACAAACTCACCTGTAGCACGTACTGCTTTTGCATCAAGCCGACCAATAAACTCTGAACCGAATAGAATTGGTAAACAATAATATCCGTACACACGTTTAGGCGCAGGCACATAACATTCTATTTGATAACTGTAGTTAAAGATTGCAGCCAAACGCTTACGCTGAATTACCACGTTATCAAATGGATTGAGAAGTAATATACTCTTACTACTTTTAATTGTTTGTAGTTTTTTGAGTACTTCCGGCGTGGTGTAATACGGTTGCTTGTTGTCTTGAATTGCGAGTGCTATTAATGCGCCCGATTCTACACGTTGTTGAATTACCTTTTTTACTTCGGTTTTTATCTTTTGGCGCAAGTACGAAATTTCTTCTGCTGTGGCGAACCCATGTGCATTGATTGTACTTTTAATTAAGTGCTCAGCAAACTCTTGTTTTGTTGGAAGTGTTGTATCTATACCCGGCGGTAAAACACGTTCGGGTATATCGTACATCTTTTGGAATCCACGTCGGTGTGATACCATTAACGTGCCTTCCATAAACAAATGTTCTAATGCTCGCTTGGCAGGTTTCCAACTCCACCATCCATTACTTTTCTTTGTGTGCTCAAAGTCGGCAGATGATAATGCACCTTCGACTTTGATTCTATCTAATACATACTTTTTTACTTTTGGCTCCGAGCCGAACCAATCGGTACTACCACCTGCAAAGTGTTGTTTACGTACTAACGAGTAGCGGTAATCGCGTATGGGTAAGTATGCCGCGGCATGACTCCAATATTCAAAAATGTTGCGTTCATCCACAAGTTCATCGAGGTATTGAGGCTTGTACGTTGGTACCCGCGACCACAATACGTGGTGATGTGCGCGTTCAACAACAGATATTGTATCAATTTGTATATACCCAACGTGTTCTATTGCTTGTAGGGTTCCTTGCTTTTGGGATTCGAATGGTTTGCCCAACAGTCCTTGTGCTTGTAATGTAAGTAGGCGCGCTTGTTTGTTTGAGATGTTGATCTGCTTCATGGTAAATTTTCAAGATCATCCAAATCGCGATGTCTGTTTGTAGCAAGTTTATTCTTCTTCAAACTTTGTGCATCTATAAACCGGACATTAACACCATCTATGGTAGTAGTTACCGAAAGTTTATAACTTTCTTCAAAAGTAAGACCAGTTACAGATGTCATAATATCAATCCTATTTGGAGGATACCCTAATTGTATAACCACGTCTTCGGCTGCTAAGTCTTCGATAGATATATTGAGTGATGCAAATCCAAATTCTCCTAGTGTATAAATTACTTTCTCCACATTTATGTGTGAAGCCGCAATCCATATATCTATATCACCGGTATACCGTGGGTACCCGTAGAAGGCAACGGCATAACCGCCAACTACAAGGTATTCAACGTTTCGTTCGTTTAATAACTCGAAAAACTCTTTGAAATCTGGACTCATTCTCATTGCTTGCATTTCCGTATTGTTGTCGTAAATACTCCACTGCTTCTAAACGTTCTACCGGGGTTTTAGTTAACCAATACTCATAGTCTTTGGGCTGAGTTTGAACAGTATAGATTTCTACTTTCTTTTTTATCATAAGCTTGAATGATAGTATTTTTTTGTTTGCAAAAGTACTTTACAAATAACTATAACGGAAATCTTTTACGAGCAACATTCTGTATTGTAAAGATAAATGCACAAGGAACCCACACCCATACAATCTCACTCAGAATCACTTTTATACCCCATGTACCAAAGAACTCTTTTATACCTATAGGCGATACAACAATTACATGCCACGGAAAAAAGTATCTGGTTGTATCAAACGGAGAAAAGAAGGCAATACCAAGTCCGCCTGTTGTAAGTGCATCGAGTATTGGGTGTGTTGACATTGCAAACGCAAAGAATGCACTATAGCGTAGTAATGAGATTTCTTGCTTGATTATTTTTCGGTAAAGAAATGCTGTTAATATTCCTGTGATTGAACACCACAACAGCGAATGAAAGAATCCACGGTGGCCAAGCATATCCGCGTATTTAACACCAAACTTAAAAGTAATTACATCGGCATCCGGTAACATGCCAAGGATAGCAGTTATTATCCAAAACCACATTGGTTGTTTTGTAGTACCGAATACTGCCGTGCCTACAGTAGATGAGGCAATTGCGTGTGTGATTATTGATGCCATATTATTCTAACCTCACCCTATCCCTCTCCCTCTCCAAAGGAGAGAGAGTTTGTTATTTTGTTAGTGTTCAAAGCTGATTGTTTGTATTGGAAAGTTACTGCACTATCTCTATCTGAATTTCTTTTTACGATTGTTTATGTAATCCACAAAAATGGTTTCGCCAAGGTTGTCTAATCCCGAGAAAAATGCACGACCATTATTTGCACGGGTAAGCTCTTCTATAAAGTTTACCAAGTATTGATTTCGTGCAATCATAAATGTGCTAATGGTAATTCCTTCGCGGCGGCAGGCAACAGCTTCATCCAGAGTTTTGTTTATGATACGCGGGTCTAAACCAAACGAGTTTTTATACAACCGTCCGTTATCTTCGAACATAGCAGATGGCTTGCCGTCGGTTATCATAAAGATTTGTTTGTTCATACCTTTTGTGCGTTTTAATAACTGGCGCGCCATGCGTAAGCCATCGCGTGTGTTGGTATGGAAAGGGCCAACCTGAATAAACGGAATATCGCCTTTATCAACTCTGCGTGCTTCATCGCCAAACAGAATCACCTCTAATTTATCTTTGGGAAACTTTGTTGTAATTAACTCTGTAAGCGCAAGCGCAACTTGTTTAGCCGGAGTAATTCTGTCTTCGCCGTATAAAATCATCGAGTGCGAAATATCAATCATCAGCACTGTTGCGCAGTTGGTAAGGTGTTCGGTTTCGTACACTTTAATATCATCTTCATGCAGGTTAAAACGGTCAAGTTCACTTTCACGCAGAAGTGCATTACTCATGGTTTGTGTTATGTCGATGTTCGATGATTGGTCGCCAAAAACGTAATCCCGTGTTTCGGGTAAACGCTCAACACCGCTGCCATTGTACGGGGTTTCGTGCAGACCCATATCCGACTTTTTCAGATTACGGAAGATTTCATTCAGTGCATCGGAACGAATTTTTTTCAGGGCTTTTTGCGTTGGTTCTAATTTACCGTTTTCGTTATCCTTTAACATCCCTTGGGCTTTTAGCAATTCTATGTATTCATCCATAGTCATGTCGCCCAGTATATTCAACTGGTCAATCATATCTAACGTTTCTTCTGCATCGGCATTGAGTTGTATAAGCACATATGTAAACAAGCCAAGCAATCGTTGTAATTGCTGTTCTGCTGTTTCCGAGTCATCGCGCCAGCGGGAATATTGAATCTGCATAGAACCTCCGTAGTTGGTACACAATATAACGCACAAAACAGTTTCATGTTGCTAAGTTTTTGCTATCGCGGGACTGCACCGAATGTTTTGCTAGACACATCCTTATTGTGCAGATAAAACCGATAGCTTTAAACGTGCGTAAATCGTGAAAGGTACTGCCCGGCAAGTGGCGGGTATTCTGAGAACTGTTGTAAGGTGCCGTCAGGCGATAGCAAACAAAAACTCCCGATATACACAGCGTACATCGGGAGTATGAATAATTCAACTGGTGGGGTATTATTCTTTGTCGGCTGATTTCATGGTTTGAACTTCAGCACGGATATCCTGTGCAACTTTGCGCAATTCTTGCATATGTGCGCGAACGCGAGTGCCAGCGGCTTTATTTCCTTTGCCATAAAATTTGTCGAAATCTGCAGCCATTGAAGCAACTAAGTTTTGAAGTTGTTCGTGACGGTTCATGCTATCTCTCCTGATAAAATGTTAACGAATAATAATGAATGGCTCAACAACCGTACCATAAGTGGTGCGGAGGCGAACTAAGTAAGTTCCTTGTGCTAAAGTATTTCCGCAGATGCAGGGGGCGGCACTTTCTAATTCTAACGTATGTTCCCCTTGGCTACGGAAGTCTTCTAACAATAATGTTGATACTGTATTCCCGAACAAATCTACGATATCACACGATACGTACGATTGTTTTGGGAGTTTTAATGTAATAGTTGCGGTTTCGATATCGTTAATCGGGTTTGGATTAACTGTAACAGCAAGGTACGGCGGCGGCGGCGTATAACCGGGGTTAATACCGGTAAGGTCTTTAAGGGTTTTCCGAGCTTTTTCAGCTGCTGTTTTTAGCTCTGCCAACGTTTGCCCCGCAAATATACTAAACACAACACGTGCAGTATCACCTGATTTCATTTTCATTGGTCCGGCACTAATAACAGAGGAAGCGTCGGTTTCGTTACTTTGTACGCGTCCGATACCACTACTTAGGGTTTGCCATTTTTCTGCATACGTGAAACCATCGTACACGCCGGGGTTCTCGGCAGTGGTGCCATCGTTATCCATCATGAAGGCGTTTACCTGCTGGTTACTGATAAGTTGCATACCAACGTATGGCAACGAACTAAGTGCTGTATTATAGGCGTACATTATACCGTCGGAAACATCAAACTTAGTAAGGTTCGGTTTGCCACCCGGACCCAAATCCCAATCGCAGTAGATACCACAATACATTGAGTCCACTGAGTATTTATTCATATTCACGATATCGTACATTGCAATCACAAAATCTTCGCGACCTGAATCATTATACTGCAACATTTTTTGGTGAACTGATACATTTGCCTCGCCAACAAAACCGTTATCGGAGAATTGGCAATCGGCATCGTTTGTTGACATTATACCGGGACGTTTGATAGAAATAGGGATGTCTCTGTTGAATGATTTACTTTGAGCATTTCCTGTTTCGTCACGAGCTACATTTGATAAGCCGGCAGGACTGTAAGCAATCATTAAAGAACCTTCAAAGAGGAGGTTACTGCTTTGCTTGTATTTCAATCCTTCGCCTTGATTGTTTGAAGGATAGTCGTTGTATGCATAATTACCATTACTATTTACTGTTACCCAGAGATTGTTGGCTTTAAGCGTAACATAGGTTGGGTTAATAGTAAAGTCTAACACATCGTGCCCAACTAATGTTGTTCCATCATACACACTTAAAGCTAAGCTAATTACTGTATCTGCACTAAAGTTATTAGGTACTTTAAAGCTGAATTTACCCGGTACTTGTTTAGTCTCATTTTGTGATAATGCGCCCAGCACAAACATTGTATCTGTAAATTGAATACTCTTACCAGAGTAGAGTGCTTTAACCTTTACAATGGCGTTTTCAATTGGGCTTAAAACATTTGTGTATGTTGGTTGTATAAAAACAGTATTTCCTTTGTTAAACGCACCATCGCCATCTTCGTCGGTAATTGCATTTTGAGTCAGGTTTACCCAACGTGTATTTGTAGTTGTTAATGCCTTTAGTACGTTAACTCTGCCAGTTCCCATTTTTTCAGTAAAGAATTTTCCAGCATTACTTTTAATGGTGTCTATGTTATCGGCAGTTGCCATAAGTAGAGACTTAATTTGATTAGGCGAGTATGTTGGAAATTTTAACTTCACCATTGCCGCTGCACCTGCAACAATTGGGGAAGCCATGGAAGTACCGTTTTCGGATTGGTAAGTATTATCGCGGTAGGTAGAAAAAATGTTTGAACCCGGTGAAGCAATCCCACTTGAATACCCATAGTTACTGAAGAATGATTTTCTGTCTAAACCGTCGGAGGCGGTTACTGATAATACTCCGGTATATGCAGCAGGATAGAAAGCTTGATCTTTGCTGTCATTACCGGCAGCTGCAACAACCAATGTTCCAATTGAATGAACAGCGGTAATTACTTCTTGCTCTGCTTCGGAATGATTTGGACCACCCCAGCTGCAATTAACAATCTTTGCGCCTAATGCGGCAGCGTATGCAATCCCGGCATATCCACTATCTACAGAACTTGAAAAAGATGGATCGCCACCACACTTTATAGGTATAATTCGTGCGTGGTCGCATACTCCGGCTACACCGGTAATGTTGTTTACTTTAGCCCCTATAAGCCCTGCAACGTGTGTGCCGTGCCCATTACCCGGTTGTGGGTCGTTATCTTGTTGATAGGGTGTACCAAAACCTATAAAGTCCCAACCTCTAAAATCATCAACGTAACCATTGTTATCGTCGTCAACGCGGTTTGTGGATTTATCCTTTCCATTCTTATCTAAACCCATTTCACCTTGGTTAAAATATATGACGTCTTTTAAGTCTTCGTGTGCATACTCCACACCTGTATCAACAACCCCAACTAATACAGAGTCTGTACTATTCTTCACTATATCCCAGGCATCTGTAGCCTTAATTTTTGCCAGGTGATATTGAAAAGAATATAGGGTGTCGTTAGGCGTATAGGTAATGTATCGTTCATACATTGGTTCTGCGTATTCTACATCGGCAAGCGTTGATATTTTTCTTGCGGCATACGCTGGGTCTACAGCACTAGAGAAATTGACAATTGCTAACCTGTATAAATTATTGAAAACTGTTCCGGTACCCTTTGCATTAAATTGCGCGTTATGGCGGTTCTCTAATGTTCTTATTAACTCTTCACTGAGATATGCTCTGGAAGTGTTTGTGCCAAGGTATGTTTTGAATTCGTTAATGGAGCCACTTCTACCATTTGCGTACCATTGTTGATATACAGTTGACCCTGTTTTGAATTTAATAACGATAGTTCCGGGTTTTATTCCCGATTTTTGCTGCGCTAAGGAAACTCCAAAAACAGCCACCAACAGATATATACTAAGTAGAAATGTCTTCATTCTTGTGAGGTTTGTGCTGAAAATTTTTGCGAATTACGAAATGTTAAAGACCCGTCAAAATCTTTTTATTTCTGAAATCTTGCAAGAATAAAACCAATTTTGCTGTTTTGTTTCCTTATTCAAGACAATTTTAGAATCTGTTTGTAATTGTAATTCACCTAAACATGTTATCATATTACGAATACATTTTATATCTGATGGAACATAAACAGGAGTACTACTTGAAGTCTTTACAGACTGAGAATAGTGCTATGCTGAGGACAGCTTTAGTGTATTCGTTGCAAAGATTTAGGTTGTTAATTGGTGAAGAAAATATACCTGCGGTACTGATGCAAACACTTGAGCAGAATGAAGGTTGTGATACGTCTATGATTCAGGATGCAATTGTTGCGGCAGAGAATGTCCGGGCATTTGCTCAGGCAAAGTACTCCAACTTTAGGGTAGGGAGTGCACTGCTATGTTCCGATTCCTCTATAGTGGTTGGTACTAACGTGGAATCCAGTAGTTACGGGCTTACCATTTGTGCCGAACGGAGTGCATTAACTTCTGTGTTATCGGCAGGTAAAACCGGGATTGATGTGGTTGTTGTTTGCACAGATACCGATGTACCTTCATCTCCTTGTGGTGCATGTAGGCAGTTATTGTTTGATTATGCGCCGGAATCGTTAGTAATAATGAGGAACCTTAACGGTGATGAACAAATTGTGTTTACAAAACACCTACTCCCATTTGGTTTTTCGGATAACCAATTAATGAAGTAGTATGGAAACACTTTTATATATACTTGCAGTAGCACTTATACTTGCTGGGTTGGTTGGAATTATACTTCCCGTCATGCCGGGGATGTTGTTAGTGTGGGGTGGGTTAATGGTTGGTGCTTATGCCGATGGCTATGAACATATTGGATGGTTTCCGTGTGTGGTGGTAACAGTGGTCGCTGTTGTTTCGGTTAGTGCTGATATAGTGGGTACGAAGTACGGTACGGAAAAGGTCAGTGCTTCCCGATGGGCAACATACGGTGCAATACTTGGCAGCATAGTTGGTTTGTTTTTTGGTCCGTGGGGATTGTTATTGGGTCCGTTTATTGGTGGTGCGCTGGGAGAGGTATTGTACGGTAAAGACCATAAACAAGCACTAAAGGCCGGGTTGGGTGCTTGGCTTGGTATCTTGATTTCATCGGCAATGAAGTATGTTTTAGCATTTAGTATGATTGCAGTTTTTGTGGTGAGTTATATATTTTGAAAATATACTATCACGATAGATGTTCTTAGAATTGAGAGGTTCTTTCCGGCAGTTGGAGGTTTTACAAAAACTGTTGGTTGGAGCCGCTTGCGAAGCAGAAAATTATTACATATAGAATATTATGGAACGACGTTTAGTATTTGACCCTTTAGTAGAGTTGATGGCATATTATGCAGATGCCGCTTCGGTTGAAACCATTGCCGTAAGCGATAATGCAACCATTGAAGAAAGATTAAAGAACAGAATTATTAATGGTGACAAGCTTGGCATTGATTCCGACTTGAAAAAAGCGTTGGAAACATATTCCGCGTTGGAGATAATCAATGATATATTGTTGGAGGGCATGAAAGTAGTTGGTGAGTTGTTTGGTTCCGGGCAGATGCAACTTCCGTTTGTATTACAATCTGCCGAAACCATGAAGACCGCTGTTGCTTACTTAGAACCATTTATGGATAAGATAGAAGGGAATAACTCTAAGGGGACAATGGTGCTTGCTACTGTGAAAGGTGATGTGCACGACATTGGTAAAAACTTAGTTGATATTATTCTTAGTAACAATGGTTATAAAGTAGTAAATCTTGGAATAAAAGTTCCATTGGAAACTATGCTCCATGCCGCAGAAGAACACAATGCCGATGCCATTGGTATGAGCGGGTTGTTGGTGAAGTCTACAGCTATAATGAAGGAAAACCTTGAAGTGATGCAAGCACGCGGAGTAGATATTCCTGTTGTACTTGGTGGAGCAGCATTAAACCGAAGATTTGTTGATAAAGATTTGAAGGCAATCTACAACGGAAGACTTGCTTATGCGCAGGATGCTTTTGATGGACTACACTTTATGCGTGAACTTGCCGAGGGTACTGTTACTGAGCGAGAAGTAATTACAGAGGAAACAAAGTTAGGGCAAGAAGCGAAGATTGAACAGGAGTTATTACGTACTGAATCTATTGAACAACGAGCGGCAGATGATGTCTATCAGCAAGTTTCGGACGCAGGTGGCTCGCTTGATACTTCTCTTAAACTACAACGTGAGCAAGATTCTTTAGCCAACTTTGGTGTAAACGTTACGGTACACGATGATGGTTCTCATCAGAAAATTCTTGAACTGACATCGGATGTTGATAGGAATCAACCAATTCCTGTTGCACCATTCTTTGGAAGTAAAGTAGTAGAGTATCACATTCTTGATAAGATATTTGAATATATAAATGAAGTAGCGTTAATACGCGGACAATGGCAGTTTAAGCGCGGTAAAAGAACCGATGAAGAGTACAACAAAATCATGGCTGAAGAAGCTTACCCTGCATTAAACGAATTAAAGCTTCGTTGTAAACGTGAACGCCTTCTATCTCCTAAAGTTGTGTATGGATATTTCCCATGCAAAGCAGTTGGGAATGATTTGATTATCTACCGTCCCAAACAACAAGATGATGTTTATACTGAATGGACTTCTGTAACTCCAACAACCATCACTCCGGAAAACACCGCAGAATGGCTGCGATTTACCTTTCCACGTCAAGCGGATGGTCGCCATCTATGTCTATCTGATTTTTTTCGTACAACTCACTCAACCGAGTTTGATGTAGTAGCATTTCAGGTTGTTACTGTTGGTTCGGTAGCCAGCGATTATGCTCATCAGCTGTTTGCAAAAGGTGATTTCCGAGACTATCTGTTTTTCCACGGATTAAGCGTAGAAGTAGCAGAGGCGCTTGCCGAATATTGGCACAAAATGGTTCGCACGGAACTTGGGATAGCTGTAAACGATGCACCCGACATCCGCAGACTGTTCTCTCAGGGGTATCAGGGTTCACGGTATTCCTTTGGTTACCCGGCATGCCCAAATCTCGATGACCAGGCAAAGTTGTTCCAGCTGCTTAAACCCGAGCGAATTGGCGTAACGCTTACCGAGGAGTTTCAGCTTGTCCCCGAGCAGTCCACAAGTGCCATTGTGTGTCATCACAAAGAGGCAAAGTACTTTAATGTACGGTAGTGTTTGCTATCGCAATCGGCACCAAACAATAGCTGTTCAAACACCAATCACAATGCCGGAGAGAACCTTGCCGGATGGAATTTTGGTGTATCGTGACCGGATGGTAATTTGTAAAGAAAAATAAGTATATAAAAGTCAAATTACCATTTGTTGAAATGAGGTGTGGAGTTGTATCTTCGCACCAATAATATATAGATGATTTGGCTACTGAAGTAATACAGACCAATGACAATTAAAAACTCCACGATTCTTGTGCTGGGCGGCTGGGGACTTGTCGGCTCGGCAATAATACACAAACTTGTAAAACATCAACCTAAAGCAATCATTGTCAGCTCACTTTCTGAAAGTGAAGCAAAGGATGCTGTAGCTCAATTCAGTAAGGAATATGAAGGGAGAGGTATAACGTTTATTCCGTGGTGGGGGAATATTTTTACCCGCACCGCATGGAAAGACACTCCCCGCGAAAAAATCCTATCCGACCCCAAACAACGCCTTGAATTTATTGCCGATATTGTTGATGATTTAACCGAATCTGTACTATCTGGTCAGGCACTGTATTCCCTGATAACAGAACACAAACCTGATGCAGTAATAGATTGTATTAATACCGCTACAGCAATTGCATATCAGGATATTTATACAACCTCACGGTCAATCTTGGCAGATTTAGAAAGTGGGACCTTAGGCAGAGAAACAGTTGAGCGACTGCTTGCAAGTTTGTACATCCCACAACTGGTACGGCATATACAGATAATGCACAAATCATTACGCGATGCCGGCACGCAGATGTACATTAAAATAGGTACTAGCGGTACCGGTGGAATGGGATTAAATATCCCTTACACCCACAGCGAAGAAAAACCCTCGCGTGTATTACTCTCCAAAAGTGCAATTGCAGGGGCGCAATCGTTACTCTTGTTTTTGATGGCACGTACGCCCGAAGGACCGATTGTTAAAGAGATTAAACCAAGTGCGGCAATAGCGTGGAAAAAAGTTGCCTATGGCGGCATACGTCGCAAAGGTAAGCCATTAGAGCACGTAGATATGAAAACCGAAAATGCGCTTTCCTGTATCGGAGATTTAACATTTGCAGACTACTCAAATGTTGAACATATAAGCGATATGATTCAGTCGGTCTATATTGATACAGGTGAAAACGGAATTTTCTCCCGAGCTGAATTTGAAACAGTGAGTTCGGTTGGTCAGATGGAAATTGTAACACCCGAAGAAATTGCCCATGTTGCTGTAAATGAGTTACGTGGCAGTAATACTGGCTTTGATGTTATGCAAGGACTAGATTCCAGTGTGATGGGACCAACATACCGAGGCGGCGCATTAAAAGATAATGCACTTGAAATGTTGCGTGTATTGGAACAGCAGAATAATACTGAAAGCATTGGCTTTGAAATGTTGGGACCCCCTCGTCTTACAAAGCTTTTATACGAAGCAAACATATTAAAGCATGTCTGTGGCAGTTATCAAAATGTTCTTAGCACCACACCCGATGAGTTAGCTAAAAAAGCAGAAGAGTTTCTACAAGTAAATCAAACAGTTCGGTCGACAATACTATCTGTTGGATTACCTATTCTATTGAAGGATGGAGCTACATATCTTCGGGGTAAGGAGATATTAATTCCATTACAAAGAGGCAAAGCATCATTAACAATTAATGATAATAATATTGAAAAATGGTGTTATGATGGATGGGTTGATTTACGTATTCAGAACTTTACAGCTTGGCAGAATAGAATTAAAAAGATTTTGGAACAAGCATCTTCAATAGATGCAAATGAAACCGGATCGAGATATGAGTTTAACTCACATTATTGGGGTGGCTTTACTTCAATTGATGAAGGTAAGGTAGCTGCGTGGATACTACATCATGAGGAACGTGGTGGACGTGTTAAAAGATAAACAAAAACGAAGGGTTGCGATTTTTGCCTCTGGTGCAGGGAGTAATGCAGAAGCTATAATAAAATTCTCGCTTGAGCACCCAGATAGCACATTTCGGGTTGTACTTATTATTAGCAATCTTGCTACAGCAAAGGTACATCAGGTGGCCGAACGTTTTGGAATCAATAGCATAACTATCAATGATAAAGAATATACTGATTCTCAAGAGTATATTAAGGTTCTATTGCAAGAACTTAGTAACTCTAACATTGATGTAATTGTTTTGGCTGGATACTTACGAAAAGTACCAGCTGAGTTAGTTGAGAAGTATGATGGTAGAATATTAAATATTCATCCTGCACTGCTGCCAAAATATGGTGGAAAGGGAATGTATGGAATGCATGTACACAAGGCAGTAATCGAATCAGGAGAAGATGAGTCTGGAATTACTATTCATATAGTAAATAGTGAATACGACAAAGGTGAGCATCTTAAGCAAGTTAGAGTGAACGTATTGCCAACTGATACACCTGAAGTACTTGCAAGTAGAATTTTGGCTGTAGAGCATTCTGAATATCCCCTTGTAATTAATGAGTTTTGCAGCTATAAATAACTTTTTTAATGGAAAAAATAGAGTATTTGGGGATGTTGAAAAGAAATTCTTTGGCTTTTTAAAAAGAATTTCTCAACTTTACGTTACGGCGTAGTGAAAATTTATCTTTTCACAAGATATTTGTGGAGTGTATAGGGGATTCTTCCACGTAACTTCCTTGAGTGAGTTATCTAATTAACACAGTACAATCACAAATATTATAATACTATAAGGTGAAACAAGTTTTTACATTGTAGATTATTGTAAATGAAATCAACAAGAAAAGGCATCTTAATAATATTCAATTTGTACCACATTTTTTATGGGGGATCCCATGCGGTTTAAAGTGTTACTGCTTTTAGTATCCTGCGCCTTAGCGGTTGCGGTATACGCTGGTGATAGCGGTAAAGGGAATGAAGCCCAGAGACGGAGTAATCTGTACAAAAATGGTTCACCTGGTTCATATCCGAGACCATTCTCGGCTGAACCGGCAACTATTACTAAAACTACAATTGCTCCTGCAGTGTCTACTGGTTATTATATCGTTGATAGCGATGATAATGCAGACACATACTGGAAGCCCTATGGTTTTATATCACCTAATAACGAGGTTGATCTCAATTACCAGCCGGAAACATGGCGTAAGGTAGTTTCAGGACCTCACCAATTTCCACCTAGTTACTGGGTAACAAATACGGCTGAGGGATTGCCATATTTTCAGAATCCTGCAAACGTTACTGCGGCATTACCTAATGGTATTGACTCTACAGACGATGCATTTGCTGGACCAATTCCTATCGGGTTCCCATTTTACTTTAATGGTATCCGTTATGATAGTTTCTATGTGTCAACTAATGGTATGATGGCTTTAAGTAATCGTCGCTATTTCTATGGAGATGACGGTTCTCGCGTTCAACGTGATACACCATCAGGTCAATCATTCTATGACCCAGAAGCTGAAGATTCACGTGCACCTCAAGGTGCAAGTGGTGCTACTGACCCAACACCGGACGATTGGGGATACCGTTGTGTTGCTTTAGGATTAGCACCTGGTATAGGTGCTACTAACTGGGGGACTGGTAGTGCAACCGGTGGTTTACGAAATCCAGCTAATGGTGGATTAAACGGCTTTGCAAACTTTACAAATGGTGCTCCGGTTATCGCTCCGTTTTGGGGAAGTACCCAAATGTCGGTATATAACTCAAATGTTAACTTTATTGATGACTTTGCAAGTGTACGCTATAAAAGATCAGTTAGCGGTGATAAACTTATCATTTGGTTCCAGAATGTTACTCCAAGAGGAACATGGACGGCTTATTTAAATGGTGCAGTCTGGGGAACCTACACATATAACGCGAATATCCGTCCTGGCAGTACAAACTTTATTCAAGGTAGTGCAGCTGTTGTGATGAACCGTTTAGATTCATCAGTGTGTGTATATTTTACTGACTTCCAAGGTGTTGCTTTTATCAACAACCGCCCATTTACTGCTGCTAATATGTTCCGTATGAACACAACATTAGGTGTTCGTGGTATTGCCCGTCACTATAATTATAACTCTTTAACAAGTACTGGTGGTTCAAGAACAAATTACGCACAGTATACAGTATATTATACAAACAATACTGTTTATAGTTCAGGTTCAGCTCAAGAAGATTTACAAACTCCTTCAACAGGGTTGATTGTATGCTTCAAACAATGGAAAAATACTGTTCGTGCTGTAACAACAGAGTATAAAGTAAAGCCACGCGATCCAAATGCTGCATTAGATTATACAGTTACAGTTCCATCAGCAAACGTTAATAATTTTGAGATTTTAGCTGGTGACCAACGCTTAGGTGGTATTGTTCCAATTGCAGTATTCCAAAACTTATCAAATGATATTCAAAGCCCGGTAGGTGTTAATTACCAACCACAGAATATTAAATTCCGTGCACGTTTCCGTATTGTTAATCAAGCAACAGGCGGTACAGTGTACAATCGTTTAGTTAATATTAACTCGTTCTTTAGTGATAACTCAAACTTTACCGTTGGTGGGTATCGTTTAGGAACATTTAGCGCTGCAACACCTCCTGTGTTCTCTGCAACTACACCTGCACCAACATCTAATGGTGTTCCGCCTTATGCATATGTACAAGTGCAATTTTCACCATTTGAGCCAAATGAATTCATTGATAACCAAATTGGGCGTTTTCGGGCATTCATTATTGCAGAGCCTGTTGATTCATCAGGTCAAGGTTTCCGCGATTCATGGCCATTCGATGATACTACAACATTTACATTATTTGTAATGCGTCGTTTGTCATCATTTAATGAAGATATCCGTGAATATCATGTTATTAGCGGTGTGCCAATGCCATCTGTATTAAAGTTTGTAAATATTGGTGGTGAAGTTAACGATGGTGATGCTACAACAAATAACCCACCACCTCCACGTGGTGAGTATGCTGCCGCAAACAACACGTTCTTTAAACTCCAAACACCGGTAGTACAACTGAACCGTATTATTGATAATGCAGAACCTCCAACATCTCCGGGTGGTGATGAACTTCGTTCATTCCCAATTGATATTCGTGGACGCAAAGGTGCCGTATTATCTTTAGCTTATCACAGAACTGAGAAACAAAATGATTACCCTCGTGGTTGGGCAGATAATACATTGGTTGGTCCAGAGCCACGTGTTGCTTACTTAGAAGGTGGTACTACAGCACAAGCTGGTGGTGGTACTCAATCTCCAGGTATTGACGAGGTTTGGGTTGAGTTTGCTCGTCCTAGCCGCGATCAGGTAAATAATATTGTGGTTAGTTCTGTACCTGGTGCTTCTGCATTCGAATGGAATTTCCATCCAAAATGCTGTAATCAGGCAGCAATTACTGATAACCCTGCATGGTCAATCTTTGGCGGTGGCGGATATCGTCGTGGATTTAGTGCAGCAGATAAAGATACAGCTTTAACAAAAGCACAAGGCTTGTTTGTTGACTTGTATGATGACGGTAAAGATTTTGAATGGAGAAAAGTTTATGTTCCAATTCCGGATACAGTTATAAATGCTCCAAATGATGGTGCACGTAACTTCCGTTTCCGTTTGAATGTGCGTGCTTATCGCCATGCAATACCTCAAGGCCCAAGTGACGATCAGGATAACTTCTTCTTCAAAAACATTCGTATTCTTTTCCCATCTGAAGTTACAGATATTGAAGCATTGTCAGTAATAGCTACATGGCCATACCGCGAAACACCTGCAAGCCAAGGAACAAATATTCCATTGCGTGTGCGAATTGCAAATAATACAGGCCGTGATGCACAAGCATTTAAAGTTGAAGTATATATAATGGATGAAAGTGAAGTACAGAAGCCAGTTCCGATTGATTGGGCAACACAGAAATATGTGTATGCACGTAGTGTGACGATTCCGTTTTTAGGTGGTAATCGTGACGTTGAGGTACCTTTCCCATCATGGAATGCTCGTGAGTCGAACAACGCTGCAAGTAACAATTACTATATTGCTACAAAAATTACATATCCAGGCGGTGACTTAGAACCATTAAATGATGAAACATATTCACGTTTCACAATGCGATTTGGTCCTTCGTTCAGTTATCATGACCCAAATGAGACAAACCAAGTTCCTCAGTTTACAACTCCATTCTTCGGACAAACATTAGTAGGTAAAGGTTTGAATACTTTAGGTTTTGCATCTTCCGTATCAACTCAAGAAACAGCCTTTGGCGCAAATGGCGGTAGCGGTTCAGGTCAGATTGCAGTACGCTTCAATTTATCTACACAGGATACATTGTTTGGATTCCAGGCATATTTCTGCTCCTTAAACTCAGACCAAAACAATACACGTTTTGCTGTGTATGTAGATCAGGCATCTGTACCTGCAACATCTCCAATTAATGGTAGTGTTATGTACACACAACGTGGTTTAGGAATTGAAAATGATGGACAACCTACGTACGATGCTTATACAACGTATTTGTATCCTAAACCATTGGTGTTACAACCGGGTACATATTGGATATCGGTTGCTCAGTTGAGTACTGTAGGTATGGAATTAGGTGCAACAGGTGCTCGTTCAGGGTTTCAATTAGGGAACTACAACGTTTCACCAACAAACGGGGCAACTAACATCAACTTGTATCTTGATAAAAATATGCGGGTTCGTACTCGTTCCGGCAATCTTATCAATGATAACCGTTTTGCATTTGAAAACTCAATGGGTAGTGGACAGTGGCAACAATTTGCACCTACTACAGGAAACGTTGGATACCCCCACCTAAACTATGGTGGATTCCTTGGTGCCGGTGCTAACAGTTATACACGTGGTACTTGGTTACCAATGTTACGTCCTTACTTAGGTAACAGAAAATTTGGTCCTAGAAAATATTATGATCCTCCAAAAGATGGTCCTGTTCCTGTTGAGTTAACAGAATTTGATGGTCAGAAAACTGACAATCAAATTAACTTATGGTGGGAAACTGCTTCTGAGAAAAACAATAGTGGTTTCTATGTTGAGCGCCGCTCGGAGAACGAGGAACAATGGAAAGATATTACATTTGTTCAGACATCAGCTCAAAATGGTACTTCAGCTTCACCATTACGTTATGCCTATGCAGACAACAATGTTGTAAAAAGTACATCATATGAGTATCGTTTACGTCAGGTAGACTTAGATGGTTCATTCACGCATAGTAATGTGTTGCACTTTACTATTGATGGTGATAATACTATGTTATCACAAAATAGTCCAAACCCAGTTGAATCAACAACAAACATTCCTTACACTGTTGCTGCTAAAGCGCAAGTTCGCTTAGAAGTTGTAGATGTTATGGGTAATGTTGTACGCACTTTGGTTAATAGCGTTGTAGACGCAGGTAACCAAGTAGCAGTATGGGACGGAACAGATAACAATGGTGTTGCACTTGTTAGCGGTACATATGTTGGCCGCTTAACAATTGGTGACCGTGTTGAAACAATCAAAATGTCGGTTGTACGCTAATATTATTTAGTTGTACAGTTATCTTAAACCCTCTGTTGTTATCAACAGGGGGTTTTTATTTTTGTAATAAAAAAGAGGAGTGATATGGAACAGCATTCAATTTTTACAAAAATTATTAATAGGGAAATACCTGCATCAATTGTATTTGAAACTGATGATATTATCGTAATCAATGATATATCACCAAAAGCACCTGTGCACATATTGATTATTCCTAAAAAGCAAATTGCCACCATCAATGATATAGCCGACGAAGATATTCCTTTAATGGGAAAGATAATTGCCGCAGCTAAGCAAGTTGCTATACAATTAGGAATAGCAGATGATGGCTACAGATTGGTAATGAACTGTAATGATTTTGGTGGACAAACAGTTTGGCATTTACACTGCCATATGCTTGGTGGTAAGAAATTAGGATGGACACCCGATTAAACAGCTGTGGGACAATTTGATAATTGTTTACATAATGCGCCTGTATATGGCTTGGAGCGGACTCGTTGCCGCGCAGTAGGGTGGCTACGGCAAAAGTGGTGAACTCAATAAACAAATAATCTTATACTTGAGATGACACATACTGAGATTTTACATGAAGGAACGAGAATACTTGAAGTAGAGCGAAAGGCAGTAGCAGATAGTATTGGTAAAATGGATGCAAGATTTGTTCGGGCTGTTGAATTACTTCAGCATGCAAAGCGGGTGTATGTTACCGGAATCGGGAAGTCTGGTTTAGTTGGGAAGAAAATTGCTGCTACGCTGACAAGCGTTGGTACATCTGCATATTTTATGCATCCTGTGGAGGCACTACATGGTGATGTTGCTGCCATACAACAGGGAGATGCAGTGATAGTACTTTCCAAAAGTGGTAATACAGTGGAGTTACTTACGTTGATTCCGCATCTAAAGAAACGTTTAGCAAGTATTATTGGCATATTAGGAAATCCCGATTCGGAAATTGCAAAAAGTATTGATGTTACTTTAGATGCTTCTGTTGATGAAGAGGCATGTCCGTACGATTTAGCTCCAAGTGCCAGTACAACAGTGGCTATGGCAATAGGCGATGCACTTGCGTTAACTACCATGAAAGTTAAACAGTTTACACCGGAACATTTTGCCGAATCGCACCCATTAGGACAACTTGGAAGAAACCTTACGCTGCGAGTAAGTGATGTGATGAAGTCAAATGATGCTATTCCGGTGGTAAAGGCAGACAAAACATTCTATGATTCATTAATTGTTATGACGGAGAAACAGCTTGGTTGTGTGTGCATAGTAAATGAAAAAAATGAGTTGATAGGAATTATTACCGATGGGGATGTTCGTAGAATATTGCAGACTACGATGAATCTGCATGAAGTAGTAGTAAGCCAAGTAATGACGAAGAATCCAATAGTTGTTGAACAAACGATGTTGGTTGGGAAAGCATTAGAGATAATGGAAAAACGCAATACACAAATTAGTGTGTTGCCGGTTGTGCATCCCGAAGATAAGTCTGTTGTTGGGATTGTTAGAATCCATGATTTACTACATATACATTAGGGTTTTGTAGTTGCCGGTTTTTTCTCTTCTTTAGGTGTTATTGGTTTTAAGTCTACCGGTGTAATATCAAGTTGTCTGGCTCTTTTTAGCATTTCATCGCGTCGCTTTTTTGCTTCAGCGGCTTCTTTGGCTGTTACCGAAGGCTTTGGTTTAGGGGTAGTTGTAGCTGTAGGTGTTGTTGGTTTTAATGTATTTATAGCCGGCTTTCCGTTAACCGTTGTTACTCCCGTTGTAGTACCGGGTTTGGGTGTTTGAGGTTTAGGTACAGTGGATGTTGTCACCGGAGTACTGTTGGATATAACAGGTTTGGTTTGCTGAGGTTTAGTGTGTAAAGCAGACTGTGTACCTGCTGTTTGCTGCGAAGCAGATGTTGCTGGTTTGGTTGTAGATGGCACAGGTTTAGGAGTAATCTGTGCTCGTGGTTGTTCCTTAGGTTGAGTTGATGGCTGTTGCTTTGGAACAACTTGCGGAGCTTTATTTGTAGTGGGTGTTAAGGTTATTTTCTTACGGGCTGTATCAATCTTTGGTTTGTTAGGTGTAGCACTGGTTACAAACTCGTTACGAGTTACTCGCACCATTCTGACGGTTTCGCCTCGTTTGCCTAATACCGGCAAAGGTGTACCGTTGCGAACCAAGGTAACACCACCTGCATTGCCAACAGATAAAACTAACTTTTCCATACCACTCCAACGCTTAGAGGTTTGTGGCATCAGCGTAACTTGTTCATTCCGTTTACCATCAATGGTAATGCTAATCCATGAAGTATCTATCGCATTTGCTTCTAAAATGATGCTATCGGCAGATGCTGTTGTGTTTACACCAAAATAATTGAGTAACCCGCCACCCGAATTGTTTGTACCTGTGGAGTCTTTTGTGCCTACAACACCCGGAGGTAAACTTCCGGGTTGAATAGCATTAGGATTACTTGGTTGCTTGAAATACATAAAGTATGCTGCAACAGAAGTAGCTAACAAAGCAAAAACTCCAAGTATCCATTTAAGTCTGTGTGAACTCTTGGTTTCACCAATGTGAGCAAGGTTTCTATTCTGAACAGGTACTGCCGGTTTTGATTGTTGCTTTTGTGGCGGTGGTATATTTTTGGGCGGACTTATAGGGGTTGAGTTTGTATGTTTTGCTTTTGTTAGCTCGGCAAGATGTGTATTCATCAAATGCTCAATTTCCTGCTCGTTAATCTTTACCGTTTTTGCGTACGACCTGATAAAAGAACGCATATACACCTGTGGTAAATCCGCAAAGCGGCCTTCATCAATTGCGTTGATGACATGCGTTCTGATGCTAGTTAATTTACTAAGCTCTGCTACCGACAAACGAGCAGATTCGCGTGCAGTACGTAGCAGTACACTTATTGGGTTTTCAGAATCCATGCAGTAAAGATTACCTTATCCAAGTGATAGAGTATATGGTATAACAACAAGAGAGAATTGTAGCATTCTCCGAAAATTATCATATTTTTCCGATAGAGCAAATATTTTATATTAGTTCTGTCATAATCTTATGATGTTTTATTCCACCAAGGAACATTTGTTAACGCTATTTAGTTCTTACTGTTTGTATGTTGTTCTATGTTTTCTGCTTACGCAGACCGCACCCAACGGGTATAAAGCGCCGCACCTTGTTACTGCAGAACAAAACAATGTACTTCCAAATTCAGGGTTATCGTATAAACGTGATGAACTGTAATCCAAGGCTCAATCCGGCAGAGTAAGGATGTAGCTTAACTAAGGTTTGGTGCCGTCGGGCGATAGCAGATAATTATAACTGTGTACATAACAGCATGAGTTTATTCTGGCAATATGTAGTGAGCGGTATGTATGTGGCATTTGTGTATGCAGTGCTGGCATTTGGTGCGTTGGCGTATCGGCAAATTATCGACAACCAATATATAAAAACGATTTCGCTTGGCGAGGAGCGATATTTATTGTTCGACCCCCGCGTGTTTGTTGTAATTACTGTGTTGTTTTTGTTTTTCAGTATCTTTGTTGCCATAATAATCAGTACAAAAGATGTGTATTATGCTGATGTACATAACACTGTTCCGGGGCTGATTTATTTTGTTATTCCGGCGGTTTGTATAGTTAGTGCAGTTCAGTTGTATCTAAGGGCATACTGGCAACGAACATCCGTGCGTACAGGTGGGATTATAATACGGCGAATGTTAACCGAGGACGTTGCCGATATTCCGTTTGAAGATATTACCAAGATACATGTACAGCGCGAATCGTTATGGTGTGTTGTACTGTTTTATACCGATTCTGTAGATGTCTTTACTGTGTGTAGAGTTTCCGGTAAGGGGTTAGACAAACTGTTGAACACTATTAATGGATATACACACTGCATTGTTGAAATTGAAAAATAATTTATACTATCACGTATTCTAACGCATTATCATGAAACAATCAATTAGAATTGCATCGGGTCAGGGATTTTGGGGAGATTTACTTTCTGCCCCTTTGGCACAAGTAAGTAAGGGACAAGTTGATTACCTTATGCTTGATTACCTTGCAGAAGTAACAATGTCCATTTTGCAAAAGCAAAAACTTAAAAATCCAGCTTTAGGATACGCCAAGGATTTAATTAGTACCGTTGAAGAAGTTCTGCCGTACTTAATGGAGCGTAACATTGTTATGATAACCAATGGTGGCGGTGTTAACCCCGAAGCCGCTCGCGATGCCGTGTTTGAGGTAGCAAGGAAACTTGGTATAAAAGGAGTAAAAGTTGGAATTGTTACCGGCGATAATATTCTTCCGCGAATGGATGAACTGATTGCCGAAGGCAATGAGATGCGTAACATGGAAGACGGAACACCTATTGCCGAGGTAAAAGATAAACTACTTTCGGCAAATGTGTATTTGGGTGCAGCAGGCGTTGTAGAAGCGTTGAAACAAGGTGCAAACATAATATTAACCGGACGTGTTACCGATACCGGCTTAACGCTTGCACCAATGATTCATGAGTTTGGATGGAGTATGGAAGATTGGGATAAGATTGCTGCGGGTACCGTTGCCGGACATATTAATGAATGTGGCGCTCAGGCAAGCGGCGGAAACTTTTTAGGAGATTGGAAATCGTTACCGGATATGGCTAACATTGGCTTCCCAATTATACAAGCATACCCCGATGGCTCATTTATCGTAACCAAACACGAAGGCACCGGCGGAGCAGTAACACGTGAAACAGTTAGTGAACAGTTGTTATACGAAATTGGTAATCCGGAAGAATACATCACACCAGATTGTGTTGCCGATTTCTCATCAATCCAATTAAAAGATGAAGGGAACAACCGAGTACGAGTGTTTGGAATTAAAGGCAAACCTGCAACTCCATTTTATAAAGTAAGTGCAAGTTATGCAGATGGTTATGTCGCATTTAGTTCGTTAACGTATTCTGCACCCGAAGCATTGGTACGTGCACAACATGGCGATAAAATATTACGCCAACGGTTAGAACAACTAGGCTTACAGTTCGATGAAATACGCACAGAGTTTGTTGGTATGAACGCATGCCACGGACCGCTTGCTAAAGCTATTGAACCTAACGAGGTTATGATGCGTATTGGTGTTCGCTCACGTGATTACAAATCGGTTGAACGATTTGGTAAAGAGATTGCACCGTTAATCTTAACCGGACCTCCGGGTGTTACTGGCTTTGCAGGCGGTCGCCCAAAACCAAGCGAAGTAGTTGCCTATTTTCCGGCATTGTTAAAAAAAGAAACAGTAAACTACAAAGTTGTAGTTGAAGAAGTATGATGAGTTTTTATATTTGCACAAAATTGTTGGTAACAACCAAACTTGATAGTATAACTCTTGTAGTTATGCATCATCTCTCGGCTGTTACCAACCGATTGCTCGTAATATTGCGTAATGCATTCGTAGGTAAAGCTTCCACACGATTTACCTCCGGGCGTCGGTTGCTAACATCTGATAGATATTTGGTTGTAGGTATGCTTATGCAATTCATTAGCATTATACAGTGCTATGCTTGGGGGCAGGATTGCGCAACATACTTTGCACCGGCAACGAGTTATAAAGCACATTCTGTGTTTAACGAAATTTCGATTTCAACTCGCGATCTTCCACTCGCTTCTGATTTTCAAAGCGAGTTTTTTTTTGTGCCTACCTCACAACATGTTCCCTACGCAAGTAACCCAATAGAAAATATTATTGTTGATGCTCAGATTACACCTGTACCAACTTCAGATGCAATCTCTGATACGTTATCGGAAGATGAATTTCAGTATGCTCAACATCTGCGGTACACAATGGATGGTTCTGCACCATTGCGGTTTAGTAAAATCAAACCAATACCAATGATATTAACCGGCGGCTTGTATGCCGGCGCAATATGGGGTTTACATGTGTACCAAAAGCAGACGTTATGGAATCAACGCTCTGATAGATTTCATGTTGCAGAAGACGGTGATTACGCATTACATGTAGATAAATGTGGTCACTTCTTTGGTGGTTACATAATGAGTTACTACGCAAGCGAGATACTGCAAAGTTCCGGAGTAAGTTACCAACCTGCACGAGTGTGGGGAACATTGATGGGTATTATGTACATGGGGTACATAGAAGCCGAAGATGGCTTTGCAACCGGATGGTCGTTCAGTCCATCCGATTTTTATTGGAACGTTACCGGGGCAACCTATCATCTGTTGCAAAGTTATGTGCCTGTGTTGCAGAACTTCACGCCCAAGTGGATTTACATGCCATCGAACCTTATTGGCGAACACCGCCGCCTTACAGATTACCACACCATGCACGAAGCAGATAACTTTAACGACGACTATTCTTCCTCAACGTTTTTCCTTTCTATGAAAATGCACAACCTGTTGCCCGAAGGTTGGAAAGAGTATTGGCCAAAGTGGATTACCCTTGATGTTGGCTATGCCGCACGAAACTTAGGATGGATAGACCCCAAAAACTACTTGCAAGACCGCAAGCTGATTATTGCGCTCGATTACGATTTAGTAGAAATGTTACCGGACTTCAGCAAATGCGTTGGCGGTAATTTAGGAAACATCTTAAACTGGTTAAAGCAATCGTGTAATTACTTTAAGTTTCCATCGCCTGCGTTAGAGTTTGGCGAGAGCGGCATGACGCGTTTTAATCTGTTGTATCCATTTAAAATCAGAATCGGTTCATTCAAGTTTTAATGCCACAACCATTGCACATACAAAACACGCATATCGAAGTGTGGCATACTGCAAATCCACGTAGTACCAAACAACCGGCTATCAGTGTTGTTGTACCTGTATTACAGGAAGAAAAAATAGTTCGCAGAACCTTAGGAGTATTTACACCGGAGTTATGTGCTGAGTTTGAAATAGAACTTATTGTTAGCGATGGCGGTAGTACAGATTCCACCATTGGCATTGCACAAGAATACGCCGATGTAATTGTACAACACAAAGAAAACCGACGGCAAACTATTAGCGAAGGAAGAAACCAAGGCGCACTACAAGCACGCGGAAAATGTTTGGTGTTTATAAACGGCGATACAATTCCCGCCGAGCCAAAAGTGTTTTTTACCTTTGTGCAAGATTGGGTACACAGTAAGGGTAAATACGCCAACTACGGCGCAATGGCAAGCCCCGTAGAGGTAACGCCATCTGAGCGCAAATGGAGCGACGTTATCTTCCACAACTTCTTCAACAACTATTTAAAGCTAATAAGTATGATGGGCTTTGGCGTTGGGCGCGGCGAATGCCAGATTATACGCAACGCAGTATTTAAGCAAGTGGGCGGTTATAAAAACGAACTTGCCGCAGGCGAGGACTTCGATTTATTCAACCGTATTGCAAAGCATCACCGCATTGCCATTGCCAACGAACTTCTGGTGTACGAATCCCCACGACGGTATCGAAAGTTTGGGTATGCACGTATTTTGTGGAGCTGGTTTATGAACTGGCTTGGCGCGCTCTTCCTTAACAAAAGCATCAGCAAAGAATGGGAACCTGTACGGTAGTATTTTTTGCTATCGCATGACGGCACCGCACCATTTCCACCAACCCAACCAACCACTTGCCGGAGAGAATTTTCCCCCGCGCCGCACAACGGTTGGCTCGGACCGGGTTGCCGCGCTGGCACGGTTGCTTCGGCAGAGGCGGGGAACCCCAATTTGTTTGTACATTTGTACCAAGTACACGTTGTTATCAATACCATAAGGAGTTATAGATGAAAACATTGTTTGTTGTTGTGTGTGCAAGTGCATTGCTTTTGTTGCAAAGTTGTAGCGATAGTACTTCTACATCTACCACCATGCAGTTTAGTGCAGAGATTACAAATCCGGTTGTTTCTGCACCGGCACAGCAAAAAGGGAATAGCGTACAAGCAGGCAGTACCGTGGATTCGGTGAAGATTACTCGCGTGAGAATGTTGTTAAGCCGTTTGATTTTACATAAATCATCGCAAGATACATCTGGTGGGTCTTCTACGGTAAAAGCGGGTCCGTTTTTGTTGGATGCCAAAGCCGGGAGCACAACGGTAATTACATCGGCAGAGATTCCGGCGGGGTCGTACCAAAATATTAAGTACGAATTACATAAGTTCAGTTCTTCGGAAGTGGAACAGTATTTAACCGATGCGAACTTTGCTCCGTTTGTTACAACCAACCGATACAGCGTAATTTTGGAAGGAACAAGTTACAAAGGTGGCGTAGAAAAGGCGTTTGTGTATAATTCGGATGTTAACTCTAATCTTTCGTTAGATTTACAAACAGCAATTTCCGTTGCAAGTGGCGGAACAGGTAATATTGTGTTGCAATTCCAACCATTAATTGTTTTTAAAGGTACTTCGGGTGTGTTAGACCCAACCGACACCAAGAACAAAAGCGATATTGATAATTATATTAAAGTTGCGGTGAAGGCGGTTAAGAAGTAAGTATTACACTTTGTTATAGTAAAAGAGTTACTGTGTTTAGATATGCGGTAACTCTTTTTTTATACCCCAACCCGGCGTTGTGGGAAAAAGGTGCGGCATGGTTTTGCGGCATTGTCCTATTTTTGCAGACGTTTATTCTTACCTTTTTAGAACTCATCATGGATTATAAATCAGCCGGTGTTGATATTGAAGCAGGGGATAACCTTGTAAAGCGTATCAAACCGTTAGTTCGTTCTACGTTTAATAATAATGTGTTAGCCGATATTGGATTGTTTGGTGCATTGTATGATGCAAAGTTTCCGGAGTATAATCATCCGGTGCTTGTTAGCAGTACCGATGGCGTTGGTACTAAGCTTAAAGTTGCATTTATGATGGATAAACACGATACGGTTGGTCAGGACTTAGTTAACCACTGCGTAAATGATATTCTGGCGTGTGGCGCGTACCCGTTGTTCTTTTTAGATTACTTTGCAACGGGCAAGCTAGACCCCGCAGTTGGCGAGCAAGTAATTAGCGGGTTGGTAAAAGCGTGTGGCGAAAACGGTTGTGCCTTAATTGGCGGCGAAACTGCCGAAATGCCTTCGATGTATAGCCAAGGTGAATACGATATGGCAGGCACCATTGTTGGTGTTGTGGAGAAATCGAAAGTATTGGATGGAAAGAAAATCCAGGAAGGCGATGTATTGATTGGCTTACGCTCTACAGGATTACATACGAATGGTTTCTCGTTAGCGCGGAAAGTGTTGTTCCCAACATACAGCGCAACACAACATGTAGATGAACTTGGAACAACCGTTGGCGAGAGTTTACTTGCCGTACACCGCTCATACCTTAACGTGTGTAAGCCATTGTTGGAGTCAGACAAAGTATTGGCGTTATCGCATATAACAGGCGGCGGTATTGTTGGTAATACATCGCGTGTATTGCCCGATGGTTTAACGTTAGATATTGATTGGAACTCGTGGGAGTGGTTGCCGATATTTAAGTTGATTCAGCAGGCAGGCGCAATTGCAGAAGAAGAAATGCGCCACGTATTTAATCTGGGTATTGGATTGATTATAGTTTGTAAACAAGAACACGTTGATGAAGTTCTCCGCCAAACTGCAAGCGAGCACCCGGTGGTAATGGGGAGAATTGGGAAAGAGTGATATAGTTGAAAAGATTATTGTAGTTCACACCGCCGGCACGTCCGGCGGTTTTTGTTTAAGGTGTTTTTATTCCCCCTGTCCTGCGGACATCCCCATTTTTGAAAGGGGGAAAGAGGTGAAAGAATAAGCCAAAGGTTCTCTTCGGCAGATGATGGTGTGTTGATTACAACAACATGCGGCGCCGTCCGGCGTTAGCAAAAACTATTTATTACTACCGCTATGTTTGCGAAGTTGAAAGAGAATTACAAAACCGGTTATAAAAAAGGTAATGAGTGCAACAATAGAGTTACGCGTGCTTCCGGTGATGTTGGCAATCCATCCATAACTAAACATACCTATTACTATTCCAACTTTCTCGCAGATGTCGTAGAAGCTGAAGTACGAGGCGTGGTCTTGCGTTGCGGGTAATAACTTAGAGTACGTTGAACGCGATAACGATTGTATGCCGCCTAACACTAACCCGACTAATGCAGCAAGCGCGTAGTACGAGTAAGCATCGGTTATAACGTACGCGCTAAGGCAGACAACAATCCAAACAACAAGTGCAATCAGTAATGCGCGGATGTTACCAACTTTGCCTGATAACCACGAGAACAAATACGAGCCGGCTATTGCTATAAACTGGAGTATAAGAACGGTAACAATAAGTTGTCCATCGGCAAGATGAATTTCTTGTTTGCCAAACAGTGTGCTCATGAGTATTACGGTTTGCACACCCATAGAGTACACAAAAAAAGCACCGAGAAATATCTTGAGTTGCGGTTGATGCTGAAGTTCCTGCCACACATGTTGCAACTCGCGGAAGCCAGATGATAACAACGACCCCTTAACTTGGCGGGCAGTTCCCGAACGTAAACGGTTGAACGTAATTTGTGCAAACCCTTGCCACCACATAGCAACAAGTACAAACGTGTACGGAGCTAGCATCATGAAGATACCGACATCGGTTAAACCGGTTGTGTTTATACCAAACAGTGCGGGTTTTATTACAAGTAGTAAACAGGTAATTAACAAGATAGATGAACCTGCATAGCCCATTGCAAAGCCACGCGCACTAACTGCATCTTGTTCTTCTACCGGTGCAATTTCCGGAAGGAACGCATTGTAAAACACCAACGAGCCACTAAAGCCAATAGTAGAAAGTATCACACACAACAAACCAAACGGAAGGTTATCGCGCGTAAAGAAAAACAGTCCGGCACAACTAAGCGAACCCAACGTACAGAATATCTGCAAGAACATTTTCTTTTTACCGGAGTAATCGGCAACGCCCGAAAGCAGCGGCGTAATTATGGAAACAAGTCCGTACGCCAGCGCAATTGCAAACGAGTACAATGCCTCGTTCTGAAACGTAATACCAAACAACTGCACAAGCGTGTTGTTATTATTAGTTGTAATTGCGCCGTAATAAATAGGGAAGATTGCGGTATTAATAACTAACGGATACGCCGAGTTAGCCCAGTCGTAAAAATACCAGCCAATTCTCTCGCGTTTGTTGGATGTTTGTTCTGTATTCATACAACAAAATAACAAACAACATTGCAATGGATACGGTATTTCTTTTTGCTATCGCCAGATTTCTCTGGTTAAAACAAGAGATATTTTTAGAAAGCGACAGGAACTATTCTGTCGCTTTCTTTATCATAAACACCGTTTATGTGCATAGCCACACAAATCCTGTGAATAATTTTGTTAGCGATAT
>JAIBAE010000005.1 GCA_019695345.1 Bacteroidota bacterium | reverse complement strand
AATTATTCACAGGATTTGTGTGGCTATGCACATAAACGGTGTTTATGATAAAGAAAGCGACAGAATAGTTCCTGTCGCTTTCTAAAAATATCTCTTGTTTTAACCAGAGAAATCAGGCGATAGCAAACCAATTACTTTTCCTTTTTCTTCAGTTTTTTGTTTGGTATTGGTGTAGGGAGAATATGCTTTTTAGTAAGACGCAACATTGGCGGATAAACAAGCATAAACTCGCTGTGTGTTATGGAGCGGGCAGTTGTTTCGGGTGAAGTTGGGGTTTTAATTGTTAGGTTATTTAAATTCTCATACGTACCTATAAACGGAATCATTTTCTTCGTTAAAAAATACATTGAGCCTGAACCATTTAATACCGTACGAGAATACACTTGGGCAGCCTCGTTGTTACTTAGCACACTGCCTTGACCTGTTTGGGCATATTGCACATTAATACAATGAAGTCCTAAAGTGTCTACTTCCTTTTTAATGATATACGAACAAAAATGTTTTAGTAATGGGTGTGGGTAACCATTTTCGGCAAGTGTATCCAATCGGTCGATGAGCCAACCTTTGTTATGTTGAGGGGTATGGCATAAAGAATCGTATAATGGTGGAAGTAACATGGGCTGAAATGGTCCGCCAACACTCATTGCTATGCGTGATGTATCGAATTGACGAGAGAGTGTGCGTCTGCCGGTTGAATCCATAATAAACATGGCTGTTCTGCCAATCCAATCCGAAGTTGAACGTGTTACAGAGTCCTTACCTGCATTTTCTTTTGCTGTTATATGCTCTAAGGTTTGGCGTACATACATTCTGCCTTGTTCATCAACAAAATCGCAGACAATGCTAATAAATTCTTCCCGGTTCCGTACAAATGTTGGTTTGCCGTACACAATTACAGTATCATACGATGTAACTTTATACAGTAAAGAATCACCAGCCCGGAAATGATATCCAAGGCAACGTTGTTGTGTTGTTGTGGTGTCGGCAGAAAAAAGCGGATTGGTATTAGCCAACCCGCTTATCAATAATGCCACTCCGATAGTTGTAATAATGCGGTGTACATTCATACATTTTTTCCTTTGTATCTAAGATGCAAAAGATGATAATTAGTTACAGATTATTTTGTTCTGGTTAGGATACTGGTCATATCTACCGAAACAGGTATTACCATTTCCTGCTGACCACTCATACTCATACGTTGGTCCATCTGCGTAAAGGTCTTAACACATACGGGCATTCCGGTAGAGATTTCATAATAGCATGTACCATTAATAATCCCATCACCTTCAACCGACATTTCCATACCCATTTGGTTTAGCGAACCTGTCGTATTCATTTTCTCCGATTTGAATTCAATCTTTCCGCATTTATACCCCATTGTATCAATGGTTCCCGCATACAGCATTTTCATGGTTGTATTTGTAATTACACTACCTTTTTCACCCTTTAGTGTTGTATCATGTGTGTTCTTTTTCCACTCCATACCGGCAGTTAAGGGTTTATCGGGGAATTCAACTAACAAGGTACGCATTAACGAACTGTTGCCCGCAATTTGTTTTACAAGTTGATCTTGCATAGATGTAGATTCACTACTTTTAATTTTGTGATTAGTAATTGTACCATTAGGAAGCACAGTCATTACATCTGTTAAAGATTCCAAATTATTGATGCTAAAAGTAGTATCCGGCATTCCCGCCATTGCCATACCTTTCATCGAAACTTTTGCCGATTGATATTTCATTTCTAACGTTGATGAAGTAGGTGTAACATCATTCGCCGTAAGTAAAATTTTCATATCGCTACCGGTACTTGTGGTTTGCTCCATACCCATAGCACTAACCGATTGTTTAGAATCTACATTAAGTGCATATTTAAAGACATCGCCCTTCTTTATCCGGAGTGTCTGTGCTTCGGTAGCTGCCGAAGCAGATGTTGCTTGGTTTTTTGTTGGTTTGGTTTTTTGTGCCTGCGCAGAAACTGCAAAGAAAACGCACAAAAGTGCAAGAATATACTTCATGATATTTCCTATTAGTAAATTAATTCGCGTGCACTGACGCAGAATAATAAAAACAAGTTTCAAAATTATATGCTGCTATCGCCAGACCGCACCAAATCACTACAATAAATACAGCGTTACTATGCGGAAGAGAAAGCTGTCTCTACCTATACATTGTTATCGTTAATGTTATGCTGATTCCGATTCCAAAGCATTCTTAGCACGTTTTGTTGCACGTTGGCGTTCGGTTGTGTTAAGAATCTTCTTTCTGATACGCAAAGTTTGTGGTGTTACTTCTAATAACTCATCGTCTTCAATAAATTCAATGTGTTGTTCCAAACTCATAAGGCGTGGGGTATTCAAACGGATAATCCCGTCCGAGCCACTTGCACGCATGTTTGTTAGGTGTTTTGCCTTACAAGCATTAACACTTAAATCATCTTCGCGTGAATTTTCTCCCACAACCATACCTTCGTATACTGGCAAGCCCGGCTCAATAAACAACACGCCACGTTCCTGAACACTCTCTAAAGAATATCCTGTAGCAACGCCAGTTTCCATAGCTACCAATGCACCTCGCATACGGCTTGTAACTTCGCCCTTAAATGGCTGGTATCCTGCAAAGTTGTGGTGAATCAATCCTTCGCCGCGTGTAAGAGTCATAAAATCTGTACGGAATCCAATCAATCCACGAGCAGGAATCATAAATTCAGCACGCATCCCTGTTCCAACAGGAATCATGTTCGTCATCTCACCGCGGCGGCGACCTAAATTCTCAATCACACTGCCAATAGATGTTTCCGGGCAATCAATTACAACGTGTTCCATTGGTTCCAATAACTGTCCTTGCTCGTTACGGCGCATAAGAACTTCCGGCTTGCTTACGGCAAACTCAAAACCTTCGCGGCGCATGGTTTCAATTAAGATGGCCATTTGTAACTCACCCCGACCAGAAACCTTAAAAGTATCAGGTGAATCAGTATCTTCAACACGCATAGCAACGTTTGTACGTAGCTCGCGGTATAAACGTTCGCGTAATTTTGGTGTGGTAACGTGCTTACCTTCTTTACCTGCAAATGGCGAGTTGTTCACCATAAAGTACATAGCTAACGTTGGTTCGTCAATCTCTACATACGGTACACGTTCAGGTGTGCTTGGGTCGGCAAATGTATCGCCAATTTTAACATTCTCAAATCCCGATAAACAAATAATATCACCTGCAGTAGCATCTTGTATTTCAGCTCGTTGTAAACCTTCAAACGCATACATTTTTGTAATGCGGCTTTGTTCAGCTTTATCATCTTTACCAAGCAGTACAATTGCATCACCAACATTTACTTTACCACGCTGAACACGGCCAACAGCTATACGCCCAATGTAATCACTCCAGTCTAATGCTGTAACAATCATCTGGAACGGGCTTTCTGTTTCGTGCTGAGGTGCAGGAATATGTTCTATAATTGTTTCGAACAATGGAGTTAAATCTTCATTTGGGTCTTCAAGCGAACGTTTTGCTATTCCTTGTTTACCAATTGCATAAATAACCGGGAAATCTAACGCTTCGTAATCCGCACCCAACGCAATGAATAACTCCATTACTTCATCAAGTACTTCTGGGGCACGTGCATCACCACGGTCTATTTTGTTAATAATAACAATAGGGGGTAGTTTTAATTCAAAAGCTTTCTTTAATACAAACTTGGTTTGTGGTAATGGTCCTTCTGCTGCATCAACAAGTAATACAACACCATCAACCATCGAGAGAACTCGTTCAACTTCACCACCAAAATCTGAGTGACCCGGCGTATCAACAATATTAATCTTATAATCTTTCCACCGTACAGCGGTGTTTTTAGCCATAATGGTAATACCTTTTTCTCTTTCAAGGTCATTCGAGTCCATTACGCGTTCAGCAACCTGCTGGTTATCGCGGAATGTACCTGCCTGGCGTAATAATTGGTCAACAAGAGTGGTTTTGCCGTGGTCAACGTGTGCTACAATCGCCACATTACGTAAATCTGAACGAGTCATATAAAAAAATAAAAATGAATAATTTGCAATGGTGATTACAGCTACAGTACGTCGAAATTTCGTAAAAATTGTACTGCAACTATTTTACAGATTACAAAGTTACGCAAAACATTAGCTGTAGTGTGTAAATTGTTATTCATAATTGTGATATAAGTGATTCTGCTGACGCAAACCGCGCCAAACAATGCCTAACAATCACCCTTCTATTGCGGGAGAGATTCTTGGCTATTGAATTGCACTGCCATCACTATAAACGGTAGTTTCAAAAATGAGAACCTACGATGTAGATAGTTTGCTATTTAAGTTGTTGATGCCTGGAACAATAAACAAAAATGAAACAAGTATGCCCGTTAAGTACTCACTGTGATACACTAACTCGGAGAGAACAATGAAACACCGAACTCTAAAACTCATGATTGCAATTAGTCTGATAGTTTTGCAAAGTTGTGCAACCATTATTAACGATCAGAAGCAACATATAAAAATATACACTACCGATAGCAGTACTGTATCTTATGGAGTTGGAACAGCTCCAGCATTCATAGACCTAAAGCCGGTTAAAGGGTATGCAGTAGCTACATTCGACCGTGCAAATGATTACTCGATAATAGTTAAAGATGATAGTACGGTTGCTAAGGCAACATTAAAATCTGTATTTGAACCAAAATGGATTGGGTACAACTTTTACAACTATCAAATTGGTTCTTTTATGGATTTTGGAAATGGTAAGATTTACAATCATCAGGACGTAAGGGTTGTACAATTCCCAAAGGACTCTGCATTAGTAGAAGATTATGCATCGCCATACTTTCAGAAGCAACTTGCTTCTTGTAAATCCTATCAGCAAGCAAATGATTTATTGGAAGAAAATCGGGCAGAAGTTCCATTTATGGCAAAATGGCTTTCCGCTATTCTTGCAAGTTTGTCTTTCCCGTTATCCACGCTACTATTGTCCAAAGAGGGAGTTGATTGGTCTTTAATCTATGGTTTTGTTTTAACAGCACCCGTGTATCTTGGGTTAGTTTCTGCGGGTATAGTATGGCTTTTAGGTAAAGCAAATAATGAAGAAGGCGGATTTGGACCTGCCATTGGTTCATATTATGGGGGATATTTAGTGGGGTTATTTACAAGTGTTTTTGCAGTAGCTGCATTTCCCAGTATTTTTCATGGGTCGTATTCAACATCATCAGTAATGCAAAAAGTATCTGTTTTTTCAATTGCCTTAATGCCATATGTTGTAGCAGCACTTTTCACAGTAATTGGCTACAATAATAGTCGCACTCGGTATATACTTGCACGACCAAAATCTCTGAGTCTAACAGAAGGACTTACAAATCCTAACACACGTAGCTTTTCGTTTGATTTACCAAGTATTGGTGTGCGGTTGTTACAAACGCCAACACTGCAACTAGTGCCTGCTGTTACCCTGAACTTTTTACAAGTACATTTTTAATCTGTTTTGTTTCGCAAAGATTTAAAGAATGTCCGTAACAAGTTTGCAGACTCTTCGGCAAGAATGCCACTATGTACGGTGCAGCGGTGGTTAAGGCGGGAATCGTTTGTTATTGAATACAATGTATCGCATGCTCCGGCTTTTGGGTCGGATGCAGCATATACCACGGTTGGTATTCGTGCATTTACAATCGCACCTGCACACATTGGGCAAGGTTCTAACGTTACATATAACGTACAATCAAGTAAGCGCCTGCTTCCAATAACTTCCGATGCCTGTTTAATGGCAAGTATTTCTGCATGTGATGTTGGGTCTTGAGATTCCTCTAACATATTACTACTGCGAGCAATAATTTGGTTGTTGAATACAATTACACAACCAATAGGAACTTCCTCGCGGTTAGCAGCAGATTGTGCTTCTGTTAATGCTTCGCGCATAAAGTATTCGTGAGTCATTTCAGGAGTTTTGGCAGTTCCTTGCATATGGGGATATTACCTTCTAATACATTGTAATCTAAAACCGAAGTTGGGGTACACCATTTCATATCTTCAAATACGTTGTTGTGCGGGCCGCCTTGCCATTGCGTTACAAGGTAAAATGTAACTATAAATACACCGCCATCATTGTATTCGGTTTTGTATTCGCGTAAGGGTGTGAATGAAGTAATCGTAATGCTGAGTTCTTCTTGCAACTCCCGTATTAATGCGGCATCAGCTGTTTCATTTTCTTCAACTTTACCACCGGGGAATTCCCAGAATAGTTCATACCGCGAGCCACGTTTTCTTTGGCAAAGCAAAACGCGTTCATCGCGATACAATATTCCTGCAACTACGTGTTTGGTCATAATTTTTTTTTGCTATCGCGGGACTGCACCAACGCTCTTTGTACTATTGGCAGTAGTAGTGCAGATATACTCCTTGCTGTAAAAACAACCTTCACGGTGACGCTTCTTTGAACGTGACTGTTCTTTCCCGCACGTTAAGGTGCATAATACATTCAATACTTGGCGCGGTTTGCGTTAGCATATTATAAATCTACAATTGTTCCTTTTGTTGGATTTGTAACATTGTTAACACCTTGCGATTTCATTGTACTGATGAGTGCTTCTTGTGCTTCCGGCTCGCCGTGAACCAAAAATGTGTGTTGCAACGTTGTGCGCGAGAAAGGTTTGAAAAAGTTCATGAGTTCACTTTCATCGGCATGGGCAGAGAGTCCGCTTATCTTTTCAATCTCGCAACGGACTTTATGAGGAATACCCATTATGTTAACTGTTTTGTGTCCGTCGGCAAGTTTTCTGCCCAGTGTGTATTCCGCGTTGAAGCCAACAATAAGAACAGTGTTCCGGGGCGAGCCAACGCTATGCATAAGATGATGAACAACACGTCCGCTTTCGCACATACCCGAGGATGCAATAACAACGTGAGCTTTTTTCAGCCGATTGATTTTTTTTGATTCATCTACTGTACGTGTGTACTTAAGTGTAGCAAAGCCAAAAGGGTCTGAATCGTTCATCAGTACTTTGCGGATTTCGTCGTCGTAACATTCGGGATGCAAACGATAAATATTTGTAGCATTAAAGCTTAACGGAGAATCTACAAAGATCGGTATTTGTGGAATTTTCCCGGCGTTGTACATATTATTTAGATGGTAAACGATGTCTTGAGTTCTTCCTACGCTAAATGCAGGTATGATTAGTTTTCCTTTTTTATCAATTACATTTTGTATTACCTGTAATAATTTATCTTCGAGTTTTTCAGGTTCATCGTGAAGTCTTCCGCCGTATGTTGATTCGCTAATGATGTAATCTGCATGACCGGGGAATTCGGGGTCGCGAAGAATAGGTCTGTTAGGTCTGCCAACATCGCCTGTAAAACATAGTTTTACTGTACGACCATTTTCTTGTAATGTTAGCATTGTAACAGCAGAACCAAGTATATGTCCTGCATCAAAAAATTGAGCAGTAACGCCACGCACCACATCAAATGTTCTGTGGTAGCCGATTGAGTGCATTTGTTCTAACGTTTGGGAAACGTCATCCATAGTATAGAGTGGTTCTACTATTTCTCCTTTGTGTTTTAACAAATACTCAGCATCTTTTTCCTGAATCATGGCGCTATCGGCTAACATGATAGAGCATAAATCACGTGTTGCCGGTGTACACCAGATTGTTCCGGTAAAGCCAGCTTTCACCAGATGAGGTAAGTTACCTGCGTGGTCTATATGTGCGTGTGATAAAATAACAGCATCTATAGAAGCTGCATCGAATGGGAATTCCTTGTTTATTCGTTTCGCCTCTTCACGCCTTCCCTGAAATAAACCGCAATCGAGTAATACTCTTAAACCATTAATGTGTAACAAGTGCATTGAACCTGTTACCGTTTGTGCCGCACCGCAAAACTCTAATTTCATTGTGTATTCTCTTTCTTAATTCAACGTAGGTAATTGTCAGCAAAATACAGAATTACAACTCTTTACTCATTGTGTAATGTTGGATTTCACCAAATAGTAAGTATGATAGTTTTGTTACATGATACCCATTTCTTTCATAAAATGGTATAGCACGTTCACGTGCTTCTAAAACTATGGTGGTTACATTTGCTTCTTTAGCAATTCTTTCTAACTCTTGTAGAATTAAAGAGCCATAGCCTTTGTTTCTGCATAATTCATCAACAGCCATATAACGAACCTGACCTTCTGATGTGGAGTTATAGTGTAATCTCCCGACTGCAACTGGGATATTGTTTTCTAACATCATTACATTAATACTACTTGAGTCGGTATCATCTTTTTCTGTGCCTTCAGGTTGACCCCAAGGTTTACGTAGGGCTTCAAACCTGATTTTGTAGTAGGAATTCCATTCTTGTTCGGTTGCTGGAGAAATAAATTGAATAGCCATATAGTATGTAACGATATGATTAACTAATAAAATTTACCAAATCTATTGATTTTCCATGATTATTAAAATCAGATTTGTTTAGTCGGGTATAAGTCCGTAATTTAGATTTAATCTAAATAAGCATAAAAGCAATATGAAGAAGTTTGATTGTTTTATAACGCTGGTGGGTTTAGTTCTGGGATTGTCCTTTACATCCTGCGATACTTTTATTTCAACAAGTATTTCGGATGATGAAGCATTGGATGGTCCAATAGCTACTTTATCGGGTGCTGAGACAGGCAGGCATATAATTGGTGATGAAGAGTTTAGCAAAGTATATAGTATTAGTGACGGACTGGGACCAATATTCAATGCTGCTTCGTGTGAGGCGTGCCATATTGCCGATGGTAGAGGGCATGCCTTTACTACCTTTACTCGTTTTGGCAGAGTAGAAAATGGTGTGTTTGATGCCTTACAGGATTTTGGCGGCCCACAACTACAAGACAAATCGCTCCCGGGATTTAGCGCCGAGTTCTTACCGGCACTGGCTAATGTGCATTCAGGATTTATGGCTCCGGCTGTTACAGGGTTAGGATATGTAGAGGCATTGGATGATTCGACGTTAATGCGATTAGCTGACCCAGAAGATGCAAACAAAGACGGTATTTCAGGTAGATTGAATTATGTTATTCCTCCGGAATTCTTTAAGCCGGGTAGTAAGCATGTTCCTGTAAATGGTAAATATATCGCACGGTTTGGCAGAAAGGCAATGGCTATTGATTTAGTACATCAAAGTGTTAACGCATTTTTTAATGATATGGGAATTAGCAGTGAATATCATCCACAGGATATTCGCAATGTACAGAGTTCAGATGTGACGGATAATGCTAACGACCCAGAGATCTCTGCAAAAGTAGTTGAAGATGTTGCGTTTTATTTGAGAACTTTAAAAGTACCACCCAGAAGGAACTCAAATGATGCAGATGTAATAGAAGGTGAAAAAGCTTTCCTGCAAGTTGGTTGCGGTAATTGCCATGTACAAACTTTAAAAACAGGTATGTCTGCCATTGGATCGTTACATAAAGTTGAGTTCCATCCTTACTCTGACTTTTTGCTGCATGATATGGGGAGCGAGTTAAATGATGGTTATACAGAAGGCGATGCATTGTCATCCGAATGGCGAACAACGCCATTGTGGGGTATTGGATTAGCTCATGTTTCCAACGGCGGTGCAATTGCTTTTTTACATGATGGTAGAGCGAAGACTATTCGCCAAGCTATTGATTACCACGGTGGGGAAGCTGCTGACAGCAGAAGTAAATTCAAAGCATTGAACGCAATATTACAAGATAAAATTCTCAAGTTTTTACAGTCGCTATAATCATGTTAACAAGAAAAAAATTTATTAAAGAATTATCGGTGATAAGTGCCGGAGTGTTAGTGGGCTGTTCTCTCGCGCTTGATGGTTGCACGAATGTACGCAGCATTGATGGTGCGCTCCGTGATAACAAGATATCAATACCTAAATCTGAGTTTACAGAACGAGATTTTGTTGTAATAAGAAAGAGTAAAGAGATAGCTTTTCCTATTTATGTTTCTAAAACTGGAATAGAAGGATTTACTGCATTGAAGATGTTGTGCACACATAAGAGATGTGAATTGCGTCCGGCAGGGAATCTGCTTAGTTGCCCATGCCATGGAAGTGATTTTTCTAACACCGGTAAAGTGTTATCGCCACCTGCAAATACAGACTTAGAAAGTTTTAAAGTTACTTCGGATGAAGAGAATGTGTATGTTTTTTTATCGTAATTATATGAGATACATTTATTTATTAGCTTTATTAGCAGTGATGTTGTTTTCGGTAAACTTGTTTGCAAACACTGATAGTTTGCAAAATATTCGTACTACACAGGATGCTGTGTATCGCAGACCATTTATTGGGAATTTGGGTAACTCAACATCGATTGGTGGGTATGCTGAAGCGAATACAAATTATTTTTCGCAATCTGGAGTAAGCGAAGGTTTTAGTATGGAGATGCGAAGGTTTAATTTGTTTGTGTACTCGTCTATTTCTTCGAGAATAAAATTACTTGCAGAACTTGAGTTTGAGCATGGAACTGAAGAAATTGCATTAGAAACAGCAATGCTTGATTTTGAGATTGACCCGGCATTGGTGTTTAGGGGTGGAATTATTTTAGCGCCAATAGGAGGGTTTAACCAGAAACATGATAGCCCGTTGTATGAGTTCATAGACAGACCTATGGTTTCAACACAAATTATACCTGCAACATTATCGGAAATGGGATTTGGAGTTAACGGTAAATTGTTTTTTGGTGAGAGTTTTATTGCTACGTACGATGCATACCTTGTTAATGGTTTGCGCGATGGAATAATATTAAATAGCGATGGCAGAACGTTACTACGTAGGGGTAGAGTAATGGAAATGTTTGAAGAAAGTCACAATGGTGTTCCTTCGGTAACCGGAAAGATTGCTTTACGCCACAGACAATATGGCGAGATTGGTATTTCTGCCTACCGCGGTATTTATAATTCGTTCAGGAAAGAAGGAATTGATGTGGATGAACGCAGAGCAGTACTGATTACAGCATTGGATTATTCGTTGGCAATATCATCTATAACAATTCAAGGAGAAGTAGCCATGAATACGATAGATGTACCGGCAAATTTGAAAGAAATAAACGGAAGTAAACAACTTGGATTTTATACCGATGTGATATTTCCTGTAACAACATTTACAATGCTTGATTATGCAAATACAGTGTTAAACCTAAATGCACGTATAGATTATATTGATTACAACATTGGAACTTTTGCAGCAACAGGCGGAAATATCGGCGATGAAGTAACAGCGTTGTCATTTGGTGTTAGTTTGCGACCAACCACTACATCTGTCTTTAGAGTTAATTACAGAAACTCCAATATTGTAGATATAGTAGGAAATTCTGTTGTTAATAAAGGCATTCAATTTGGATTTGCTACTTACTTCTAAAGTAGATTGTATATCAAGTGAAATTCTATTGGTATTATGGCTAATATAATTATTGAATCATCGGAAAAACAAGTTGCATTACTGCGCAGGATTGTAAAGCTATTGTTTGCAGTTGCAGGATGCATGTGGTTGGTAAAGTATATACTGCAATTTCCATCAGAAACTACCATGCAAGCGTTTGTTATTGGTCAGTATCAGTTGTATCTGGTACTACTTACATTGTGGGGGTATGATTATAAGCGAGAAACCGGCAGATATAAAGCACTTCAGTCAATGTGTAAAAGTCTGAACACTCAGGCAGAAAATATTTCTACTCAAGATATTCATCAGGCAAATGCTGAAAGATATTTTGTTGTACTTACTAAACGTACCGATACAAAGGGCGGTTGGTTTACTATCATATTTACGTGGACTTTAACCGTTGCTGCAGTTGTATTAATAACCCGACAGTTACTTACTATTCTCAGTTTAATGTAGTTTACAAGAAAGGTATATATATGTTTGTTGCTATAAATTATATAACATGTAAAGAGCATTACCGCGAGCGGTTTGAATATCTATTTTCAACCCGTGCAAAAGCTATTGATACAGTCCCTGGCTTTCAATCAATGAATGTTCTGAAGCCTCAAAAAGATGGCGAAGACTACTTAGTTGTTAGTTATTGGGAAAACGAAGATGCATTTAAAAACTGGACAAGATCGGCTGAGTTTTTGGAAGGACATAAACGTGCCTTTGCAGATATGGCTGTTGCAAAAGAAAAAGGTGAAGAACCACCAATGCACTCATCGTTTAAAGTGTATAGTGTGTTAACTAACTAATGCGAATATAATTTTTCGCATAGTGCCGAAAGTGTGTGCAACTCTTCGGAGCTAAACACAGAACCAATTGAGTTCAGCATTACACGGAAATTCGGGTCAATTGATTCTAACGCAACACCGCCTGATGAAGTTATTCGGTGTAATACAATTCGGCGGTCTTCTTGCGATGGTTCTCGTTCAACGTAGCCTAACTTAACAAGTCCGTCAATCGAACGAGTAACATCAACGCTTTTTTCAATCAGTTGTTTAACAATATCATTACGCGATAGTCCGGCATTATCTGAACGTTGCAGAATACGTAAAATATTATACTGAACACCTGTAATCCCCAGCGGGGCACATGCCTCATTTACTTTACCTTGCAAAAAACTTGCGGCTACGTTCACATTAATAATTGCATTTAAAACCGGATTCGCAAAATGCGTCCGTGAAATGTGTTTTTCTAAATGTTCGCCCATACATGTAATAGTTTGCTATCGCCCGACCGCACCAGATGGAGTTTGTATAGTACACCCTTTCAGTGCGGGAGAGAACAATCAGCCGTTAAAAATCCGTTATCTTTTACAAAAATAGAAGATTTTGTAAATATGTTTGTAAAAACAAATAATGTTTTTACTAATTTCGTATCAACAAATACAATATTACAACAAGTTACAATAAGGCAACCATGAAATTTAGCATTTTATTAGTCTGCTGTATAGCATTGGTAAGCAGCAATTCTTACTCGCAAGGCAAACCCATTCCGGATTCAGTTGTCGACTCTAAAGAAAAACACCTCAAAAACATAACCCAGTTAACCTTTGGTGGCGAAAACGCGGAGGCATATCTATCGTTCGATGAAAAACAACTGATATATCAAGCTCATACCGGAGAAGATGCATGCGACCAAATATATAGCATGAATATAGATGGCACTAACAAAAAATTAGTAAGTACAGGAAAGGGAAGAACTACTTGTGCATACTTTTTACCAAATAAAAGTATCATCTATGCAAGCACACACGAAGCTGCTGCCGAATGTCCTGCAAAGCCGGATATGAGCAAAGGATATGTTTGGCCATTATACGGTAGTTACGAAATCTACTCTGCTAAACCCAATGGAAAAGATGTAAAGAAAATCATTTCGAGTACAGGATATGATGCAGAAGCTACTGTATCGCCAACAGGTGATAAAATTATCTTTACTTCTACCCGCGATGGCGACATTGATTTGTACTCCTGCGACCTTAACGGAAAAAACATAAAACGCTTAACAAACAAACTGGGTTACGATGGGGGTGCTTTTTTCAGTTTTGATGGAAAGCAAATTGTGTACAGAGCATCACACCCAACCGGTAAAGATTCTGTAGAATATGTGTCGTTGTTAGGCCAAGGACTTATACGTCCGCGCCAGTTGGAAATTTATGTAATGGATGCAGATGGCAACAACGTTAAGCAACTCACCAACAACGGAAAAGCAAACTTTGCTCCGTTCTTCCACCCCGATGGTAAGCGAGTTATCTTTAGCTCTAATATGGATGACCCCAAGGGGCGCAACTTCGATTTATATATGATTAACACCGATGGTACCGGTCTGGAGCGAATAACCTACTTTGGTGGTTTCGACGGTTTCCCAATGTTTACTCGTAATGGCAAAAAATTAGTGTTCTGTTCCAACCGTAATAACGCTAACCCGGGGGATACAAATGTATTCATCTGCGATTGGGTTGAATAACAAATGATTGTGTAGTTCCGCACCCTTTAATTCTGCAGGTTAACGGTGTGTGTTACTAAAGCATCTGCAATGCAACGCAATGCTTGGTGGAACTGCGTCTGTTTGGTGCTTTTGGAACAAAAAAATATTACCTTAACTTAAACTTATACCTAAATGAAAACACTTTATATAGCATTTCTGTTAAGTGCAGCAATTATACTTAATTCGTGTAGCGATGACACTGTTACGCCAAATAAGAACACAACCGATTTGGGTTTTGTGATTAAAACTAATATTTCAGCCAAACTGGCCGAAGGGTGGGTGTATTATTCGTTTGATAAGGATACACTTATAGACCCATCTAAGGCAGATGGTGCGGATTGGGATGTTAAATTCAGATATATACCATACGATACATCTTCTACTGGGTTTGGTCCTCTTGTTGGGATTTTTACAAACTCAGGTCCTATGTTTTTTAATTCCGGTACAGTAAATAAGAATGGGCAAACGCAGGCAGTACTGGTTGATGATGTTTATGATAATGTTACTGATGCATCAAAATACACTTTGCGTAATGATGATACTACAACTACCGGAAGAATTGTACCTATTGGGTTAGGGGGGACTACAGCATTGTTTCTGTATAGTGGCGGACCTAACCACGTTTTAACTGTAAATCCAAGTAAAACATTTGTTATTAAAACAAAATCTAATAAGTACGTAAAGATGGCATTAACCAGTATTTACAAGGACGCTCCGTTAAGCCCAAAGTACAATACAAACTTTGCAAACTACTTTACCATTAAGTACACCCATGCCGATGGAACACGGTTAAAATAAGCGGGTAAAATAAATTCCGTAATTTGCCGATAGTTACAATTGTTATTAACCTTTTTCAGGTGCTAAGTATGTACGGAAATATCAGCGTTGTTGATGCAACAAATGCTAACGATACATTAGAAGAAAACCCGCAACGCCTTGCCGAATTTGAGGCAAAAATTGAGCGTGGCGAAAAAATTGAACCAACCGACTGGATGCCACGCGAATACCGTAGGCAACTAACCCGAATGATTGAGCAACACGCGCATTCGGAAATTATTGGAGCATTGCCCGAAGGCACATGGATAACCCGTGCTCCGGGATTCCGCCGTAAAATGGCTCTTCTTGCTAAAGTTCAGGATGAGGTTGGGCACGGACAGTTACTGTATAATGCTGCCGAAACACTTGGTAAATCCCGCGAAAAGCAAATGAATGATTTGCTAACAGGTAAATCAAAGTACTCCAATATTTTTAACTATCCGGCATACACCTGGGCAGATACTGCGGTAATTGCATGGTTGGTAGATGCTGGTGCAATTATTAATCAGGTAACAAACTCTAAAGGTTCGTATGCAGCGTACGGTCGTGCGTTAGAGCGCATCTGTACCGAGGAATCGTTCCACTTAAAGTATGGGTACGATAACGTAGTAACACTTGCAACCGGAACACCGGTTCAGCGTGAAATGGTGCAAGCGGCTTTACACCGTTGGTGGAAACCACTAATGCACTTCTTTGGGCCATCCGATAAAATTTCTGCTCATACAACAACGTTGATGAAATGGAAAGTAAAGATGGCATCAAACGATGACATGCGCCAGCAGTTCTTAGAAACATACGTTCCTAAAATCTGGGAATTAGGATTAACCGTTCCCGATGAAAAACTTCGCAAAAACGAAGAGACTGGAAAATGGGAATACACCGAACCCGATTGGGATGAATTCTTCCGTGTAATCAATGGCGATGGTCCATGCAACGCCGAGCGTCTGGCAGTACGCCGCGCTGCAGAAGATAACGGACGTTGGGTACGCGAAGCACTTCGCAAACCGGAAGAACACTACATCGCACCCTTATCTTAGTTTCTACACCTAAAAAGTAAAGGCGATTCATCAAACGTGAATCGCCTTTTTTATTACCATCATTTGCTAACGCGTGACGGCACCGAACGTTTGCTGTACCAAACTCCTTTAATTGCCGAAGAGAAGCGTATAGCTTTTACACGCCTTAATCAATCACTACTACTTTGCGTACAGCTGTAGTATTACCAATAGTAACTCGTACAAAGTACACGCCATGAGCAACTTTTTCTTTTGTTTCGTTCTTGCAATTCCAAAGCAAGATGTGTTCGCCATTGCTCAACATTCTGTTCTCAAGTTGTGCTAAACGTAGCCCGTCAACATTGTAAACCGATACATCAACCTGCTGCGGGGAATCGAGTGTTAGCTTAACCGTTGCAGCATCGCGTGTTGGGTTTGGAAAACACTCTACAGCAAATAGGTTCGATGTAGATTCTTCATCTACTGCCGTAATTTTAGCGGTTGCACTTGCAGGGAAACTCGTCTCGTAAAACGAACCTGTGGTAGAAGTTGTTAAACCAACAGCACGAACGCTATATGTTACGTTCGCTTCAACTAACTGTTCGTCTTTATATTCTAAGCCTTGTATCATTACACCTTCGTTCATTGGTTCAATTTCTTTGTTACCAACTTTTCTGTACACATAATAACCGGCAATTTGTTGGTTACCGGCCGGTGCTTCCCACTTAACATGAACATAATGTGGTGTTGCCCGTACTTGTGTTACCGATACATTTTGTGGCGGGTTTATTGGGGTGTACGGCATACGCAATGTTGGGTCACCCATCAGAGCTGTATGAACACCGTATATTCCGTTACTTCTAAAGTATGGATCGGTATTAATAGACATCAACATGGCATCGCCTGTTGTTTCGCCTAATGCCATAGTATGATAATACCATTGTGGTCTACCAGACCATGAACACGTTAAAACCGATGGCTGCGAAGCTAATGGCCCACGTAAAAAGTTATTCGGGCTGTCCCAATCACCAAAGTACGAGCCAAACAACATTGTAAATATTGCATTTACTTTAGTAGTTGCAAACTGGCTTGTACTACCTACACCTGATGCACTTTCGTAACTACCACCGCCATCGCCATATGCCCATAAATACTGAGCAGTGTCAAGCGTTGTGAACCAATCATTTACATCAATATTGTCTTTCCCTACTAAAACACTAAAGTTATTCCAACCACTGCGTGAAAAACCTTCGTACACCGAAGTTCCAAAGTAGCCAAAGTTTGCATCAATCAGTCCGCGTCGTTTAATCTGAGTTTTACCAACTCTATAATCATGGTCACGTTTTAAGTATGACTTCAATAAATCAATTTCCGAAGCTAACGAATCAATTACTGTTTTACCGCCAACAACCTTAGTTAGTTTGTATAGTTTACCCATGTCGTACAAATCTGCCCTGCCAATACTAACATTCAGGTAATTAGGTATTATGGCGTTATCAAATTTTCCATCACCGGGGAAGTTTTTTGAACGTGCTGATACTATGGCTGTATCCCCTGCATCAAGCTTACCAGAATTATTCCAGTCTGCTATAATTTTATCAAAGGTCATAACATCTGTCCAATCAGCATCGTTACCCATATAACCATAGTAGGAGTCTGCCGCCCATGCTCCAAAGTGGTCGGGATGACCGTCGGGTGCCCCAAGAATCTGCCCATTATATCCCATGCCGGCTTTTGGTACAGCAACTCTCCCAATAATAAAGAGTGTTGGTCGGGTGTAATCGTTCAATTTATCGTACCATCCGCGCACAATTTTTTTAGCATTTGCAACCGCATCTTTATTAAAGGTTTCCGTACGTTGAACATTACGTTGCGATACAATCCAGCCTTCATTTTCCAAATCAGTTCTCAACTGATCAATTTCGTTTGATAACGCAACCGACATTAGAGTATCAACTAATAACAGTGCATTTCCACGGATTGGGTTAGATGCCAATCCAATTGCACCGTAAGCATAACCAAAACCCTTAGCAATAGTGGTTGCCGATGTTTTAATGTTTACAATTACTTCATATTCATACCCAATGCCCGGAAGAACTGAGTTATCTACCCAAACTGAGTCGGTGCCCGATAATGTTTCTTGTATCGTAAACTGATTTGCATCGCGTGTTTTGCGGCTTACAACATAAGAGTCCGCTCGCTTTTCCGGAACCCACGATATAGTTATGTGTGGAGTTGGTTTTTCTTCCGCTTTTACGCTAAGCAGTACCGATACTTCTTTTACTGTTTGTGCAGGTGCTAATAATGGAAGGCAACAAATACATCCCAAAACAAATAGTAGCTTTTTCAAATAATCCCCCGTTGTAGGTTAGTAATCCTAAGAGTGTTATGTAAAAATAAAACATTCTGGGGATATATGTTTCCCGCATCTGCCGAAGCAGAACTCAAGCGCGCAGACCCGGCGCGAACCAAGCGTTATTCGTCGCGTGAATTTGCTTATAGTGTAGAATTTATCTGCGCCGCTAGCGGGTGAGTTCGGACTGGGTTGCCGCGCACGCGCGGTTGCTTCGGCAACAGTGGGAGTACAAGAATTCTAAAAGGTTGAGTCGTGCTGTTTACGGTGGTGTATGAATTTTTTTGTGAAGATATAACCAACAATCAATATCCCGATTGCGTTTGCAAGTATTACTACCATGTTGTTGATAAGTAAACCATACACTAACCATAATATGGCACCTATGGTTGCCATTGTAAATGTTCGTAAAGAAAGTTGTTCAACCTCGTTGGTTTTATAAATGTGTATAGCTTGGGGTAACATGGCAAACGTAGAAAAACATGCCGCTATGTAACCTAAAATATCTACTACGGTGATATTGTTCATTGGTGTATTTGGGGTATAATTGTATTGCAATTTATGGAAGGTTTAGGGTTCTTCCGTTACTTATGTATAAATCTATCTTTGTACTGTGAACGAAACATTCTTCATGTACCTACGCAGAGTTCCTGCGTTTGCTGTTTTCCTGATTGTTGGCGTTGTATTTATTGGTGTTGCCGGTTATGTTGGTTATACTACAAAGATGTATTTGCAACACGCTAAAACAACAACAGGCAAGGTTGTGGATTTACTTCAACAACCCGATAGAACTTTTAAACCGGTTATCCATTATGCACTTCCCGGAACAGATACATTGGAGTATATCAGCAGTGTAAGCAGTAAACCTGCTGAGTTTGATATAGGCGAAACTGTTGAACTGTTATATAGTGTTTCCGATACATCAGATATTAAAGTAAATACTTTTGTTGAGTTGTGGTTACTACCTGCCATTTTTGGTGGTATGGGACTTCTGTTTACCGGAATGCCCGTTGTTGGGTTTTTGTGGTCCAAACGAACAAAAGACTCTGGACTTTCCTTACACGAAAAGTTTGAACAAGTTACCGGTAGAAAGTTTGGTAGTAAACAAACGACAAGCATCAATACATTTCAGCCAAACTCTAAAAATGGAGATAAATGGATTTGGGCTTTCCCGGGATTAGGCGTGTTTTTGTTGTCTATTGCCGGTTACACCGCATATCATCACCAACAGTTTGTTAACTCAGCACCTCGTTACAATGCAAAAGTAATTGCTATTGAATTTAGCGGACGTAAGCGTATGGCTTATCCGCTGTTTGAGTTTGTTGCCAATAATAATGATACCGTTAGGGTGTTTAGTTCTATTGGAAGTTACCCTCCGGATTTTAACGTTGGAGATGTTACGGAAGTGATTTATGATGCCAGCGACGGAACGGCAACACCACGAGGATTTTTTAATGAATGGTTTGTTGTGACGATACTTGCAACAGTAGGTTTCTTCTTTACTGTAATTGGTTTGTTATTTTTGTTTGTGTTTAAATAACGCACGGTATTATTCAATAATGCCAGCCCGATTACGTTTCAGTAACAGATTTCTTAAAACGAGTTTTACATTTTACACTATTAACTTACTTATGATAACTTTCGACGACGAAAAGCCCGAGGGCGAACAAAAAGAAATGGATAAAGCAACCCCAATGATGATTGGCAAAAAATTGTTAGAGCAGCGCAAGGTATTCTTGTGGGGGCAGGTTGATGATAACTCTGCTAAACATGTTATTGACCGTTTGATGTATTTAGAACTTAGCGAACCCGGCAAAGAAATTACCTTCTTTATAAACTCACCGGGTGGATATGTTACATCGGGTATGGCAATTTATGATGTAATGAAAGGTATCAATTCGCCAATTAGTACTGTGTGTATGGGATTGGCTGCATCAATGGGGTCAATCTTGTTAAGTGCCGGAACCAAAGGTCGCCGTTTTATTTTCGACCACGGTAAAGTGATGATTCACCAGCCAAGTGGCGGCGCGCAGGGGTCAAGTACAGATATTGAGATTCAGATGAAAGAGATTCTGAAAACCAAAGAGATTGGCGCAAAGATTCTTGCCGAGAATTGCGGACAAACCTTAGAGCGAATCTTAAAAGACTTTGAACGTGATTATTGGATGGATTCGGCAGAATCTGTTGAATACGGCATAGTTGATGGAATTATGAACAAGATATTCTAATAACAGAAGCAATTGAAGTTATTCTTTGCTACGGGAGGAAATGGAAACGTTTCTTACCGTATTGTTTTTTTGCTACCGCAGACTGCGCCGAACGTTATTGTTTATTATAATCTTGTCTTGCAGGAAAGATGCTTGTGCTTTCTATTACGTATATCGTTTAAACGAAATATGGTTTTTATTGTGGATGCTTTTCTCTCCCGCAAGAAGAGGTTTTGTTGTTAGCCGAGACTTGGTGCGGCTTGCGTTAGCAATAGAAGTTCTTTACTTAATTACCTTTGAGAACTTCTCGAATATGTAGCCAAAAATGGTCTTTTCGTCAACAAGAACGGATAACTCGCCATTCATTCCTATTTGTAATTGTTTATCCAGTTGCCCTGCGTTGGTTATTTGTACCTCGAACGGGTAGTTGCCTTTGTCATCGGGGGTAATGGCAACGTTATTAACTTTACCATGAACCACACCCCAGTTGTAATGCGGAAACGACGAAACTTTTAGAATTGCTTCCATTCCGGATTTAAGATTGCCAATATGTTGTGGCTCAACCGAGGCACTTGCATACATTGCCGATGACCCCGCCATTAACTTTACCAGAACTGAACCTCCGTTTATTTGCTTATCGGCATCGTTTACATAGCTTACTAAGAGTTTAGCTGGTGCTTTAATAACAAGCGAACCATTATCAATAGTAAACTGTCCGTATAAATTGTTCAGCTTACTTAAAGCAGAATGTACCTGATTTTGAAGGTCGCTATGCTTAACTGTGGACTCGATGTCAATCTTTGTGGCATCCTCATTTGCAAGTGAACGGTCGTATTCCAGCTGTTTAATTTTGTTTTCGAGTGAATAGATTTCTTTTGTGTATAGGTCTTTAGCTCTGTTAAGTGCATCCTGAGCATTGGTTCTTTTTAGTTCTGCCTCGCGTAACTCTGCATCAGCGGCGTAACTCTTTTTGTGGAGCTTTTTAATATCATCTACCGTTTTGGTAGCTACATCAAGCGTTTGTTCGAGCTTTTTAAGTTCAGATTTACGGGAACGAACCTTAAAGTCTTTCTCTTTAAGCGCATCAGCAATTTGAGCTGTGTATTTCTGTTTTTGTAAGTTCAGAGAGGTTTTTTGAGTTGTATGGAGCGGAGTTTCGGATTTTTCATATAACTGTAAGTTCGTTAATGCAACGGAGTAGTCGTTAATTAAGCCAGCTGCCTCGGGCGATGAAATTCTAACAATTGGAGAGTCTTTTTCGATTATCTGCCCGGGTTTTACGTAGAGTTTTTCTACAAAAACGCTTTCGGCAAACCGTAAAACAGTTTCTTGAGAGTTTCCCTTTAATACAAACTGAACATTGACTTGCCTTGGGACTTTGATAATGATACCTGCGGCGATCATTCCACTAAATACTATTAATGATGCATATAATAAGAATCTAAGCCCGCTTTTGCGAACATTGCTTAAGGGTGCATCATCCTGTTGGTATAAATCGGTGTATTGGCGTTCGTGTAAACCATCAAATTCCGACATTTCTTCCCTTTTTAGATGTTCCGAAGATGAACTGCTTGCTGCCAGACAAAAATACGAACCAAGAGCCGAGTTATGGTGAGTTCTACCAAAATCGCTGTGAAAAGTACAACTATTTTAAAGTAAATATCATGTGGTAAGGATTTTTTAGAGAAAATGTTTTGCTGTTTGGCATACTTAGTGTATTTTCGCGGGCTGTTTTTGAAAATACTGACAAAAATATTCACTCTGATAGCGGAAAAATACGATGCCAACAATAGCACAATTAGTTAGAAAAGGTCGCCAAGAAGTAACGTATAAATCAAAATCACCTGCGTTGATGTCATGTCCACAACGTCGTGGTGTTTGTACACGTGTTTATACAACTACTCCTAAAAAGCCAAATTCAGCTTTGCGCAAAGTTGCACGTGTTCGCTTAACAAACAGTATGGAGGTTACAGCGTACATTCCGGGAGAAGGTCACAATCTGCAAGAGCACAGCATCGTGATGATTCGCGGTGGTCGTGTTAAGGATTTACCGGGTGTTCGTTACCACATTATCAGGGGTGCGGCAGATACACAGGGCGTTAACGGTAGAATGCAGGGACGTTCGAAATACGGTGCTAAAAAGCCTAAAGCAGGTGCAGCACCGGGTAAAAAATAAATATTGAGATAAAATCAGTAATTGAATTTGATATTTCTGAAAGCTAATTCAAACATTGTATGAGAAAAAAGAGAGCAGAAAAGCGCTATATAACTCCAGATCCACGATTTAATGATGTTGTGGTATCGAAGTTCGTGAATTGTATCATGTTGCAAGGTAAAAAGAATACCGCTCGTGACTTGGTTTATCGTGCATTTGATGTTATTGCTGAGAAAACCGGTCAGGAAGCAATTGATGTGTTCCGTAAAGCAATTGGAAATGCTGCTCCGGCTTTGGAAGTTCGTCCCCGCCGTGTTGGTGGTGCGACCTATCAAGTTCCAAGTGAAGTTCGTGAGGAACGCCGTTTAGCATTGGCTATCCGTTGGATCCGTGATTATGCGAAAGATCGCCGTGATAAGTCATTTGCTGTTCGTTTAGCAAATGAAATTATTGCAGCTTCGAATGGTGAAGGTGGAGCAATTAAGCGCCGTGACACCATGCATGCAATGGCAGAAGCGAATAAGGCGTTTGCGCATTTTAAGTGGTAGTATTTTATTGTTCTTTGGCAACGTAACAACTCAACGCGAGATATTTTGTGGCTCGGACAACCGATATAAATAAAGTACGTAATATTGGCATCATGGCTCATATTGATGCTGGTAAAACAACAACTACAGAGCGAATTCTGTTTTATACCGGTGTTCTTCATAAAATGGGTGAAGTACATGAAGGTACTGCATTTACCGATTATATGGAACAAGAGCGCGAAAGAGGTATAACGATTACATCAGCAGCTACTACTTGTACTTGGAATGGCTATCAGATTAATATCATAGATACACCGGGTCATGTTGATTTCACTGCTGAGGTTCAGCGATCTTTAAGAGTGTTAGATGGTGCAATAGCATTGTTTAGTGCAGTTGAAGGGGTTGAGCCGCAGTCTGAAACCGTCTGGCATCAAGCGGATATGTATAATGTCCCGCGCTTGGCTTTTGTTAATAAAATGGATAGAATAGGTGCTGATTTTTATAATGTCATTTCGATGATTAAGGAAAAATTTGCAGCTAATCCCGTTGCATTGCATATGCCAATTGGTGAAGAGGAGAACTTTAGGGGTATAGTTGATTTGATTGAGAATCAGGCTATTATCTTTGAAAGTGATGATAACGGGATACGTTTTTCGATAACTGAAATTCCCGGTGATGTTTTGGAGCAAGCGCAATTGCGTCGTTCTGAACTTATTGAATCGGTTTCTGAGTTAAGTGATGCCCTGTTAGAGAAATATCTGAATGGAGTCGAGTTAAGTAAAGAGGAATTGTATGATGCTGTTCGCAAAGGTGCGGTAGATCGTAAAATAGTTCCTGTAATTTGTGGCTCATCCTTTAAGAATAAAGGTGTGCAACAGTTGCTTGATTCGATAGTTCGTTATTTACCTTCTCCAAACGATATTGGCGCCGTAAAGGGATATGCTGTTGAAAATCACGATGTGGAAGTTCAGCGGTTGCCTTTAGATAATGAGCCATTTTCTGGTCTTGCATTTAAGATATTAAGCGATCCGTATGTTGGTAGATTGACTTTTGTACGTGTATATAGCGGTACGTTAACTACAGGTATGATGCTTTTTAATCCTCTTACGGAAAAGAAAGAACGTGTGATGAAAATTATGCGTATGCAGGCTAATAAACGTGAAGAATTGCAAGAAGTGTATGCGGGTGAAATTGTAGCAATTCCGGGTTTGCGTTATGCAAGAACCGGAGATACATTGTGCGATCAAAAACATCAAGTTCTTTTTGAGCGCATCTCATTTGCAGATCCTGTGATTAATCAGTCAATTGAAGCAAAAACGCTTGCTGACCAGGAGAAGATGATTGATGCTTTGACTAGGCTCTCTGAAGAAGATCCAACATTTCGTTTTTCAACTGATTCGGAAAGTGGTCAGTTAATAATTAGCGGTGTTGGTGAGCTTCATCTTGAGATTATTGTTGATAGACTAAACCGAGAGTTTAATGTTCCTGCTAAAGTAGGAAAACCACAGGTTGCCTATCGCGAAACAATCTTGAATTCAGTAGTTAAAACTGGCGAGTTTATCCGTCAGGCTGGTGGAAAAGGTCAGTTCGCTATAGTTTCTCTAAAACTTGAGCCTAATGAAACCGGAAAAGGCTTTGAATTTAAAGCCGAGTTTGAAAATTCAGATTTTCCTAAATCCTATGTTGTAGCAATAGAGCAGGGTGCAAAGGATTCATTAAGTGCCGGTCCGGTTATGGGGTATCCCATGATAGATGTGAAGGTGACTTTGGTGGATGCAAAATTTGATGTCAATGAGTCAAGTGATGTAGCATTTGCAATAGCATCTTCAATAGCATTTAAGGATGGTTGCAGAGAAGCTAGTCCGTGTATTATGGAGCCAGTATTTGCTGTAGAAGTAATAACTCCCGAGGAATTTGTAGGTGATGTAATTGCCGACTTAAGTTCCAGAAGAGGTAAAATTGAAGGAATTGAACAACGCGGTGTGTTGCAGATTGTAAAAGCATCTGCTCCATTATCACAAATGTTTGGTTATGTAACACAGCTTCGCTCAATAACACAAGGTCGGGCTTCGTACACAATGGTATTCTCGCACTACGAGCAAGCGATATTGAAATATTCATAAAGCTGATGGATTAAACCAAACACAGCGTATTTAATTACAACGTGTTTCAGCCGCTGATGAGTTGTTCGTTAAACGAACATATACAAAAAAGTAAACTTTAAATTTAAATAACTGTTCTACAATTACTCACACTCAATTTGGAGGACTTTTAGCTATGGCTAAAGAGAAATTTGAACGTAATAAACCGCACGTTAATATCGGAACCATTGGTCACGTTGACCACGGTAAAACTACCTTAACAGCGGCAATTACAATGGCGCTATCTTTAAAGATCACGACAAACGAAAAACGTGCTTATGACCAGATTGATAACGCACCAGAAGAAAAAGCTCGTGGAATCACCATTAACACTGCACACGTAGAGTACGAAACAGAAATTCGTCACTACGCTCACGTTGACTGCCCGGGTCACGCTGACTATGTGAAAAACATGATTACAGGTGCTGCTCAGATGGACGGTGCAATCTTAGTTGTTGCTGCTACTGACGGACCTATGCCTCAAACACGCGAACACATCTTGTTAGCATATCAAGTAGGTGTTCCTCGTATCGTAGTATTCATGAATAAAGTGGATATTGCAGATCCTGAGTTGTTAGAACTTGTAGAACTTGAAGTTCGTGAACTTCTTTCTAAATATCACTTCCCAGGTGATGATACCCCAATCATCAAAGGTTCAGCACTTCGTGCATTAGAAGCCGGCTCAAGCGAAGCACCAATAGCAGATGAGCGTTTTACATGTATCTGGGATTTAATGGATGCAGTTGATAGCTACATTCCAACCCCAGTTCGTGAAGTAGATAAACCATTCTTGATGCCAGTTGAAGACGTATTCTCAATTACAGGTCGTGGTACAGTAGGTACGGGCCGTATTGAGCGCGGAATCGTTAAAGTAAACGAGGAAGTTGAAATTGTTGGATTCGGCTTGCAGAAAAAATCAACAGTAACCGGTATTGAGATGTTCCGTAAACTTCTTGATGAAGGTCGTGCTGGTGATAACGTAGGTTTGTTGTTACGTGGCGTGGATAAAGAAGAATTAGAGCGTGGAATGGTTATCGCTAAACCGGGCTCAATTACACCTCACCACAAGTTTACCGCACAAGTTTATGTTCTTACTAAAGAAGAAGGTGGACGCCATACTCCGTTCTTTAACGGATACCGTCCTCAGTTCTACTTCCGTACAACCGACGTAACAGGTGTTGCTCACCTACCAGGTGGTGTTGAGATGGTTATGCCAGGCGACAACTTAGATGCATTGGTTATCGAACTAATCACACCAGTTGCTATGGAAGAAGGACTCCGTTTCGCTATTCGCGAAGGTGGACGTACTGTAGGTGCGGGCGTTGTAACAAAGGTACTCGAATAATAATTGTAAATCACGTAAGGGGGATAGTGTGTCCCCCTTATTTTATCTCTATTAACTCTATTGCGAAAAGGTGACAAACCGTGGCTACACAGCGTATTCGCATTAAATTAAGATCATACGACCACAATTTGATTGATAAGTCATCAGAACGAATTGTACGTACAGTAAAGCAAACCGGAGCAGTTGTTTCCGGTCCGATTCCATTACCAACTGAAAAGACGGTATATACTGTGAATCGCTCTCCTCACGTTGACAAGAAATCGCGTGAACAATTTGAGGCAAGAGTACATAAACGTTTAATTGATATTTTCAGTTCTACACAAAAAACGGTAGACGCGCTAATGCGCTTAGAGTTACCTGCCGGTGTAGATGTGGAAGTTAAAGTGTAACTGAAGGAGTATAATTCATGGGCGCATTGCTCGGTAAAAAATTGGGAATGACTAGCATCTTTTCGGATGATGGAGAATCTGTACCCTGTACCGTTATAGAGGCTGGTCCTTGTCCTGTTGTTATGCTACGCACCAAAGATAATGATGGCTACGATGCTGTTCAGATTGGTTTTGGTGAGATAGAAGATCGTAAAGTGAATCAACCTACAAAGGGACACTTTAAGAAAAGCAATACAACACATACACGTTACTTAAAAGAATTTAAAAATATTAAAGCAGAAACCGGTGAAGTTCTTACAGTAGAACAATTTCAATCGGGCGATATGCTTAAAATTAGTTCGAATAGTAAAGGGCGTGGATTTCAAGGGGTTGTAAAACGACACCATTTCCGTGGTGTTGGTATGACCACTCACGGTCAGAGTGACCGTGTACGTGCACCAGGTTCTATTGGTGGTTCATCTTATCCATCTCGCGTATTCCCAGGTATGAGAATGGCTGGAAGAATGGGTGGAAAAAGAACTTCAATCAGAAATATTGAGGTATTGCAAGTACTTCCGGAACAAAATCTAATTTTAGTAAAAGGAAGTATACCAGGTGCACCTAATTCAATTATTGAAATTGTAAAGTTATAATTGTATACTTTTTACAATTATTACAACCAAGGAAATATTAGATGAAAGCAGACATATTATCAGTTAATGGGCAAAAATCCGGGCAAGTAGAATTACCCGATAATATCTTTGGTATTGAGCCAAACGAACACGTGATGTATCAGGCAGTGCGTGTTTACTTAGCTCACCAACGTCAAGGTACCCATAAAACTAAAACAAGAACAGAGGTTTCCGGTGGTGGTAAAAAACCTTGGAAACAAAAAGGTAGAGGTACAGCTCGTGCGGGTTCTTCTCGTTCACCATTATGGGTTGGTGGTGGTACCATTTTTGGACCAGTTCCACATCTCTATACTATTGACATTCCGAAAAAAATGAAGCGTTTAGCTCGTAAATCGGCTCTTTCTTGTAGAATGAAAGAAAATAACATAATAGTAGTTGATGACTTTTCATTTGCAGACCACAAAACAAAAAATATGGTTTCGTTAATGAAAGCACTAAACATTGAAGAGCAAAAAACATTATTTTTATTGCCCGATGTTAATGAGAACGTAGTACGTTCAGCACGTAATATTGCGCGTTTATCAACAGCACCAGCAGATAAGATTTCTACATATGATATCTTGAATCACAAAAAAATTGTGATTGCCAAAAGTGCTATTGAAGTAATTATCCGTTCTTTTGGTGAAATGTCAGCTCAAGATTAACCATAAAGGTAATTAACAATGTATCATATTATAAAACGCCCTTTATTAACTGAAAAATCAACCAAAGTAAACGGAATACATAAACACTATGTTTTCGAAGTTGATGGTACGGCTAATAAAATTCAAATCAAAAGTGCCGTAGAATCTATGTTCCAAGTGAAAGTAGAAGACGTACGTACAGCAAATTTGAAGGGTAAACGTAAAACAAGATTTACCAGAAAAGGTATCATGTCCGGCAAAACGGCTGATATTAAAAAAGCCTACGTTCGTTTGGTTCAAGGATACACCATTGACGTTGTTAGTGGTGAAGGCGAACAGGAATAAGTAAATTTTTCTTTCTAAACGAAAATTAGATTATTAGGATAAGTTATGGGCTTACGACAACTAAAGCCAATCACACCAGGCACAAGATTTTACTCAGTAAGTGACTTTTCTGAGGTAACTACAAGTACGCCAAAAAAGAGTTTACTTACAACAAAGAAGAAGTCCGGTGGAAGAAATAACACAGGTCGTGTTACATCTCGTCACAGAGGTGGTGGACATAAGCAACGTTATCGCATCATTGACTTCAAACGCAATAAGCATAATATACCTGCTACTGTTGAGACCATTGAGTACGATCCTAACCGTACATGCCGCATTGCTTTGCTTAAATATAATGATAATGAATACCGTTATATTTTAGCTCCAAACGGTATCAAAGTAGGAGATGTATTAGTTTCCGGTGAAAACGTGGAGTTAAAAGATGGTAATGCAATGCCATTATCTAAAATTCCATCAGGTATGTTTATACATAACATTGAGTTGAAACCGGGTAAAGGCGGGCAAATGGTTCGTTCGGCTGGTATGGCTGCTCAAATGGTTGGTGTTGACGGAAAGTATGCTCAGGTAAAATTGCCTTCTGGTGAGATTAGAATGGTACTTGCTAACTGTATGGCAACGTTAGGTACTGTTGGTAATTCCGAGCATGAGAATATATTATATGGTAAAGCAGGTCGTATGCGTTGGTTTGGTGTACGCCCACAAACACGCGGTATGGCGATGAACCCAATCGATCACCCTAACGGTGGTGGTGAAGGTCGTTCCAAATCTGGTGGTGGTAGAAAGCATTTACGTTCGCCATGGGGTCAGTTAGCTAAAGGCTTAAAAACCCGTAAACGTAAAAAAGCTTCATCAAAACTTATTATCAGAAGAAGAAAATAAACATAGAATCAAATTAAAAGTTATAACATTTTTAGAATACTATGCCTCGTTCGCTAAAAAAAGGTTTTTTCGTTTATTATAAACTTCAAAACAAAGTTGATGCATTAAACGATTCCGGTAAAAAACAAGTTATCAAAACATGGAGCCGCGCTTCAACAATAACGCCGGAGTTCGTTGGGCATACATTTGCTGTACACAACGGTAATAAATTTATACCGGTATATGTTACAGAAAATATGGTTGGTCACAAACTCGGTGAGTTTTCTCCAACACGTACGTACCGTGGGCATGCGGGTAACCGTAAAGATGATAAGAAATAATAACTGACATTAAAGCCGGAAAATTATGGAAGCACGTGCAATAGCAAAATATGTTCGCTCATCACCGCGTAAAATGCGCTTAGTGATTGATATGGTTAGAGGTAAATCTGTAGCAGAAGCTTTAACGATTCTCAGATTTTCACCTAAAACCGCGTCGAAGGTTGCAGAAATGACCGTCCGTTCAGCAATTTCAAATCTGCAGAACAACGGTGAATCATATGCTAACCCAGAGGACATTGTTATCAAAGAAATTTATGTAAATCAAGGTGCTGCGTTAAAGCGTATCAGCCCGGCTCCGATGGGTCGTGCTTACCGAATCAAAAAACGCTCGCATCATTTAACAGTAGTTGTATCAACCAAGGCATAAACGCAAGGAGTAAGCTTGGGTCAGAAGACAAATCCAATTGGACTAAGACTCGGAATCATTCGCTCATGGGAAGCGAATTGGTTCGAGCCCAAAAATGCAACTGAAAAATTGCATGAGGACATGAAAGTACGCTCTTATTTAAAGAGCCGTCTTAAAAAAGCAGGGGTTGCCCGTATTGTTGTAGAACGTACAGCAAAACAACTCCGTATTACCATTCATACTTCACGTCCGGGTGTTATCATCGGCCGTTCGGGTAAAGATATTACCCAGCTTGAAGAAGAAATGAAAAAGGTAACCAAAAAGGATGTTAAAATTCTCATACATGAGATTAAACGTCCGGAGGTTGATGCCCAATTGGTTGCTGATAACATTGCTTCTCAACTTGAAGGCCGTATTGCATTTCGCCGTGCTATGAAACAAGCTGTAGCTGCTGCTATGAGAATGGGCGCGGAAGGAATTCGTGTAATGTGTTCAGGTCGTTTGGGCGGAGCAGACATGTCTCGTACCGAACAATATAAAGAAGGCCGTGTTCCATTGCATACATTACGTGCTGATATTGACTATGGTACTTCAACAGCGCAGACCGTATATGGTGCATTGGGCATCAAAGTATGGATTTGTAAAGGCGAGGTTATCGGTAGACAGCAAACTAAAGACTAAGTTATTTTGCTATCGCATGTCCGCAACTTACGGTTGGTTTTATAAACAGACCTTAGTGTGCGGGACAAAAAAAGCGGCTACATACATAACGTCATCGCGATTTACGTGCTGATATTATGGTTGTGAAATCCGGCAAAGGAGGGTGTAAAATGTGTAAATGTTTTGGTACCGTCCTGCGAAAGCAAAAACAACTACCCAATTAAGAAAAAGTAAAGTATTACGAATCTGAGTTAAAGTTATGTTACTCCCAAAGAGAGTTAAGCATCGTAAAACACAACGCGGACGACGCAAAGGTAAAGCTTGGAGAGGCTCGCAAGTAGATTTCGGGTCATACGGCTTAAAAGCGTTGGAGCCGGCTTGGATAACAAACCGTCAGATAGAATCTGCGCGTATTGCAATCAACCGTTACTTGCGCCGCGACGGTAAGGTATGGATAAGAATATTCCCGGACAAGCCATATACAAAGAAACCAGCAGAAGTGCGGATGGGTTCTGGTAAGGGGAATCCGGAAGGTTGGGTAGCAGTTGTAAAGCCAGGTAGAATAATGTTTGAAGTTGACGGTGTTTCGAAAGAAGCTGCAATGGAAGCAATGCGTTTGGCTTCGCATAAATTACCCATTAAAACAAAGTTTGTTTCACGTATTGATTTAGTAGAGCAATGAAACCTCGGAAAACTGCAGACTTGCGCGAATTAAGCGATAAAGAATTGCTTGCTGAATTGAAAAGTGTTCAGGAAACTTTAGCAAGACAACGCTTCCAACACGCGTTAAAACAATTACAGGATACAGCATATCTTAGAATTTTACGTAAAGATATTGCTCGTATGAAAATGATTTTAAATAAAGAACGTAACATCATAGTGTAATAACATAATATGGTACAGGCAACATCACCTATGGAGCAATCCACAAAAGGAAAAAAAATACGTCAGGGCAAGGTAGTTAGTGATAAAATGGATAAAACTATCACCGTTGCTGTAGAGAGACAAGTTTCGCACCCTCTGTACAAAAAGTATTTTAAAGTTACGAAGAAGTTTTTAGCTCACGACGAAACTAATGATTGCCATGTTGGTGACACAGTGCGTATCATAGAATCGCGCCCATTAAGTAAAAGAAAACGTTGGGTGTTATTAGAAGTTGTTGAGCGTTCAAAGTAAGAGTTCATAACAAAGTGAACCACACTTTGTACAGAGTTACAATGAATATTATTATACCATGTTATTGGTAAAGTGAGGATAATACAATGATTCAAGAAGAAAGCAACCTCGTAGTAGCAGATAATTCCGGCGCGAAAAAAGTTCGCTGCATCAGGATTATTGGCGGTCACGAAAGACGTTATGCATCAATTGGTGATATTATTGTTGTTTCGGTAAAGGCTGCTTTGCCAAACGGTCAGGTTAAAAAAGGTGATGTGTGTAAGGCAGTTATAGTACGTACAAAAAAAGAAGTACGTAGAAAAGACGGTTCTTATATTCGTTTCGATGAAAACGCTGCCGTTATTTTGAATAATAATATGGAGCCAAGAGGCACACGTATTTTTGGACCGGTTGCAAGGGAACTTCGTGAAAGAAACTTTATGAAAATTGTTTCTTTAGCACCTGAAGTTGTATAAAAAACAAGAAAATTATTTATAGTTATACATAACTTACTATAAGATGAAACTCAGAATTAAAAAAGGCGATACAGTTACAGTAATTGCCGGTAATGATAAGGGAACTTCAGGTCGCGTAATCTCGATAGATAAAGAGAAAATGCGCTTAGTAGTTGAGGGAGTAAATGTACGTAAGAAACACTCCAGACCCACACAGGCAAATCCAAATGGTGGAATTATTAGCATGGAAATGCCAATTCATTATTCTAATGTTCTTTTATCCGATAAAAATGGAAAAGGAACCCGTATTTCTATCGAACGTTCTAAAGTGAATGGTAAATCGGTGGTTAAACGTTTAGCTAAAACAACTGGCGAAGAATTATAATATTGTAAACTGAAGGTGAGCACAAAGACGTTCACCAATATTCGATTGAATTATGGCAAAAACAACACTTAAAAAACTCGATTTTAAAGCAGATGGAGCTCGTTTAGAGAGCGTTACAGCTGAAGTTCCAAATCCAAGACTTGTTGATTTCTACAAAGAACAAGTTGTTCCTGCGTTAATGAAGAAGTTTAATTATAAATCTGCTATGCAGGTTCCACGTCTCAAGAAAATTTCCATTAATATTGGTGCAGGCGCTGCTGCAGCTGACCAGAAAGTAATTCAAAGTGCATTAAATGAGCTTGAGTTAATTTCGGGTCAACGACCTGCAGTAGCTCGTGCTAAGAAATCTATTGCTAATTTCAAACTACGCCAAGGGCAACCTATTGGTGTGTATGTAACATTGCGACGTGCAAGAATGTTTGAGTTCTTGGATCGTTTTATTAATATAGCTTCTCCACGTATTCGTGACTTCCGCGGTTTTTCTGATAAAAGCTTTGATGGAAGAGGAAACTATACTATTGGAATTAAAGAGCAAATCATTTTCCCGGAAATAGATGTAGATAAAGTTTCAAAAATTGGTGGTATGGACATTACGTTTGTAACAAGTGCCAAAACTGATGAAGAGGCTTATGCTTTATTAGCAGAATTTGGATTTCCATTCCGTAAAAAAGATCAACAATAATTTATACAATAATATTTAGTATTCATGGCAACAACTGCAGTAAAAGCAAGAAACGAAAAGCGTAAACGCCTTGTAGAAAAATATGCAGAAAAAAGAGCTGCATTAAAAGAAGCCGGCGATTTTGAAGCACTGCAAAAACTTCCAAGAAATAGTGCTGCAAACCGTGTTAGAAACAGATGTGTTTTAACAGGTCGTGGTCGTGGAGTTTATCGTAAATATGGTCTATGCAGGAATCAATTCCGTCAATTGGCTCTTGAAGGTAAAATTCCGGGGATTCGTAAATCCAGTTGGTAATTCAACTGTATGAAATTTTTTATTTCCAACCTTTGGTAAAAAATACTATATTTGTAATCCTGTTGAAAAACAGGGTTACATTTACTGCCATTCAGTAAAATATCGGAGCGTCAGGTGTTCGTGGTTCCTGAAACGACCGATAGGCAAGCCCCAAAACTTGCTAACAATAACTTACCACGAATAACTTAAGAATAAAATATCAATATGCCGGTAACAGATACTATAGGTGACTTCCTTACCCGTATTCGTAATGGTCAGCAAGCAAAACATAAAACAGTTGATTGCCCTTCGTCTAAAATGAAGGTTGCAATTGCTTCTATTATGAAAGAACAAGGTTATATTAGTGATTTTGAGAAAGTTAACGACAGTGTTCAGGGAACACTACGTGTTAAGTTGCGTTATTATCAAGGACAACCTGTAATACGTGAAATTAAGCGTATTAGTCGTCCGGGTATTAGAAAATATTCGTCAGCTGAAGAGTTGCCTAAGGTTTATAACGGTTTAGGAATTGCAATTGTATCTACCTCTAAAGGTGTGATGACTGATAAACAAGCAAGACATGAGAATGTTGGTGGTGAAGTTATCTGCACTATTTGGTAATCATAGCGATTTAGCTTCCTCAAACTTTTTAAATACGAAGATTAAAAAATCAACTAAAGAGTTAGTTGTATTGATTAGCTCAAAAAGGAGAATAAAGTGTCAAGAGTTGGAAAAAAAATAATCACAATACCTAACGGTGTTCAGTTTTCTATAAAAGATAACGTTGCGAAAGCAAAAGGACCTAAAGGTGAATTGTCATTTGCTATTCCTAGCGGTATCTCTTTTACACAGGAGGGTAATACCTTAACATTTTCTAGAAGTGATGACCATAAGAAAACACGTGCTCTTCATGGTATGACGAGAGCACAAGTTGCTAATATCTTAGAAGGTGTGTCCAACGGTTTTCAAAAAAATCTTGGTATGGAAGGTGTTGGTTATAAAGTTGAGATGAAAGGCAAAAGGTTGCTTCTTTCTGTTGGCTTTTCTCACCCAATATTATTTATTCCACCAGATGGAATTGAGTTTGCTGTTTTAACACCTACCACTTTCAGCGTAAAGGGCATAGATAAGCAACTTGTTGGCGAAATAGCGGCAAAAATAAGATTCCTACGTCCACCTGAGCCATATAAAGGTAAAGGTATCAGATACGAAGGTGAATATATCCGTCGTAAAGCTGGTAAAGCTGCTGGTAAATAGTAGGTAATAATTTAGAAATAGTATATACTTTTTATTTAGAATATTATGAGTAGAGTATCGAAATATGAACGTAAGGCGCGTAGAGCTAAAGGGATTAAGTTTAATCTTAGCGCAAATACACGTCCTCGTTTAACAGTGTTTCGGTCGTTGAAGCATATTTATGCTCAAATTATAAACGATGAAACTCAAGTAACAATAGCATCTGCTTCTACTAACGATAAGGAGTTTAAAACTCAATCGTCGGCTGGAAATAAATGTAATGCTAGTAAAGCTGTGGGGATGATGTTGGCTAAAAGAGCATTACAAGCTGGTGTAAAGAGTGTTGCATTTGACAGAAACGGTTATCTCTATCATGGTAGAGTAAAGTCGTTAGCTGATGGTGCACGTGAAGCTGGTTTAGATTTTTAATCGTACGTTTTTGTAATTACATTTTCGTTATTTCCGGAGTATCCATACGTGGCAAAGTACAAAGTATCAGAATTAAACTTAAAAGATAAACTAGTTAATGTAGGTAGAACAGCGAAGGTTGTTAAGGGCGGTAGAAGGTTTAACTTCTCAGCCATTGTAGTGGTGGGGGATGGAATGGGACATATTGGTTATGGTTTAGGGAAAGCTGGTGAAGTTGTAGACGCTGTACAAAAAGCTACCGATGCTGCAAAGAAAAGTGTAGTGCACGTTTCTTTGCAAGGTGGTAGCATACCTCATGAAGTGGTTGCTAAGTACGGTGCATCGAAAGTATTGCTACGTCCAGCAGCTCCTGGTACAGGCGTTATTGCCGCTGGTGGTGTTCGTGCTGTATTGGAATTAGCTGGTGTTCAGGACGTATTGACAAAGTCTCAAGGATCGTCAAATCCTCATAATGTTGTAAAGGCTACTATAGCAGCTCTTCAAGCATTAGAAGATGCTGGGTCTGTAGCGCAAAGAAGAGGAATTTCAGCAGAAAAGGTTGTAAAGGGATAGTATTCCTACATTGTAGCATTTATTTAAAACTACAATTCAACTTGAATGTTTTAAAGTGTATTGAAGAACTAATTACCTTCTAGGTGTTTCAAATGTCAAAAATTAAAATAACTCAGATAAAGAGTACAATTGACCGGCTCGAAAAACAAAAACGTACGATTAAAGCATTAGGTCTTGGTCGCCCGAATTATTTTGTAATTAGAGAAAACTGTCCCCAGATTATGGGAATGGTAAATGTAGTGAAGCATTTGGTTACTGTAGAAGAAATTAAAGGATAAGACTATTATGAAACACATTGGTAACCTTACATACGCTCCCGGCTCTAGAAAAAAGAAAAAACGTATTGGTCGTGGTGCAGGTTCTGGTCACGGTGGAACATCTACACGTGGTCACAAGGGGCATCAGTCACGTTCAAATCATACATTTAAGCGTCACTTTGAAGGCGGTCAGATGCCTTTGACTAGACGTATACCTAAATTCGGCTTTACAAATATTTTTAGAGTAGAATACCAGGTTGTGAATATCTCCCGTTTACAGGAGTTGGTTGATAATAACATTATTACAAACGATGTAACACCGGAAATTCTTTTTGCAAATAACGTTGTAAGTAAACGTAATACACCTATCAAGATTCTTGGTAATGGTAATTTATCTGCAAAGTTAAATGTTATGGCACATGGATTTTCAGAAAGTGCTAAGCAAAAAATTGAGCAAGCCGGAGGCACAGTAAATACTCATGAATAATGTTATAGAAACAACTCGTAATATTTTTAGAATTGAAGAGCTTCGTAAAAGAATTATCTTCACTGTTCTAATGCTTATTGTTGTTCGTGTTGGAGCGTATATTACAATACCAGGTGTTGACCCCGCTCTTTTAACACAGAGTAATTCATCCTCTAACGATATATTCGGTATGTACGATATGTTTGTTGGAGGTGCTTTTAGCAACATGGCAATATTTGCTATGGGGATAATGCCGTATATCTCAGCATCTATTATACTGCAATTAGCGGGTGTTTTTATCCCGGAAATTGCTAAAATGCAAAGAGAAGGGGAAGAAGGTAGAAGAAGAATTAATCAATGGACTCGATATTTAGCAGTGATTGTAGCTGCTATGCAGGCATTGGGGTTAAGTATTAAAATGACAGCTGGTGATAATGGAGTATCTGCAGTTGTAGATCCCGGATTCTTCTTTACCTTAAGTACTATCATTATATTAACATCAGGTACTATTTTCTTGATGTGGATTGGTGAACAAATAACAGAACGTGGCTTAGGTAATGGAATATCGCTCATTATTTTCATTGGTATCGTATCAAGATTACCAGTTGCTATTCAAACTGAAGTAGATTTGATTTTACAAGGTGCACGTAACTGGATGGTAGACTTAGTACTGCTGGCTTTGTTGGGACTGATCATTGCTGCAGTAATATTGGTTACGCAGGGTGCTCGTAGAATTCCTGTTCAATATGCTAAACGTGTTGAAGGAAGAAAACAATATGGCGGACATACAACGTATATACCTTTACGTGTTAATACTGCTGGAGTTATGCCTATTATCTTTGCTTCGGCAATTTTATTTATACCAAGTACAATATTGACATTTTTCCCAGAAAGTACATTCTTACGTTCAGTTTCAGAGTTGTTCTCTGAACGGTCGTTTGTGTATGCTATTGTTTACGGTACTATGATTGTATTCTTCACATATTTTTATACCGCAATAGCATTTAATCCGCGTCAGACAGCCGAAGAATTAAAGAAAGCACAAGGATTTATTCCGGGTGTTCGCCCAGGTAACCCAACGGCAGATTACTTCGATAACATTCTAACTAAAATTACTTTACCCGGTGCTGTATTTCTTGCTGTAATAGCATTATTACCGGTTTTTGTAACAAACGTTTTAGGTGTACCATACTCTTTTGCTCAGTTCTTTGGCGGTACAAGTTTGCTGATTATTGTTGGGGTAGCATTAGACACACTTCAACAAATCGAGTCGCACTTGTTGATGCGCCACTATGATGGCTTCATGAAGAGTGGTAAAATTCAAGGACGTGTTGGAAGAGTTGGAACATCAACTGGTGGTGGTGGCTTCTAATAACAGTTCTTTTTCTTTGAAAAATTACAATAGCTATGGAACAAACACCTGCAATTAAAATAAAGACTGATGTTGATTACATCGAAGAATCTTGCAGGTTAGTTTCTGATACAATTCAATGTGTAGGTAAAAACATCAAAGAAGGTGTTAGTACATTGGAACTTGATAGGATAGCTGAAGACTTTATTCGTTCACACGATGCTGAACCTGCTTTTAAGGGGTTTGGTGGTGACGAGAATCTTCAACCCTTTCCATATACATTGTGTATTTCGGTAAACGAAGAAGTTGTTCATGGTATGCCAGGACAACGCACATTGAAAAACGGCGATATTGTTTCCATAGATTGTGGTGTGAAAAAAAACGGTTTTTATGGTGATAGTGCTTTTACTTTTCCGGTAGGAGAGATATCGTCAGAAAAGCAACACTTACTGGATGTTACATTGGAATCGTTGAATTTAGGTGTAGCGCAGGCAATCACCGGAAACACAAATTATGATATTGCTAAAGCGGTTCAACAACATGTAGAGAAAAACGGGTATTCGGTTGTTAGAGAATTAGTAGGACATGGAATAGGTAGTTCACTACATCAAGAGCCGTCCGTTCCGAATTTTGTTCCAGGGTTATTACACCGGAACAAGTTCCAAAAAGTAAAATTGAAAAAAGGTTTAACTATTGCAATAGAACCAATGGTTAATGTAGGAACCTTTCAGGTTAGGGTAGCAAACGATGGTTGGACCATTGTTACTGCCGATAGAAAGCCATCAGCTCATTTTGAGCATACTATAATGGTTGATGATGGCAAGCCGGTTGTTCTTACGTACTTTTAATATTAATTGAAATAAAATATGCCAAAACAAGATCTTATCAAGGTTGACGGAATAATAGACGAAGTGTTACCAAACACGCAGTTTATTGTTAAACTTGATAATGGGCATAAAGTATTAGCGCATATCAGCGGCAAAATGCGCATGAACTTTATTAAAATTCTTGCAGGCGATAAAGTGTCTGTAGAATTGTCGCCGTACGATTTATCAAAAGGCAGAATAACATACCGCTATAAATAAGCGGTGTGTTTTTGTTCTCTGTGTTCATTGAATTATTTACCGGGTAGAATAAAAGTTTGCTAACGCAGACCGCTCCGATTCTTCATAATAGCAGTTCGTTGGGATTGCGGGAAATAACCGCATTTAATAATCTAAACATTATCGTGCTATCTAAAACTGAATGGAATATCCGGCAAGTATAGGCTCTGAATAGTAAATGTTCGGTGCCGTCCCGCGATAGCAAATAATTGCAACGCGGTATTAATCTGATAATTAAAAGTAATTTCAGGATTCTCTATGAAAGTACAAGCTTCGGTTAAAAAACGTGATGCTAATGACAAAATCGTTCGTCGTAAAGGTCGCGTTTACATTATTAACAAGAAAAATCCACGAATGAAACAACGTCAAGGATAATTGGAGAACTTATGGCTCGTATCGCAGGTATTGACTTACCTCGTAATAAACGCGGTATAATTGGTTTAACGTACATTTTCGGTGTAGGTAAAACTTTGTCACGTGAAATTCTTGCAAGCGCAGGAATAGATGAAAACAAGCGTGTACAAGTTTGGACCGACGAAGAAGTTGCTCGTATCCGCCAGGTAATTGGCGAATACAAAGTAGAAGGTCAACTTCGTAGCGAGATACAATTAAACATTAAACGTTTAATGGATATCGGTTGCTATCGTGGACTTCGCCACAGAAGAGGTTTGCCTGTTCGTGGACAGCGCACAAGAACCAATTCTCGTACCCGTAAAGGACGTAGAAAAACAGTTGCAGGTAAAAAGAAAGCAGCCAAGAAATAATATTTCTATACTGTTATTTGGTGGAACTATCCACCATTGTTTGCTATTGTTGGTTTACTCATACTAATTGTAAATACTAAAATTATTCAAAGAATAGAATGGCAGCTCCTAAAAGAAAAGCTAAAAGAAAAATAGTTGCTGATGTACACGGCAAAGCATTTGTTCGTGCTACGTTTAATAATGTAATAGTTACTATTACCGATTCATACGGTAATGTTCTCACATGGTCATCTGCCGGCAAAAACGGATTCCGTGGTTCTAAAAAGAACACACCGTATGCCGCACAGGTATCAGCAGAGAAAGCAGCAAAAGAAGCATATGAAATGGGTTTACGTAAAGTTGATGTTAGTGTTCGCGGTCCGGGGTCGGGACGTGAGGCAGCTATCAGAGCGCTCTCGTCTGCTGGATTGGAAGTATTGGCGATTGTTGATAAAACACCAATACCCCATAATGGATGCCGCCCTCCGAAGCGTCGTCGTGTATAATTACTATACTGCGGGACAAGTAACCGAGAGATAATAAATTTGTGTTTGACTCCGGTTACAAGATATTTACCGCATTATGGATAATCGTTGCTTTATCAAACACAGCGACATTTTTACCAACATTCGTAATGTAAAAGTAGTATGAACACAACTATGCAAATGCCCGAGAGAGTTATTACCGAAGAAAGTGGCTCACCATACCACGAAAAATTCGTTCTCCAACCCTTAGAAGAAGGTTATGGAGTAACGGTAGGTAATGCTCTTCGTCGAGTAATTTTATCTTCAATCGCTGGGTCGGCTGTTGTTGGAATCAAAATAAGTGGCGTTGTTCACGAGTTCCAAACAATTCCTGGCGTTGTTGAAGACATGAGCGAGATTATTCTAAACCTGAAAGAAGTTCGCTTAAATGTAGAAGACAAAAAAGCTGCTCGCGTTTCCTTTAAGGTTAAAGGTGCAGGGAAGTGGACAGCTAAATCAATTCAGGATGCTTCTCCAAATATTCAAGTGTTAGATCCAGACCATCACATTGCAACACTTGCACATGATGCTGAGTTTGATGTTGAGTTAAGAATTGGCAGAGGTAAAGGATATGTTCCTTCCGAGGAACAATCAACTACTGACTTTCCGGTTGGTATGATTCCGATTGATGCTATCTACACACCAATTAAAAATGTTATTTACAATGTAGAGCCATTTCGTGTTGGTCAGAAAACTGACTATGAGCGCTTGGTTCTTGATGTAGTAACAGATGGTAGTATCACAGCATTAGAGTCAGTACAGCAGGCATCAAAGATTTTATTAGATCACATTAATCTTTTTGTTGGATTTGATTTCAGCCAGAAAAACGATGGATCATCGAAACCACAAACTGACCCGGCAGAAGAAGAAGCTAAATCAGCTGAATTCCAAAAAGTACGCCGCTTGCTTGAAATGCCAGTTGACGATTTGGAGTTATCGGTACGTGCGCATAACTGCTTAAAAGCTGCTAATATCAAAACAGTTGCTGAGTTAGTTATACTGAACGAAGTTGACTTATTAAAATTCAGAAACTTTGGTCGTAAATCATTATCCGAATTAACTGAAACCGTAAAAAGTATGGGATTAGTTTTTGGAATGAACGTTGAGAAGTATTTAAAAGATACACCAAAACAAGCTGAAGCATAATTCAGATTTACAATTGAGAATTGAGATAATAATACAATAGAGCCATGAGACACTTAGTAAAAGGTAGAAAACTCGGACGTACAGCAAGTCACCGTAAAGCATTGCTTGGTAACTTAGCTACTTCGTTAATCAAATCCGAAAAGAAAAGCATCCGTACAACTTTAGCAAAAGCCAAAGAGTTACGTCCGTTTATCGAACAATTAATTACCAAAGCAAAACACGCTTACCAACGTGAGCGCAGTGGTGCTTTTCCTGCAGGCCATGTTGATGTACATCAGCGCCGTATGGTTGGCAGAGTAATACACGAGAAAGCAGTATTACAAGAATTGTTTGATGTTGTAGCACCTGTTGTTGCTGAGCGCAATGGCGGCTATACACGTATTATTAAATTAGGTCAACGTCGTGGTGATGGTGCTGAAGAAGCAATCATTCAATTGGTTGACTTTGCTCCAGCTCAAGATGGCGCAGTATCAGCGAGCCGACGCAAGAAAACAGCACGCCCATCAACTAAGAAAGCAGCACCAGCTGTTGCTGAGGTTGTAGCGGAAGCAGCTCCGGCAGTAGTTGAAGAAACCGTTGCTGAAGTTGTTGAATCTGTAGAAGCACCTAAACCTGAAGCAGAAAACGAAGTAGTAAACACAGTAGAAGAAGTTGCTGAGGCAGCCCCTGAAACTCCTGAATCTACAAACGAAAATACTGAAGAAGCAGCTGGCGAAAACACCGAAGAAGCTCAAAGCTAAGCCATAAAAAGAAGTTTATACTGAAGCGCCGGAATGTGTAATTCCGGCGTTTTGTTTTTGTAAGAAACTTGATGTGTCGTATCAATGAAACCGTTTAAAGCCGGATTTTTATTAGGGGTGGTAAAGGAAAGTGATTTCCCAGATACTCCTTTCCCGGAAGTTGCGTTTGTTGGACGCTCGAACGTAGGGAAATCAAGTTTGATAAACAGTATCGTTCTGGATGGCAATTTAGCACGCACAAGCTCTACGCCGGGTAAAACACAGCAGATTAATTTCTATCCGGTTGACTCCAAATGGATGTTTGTGGATTTACCGGGCTTTGGATATGCTCAGGTAAGCAAAGCGGATAGAGAGCACTGGAATAAGTTAAATTACGGCTACCTTACCGGCAGAAAGCAGTTACAACTTGTTTGTATTTTAGTTGATAGCAGACACGACCCTCAGCCCATTGATTTAAAGAACATTGAGTTGATGGAGAATCATCAAAAAGAGTATGTTGTTGTGCTAACAAAAACCGACAAGCTAACTACAACACAAAATAAAGAGCGTTTAGAGCAGCTAAAAGGATTGGTTCAATACTGTAAACACTGCGTTGATATTATTCCATATTCGGCAAAATCCAAAACTGGCAGGCACGAGTTGATTGGTATTATAAAGCGCATCATGAAGATGGATACACTTGATACAGAGGAAACTGAGAATACGTAATTAATAGGTTGCTAACGCTGTCTGCACCAAGCGTTAAATAAGATTCAGCGTTATACTGCAGATGAGAACAAAACACTTCCAACGCACGGTTAACGTGATTACTGTTACCGAGGGTATGTCCGGCATATGTTGGTTAAGAATAGGAAAAAAGGAACGGAGCCGTCGGGCGATAGCATAAAAATAAAGTAGAACAAGTTAGAGAAACGTATGAATGAACAACATACATCAATGATTGAAATTGGGATAATAATGGGAAGTGATTCTGACCTTCCTGTTATGAAAGAAGCTGCTGCTATACTTGACGAGTTTGCAGTGCCGTATGAAATGAAAATAGTATCTGCCCACCGCACGCCGGGCGATATGGCTGAATATGCAACTACAGCACACACACGAGGCATTAAAGTAATAATAGCCGGTGCAGGTGGTTCAGCTCACTTACCGGGAATGACAGCAGCGTTTTCTCCGCTTCCGGTAATTGGTGTACCAATGCCATCCAAGCAACTCAGTGGTGTTGACTCGTTGTACTCAATAGTTCAGATGCCAGCCGGTGTACCAGTTGCTACAGTTGCAATAGGTGGTGGTAAAAATGCAGGTTTATTGGCAATTCAGATTTTATCAGTAACCCATCCGGAACTTTTGGATAAAATGATAGCGTATAAAGAAAAACTTGCTGAAGATTCGCGAAATAAAAATACTTATTAATTTTAATCGTGTTCAAATACCTTACGAAACATTGCATTTACATTATTTATTGAATTGTATATGGAAGAAACAGAAATTCTGGGAACTGATATACAGCCAAATACTAACTTTTATAAGTTCTTAATAGAAGTAATAAGGTATAGATGGTTCATAGTAATTACTAGTGTTGTGTCTGTTTTGATTACTGTTGTCGCTGTATTTAATATGAAGAATATTTATGCGGCATCAGTAAATGTTGTACCTCCTAAAAAATCTTCGTCAGGGATGGAAGGGTTGTTAGGAAATGTTGCTTCTACTTTGAAAGATATTGGGCTTGCTAAGGTTGGTGGAAACAAAGGCGGTACTGGTTATGATTTTATGGTTATTTTTCAAAGTAGGACTCTGAAGGATTCTTTGATAAGTAAATTTAATCTTACAGAAGTTTATGATATTCCATTTTCAACTTCTAAGGATAGTTTGTACTATTATACTCGATTAGAACTTGAAGATAATTTCTTGTGTGAGCTATTACCAGAAGGAAACTATCAGATAACTGTGAATGATGTTGACCCACAACGGGCACAAAGTATGGCAAATTATACGGTAATTGTTGCTAACAATATCGCGCAGGATTTAGATAGAATTGAAAATAGAGTATTAATAAAGCAATTTGAAGATAAATTAATATCCACAGACAGTTTAATGAGAGTTACATCTGATTCATTAGGTATTTATTCCAAAGAGTCATTGATATACGCTCCGCTTGAGCAAGCAAAGGCAGCCGCTTTAGCTGTTGCAGAATCTAAAGCACAAGTTTTACAACAACAAATCGGCGCACAACTACTTTCGCAACAGTTTGGAGATGATGACCCAAAAACACAACTCCAGAAACAGTTTGTAAAAGAGTTAGAAACGAAGGTGAATAACTTGGAGCACCGTCCGGGATTTATTGGAAATTTCTCGTTGAAGGATGCCCCAAAAGCTGCGTATCAATATCTAAAATTTTATACAGAGTTAGAAGCCTTAATGAAATTGAAGTCGTTGCTAATACCATCATTCGAACAAACCAAATTAGACCAAACAAAAAATTCTCCTTCCTTGTATGTATTAGACCCTGCTGTACTACCTGTTAAAAAAGTTAAGCCACGTAGACTGAGTTTTATAATTGGTAGTTTTTGTGGTTCGTTAGTGCTTTCGATATTCTACGTATTGATACGGATTAGATATGTTGAATTCAAGAAGAATTTTGAATCAGTAAGAAAAAGTTTATTATCTGATAAATTGTAATGCTTAAACAAACATTTCATATTATTAGTTCTAAGCTCCATTTTGTTCTTTATTCGTTGATTATAGCCTCAACAACAGTAGTATCGCTTGTTTATCAAATCCCCTTTTTTTCACTATTACTTGCTGTAATAGTTATCTCATTATTCTATATGGTAAGTAAACCCAAAGTTTGGTTACTTACGGTGTATGTTTCTATGGTGGCCTTTGTTATTAGTAATGGCGTGAAGTTTTCGGTAATAGATTTATTTTTTGCAATATTTTATTTTGGTGGACTGGTTGCTTGGTTCATTTGGTTTTATCTTGTTAAACGAAATGTATTATTTAAAAGTTGGTTGGATTTTTTACTTTTACTTTTTTTGGGCTTAACACTAGTATTTAATTCAATCATAGCAACGGATCACGGTACATCGCTTGTTAATTGGCTAAAGGAATGGTCATTTTGTTTAATGTTACTTTATTACTTTCCACTTAGAGAATATTTCAGAAGTAAGCGGGATATAGATCTATTAATCTATGCTATTTGTTTAATGGTATTAATATTTTTCGCTTTTAATGTTTATACTTATTCTTCCTTTATCAAACAAAGTGAATATGCCTATCAGATATATGGTGTTAGAAATGGAGAAGTGTTCATTGCAATTGGAGTAATAATTGGAATTACCAAATATGCATACTCTAAACATTTTAGAGGGAACACTTTTTATGGAGCTATTTCTGTAATTGCTACTACTGCAGTGATAATGGGATACAACAGGGGGCTATGGCTTGTAATTATTGTTGTAGTATTAATGATTATTGCTTTAGTACAATATAAAGAAAGAATTAAACTCATTGTTCATTTTTCTATAAATGCATTATTGATTTTTATAGTGTTACAAGTTTACATGGGTAATGTAGGGGAGTTAATTGGAAAAATATTATTGAATAGGTTTCTTTCTTCTGCTAAAGGCACGAAAGATATTTCACTTTCAATGCGTGTTTATGAAACAAATGTTGTTCTAAAAATGGTTGAAGAGGAATGGGTTTCTGGGTATGGTTACGGTACCTTGTACTCATATTGGAATCCTTATTCAAAGTATGCAGTTCGTTATACGTTTATCCATAATGGCTACTTATCCTTGATTATGAAAAATGGAGTTTTTATTGCATTGATTTTTTATTCGATTTTACTTTTTTTCTATTCAAAGTCAATCTATAATGTATATCGTGTAAGAACAAATATCTATAGTAAAGAGTTAACTGAGTACGTATTGATTCCATTTGGAGTAATGACTGTCTTGCTTGTTTCAAGTATTACGGCAGGGCAATTTTACTCTCGGGAGGGTGGACTTGCATTTTCATTGTGCTTTGCATTGATTTCCATTGCAGATAATGGGACTTTAATGTTGAACACTAAAACAATAACTAATAATGACATCTCAAGTTAATAATAAAAGTAACAATAATTTTGATTTGTTAAGATTACTAGCTGCAATTGGTGTTATCTATACTCATACCATTACTTTGTTTAATATACAACCACATGATTTTATGTGGTGGCTAACAAATAAAGATATGGAGTTAAGCACATTAAGTGTTAGAGTGTTTTTTATCATTAGCGGCTACTTGATATTTCAAAGTGCCATTCGTACCAATAATATCCGTGATTTCTTTTTAAAGCGTTTTTTGCGATTGTTTCCTGGGTTATTCATTTCGATTATTATTACGTTAAGTGTAATTGGTCCATTATGCACAGAGTTAACACTTCGGGAATATTTCTCATCGTCTGAAACATACTCTTATTTAACAAATATATTTTTATTTTCTTTCCTGAAAACGCCAGATAAGTTACCTCTAGTTTTTGAGCACAATTATTTTCCAACTACCGTAAACGGGGCTTTATGGACACTTCAATTTGAAGTTTTGTTCTATTTTTTTACTGGTGGTCTATTGTTCATAAAAAGAAAAAATATTATCAGTTTCATTATAGTAATTTCTTTACTTTTCTTGTTATGTAACGCAATAGTTTCCCATATATTCCAATTTCAAATATACCGGTCATTTTACATAATGAATATTATAGATTTTGGATTGTATTTTTTCCTGGGAGCAGCAGTTAATATTTATAAGGATAAAATTGTTTGGAATAAGGTATACTTTATTTTGTCAGTAATTGGTTTGTTTTTATTCTGGAATATAGGTGGAATATTTACTATAGCTAAATACTTTTTATTACCTTATGTAGTATTATACATTTGCTTTATCCCATCAAGGTTTTTCAATTTCAGTGAAAAGTATGGAGATTATTCGTACGGTCTTTACATATATGCATTTCCAATACAACAGATGTTAGTAATTAAGTTACAAGGTGTATTTAGCTACACACAACAAAACTTAATAATACTATGGCTTGTTTCAATGATTTGTGTATTGCCGTTTGCTTTATTGTCTTGGCACTTAGTTGAATCCAAAGCTCTGATGTTAAAGAAGCAACTGTATATAAAATAATTTACGCTCTCCGTTCCAACAACTCCCTAACTGCAGGTTTCATGTATTGGTTGCTAAGGTCTAATGTAGATAGGCAATCTGCTATAACTGTAGTCATGATTTCTAATGGCATGTTCTTATTTACTACTATATGCCGTTCGTTATTCACAATACACAACCCACCTTTAAATAAACCACTTTCTTTTCTGATTTTAATATCGTGTTGTTTAGCAATTTCTGCCAGCTCGTTATAAATAGCCTCTAATTTCATATTCCGTTTTCTTCCTTGAAAATCCTAAGTGAACTAATCCTTATGTGTTAGTGGCTGCCAAAGTAAAAAAGTGATACCTGTTACTATGTTTAATAGTGATAGTATTCCAAAGATAGATTGAGTGGTAAAACGTTGGATAAATAATTGTATAGCTGTATTCGGTGCCTGAAGTAGTATAGAAAACCTATCAGGGAACATAGTAAAAAGTTGCTTATCCAATATTCCAAGATAAACCTCAAAAGGAACAGTAATAAAAAGTAAAACGGAAGCCATAAAGTAGAATCCGTTCTTTTTAAATAAATGTCTCAATCTTAAAGCTAACACCGTACCCCCAAGTACCAAAACACTATAAAATGTAATGCAGAAAGTAAACAAATTTGTACTTAATCTGATTGTATTTAAAAGTATCTCCTGTGGAATATCCCGTAATGTGGTTGTGCCGGGAACAAACACGTCATACGAAATCAAGTATCGTACAAATGTGCACCCAATCCACAAACATGCACTTATTGCCGTAATGCTTGCAATTGTTTTATCGAAACTATGTATTTGGCTTTTTTCCATTGGGGCGGCAAAAATACGTTTTTCGCAATCTCAATGCATTATCAAAATTCACAACTTATCCACATATGTTCATATTCTGTGCATAACCATCATTTGCTAACGCCAAGCGGGATATAACCTTAGCTTTAATAAAACCCATTATATACCCGGATAGACGCTTCAGTTTCAAATCCGAGTCAACAGTGATATGTTGTGCAAGGTTTTACCTGGCACAGCGTGAATATTTTTTTGGGGGACGTTCGGTGCCGTCTGCGGTAGCAAATTTTTTTAATATATATAACAATAAGAAAAATTAGCACTCGTCAACGGGGACTGCTAATTATTTTTGTGCACTATATTATTTTCAACTACACTTTTTGGAGAAATACTATGAACTTAACACCTTTACACGACCGTGTAATCGTACGTCCGGCTAAACCGGAAGAAACCACCAAAGGTGGAATTATTATACCGGATACAGCAAAAGAAAAACCTATGCAAGGGGAGATTTTAGCTGTTGGTAACGGCAAAGTGAATGAAGATGGTAAAGTAACTGCACTGCAGGTTAAAGTAGGCGACAAAGTTCTTTATGGTAAATATTCCGGAACAGAAGTTAGCGTTGACGGCGAGGATTTACTCATCATGCGTGAGAACGACATCTTTGCAGTAATCAGCTAATAAACGCAATATTAATTCAATAACGATTTATTAAAATTTTCAGGAGTATAGTTTTATGGCAGCAAAAATTATAACATTTGATGTTGATGCGCGCGCTTCGTTAAAACGTGGTGTTGACCAACTTGCAAATGCTGTAAAAGTTACCTTAGGACCCAAAGGTCGTAACGTAATTATTGATAAAAAATTCGGTGCACCTACCGTTACAAAAGACGGTGTATCGGTTGCTAAAGAAATTGAATTGGAAGACCCAATCGAAAACCTCGGTGCTTCAATGGTTCGCGAAGTTGCTTCCAAAACCAGCGATATCGCAGGCGATGGTACAACAACAGCTACCGTTCTTGCACAAGCAATTGTTACTGAAGGTCTAAAAATAGTAACATCGGGTGCAAACCCAATGGATGTTAAGCGCGGTATCGATTTAGCTGTTTCTAAAATCACAGCAGAATTAAAATCAATATCACGTCCTGTATCAGGCAAAAAAGAAATTGCGCAAGTAGGTACAATCTCTGCAAACAACGATACCACCATTGGTAACTTAATTGCCGATGCTATGGATAAAGTTGGTAAAGATGGCGTTATCACCGTTGAAGAAAACAAAGGTACCGAAACTACAATGGAAGTTGTAGAAGGAATGCAGTTCGACCGCGGTTATTTATCACCGTACTTTGTAACCGACCCGGATACAATGGAAGCTGCATTAGAAAACCCATTCCTTTTAATTCACGATAAAAAAATCAGTGCAATTAAAGACATTCTTCCAATCTTGGAAAAAGCTGCACAAAGTGGCCGTCCGTTGTTAATTATTGCCGAAGATTTAGAAGGCGAAGCTCTTGCAACATTAGTTGTAAACAAACTTCGTGGAACATTACGCATTGCTGCTGTTAAAGCTCCGGGCTTTGGCGACCGCCGCAAAGCAATGTTAGAAGATATCGCAATCTTAACCGGTGGCGTTGTTATTAGCGAAGAAAAAGGTTTCCGTTTGGATTCAGCTGGTTTGGATATGCTTGGAACAGCGAAAAAGGTTACAATCGACAAAGACAACACAACTATTGTTGAAGGTAGTGGTTCCAGCGAAGAAATCAAAAAACGCATCAACGAAATCAAAGCACAAATCGAAAAAACATCAAGCGATTACGACCGCGAAAAATTACAAGAGCGTCTGGCTAAATTAAGTGGTGGTGTTGCAGTGTTAAAAATTGGTGCAGCAACAGAAGTTGAAATGAAAGAGAAAAAAGCTCGCGTTGAAGATGCATTGCACGCAACACGTGCAGCTGTAGAAGAAGGTATTGTACCTGGTGGTGGCGTTGCGTACTTGCGTTGCGTTTCCGCATTAGATAATTTAAAAGGTGAGAACCACGACCAAGATACCGGTATCGGTATTATCCGTCGTGCAGTTGAAGAACCAATCCGTCAGATTGTTACCAATGCTGGTTTGGAAGCATCGGTTATTGCTAACAAAATCAAAGAAGGAACAGGCGCATTTGGATTCAACGCGTACAACGAGAAATACGAAGACTTGTTTGAAGCAGGTGTTATCGACCCAACAAAGGTATCACGTGTTGCTTTGGAAAACGCAGCTTCGGTTTCCAGCTTGTTGTTAACAACAGAAGCTACAATCGTTGAAAAACCTGAACCAGAAAAACCTGCGGCGCCGCACATGCACGGTGGTGGAATGGATTACTAAGATAATCTGTCTACAATCACTATAAAAATAAAACCTCCTGTTACGTTATGTATCAGGAGGTTTTTTATTTGCTATCGCCGGACGGCAGCAAGCTAAACTCAAGAAACACTCTCATCGTGCCGGAAGTAATCGTAGTTCTACGATAAACGGTGTTTGTTGATGGATTGTTCTATCCCGCAATGCAAGGTGTAAGTATGTACAACGCTTGGTGCGGCTTGCGTTAGCAGAAAATTATTTAGTTATTTCTTCATCCCATTCCAATGGCATCATCACCATAGGTTTGCCATTGTTTTCCAAACGGAATTTGAATAAATCTAACATCGGGTTTTGCTGAACAAGTGGAACCGAAACACCAATGAGTTTTGGCATAAACTGATTAAAGTCAATTAAGCGTTGCGCGGGTAACTCGATGATGTTTGCTTTACCTTGAATTCCTGCCTTTTGTTTTGCAATGTTTATTGCATCTGCCAAGCCACCAATTTCATCTACCAAACCAATGTTTTTACCGTCGGTGCCAGACCAAACTCTGCCTTGTGCAATGTTTGCAATTACCGATGTATCCTTGTTTCTTCCCGATGCCACACGAGCAACAAAATCTTTATACATTGCGCGTATATCTTGCTCGCGCTGAGTGCGTTCTTCGGTTGTATAACCTCGTGCGGGTATAGAAGCCAAGCCCATGAAGTCAGGTCCTAAACCTATATCGGAGAATTTACCAATCTTTACTACATCGAAATTAAGTCCGGCTGTATCGGCAAGCCACTTTGTATAGAAGAACGATGAGATAACTCCGATAGAGCCGGTGATTGTGTTAGGTGCAGCAACAATAACATCGGCATTCATTGAGAGCCAGTAACCCCCTGAGCCTGCTACAACACCTTGTGATACAATAACCGGTTTCTTTTTCTTCTTTGCAGTTAGTAATGCTTTTGCAATCAAATCGGACGCAAGTGGGTCGCCTCCGGGAGAATCCACGCGTAATACAATTGCTTTGATAGCTGGATTGTTAGCAGCACTTTCTACATCGTGAACTAATGAGCGCGCATTTATTCCGCCATCCATAGAGCAAGCGCCAATGGCATAGATTACAGCAATCGATTCATCATTACCCCAACGTTCATCGCCAACTTCACGGTTGCTACCAACAAACCGCATTGAACTCATCATAGCCTCAGGGTCAATCTTTTTAACTACTTCTGATAGATCATCAAAGCGAGCTAAGGTATCGGCAAAGCCAAGTTTAATAGCTTCTTCGGGGAGTAACATCATTTTAGCATCGAGTAACGAATCAAACATTTGTTTAGATAGCTTGCGTGCCGATGCAATTCCGCTACTTGCCAAATCGTAACGGTCTTGTAATAGTTTGGTGCGTTGTTCACGTTCGCCTTCGCTCATATCTGTACGCGCAAAACCCTCGGCGGCAGATTTGTATTTAAAGAAACGGAGTTCATCGTACCCAACTCCAATTTTTTCTAAAGTGCGTTTCATGTATGTTCTTCCGGAGGCATAACCGCCAAGGTAAATAGAGCCAACCGGGTCTAATACAATTTTTGATGCAACCGACGCAAAGTAGTAGTCGCTTAGGTCAACACGGTCAATATAAATCACAACCTGTTTCCCGGCTTTGTGGATAAGCTGTAAGTGTTCGCGAAGCTCCCACATCATTTCATCCGCGATGTTCATGCCGGAGCAGTTTAGTACAACGCCATACACTGTATTATCGTTACGGATTTCTTCAAGTTGCTCAAGTGTTTCGAGCAGTGTTCGGCTGTTATCAAACAATTGGTAGCGTTGATACTTTATTCCTCCGAGAAGCGACATGTTTACATAGCGGTGCGGAGATGACATAGCCGAGGTAATGCTTCTATCATCGCCGCCCAAGTGTAGTGTATAGGTATTGTATTCTGTGGTGCTTGAATTGTTATGTTGATGAAACGCAAAACCAAGTGCTCCAAGTCCAATATCAACTCCAACGGAAAGACGCTTATCGCTAAAGTATCTTCCATTAATACGCAAACCGTTAATAGGTTCTATAATTCCACCAACACTATAACGAAGGCGTGATGAATCTGTATTTGGTAACGGATTTCTATCGTAGTAAGCAACATCGCCATACAATGTTAAACGGTAGTTACTAAGCGGACGAATTGAAAGTTCAAAAACATTATCGCCAATTGCAAAATCGCGTAAAGGTTGTATACGTGTGTACCCTGTAGAAGACAAATCGTTATTACGTTGCATAAACGAAAACGTAAGTTGTCCGCTACGTTTAAATAATGTGTCATCGCCGGTGCTCCAGCCATAGCCAATACCAATACCACCCGATTTACCACCAAACGCAATAGCATAACGCCAATCAACAACAGCCAAAGAATCATATCCTGTGCGGATAAAACCAAGCCCTTGTGCAAAAGGTAAAATACCCGATGGAAACATCATACTCATCCCCCACATGCCGGGTAACGGTGATGTTGTTGGGCGTGTGGCAAATGTAGCCATCATATCAAATGAGTTGTTTGCATTCATCATAGCCACATTACCAAAGGTATGATAACCATACCTGAAAGCATTTGGTGTGGCAGTACTAAAGCGGGTTTGCTCTTGCCACGATAACGTACCTGTTTGCGAGTATAAAGGTAACGATACCAAAATGTATAGAAGTAGGCACCATAGTATAGCATATCTGTACATAACGCTCCTGAAATAAATAAATGCGGGTTGAACTATAAACTAATCAAAGCGTACGAAACCACAAGGCAAAGGTTTCAAAGTACAGTTATTCCCCTCATTTGCCGAAGCAATCCTTAAGCGCCGCAACCCGGTCGGTACCAACCGATACAGCATCGCTGATAGACATTGAGGATAGGTCAGTAAATGAAGTTACAATATCTCTCCTACCGCGATGTTAAGTAGGTATACGCTTGAATATAAACACCTACCATTAAAAAACAGTTGGCTGTGCATTGAAAAAAAAATTATATTGCACCATGCTCACAATTATAATTCAGGGGAATTTTGGGGACTATCCCATAGTTTATATTTTTTAATCCATATCTTGGAGGTTTTCTGATGAAACGTTACATTCAAATGTTTGCTGCTGTTGCAGTAGTAGCAATTTCTTTAAGTGCTTGTTCAATGACAGTTCCTGTGTGTGCTACAAGTAATCCAGTTGGCTCAAAAGTAGGCGAAGCTTCCGGAACGGGATACTTGCATGGTATTAACTTAGGTGTTGATGCTAGTATACGCACTGCTGCTAAAAATGGTGGCATCAGTAAAATCTCAACCGTTGATTTTAAAATGACTGATATGCTTGGTTTAATTCAAACATATACATGTATTGTTTCCGGTGAATAATTGAATCGAACTTTCTAAAGACTGGAATACATTGTTGTTCCAGTCTTTCTTTTTTTGTAGAATGTTTATGAAAAATATTACGATTTTTTTTCTAGTACTTCTTTCATTTTCCATTGTATCATGTAATAAATCTAATGGTAAACATTTGGTTTACGGAATGAATCAGACTTTTCAATTAATGGACGGAGAACAAGAAGTGACTGCAACAAAGGAGAGGGTTAGGGTATATGAGTTTCTATGTGCCCCTGGTGATATTTCGTTACCTATTAATAAAGTAATAGAAGCTAATAATTACGGTATATATATATCTTTTGCAGATACATCATTAACTACCACCCAGTATATACATTTACTTACCTCCGATTCCACCAGAGTTTTAGTTAGTAAACATCAAGCTACTATTGCTAATACATCAGCAACATCGCTGCTGATGAGGGTTAATGATATCTATGTGACACAATATTGGAAAAGTTCAAAAGTTCCAGGAATGAATGAAGTTTTCTCATTAATAACTAAAGATTCTGCATTAGCTAAAAGTGTTTTTGATAGTAGCGAATTTTTGCAGTCCAGATTAGAAAAGTAAATGAAATTAATCCATACTTATACAGTGATGTTACTTACATTACTAATAGGATGCTCGTCTGGGAAGCCGGTTGAGTCATTTCTAATGACGGAGGGGCGAACTTTATACTTTGTACGTCCAACTCAACTGACCGGTAAAGATGTTGATGTAATTATCGACTTTACTCACAATACAACTCCTAATAAAAATGTACTATGTAACTTTACTGTTGAATCATCAGAAATCAATACGAATACAGTCTCAAGTTTAGTTTTTATTATCAATAGTTCAAAAGATACCATTACTACTACAGAAGTAAAACAATTGTTTAGAGAAGAAGAGTTTACAAGGTATACAAGTTCTATAACACCTACCGAATTTAAAAACATGCTTGAATGTTTTGCTAACGATGATTGTAAGTTTTCTATAAACTTACATGCCAATAAGCAAGCAATAACGTTATCGCCATCATCCGCCTTTAAGAAATCAGCAAAATCTGCTCAAAAAATTCTTACATGGGAATAATTGTTACTTCCAATTATCAGACTCCTCCTCTTTCCATTTTTATTATTATGGCAGCACTCAAAATGCTGTAATTTTGCTTTATAGTATTTACAACTATCTTAACTTGTTATGAATTTTACATTTTATGGTCACGCATGTTTTAGCGTGGAAGTAGCTGAAAAAAAACTGTTGTTCGATCCTTTTATTACCCCAAACGAATTAGCTAAAAATATCAACATTAATGATATCCAAGCAGACTACATTTTGATTTCTCATGGTCATGCAGACCACATTGCAGACGCAGTTCAATTGGCACTGCATACGGGAGCTTGTGTTGTATGCTCGTGGGAAGTGTATGAGTGGTTAACAAAACAAGGTTTAACAAATATGCGTCCCATGAATACCGGAGGCAGGTGGCAACAAGAATGGGGAAGTATTAAATGCACGGTTGCACAACACTCCAGCGGTTTGCCGGATGGCACTTACGGTGGCAACCCAATGGGATTTATCATTGAAACCAAAGATGGAAGTTTTTATTACAGTGGTGATACCGCACTAACATTAGATATGAAGCTGATTGGCGAACATCACAAGATTGATTGTGCTATAATGCCGGTTGGCGATAACTTTACTATGGGGTATGAAGATGCTTTAATTGCTAGCGACTTTGTAAACTGTAACAATATTATTGGTGTTCACTTTGATACATTTGGGTATATAGTGATTGACCACGCACAAGCTACAAGTGCGTTTGAACATAAAGGAAAAACACTACGCCTACCGGTTATTGGTGAAACAATATTGATGTAGTTCTATTATTGTATGTAAAGGAGCGTATGCTATGATAAAAAACATGGGAATGATTGATAGAAGCATTCGTTTTGTATTGGTAGTTCTTGTTGGAGTGCTATGGTACTTGGATATAATTCAAGGTGTAACGGCGCTTGTGTTAGGAGCGTTATCTATTGGATTTTTATTTTCCGGTATTACTGGGTTTTGCCCATTGTATGTGCTGTTTGGTGTTTCAACCTGCAAAGTAAAACAGCAGAAATCGTGATAGGGCAACATGATTAAAAGTACGGCTCTTTCCGGCAAAACAAGGTGTTAGTATTGTTGAGGTTAGGTGCCGTTGGCGCGGAAGCGCAGAAAACCTATAACTATTATATTTTTCTTAACACTTTTTTGTTGTTTACCAATTGCTTTTAGGCGTGTCTATGACCCGCGCAAACACTATCTTTGCAGGTTATATTTAATAATATTATAGGAAAATCATGAAAAAACTATCAGTACTTTGTTTTGCACTGTTAGTATGTAGCGCAGTTGGATTTGCGCAAGCTTCTAAACCCGCCAAAAAGGATAAGAAACCGGCTCCGGCTGCAACACCGGCTCCAGCGGCAACAGTACAGATGAAAACATTTGCCGACAGTATGAGTTACCTACTTGGTATGAACCTAATTGGTACTATTAAACAAGAAGGTCTGGAAGTTAATCCGCAGCTTATTATTCAGGCAATTAACGATGGCTTTGCAAATAAACTACAAATGACCGAAGAACAAATGCGCGGCATCTTTGGAAGATATCAACAACAAAAACAAGCTGAACAAGAAAAAGAAATGGCTGAAATGGGTGCCTCGAACAAAAACACAGGTGCAAAATTTTTAGCCGAAAATGCTAAGAAACCCGGTGTAGTTACCACCCCAAGCGGATTACAATATAAAGTTGTTAAACAAGGCGATGGCGAAAAACCAAGCTCAACCGATACCGTGAAAGTTCATTACAAAGGAACATTTATTGATGGTAAAGTATTCGATTCATCAATAGACCGTGGCGAGCCAATTGAGTTCCCGTTAAACCGTGTTATTAAAGGTTGGACCGAAGGAGTTGGCTTAATGAATGTTGGTTCCAAATACGAACTCTACATTCCATACAACTTAGCCTATGGCGAGCAAGGGCGCCAAGGTATTCCTCCGGCATCAACATTAGTATTCGAAGTAGAGTTGCTTGGTGTTAAAAAAGGTGCACCTGCAACAGACAAAAAATAATTGTAAGGATTGTAGTTTATGAGATTCACCACACTCTTTTTGTTTTGCATAGGTAGCATTGTTGTTTCGTTTGCCGGGCAAGGTAAGAAAAATAAAGTAACACCTGCACCCGCAACAGAAGCCGCGCAACAACCAACAACGGATTTAATGCGTGTTCGCCCAAATTCCAAGTTGGATACCATTAAAGTAAATTCTTTTACACCTCTGGAAATGCAACAAGTAATCGAACATTACAAAGGTGGTAAAGAATTACTGATAATTGATGTTAATCCGCCGGAAGATTTTGCAAAAGGTCATATGGAAGGCGCAATTAATATTCCGTTCGATGAATTCGAGAAACGAGTTCAATCATTACGCAAAGAAAAGGAACGGAACATTGTTATTGTTTGTAAAGATGGCAAACGTTCCATGACTGCTTGTGGAATTATGGTAGCAAACAAATTTGAGTGGGTGTGGTATCTTAAAAAAGGATTAGAAGGTTGGGTTGCATTTGGTAAAACATTAGTGCAATAGTAACACAACCAACAACTCTTACTTTAAAAATTAAGCGATACTGAATTTCTCGGTATCGCTTTTTTATTTGCTATCGCCTGACCGCACCAAGCCACACACATCTACACACCGTACAGCTGCGGGAGAGAAGCTACTTCTTCCTTACATTCAACATCTCGATTACTTGAAACAATAAGTCGCGTGCATTAGATGGCGGTAGTTGCTGAATATCCTGTGCGGCATTAGTAAAGTAGTGTTGCGCCATTGCTCGTGCTTCTGTTAATACGCCAAGCTCTTCCATCATTGTACGTACTGTTGGTACTTTATCCACGGGCAAACCATTGTTCTGCCAAAATTGTTGTAACAGTTCTTTATGCTCGGGTTTGGTAGCACGTTCAGTTGCACGGATGATTAGAATTGTCTTTTTACCTTCTACAATATCTTGTCCAATTGTTTTGCCCAATTCATGTGTGTTTGCTGTTAAATCCAATACATCATCTTGTATCTGGAATGCAATGCCAATGTTTAGCGCAAACGCACGGAGTAATTCTATGTGTGCATCGGTACCACCACCAAGTGTTGCTCCAATTACAACGCTCAACTCAAGTAAACGTGCTGTTTTCTTTTCAATCATTTCTAAATATTCCGCAACCGATACTGTGTCGCGTTTATGGAATTCAATATCTAATGCTTGTCCTTCGCAAACTTCAACAAAGCCCTTTGTAAATGATTGTAATACAGAGTGTAAATGCTGAGCTGGTATAGATGAAATCAACATCCGGTATGCAAATGCCATCATTACATCGCCGGTTAGTATAGCTGTAGAGTCATCCCATTTTGTGTGGACAGTAGGATTGCCGCGCCGTATTGGCGAGCGGTCCATAATATCATCGTGTACTAATGTAAAGTTATGGAGAATCTCAACAGCGGCACCGGCAGTTACGGCTTGTTCCGGTTTACCGCCAACTGCTTCTGCTGCCAACAAACACAATACAGGTCTAATCCGTTTCCCGCCCGGCGCCATTATATACGTAAACGGTTCAATAAGCGATACAGGCATATTGGTATGTTGCAAAGAGTATTGCAGATACGATTCAATTAACTCAACATATTTAGTAAACGCCATAGATGTCCGTTGTTGTGGTTTTATTTTTTGCAGTGTTTGCAGGAGTAAGAGCAACATGTAATTCTTGTATAGTTGGAACTCCTGTAACAAACATCACCGACCGTAATTGAAGTTCCCAATCCAGAATCTTTTTTTCTGCGGCATGTTGTCCTTCGTTCAGAAGCACTTGTAATAAAGGGCGTGCAATGCCGCACAAGTCAGCACCTAAGCCAAGAGCTTTTGCCATTTCAACACCATTGGTAATCCCGCCCGAGGCAATAAGTGTAAAAGGTGTTTTTTTCTTTAGCTCTCTAACTTGTAATAAACATTGGGCAGTTGGGATTCCAATATCCCAAAACTCTGCAAACGCTTCGCGTTTAGTATTGCGTAATATTTCTACACCTGCCCAGCTTGTGCCACCAGCTCCTGCTACATCAATTATTCTAACTCCAACATCAAGTAAACGCTGTGCAACCGACGCAGAGATGCCCGCGCCAACTTCTTTTACAATTACAGGAATATCCAGTTCTTTAACAGTTCGCTCTATACCTTGTAAAACGCCACGATACTTTGGTGTACCTTCCGGTTGTAGTAACTCTTGCAACGGGTTTAGGTGGATTATCAACGCATCGGCACGAATCAAATCAATGAGTGTGTATAGTTGTTTGTAATCGTTCATGACAGCAATTTCTGCTGCGCCAATGTTGGCACAAATTGGAATATCCGGCGCGTAAGTTCGGGTAACAGAAAAAGTAGAATGGTGCGTAGTGCTTTCTAATGCTTGCCGCATCGAGCCAACTCCCATAGCAAGGCGGTATGTTTGGCAAAGCTCGGCAAGTTGCGCATTAATTCGCTCGGCATCGGGGTAACCGCCCGTCATAGAGGAAACCATTAGCGGTATGCGAAGATGTTTGCCAAGAAACATTGTAGAGGCATTAGCATCTTCCAAATTCATTTCGGGCAATGCGTTATACGCAAAATCAAAGTTCTCAAACCCGGCAGTTTTAGTGCGGAACGTTACATCGCGCTCCAAGCATAATTCAACATGCTGCTGCTTTCTGGAAACGGTGCTATTACTTTGTTCGGGATTCATACTGCAATTTACCAAGACAATTCAACGTGCGTGGCTAAAACGTGAAAAACATTTCTTCATTTTAATTGTATGTAATTCTGTTGCTATCGCCGGACGGCACAATGCCTTGCTACACAACATAGCCACACAAAGCCGGAAAGTACCTTGTACTAAGTAATAGCCCTACATCTTTGATAGCCTGCGTAAATTCATATGGTTACTAAGTATTGTTCCATCACGAAAAACGCCTTGTTTTGCAGAAGGATCTCTCCCGCAAAACCAAGGATTTTAGAAGGTTTACTGCGTGGTGCGGCTGGCGATAGCATAACAGTTCGCTAAATTTATTGTTACGAAAAAATCATTTGAAAATTAGGCGGATAATAGTAGGGGAAAAAACACGATATTTGTGTCCGTAATAAGCTCTCTCACAATTGTTTCATACATATTTGGTACCATTATGAATTCACTTGATGGAATTCGCTCATCGTTGCAAGGGCAGGGGATTACCGGTTTAGGCGATATTTTTTACAATCTCACCACAGCCGAACTCTATGAACATGCAGTGATTATGGGCGAAGCAGAAATTTCAGAACATGGGGCGTTGTTATGTAACACCGCGCCTAACACAGGCCGAAGCGCGAACGATAAGTTTGTAGTTGAAGAAGACAGCAGCAAAGGAAATGTTTGGTGGGGTAAAGTTAACAAGCCATTTACCACCGAAAAATTCAATGCACTTAAAAACCGTGTTCTTGCATACATGCAAGGTCGCGACGTGTATGTGTTGGATTGTATGGCGGGTGCAGATGCAAACTACAAATTACCTGTTCGTATTGTTAATGAGCACGCATGGCACAACATGTTTGTAAAAAATATGTTTATTGGTGCAACAGCAGAAGAACTTGCAAACTTTGCTCCGGGCTTTACTATTATCCATGCTCCAAACTTTAATGCCGACCCCGCAATTGATGGAACTAACTCCAACAAATTTATCATCCTTAGTTTCGACCAAAAGTTAGTTCTTATTGGCGGTACACACTACGCCGGCGAAATGAAGAAATCTATCTTTACCGTGTTGAACTACATGTTGCCATTACAAAAAGTAATGCCAATGCACTGTTCGGCAAATATTGGTAAAGATGGCGATACAGCGTTGTTCTTTGGGTTATCGGGCACAGGTAAAACAACACTTTCAACCGACCCTGAACGTGCTTTGATTGGTGATGATGAACACGGCTGGAGCAACGACGGTACCTTTAATTTTGAAGGTGGCTGTTATGCTAAAGTTATTAATCTAAGCCAAGAAGCTGAACCAATTATTTATGCTACTACACGTACATTTGGAACAGTTTTAGAGAATGTTGATTACGATGAAACATCACGTGTAATTGACCTTAACAGCCAAAAGTACACCGAGAACACACGTGCATCGTATTCACGTGATGTAATACCAAACATCGTTCCCGATAACAAAGGCGGTCATCCCAAGAATGTTATCTTCTTAACATGCGATGCCTTTGGTGTAATGCCTCCTATTGCAAAACTCACACCCGAACAAGCAATGTTCCACTTCCTTTCCGGATACACTGCAAAAGTTGCCGGAACGGAAGCTGGTGTTAAGGAGCCAAGCGCAACATTCAGTACATGTTTTGGTGCACCGTTTATGGTACATCATCCATCGGTATATGCAAACTTATTACGCGATAAAATCAACGAGCATGGCGCACACGTATGGCTTGTAAACACGGGCTGGAGCGGCGGTGCGTATGGCGTTGGAAGCCGTATGAAAATTGCTTACACTCGTGCATTATTACGCGCTGCTTTAACCGGCGCGTTACACAATGTAGAATTTGTTAAAGATGAATTCTTTAACCTAAGCATCCCCGTTGCGTGTGAGGGTGTTCCTGCGGAGATATTGAATCCGAAAAACACATGGGCAGATAAAGCCGCATACGATGAAAAAGCAAACCATCTTGTTCAACTTTTTGAAGACAACTTCAAACAGTTTGCAGATGCCGTAGCCGACAACGTTAAGAATGCAATGCGCGCTTAATTAGTTACTATTGTAAACAATAAAGGCAGTTCGTTTTTACACGGACTGCCTTTTTTTTATGTTATGATTTCTCTCTGTTGCCGAAGCGAGCCGCCAGCGCGCAAACCCGGTGCGAGCCACAGGTTGTGCGGCGCATGATGAACAAAGGTTCAAAGTACAAATGCGATAGTTGTGGTACGTTCCCGCCTGTGTGCCGGCGCAGGTTGGGTTGCTTCGGCAGTGGCGGGTAACCCAAATGTTATATGATATCGTTTGGCGGTGTTAGTGATGACATTTTCTCTTGGATTGCATCGGCGCTTGGCTCGCGGAATGTTGTTGCAAGATAAGGAGAGACGTCGGTGATGAGTCCCGTCATACTTTCCTGATTGATGTATTCAACAACACGCTCGATACTTCCGGTTTCTTTAAACACACGGAGTTGTCTATCTGCACCACTACCCATTTCGAGTATTTGATAGATGTATTCTATATAGCGGCGTGAGCCGAGGTCATCAACTACATCATCAACAAACTCTAAAAGCTCGCGCACTAAATCTTTTGCGGGGTATTCTTGTTGGCGTCCGAAGTCAATAAGTTTTCCTTCAAGTCCGTACCGAACAGCACGCCATTTGTTCTCCATAAGCAACATGCGTGGATATGTGCGGAACGTAAGATTTTTCTCGTAGAGTGAGAACAGTTTTACTGCAAGTGCCTGGCACAATGCAACAATTGCTATGGTTTCATCCACACGCATTGGTAAATCGCAAATGCGGATTTCGAGTGTTGGGAATTTTGGATGCGGACGAATATCCCACCATATTTTTTTTGGGTTATCTATACAACCTGTACGGATGAGTAAATCCACATAGCTTTCGTATTCGCCCCAGCTTGCAAAGTAATCGGGCAGGTTAGTACGAGGGAATCGTTCGAATATCTTAGAGCGATATGATTTTAACCCGGTGTCCATTCCCATCCAAAACGGTGAGTTTGTACTTATTGCAAGAATATGTGGTAAGAAGTAGCGAATAACATTCATGATTTGAATTTGTGTTTCGCGGTTTTCGATACCAATATGAATGTGCATTCCAAAAATCAACAACGAGCGTGCAAGCATTTGCATATCACGCACAACATTTTGATAATGTTCATCGGGATGAATTTCTTGGTCTTGCCATTTGGCAAACGGGTGTGTTGATGCCGCACCAATTAGTAAACCATTTTGTTTAGCAAGATGTGCAACAATGGAACGGATTTTAGTTACCTCGAAATGTGCTTCTTTTACGTTACGGCAAACGCCAGTTCCAATTTCTAGCATCGAGCCGTGCATTTCGGGCTTAACATGTTCATGAAGAATCATTCTTCCTTTGCTTAGTAGCTCTAAATTGATATGAGAGCGTAAATCAAAGGTTTGTGGGTCTAAAACCATATATTCTTCTTCTATCCCAATGGTAAATGCAGGGCGCTCGTATGGATTCGATGCCTTTATGGAATTCGAGAATTGGTCTGCAATTTTCATAAAATCCTCCGATACTTGGAGTTGGTGAGAGTTTCTTTATGCTGATTATTAGCAATATAAATGGTTTTTTAAGGTTTTTAGAATAATTTTTAAAAAACTTTAAAAAGTGCTGTAACAAAAGGTAACTCTGCAAATACATTACCTTTGAAAGCGGTTGAAATCTTGAAAAAACGGTTCTTTACTTTTGAAAGCCTTATCTTTGTAACCGAATAAAATTAAGGCGGTTATTGTAAAGTACCAATAGATGTTGCCCTACATTAAACTTGTACTGAAATAATAAAGTCAGTACCCAAACTTAGAACAAGATGTCAGGAATAATTTATTCATTTACTCAAACAGGAGTTATTATGAAAAGTATTGCAAAACTTACAGCTGGTGTGATGGCAGCCGCAATCGTGGGATTCGGAATGTTTCTAAACAGCTGTAGTATGAGCGAAAGTCCGGTTTCAACCGGCGAGAGTGTTGGAATGGTTCAAACAACAACCAATACAGAATTTACAAATTACGATGTAACACTCAGTGATTTTGCTATTACCGATGAAATGGGTGGAGCAACAGGCGATCCGGGTAAAGGAAGTTCTGGCGATGGTGGCAGGGATACAACCGTAAAAGGTGGCGGACGCGATACAACAGTTAAAGGTGGTCCAGGAAACAGTGGCAGATTTCGTATGCTTCCTATTCCATGTCTTGGTTTAGATTCAAACCAAATGCAAGCAATTCGTGCTTTGATGGAGCAATATAATCAAGCTAACAAAGCAGCTAACGAAGCATTTAAATTAGCAATGGAGCCTTTACGTGCACAAGATAAGGCAGCAATGGATGCTTACAAAGCAGCTACAGCAGATGTTCGCAAACAATTAGCTGAAATCTCAAAGAACTATCGCACACAAGCTCAAGATATTATCAAAAATGCTAAAGCAAGTGGTGCTACTCGTGATGAAATCAATGCACAGTTAAAAGACTTACGCGATAAATTCAACGCTGAAACACAAGCTTTACGCGACCAATTAGCTGCTGCTCAAGCTGACTTAAAAGCAGCTTTACAAGCCACAGCTCAAGCTAAAAAAGATGCTACATTAAGACTGCAAGAACAATTAAAAGCAAATCAAAAATTGTTGTATGATGGTATCTATAACTTATTGACCGACGCTCAAAAAGCATTATGGGACGCATGGTTAGCAGGTAAAGATCCTTGTGCTGGAAAAGGTCCACGCGGATAATCTTTTCTGCAGCCGAAAAATAAATGGTGTTCTGATTATTCAGGACACCATTTATTTTATGCTAACGCAAACCGCTCCAAACCTAAGCTTCAAAAGGTCAAGTGTCGTGCGGGAGAGTTTCGTTCGTAATAAATAACTAACTATCGTGATACACTGGTAAATTGAACAAGGTTCTCTCCGGCAAGTAGAGATTGTGTATGTGTGAGTGTATGGTGCCGTCCTGCGATAGCATATAACGCACTATATATTATCATGTAATGCTGTCACGACATTTTGCACCTGATTATTAGGTGTGATAATACTAAATGTACCTTCGTTGTATCCGGCATCCACAATAATACTCTCGGTTGATTGTATAAGATGTACAAGTTCGTTGTTGAGATGTTTGATTGATGGCATTGATGAATTAAACAATCGTATCAGCGAGTAACCACGTAGTGTAAATGCAGTGCATTCATCGGGAATGACAGATGAGATATGAGAAATTCCGGTTTCGTATGCTACAACAGTTAGGGCATCGGGATATTCTGTTGTAGTAATGATTTGAGTTGTATCAGGGAAAATAGTAGAAATAATTTCCGGTGCCTGAGCTCGCGCTTCCGCTGTTTGGAAAGATAAGCGTAACACACTTACATCGTCAACTACAGTAATAATTGGTATTGGCTCGGAAGCAGAGCGCTTACTAATTGTTGTACTATTCCCGTTGGGGTTGTGTAATGATTTGATAACCATAGGAATCCCTGAACGGCGCAGTGGTTCTATCATAGTTGGGTATAAGAGTTTTACGCCATTTACAGCAGCTTTGTATGCAAGGGAATAGGTAAGCGAAGGAACTGCCTTTGTTGTTGATTGTAGTTGTGGGTCGGCACTACGAATACCTTCAACATTAGTGTAGATGGTAACTTGTTTCGCCTGTAGTAGCTCGGCAAGTAAGGTGGCTGTTAAGTTGGAGCTTTCTTTACCCATTGTTGTAACCAAGCCGTCCTCACTTCGGGCAACAAATCCTTGTGTTAGAATAATAGGAGTTTGTTCAAATGCCGGACGTAATATTCGTTCAACCCGTGGAATTGTTTTATCTCGCAACGGTGTGGCATGTCCGTGTGTGGAATTTGTTATTAAATATTGGTTAGACTCTACGCATCCTGCCTGTATACCATGTTCGGTTACATATTGTGTAATAATGTGAAGAGCGATGTACTCTCCGTAACTTAAAATAATATCGCGGGTACGTGGTGTTAGCTCGCCGGTAATTGAGATACCACGTAGGTACTTTTGTACATCCGTTTCAACTTGGCTCAATAAGGTATCAATGTTTTGGATTGTTTCCTGTTTATTGATAATAGTAGAAGCAATAGTTCTGTGTTCTTGCAACATTGTTTTGATTACGTCTGTTGCTCCTTCTTCGTTGTTGTTAAGAGCTAAGTGCATAGCTTTTTCTAACAAACGGGTTGTATGCGATAATGCCGACACAACCACTAATGTTGGTTCGAGTTGTTGTTGTACAATAGAAAGTAATGCTGCAAAGTCTTGCTGCTCTGTTAAAATTGAACCACCAAATTTGATAACCTGCATTGTTGTTATTCTGATATTGTTTTAGAATTGATTGTTGAACGGAAAAAATATACACATAATCCAAGTAAAATCATACCTGCGCCAAATGCCTGTGCTTCGTAACTACGGGTTGTAAACAACCAAAACCAAACACCTACAGCAATTATGATAGGTAACGGATACAACCACATTTTGTACGGCATATTCTTAGCACCAACACGCTTTCGGTAAAGGATTAAACCTATGCTCTGACCAATAAACTGTACAATGATACGCATAGTTAGAATGATTGCAACCACCGGTTTTAAATCGTTAAACACTACCGATAACACTACCGAGAGTCCGCCAAAAACTAGTAACGAGATATGAGGAAATTTTTTCTCGGGATGTTCTTTAGCAAACACCTTAAAGAAATTGCCATCTAACGCTGCAGCATACGGAATGCGTGAGTAACCAAGTACTACAGCAAACAATGACGTAAAAGCAATAAACAGAATTAGTACGGTAACAACAACGGCAGCAGTATGTCCGTACACACGTTCCATTAAAATGCTAAAGATGAATTGGTCTTTTTGTGTTTCTTGCCAAGGGATAATTCCTAAAACGCTTAGTTGCATTGCACAGTACAAAACTGTTATCAACGCAACCGAAATAAACATGCTTCGAGGAATATTCTTTTGCGGATTTTGAATTTCGCTTCCTAAATGGCAAACGTTGTAGTATCCTAAAAACGCATAGACGGTGTATTGCATCGAATCGCCCAAACCCTTAAACCAATTCCAATCAATGGTAAACGCATTTGTTGGGTAGGTAAAAGCTAAACTGCTATTAAAATGTGTAGCACCGGTTATTATTATCCATCCCATTGTACCAATTACAACTACCCACATTGCAACCGATAACTTTCCAAGCGTTTCAATCTTTCGGTATAATGCCAGTACAACAAGTAACACAATGCCGCCCGCTACAAGTTTCTTTTGCCAAAGGGCATCAAAGTGATACAGATATTCGAAGTTCTTAGAAAACCCGATAGCACCCGAAGCAACTACAAACGATGCTTGAAAAATCGTTTGCCAGATAAACAAAAACGACATCAGCTTTCCCCATTTCTCTCTGCCGTATGTTTCGCGTAGGAATGCATAACTGCCGCCTGCCTCGGGCATGGCCGCGCCAAGTTCACTCCACACAAAAGCATCGGTAAAGGCAAGCAATGCGCCTGCTGCCCATGCAAGTATACACTGCGGGCCGCCCATAGAAACAATTACCGAACTCATAACAATAAAAGGTCCTATGCCAACCATATCAATCATGTTAAGCGCAGTTGCCTGTGGCAGTGATATTTTCCGTTCAAGAGCCATATTTCACGATAAATGATTTTTGAAAATTGCCGTTCTTTCCTGCATGAAAAGGGAGTTTGTTGCTACTACGCCCGGAGCAGTTTGCGTTAGCAAAATATTATTGAATCCCTCACATGCCGTAGCAACTCTTCTGCGCCGCAACCCGGTCAGGAAACAATCTTCAGCGTCGCGCAGTTGTGTATGGTTGTTATTCTTTCCAAACAAAATCGAACAACCACCACGAGAGAACCGTTACTATAACACTGTACGAAATAATAATTAATATATCGCTTTGCATATACATAAATGGAGTGCCGTTCATACTCATGCTTAGCGCTTCTACGCCAACAAACACAAGCGGTAACAACATCGGAAGGGAGAGAACAGGAAACAATGCGCCTTTGGTATTTGCTTTTGCAATGATAGCCGAGATAATAGTAGACGACGAAGCTATACCAATACTTCCAAAGAACATTGTTGTAATAAATCCGAGTGGGTTTTTAACGGCAAATGTATCGAAGAATATAAAAAATAATAGAACGGTTAGCGCATTAAGCCCCAACGATAGTATTGTGTTAAAAATAAACTTCCCGAAATATACCGATGTAGGTGAGCTTGTTAATTGTAACAAGAGTGATGTGCCGCGTTCTTCTTCGCTAACAAATCCTTTTGCTAATCCGGTCATGCTGCTAAAAAACATTACAACCCAAAGTATGCCTGCTAATGTTTCGGTGGTGAGTTTTTCGCCTGAGGTTGCAAATAGTAGAATAACAATAGACGTAACTACAAACAATAACACGGCAGATATAGAATACCGCGTTCGCAACTCACTGCGAATATCTTTTTGGAAAACAGCAACTACAGGTTTAAGCATAAAGTTAAAGTTCAAGTATCCCCAAAAATACAAAGCGTCCGCTTGTTGGGCGGACGCTTTTTATCTATAGGAAGCAAAAGAACTTTGAATTCTTATTTATTTTTTTCTTGCTTCTTTAACTGCTTCTTTAGCTTCTTTTACTTTTGCTTTTGCATCTTGTTTAGCTTCTTTAGCATCTTTAACTGCTGCTTTGGCATCTTTAACAGCTGCTTTAGCTGTTTCTTTTGCAGTTGCATCACCGGAAGCTTTAGCATCTTTAACAGCCGCTTTAGCTTCTGTTACTTTAGCTTTAGCATCTTGTTTAGCTTCTTTTGCTGCACCAACAGCAACTTTAGCATCTTTAACTGCTTGCTTAGCAGCTTCTTTGTTACCATCTCCGGCAAAACCGGCAACCGACATTACAGCAACGGCTGCAATTATTGCAAACATTGAACGCATAGCGTCTCCAAAAAGTTTGTGAAAAAATTCTTTTCAAAAGTATTGAATGAATAATTATAAAACTTGTACAATTTGGTTACATGTTATTCATTCAACGCTTTGGTGCCTATGATACCATCACGAATGAAAAGGTTTAACTGAAGAAGAAAATATGGTTCAGTCACGCAATACAATATCCTTCAACGCCGCAACCCGGTCGGGTCCGACCCTTTGTTAGGAATTGTATTACGCAAACAATGCTTCGGAGTTTATGTACTCAGGTTGTTGAACCGCATCAAAGAAGTTTCGATGCCATAATTCAAAGCTAAGTAAAGCAAACAGATGGCGTTGGTAGTTCTCTCGTTTAGTTTGATGGAGGAGAACCATTTGATTAATATAATTCACATTAAAGTATTTTCTTGCGGCAGAGTTGGGTTCGTTAAACAATCTGGAAATAGTGTTTGCAAAATCACCTTGCAACCATTCATCCATAGGTGTTGCAAAACCACGTTTCTTACGGTTAATAATTTCGTGTGGCAATAAATCTTCGCATGCCTTTTTGTGAATGTATTTACCAGTTGTTCTTTTTAGCTTAAGAGAAGAGGGAAGCGACTCGAGGAATGACATGAGTTCAATATCTAAAAATGGTACACGCATCTCTATTGAGTTAGCCATACTCATTTTATCGTTAAACAACAGCAAGTTATCCGGCAAGTTGAAACGTGCATCTATATAGAGCAAACGAGATAAAGAATCTGATAGCTCTTTTGAGTTCTCGTAGATTGTTTCAATAAACTGTTTATCATTATCCAATATTTCAATCTGAACTTCCGGATGAAGTAACTTCTCCTTCATATCCGGAGAGAAAATAGTGTGGATGCCTAAGAATCGTTCTTGTTCATTTACAAACTGTTTGGCAAACAACGCACGTTTTAACTGTTCATTCCTTGGCAGGATTTTGCAAAGTAATGATAGTGGTATCATTTGTAATAACCATGCGTAATCGGAGAATAGCTTTTCCCCTATATACCGTGGATAGCCGGCTAAAGGCTCATCTGCACCTTGCCCTGCAAGAACTACTTTTACATCCTGTGCCGCCCGCTGTGAAACTAAGTACATTGCCGGAATAGTCGTCATAGCAATGGGTTCTTCCGTGTAGTAAAATGAGCGTGCAAATACATCCATGTAATCTTGCTTCCCAATTACCATATCGTGGTGATTCGTACCAATTATCTGGGAAGTTCTACGTGCATCCTCCAATTCATTAAAGTCGCCACTGCCTTCAAAACCTATGGTGTACGATGACACCGGAGAATCGGTGTGTTCCACCATTATTTTACCAATCATTGCTGAGTCAATACCGCCACTCAACAGTAAACCCACAGGAACATCGCTCATCATTTGGCGTTCTATCGCTTTGCGGAGTAACTGCTTGTATTCGTATGATGCATCTTGCTCGGAAATGTTGGAAAACGTTGAAGGCCTGTTACGAATGTATGATTGTACCCTTGTCTTTGAATTTTGATTAACAATTAAAACTGAACCCGGAGGTAGTTTTTTGATATTAGTGAATAGTGTTTGTGGCGATGGGTTAAACCTAAACGTTAAAAATGTTCCAAGTGAATTGTAGTCAAGTGATTTTTTGTATGTGTTGTTGGCCAAGATTGCCTTAATCTCCGAACCAAACATCAAAGAACCAGCTGTATCTGAGTAATACAACGGCTTAACACCAAATTTATCTCTGGCTAATGTTAGCTGATTAGTTTTCTCATTGAATATGGCAACTGCAAATATTCCGTTTAGATGTTCAAATGCTCTTGTTCCTTCTTCTTCAAACAAATGGAGTATAACTTCTGTATCTGTTTTGGTTTTAAATTTGTGTCCGGCACTTATAAGCCATTCGCGGAGTTCTTTATAGTTGTAGATTTCTCCATTAAAAACTATATGTAGAGTTCCATCTTCGTTACTAATGGGTTGCTTACCTGCACTACTAACATCAATGATACTTAACCTACGGTGCCCTAAACCAACAGAATGGGTGGGATTCATGTAGTATCCGCTATCATCCGGCCCACGATGATGTAAAGTGGATGTCATTGCATGAAGTGTATCAAAATTCACTTCAGCGTTATTATTGTAATGAAATGTACCGGCTATCCCACACATAGTAAAGCAACGTTATTGTCTGAAAAAAAGTAAGTCTGCTTGTAGTAATTGTCCTGTTTCCAGGTTACTGAAACCCGGTTCGATTGATGTTAGGTTGAATCCTAAATCCTTTACGTACGAAATCATATCGTTGATTAAGTATTCGCCCTCATACATAGTAACAAGCGATGTTTTAACCTGAATACCTGCAATTTTATGTATAACACCTACTGCTCCATCTAAAATCTGTTTTACAAATCCGGGTGCATCAATCTTGAGAAACAACTTTTCTTCTTCATCAATAAATGCATCAAGGATTGTATCTAATCGGCTTATTACAACTTCCTCTTTTCCTACATACGTTGGTTGTGATACTGTTTGACTTGCTTCCGGCATTACTTTTAGTATTGAGCTGAATTGTGGGTTAGACGAGATATTAATTTCCGCCGCGCCATCAACATCACCAAGTGCCGATTGGGTAGTTTCCCATAACTCATCGTTTGCTGAAACCGTGCGTAGTTGTTTGTAAGAGGATGATAGGGGCTCGAATGAAATGATACGTCCTGTATATCCCGCATGCCGGAGTTCTGTTCCGTAGCGTCCGGTATTTGCGCCAACATCAAACACTACATCAATGTTGTAGTACTTTAGTAATTGAAACTTGTTTGCAGCAGGACGTTGAGAGTAGTCTCCTGCCACGTATTTGTTTACATCATACCCAACCTTGCGTAAAAAACGCTTGGCTGTATTACGTAATTGCGGCTTATTCATGCGGTTCCTTCCGTTTGAATTCATCCTGATGTACATCCATTATAAAGAACAACCTGATTTTGGCAAGTATTATGCCACGTTTGTATGTATCAATAAATTCCGAAGTAGAGGGTTTGTTCGCACCGGGTTTGCGCGCTATTCGGTGTGATGTACTGTGAGGGGAACCAACAAACTCGTACTTGAATTCAATTTGGTTGCACATTTTCCGTAGTTTTGCACAGTAGCCATCTGTTTGATTGATGGCAGTTTAGGATTATTTGGTAAGGATACCGGTATGATTAGAGCGTTAATAGCCGACGACCACCCAATTATGCGCGAGGGACTGAAGTTGTTTCTGGTGTGTAATCTTGATATTCATGTGGACGAAGTTGAAGATGGTTTTCAGGCCATTGACTATGTTAAGAATAACGAGATAGATATTCTTATTCTGGATATATCTATGCCCGGGTTAGATGGACTTGATACATTAAAAGAGGTTCGTGATATTAAACCCGACTTGCCTGTGTTAATGTTAAGTGCGTATTCCGAAGACCAGTATGCAATGCGTGTGTTGAAAGCCGGTGCAAATGGGTACCTTATGAAAACCTCTGCCACCGATGAATTAGTAGATGCCGTGCAAAAGATTCTTGAGGGCGGTAAATACTTAAGTCCGTCGGTTGCCGATAAACTGGTGGATGCTGTTTCAACAGGTACACAGCAGGTACATCACTCACTATCCGATAGAGAGTTTGAAGTAATGCGTATGATTGCAACCGGTAAAACTTTAACGCAGATTGGTGAAGAGTTGAAGCTCAGCATTAAAACTGTTAGCACCTACCGAACACGTATTTTAGAAAAAACGGGTTTTGAAGATAACGCTGCTATTACATCGTACGTTATTAAAAATGGCTTGTTGCCTATAAGTGCATTACCCTGAAACAATACTTCTTTACCATTGTCACTATAGTTAAACTTGCCACAGTACTATAGTTGTTATGAAACATCATTTACACATCCTTGCTATTTGCGTTATTAGCATGTGTTCCGGTTGTATTGCACCACAAACAAATTCATTCTCATTATCTACACTAAATGTAGAAGAAGCGGATAAATCGGAAGTGTCGATTCTTCAGGATAGTATTTACATTGCCTGTTGGTATTTACCGGATTCCGAAACCAGAGCTGTATTTGGCTCAGAGTTTTGTATGCAGAATATGTACCCCTATCTGTTCAGTTTTACAAATACGTCAACGTTTCCTGTTTGTTTTTACTCCGATAGTATTCCTCGTTATATTCCCATAGAACAAACAAAGTATAAGGTTCCAAATCAATCGGGGAGTGCAATAGCTGCCGGCTTTTTAGGTGGGTTAACATTACCATTTGTGTTAACTACCGAAAAAACAGACGACGCCGGTAATACTACATCCGAACCAATTTTACCAATCAAGCCGGAAACATTTCTGATAACCGGAGCTTTGGGGTTAATAATTGGAATTGGAATGGAGTCTACCAACGCCAAAGAAAATAGTAAAGTAACAGATAAACTCCGCGAAGTAACCAAGCCAACCCTGGTAATTCCACCCGGATTTAATGGTTATACCGTAGTTTTTACCAAACACGAGTTAGAAAGTGATTCCATTGCCGTTGATACCATCAAAGTGTTACACCGCTATATTCCCGGCGTACCCGATTCCCTACCTGTAGTGCTTAAAACAACAAACGGAGCAGATATTCACTGTAATGTTCCGGTAACAAGGTAATCCGGGCTTCCGCCCAAACCGCACCCTTCCTCATACTATATAACACCCTAACATTGCGGGAAAGAACCACTTACGCAAAATATCCTTAACCGTTTAAGTTGTGTAAGTTATTACTAAATGAACATTTAAACATCAAAAAGTGCTTGGCTACGCGGTAAAAATTTGGCATTTTTGCACTCTTAACGGAGGGGATTTGTGTCAGATTTTGATTACACTCACATACCTAAACACAAAACCACAGCTGTTATTCGTTCTTTGACAATCTGTACGGTGGTAATATCAGTACTTTTCTTTTTCGGTTCATGTACACATGAGCCGGTATTTAATCCGAATGTAACGTTCTTTTATAACGAACCAAACGGACTCCAGTCTCTCGACCCCGCAATAGCAAGTTATCAATCGGCCTCGTGGGCAGGTACTCAAATCTACAATTCACTTGTAGAGTACGACAGTACCCTAACCATACAGCCATCGCTTGCAACATCGTGGTCGGTAGATACATCAGGTACAGTATGGACTTTTCATATCCGGGCATCAGTGTTCTTTCACACAGACAGTTGCTTTGGAGCCATGAAAACACGCCACGTAACAGCGCACGACGTACGATATTCGTTTGAACGCATCTTAGATGCAAAAACGAAATCAACCGGCTTGTGGGTGTTACGAAAACGGTTAATAGGAGCTGAAGAATTTTATCAACAGACAAAAAACGACAGCACTCGTAACCATGTCTTGTCTATCGGTTGCAAAGGAATTTCTGTACGAGACGATTCAACAATCATCTTTACATTAAAGAAACCTTTTGCACCATTTTTATCACTACTCACTATGCCATATTGCTGGATAGTACCCAAAGAAGCTGTTCGGTTTTATGGAGAGAACTTCGGGTTTCATCCCGTTGGTACAGGCCCATTTCAATTTTCGGAATGGCAACCTGATATCAGTTTAGTATTACGGAAAAATCCGTTATACTTTAAGTTCGATGAGCAAGGAAAACGCTTGCCTTATTTGGAGAATGTTTCTGTTACGTTTATAAAAGATACAAAGATTGAATTCCTTGAGTTCCGGCGAGGGAACTTGGACTTTGTCAGTCAGATTGATCCTTCATTTTCGTCAGCGGTAATAACGCCCGATGGTATATTAAAAGATGAGTTTAAGCAGTATAGGCTTTACCAAACTGCTGCTCATGCTATTGAATACTACGGCATCTTGTTAGACACAACACTGGATGCTGCTCGGGCAACGCCATTGGCAACATCGCGTGCTTTGCGGAAAGCACTTAATTACGCGATTGATCGTGAGAGAATTATCCGTTATGTGTTAAACGGAAAGGGGATTCCGGCGTATTATGGGGTTCTGCCCCCAAGTATGCCCGGCTTCTCGAACGATATAGAGGGATATACATACAATCCTGATAAAGCGCGTCGGCTTCTTGCCGAGGCAGGATATACAAACGGAGAAAATATACCAATCCTATTGTTACAAATGGGGAATAACCAGCGCACCGCATCTGTTGGCGAAGCAGTTCAGCAAATGTGGAAAGAGATAGGAATCCATGTGAAATTAAAACAGGTGGAATTTCCTCAGCATCTTGACATGGTACGTTCCGGTAAACTTCATTTGTGGCGAACTTCCTGGGTAGGGGATTATCCCGACCCGGAAAACTTCCTCGCATTGTTCACTTCCGCAAATCGTTCTCCGAACGGTCCAAATACAACACACATTGCGCGCAAAGAACTTGACTCTTTATATGAATCAGCGCTTTCGCCACTCCTTACTTCAACGCAGAGGTACACAATGTACCGGAATATGGAGCAGATTATAGTAGAAGAATCTCCATGGATTTTTCTTTACTATAATATTATACAACGTCTTGCACAACCCACTATCGAGGGCTTATATGCCGATGGTACGGACAGGTTAGTATTAGAAAGGGTTCGCAAGCACTACCGTTGAATGCGGGCAATATTATACTCCGTTGCCCAATTTTAGCATAACTAACCACCTTGTTGTTATGGTATTCATAGCGTTGCTTATCCGGGGGGAGAACAATGGCGTGATATATCGGTAACACGTGATGTACTGTGTTAATTCATGTATTGCAGTTCTTTTCTGCACCCAAGGTTTATAATACAGATCATCGCGACTAAGAACAGGGCATTTAATTATTACAATCAGGAGGATAGGTAATGCTATCAAGAATCTACAACATTTCCTTTTTCGGAATGTTTTTGGTTCTTCTGGCAAGTTTAGTAATTCTGCCTTCGGCAGAGGGGATTGCCGCTAAGAAGAAATCGTCTTATTCTAAAAAAATCAGAGGTAAAAAGAAAAGTAAGCGCTTCCGTTCGCATGTTGCGTGTCAGCCAACGTTAGGGAAAGTTCAAGCATTAGAAATGCTTAGAACCGACGGAACGAATGAACTGCAACAACTTGCCGGATTAGGAATTGGTAATGGTGACAATATAAATATCGAGTCTGCACCGGATATTATCCAAAAACAACTTCAGCAAGAGGGTGAGAATCTCTCGGAGCTTGAAAAAGAGGATGATGTTCAGGTTGATATTGAAAGCTTCAAAATGTTGTGGCTTTCGTATTTAGACCCTGAGAACGATGCTACACCTAATAAGGGAGATGGTAAATCGGAACCGGGTAGTTTATTGAGTGGTATTTCTAAGCAACAAATGATGAATGCTGTAATGGATTGGGTTGGTACACGTTATCACTTTGGCGGCACAAGCCGTAGTGGTATTGATTGTTCCGCTTTTACAAGAGCAGTATTTGCACAAAGTGGTAATGTTGTTCTTCCAAGAACAGCACAATCGCAAATTCAAGTTGGAATGCCAGTGGAAAGAGTTTCAGATTTACAGTTTGGTGATTTGATTTTCTTTCATACTATGAGTCATGCGTATGTTTCTCACGTAGGTATTTATTTGGGTAATAATTTGTTTGCTCATTCAAGTTCACGTTATGGTGTAACAATTTCATCGCTAGAAAGTTCATACTATAATGCACGTTTAATTGGCGCACGCAGATTAACTAAATCCGATGTTGCTCAGTTAAGTAATGGGGCTGGCGAAGTACTTACTACCAAATAAATGCAGATTTACATCGTACAGAATTGTTAATAAAAAACCTCTATGGATTATTTCCGTAGAGGTTTTTTTGTTGAGTGCTGTTCTCTCCCGCAAGCAGACGAAACTTTGTAATTATAATGTTTGGTGCGGTAATGGGCGGCAGCCCAGAAAAACTAGTTTGTTAAAGATACAATCTGATAGAATGAATCGTTATCGATTGTAAATGAAATAAAGCCAACATTAATAGTAAAATTACAGTCGATTGTAAATAAAGATTCACCAGCAGGCATTTCCTTTTGTGATGCAATAGATTTTAACTCGTTGCCATTAATATCCTGGACGTTAATTGTTACTACTGATGGATTTTCGAGTACAAGTTTCAGTTCAATCTTTTTCTTATCCTTAAACATATAGCTTACTATTTCTTTTCCCGTGCGGTCTCGTACTCCAATGGCTTTTTCTGTTAGATTACTATTGGAAATAATACTTTTAGCAGCATAAGCGGCAAATAAATCGAAGTCACCTTGTGCACCTGGGACGTCGGTTCTTCTTGATGAGAAGTATAATACATTATTGCTTTTTGGGATGCTCAAAAAAATATCATTTCCCTGGGTGTTGATAGGTTGGCCAACACTGACAGGTGTTGAGAAGGTACTATCGTTTATAATCCTTGAGGCATAAAAATCAAATCCACCATAAGAGTCTTTCTGTCTATCGGATGCATAAAAAATTACCTTGGCATCGTGAGTGATAAAAGGAGAAAATTCGCGGTCGGTGGTATTGAGAGATGATAACTTTTTAGGAGCAGACCAAGTGTTTGTAGTAAAATTGAAATCGGAAAACCAAATGTCGATATTAAAGTCTTCTCGTGAATAATGCACAGCTGTATTTTCGAACGCTTGGCTTGTAGGACTGTACTTATTCCACCCATAGTGACTTATATCGTCTATTGTATTTGATCTTCTACTTTTTCCATCTTCAGGTCTATTAGTTACAAAATAGAGTCGCTTACCATCAGGTGTGATACATGGTTGGCTTTCCCAAAATTCTGTATTGACAACTGGGCCTAAATTGAGAACATTTCCCCATGTGTTATCAGGTTGTAAGGTTGATACAAAGATATCACAGTCGCCAAAACAAGTTTCTCGTCCACAACCTGTAAAAAACAAATTCTTATTATCGGAACTAACACATACCACACCCTCGTTTAATGGTGTATTTAACCGAGTGATAGGTGCAACATTACTATTAGTTTCTAACTTAAAAGGTTTACATTTGTTTAGCGGCTGGAAAGGGTTGATACTTACAGCCCAAATGTCATGACTTGATTTTTCATCTTTATTTGTAAGTGTACTTCCTTTTCTATTACTTACAAAGTATAGTATTTTCCCATCTCTTGTGATACTTGGTGCATAATCAATATTTCCTGAGTTAATATTGCTTCCAAGGTTTGTTATTCGAATTCTATCGGAAGATGCGAATTTGATAGAATTTGAATCAGTTAATGTAAAGAGTTTTTCGCCAAGAATCGCAAATCGTAATACTGTATTTTCTTGAGAAATAGAGTTATTAAAATTTAATAAGAATAAAAGCAAAAGGAAAAAGATTGATATCCTTATCATATGTCACCTTATACGTTATTTGAGTTTTTCTACATGCATTATAGTTGTCTTTGTTTGTTTCATTTGCTCTGTTTTCTTTGTTTTAGGATTTACACTCTCGGCAACAATTGATAACATAATCTTAGTATCCTTTAGTAGTGTGTATCCTCTGTCGACATCAATAAAGGTTTTACCTGAACCGCTCATTGAACTACTTTTTAATGTAACTGGTATTGGCTGTTTTGTTTTTACTAATTCGATATTACCACTAAGCGTTGCTGTTACATCGGCAACTTTGTGGTTTTCAATTTTAGACACATTGCCAATGTTGTAGCGTATAGTACTGTTTGATATAAAGAACGGAGGTATCTCTTGGGGCGAAGTACGGGACCATGACATTGTTGAATCGAGTGTACTATCCGGTAATGTTATTTGTTCTTGTTGAATAATTTGGGCGTACATTCCTACTTTTATTTGTTCTGCAATTTGGGTACGTTGTTGTTCGGACACATTATTTGGTGTAGGACTATACTTTAACATAGCATTTATAATTGGAGTCATGCCCGAGATTTCTTCTATCCTGCCTTTTGAATTCATGGTGATTGTAACTGGATTGCCAATTATAGAGTTAAACACTGCATAATCTTTGTTTCCTTTTGAAGAACTATCGGTAGAATTGAATTTGATTTCGTTAGCGGGCATGGTACCCATTGAAGGTGCTTTTTGATGGACCTTTATTGAATCGTAGGTTATGGTGAAGTTTACTACGCCATCTTTATTCGAAACAATATGTTTTGTATAAAAAAGGGTAGTATTGTTCACAACTCTTATAGAATCATCCTGAACAATCTCATCTTTTTGTTCCATCTTGTATCGAATTGTTTCACCCGGTGTAAAATTAAATTCTAATTTTTGAATCCGTTGCTCCTGTGGTGATACTGCAACTTTAGCGTTAGTATCTATGGCTAATCCTTGTTCAGCGTTCTTGCCCGATTCCGGGGTGTTCTTATTAGTGTTACAGGCTGTAAATATGAATACTGTAGCAAAAGCTACAGAAGTTAATCGTAATAACATTGTATTTAAAATTGATTGATAATGGGCAAAAATACAAAGGACAAGTGCTTCGGCACCTGTCCCTTTGAAATAAAACGTGTGATATGGTTTAGTATTCGTATTCGGAAATAAATGTCCATGTATAGCCAGACTTAACTTTTTCAGTGAAAACTTCTTTATTAACCTGAGCCTTTAGTACTACATCAAAAGTAGATTTAGATTCTGTGCAAACCCCTCTTCTGGTAATATGTAAGGTCTGTTTTCCAGAACCCATAGCACCTAAAATATTTGCAAACAGATTAATGTTATAAAGTCTCATAGTTTGTGGTGTAGCCGAGATGGTTGAAAGGGTTGTTTCAACAACCGTTTCTTTGCTGTCAACCGAAACTATGTGCGATTTTGCCTCATTATCTTTACAATCTATTCCATCAATTTTCATAGTATATGGTTTAATCCATACTGAATCTTTAGCAACACGACCATTTGGCAAAGCACCTTTCTGAAAATCTGCAATCTGAGCTAAATTTGTAAGTGATAGTGCGTTTAAGAAAATAAACTTCACCATAGTATCCTGTCCTTCGCCATATTTAACAACATAATCACGCCAATACTCTAAGTCTGGGCTGAATATATCCGACACCTCCCAATTAGAGGAATATCGTGTTACAAATGTTCTGTTTTCCGGGTGAATAGATGCAAGTAAATCAGGAAATTGTAACTGCATTTTTCTATTCTTAGAGTTATACTCTAATGTGTACTCGCCCGAAGTAAACTTATAATCGGTAGAATCAATATTAGTTTCAACTTCAAGGTCTCCGCTTTTAGCTTCCTTATATGCACGCTGTTTTAAATAATATTTAATATACCGTGTGTATTCTAATCTAGAGCTATCGCTGTACGTTCGGAGTACTTTAGTAGAATCAACATACGTATAGTGGTACACGTGTCCTGGTTGGTAAATTAGTTTTACCGAGTTTAAAACAGGAGGAGATATCTTCTCACCTTTCTCATTCTGTTCTACCTTATTCTTTTTTTCGGGTTGCTTTGTTTGCTCTTGTGCTGTAATATTCACAGCAAATAACCCAAGCAGTATAATACAGAAACTCAATAGTACAATTTTAATCATCATTACTCCACTAAACATTTGTTTATCTAACAATAATCAGAACTTCATTAGCTTGTTTCAGTGTCGTTGCTATCGCGCGACGGCACCGGAACACATTTAACAATTATTAGCAGTTTGCTTGCCGGAATAAACCTCTGCAAGCAACTATACTACTTCTCAAGGTGATGTAAAGCCATAGCCCAGGCAGCTAACGTCATACCATCCCAAATTTCATTTGATTGTATTGCAGAAGTGATTTCCTTCCTACTATACTCAACCTGTAAAAACTCTTCCGATTCTTCCGGCTTGGCTCCGACGTATGTTAACCCCGTTGCGATATACACGTAACACAATTCATTTGTAACGCCATTCATAGGGTTCATTACCCCAATATGGCGCAATGAACTGCAAGTGTATCCGGTTTCTTCCTGTAATTCTAATCGTGCTTGTTCTTCCGGTGTAATACCATCCTTTATTCCTCCACCCGGAAATTCTATGCTAACTCTCTGGTTAAGATACCTGTACTGCTTTGTAAGAACAAACGTTCCATCATCTGTAACCGGAATAATAAACACAGATCCATGAGTGTTTACGTAGAAGTAAGAACCTTCCTTACCATTGGGCATTACGTAACGGTCGTGCTTATATTGCCAATAAGGGTTTTCTAAAATCAACTCAGAAGAAATTGTATCTAATGTTGTTAACATAATTAAGGTATCCAAATAAAAACGGGATGAATTCTCACCCCGTTTCATTCCTTGAAAAACTAATTCTTTACCTCTGTAACTGAAATAACTTATGCGTTATTAGCAGCAATTTCGCTCTCGGAAAAGAAAAATGCAACTTCATTAACACCATTTTCTACTGAGTCCGAACCATGAACGGCATTTTCACCTTTCGAAGAAGCAAACCTTTTGCGGATTGTTCCTTCAGCTGCTTCTGCTGGGTCTGTTGCGCCAATTAATGCGCGGTAGTCAGCTACTGCATTTTCTTTTTCTAAAGCAATCGGAACAACCGCGCCACTGCACATAAAATTACATAACTCGCCATAAAACGGACGTTCTTTATGTACTTCATAAAAAGCTCCTGCCTGTGCAGGTGTTAAACGTGTTTGTTTCATTGCTAATACTTTAAATCCTGCCTGTTGAATCATAGCGATAATATCGCCGGCATTATTCTTTTTAACTGCATCGGGTTTAATAATTGCTAATGTACGTTCCATAGTTTCTAAATAATTAAGTTGATGAATAAGTTCTACTTTTGATTACTTCTTTTTTGCTGGTGCTTTTTTAACTGGTTTTGCCGGAGCTGCTTTGGCTGTTGTTGGTTTGGCAGGCGCAGGTTTTACTGTGTCTTTTTTAGGAGGCGCGGTTTTAACACCTAAAGCTTTTGCAACGGTAACTCCCATGTGTGCCGGAGAATCTACAACGTGTATTCCTGCTGCTTTCATTGCTTCAACTTTAGCAGCAGCTGTACCTTTGCCACCGCTAATAATTGCGCCGGCATGACCCATTCTACGTCCCGGAGGTGCAGTACGGCCTGCAATAAAACCAATCACAGGTTTTTTTACATGTTGTTTTACAAACTCAGCAGCTTCTTCTTCAGCTGTTCCACCAATCTCACCTATCATAATAATTGCGTGAGTATCTGGGTCCTCGTTGAATAACTTGATAGCATCGGTAAAACGAGTTCCAATAATTGGGTCGCCACCAATACCAATACAAGTACTTTGTCCTAAACCAACATCGGTTAATTGCTGACATGCTTCGTAGGTTAATGTTCCCGAACGTGATACAATACCTACATTTCCGGGGGCTGCAATAAAGCCGGGCATAATTCCAATTTTACATTCACCAGGGGTTAATAAACCAGGGCAATTCGGGCCAATTAACCGAGAGTTAGAGCGCGATAAAGCACTCCAAACAACGGTCATGTCTTTAACCGGAATACCTTCGGTTATACATACAATTAATTCAACACCTGCATTGATTGCTTCTAAAATTGCATCGGCAGCCATAGAAGCAGGTACAAAAATACAAGTTGCATTTGCACCTGTTTTAGTAACAGCATCTGCTACAGAGTTAAATACAGGAACTTGTTTTGTAAATGTATCTTCGCCTTTACAGCCATACATTGTTCCACCCTTTCCGGGTGTAACACCGCCAACTACGTTTGTTCCGTATGCTAACATTTGCGATGTATGGAATGTTCCCTCGCTACCGGTAATCCCTTGTACTATCAACTTCGTTTTTTTATTACACAATACGCTCATATTGAGAATGCCTTGTTGTGAAAATTTTTCGTTAAAATTATTGAGCCGCAAAAATACGAAACCCTTGTCAATTAAAGTCTTGGTAAATACCTGCTTTTATGAGCATATAATAGAAAAAATGGTTTTTGAACCCTGAGGTAATATTTTTTGCTAACGCAGGACGGCACCACAATGTTGTGCTTCGTATTATCCACATTATGCCTGATTCACCCCCATTACATTCCTGAACGATAACCGTACACTTTAAAATAGAGGTATTGCTCCGCAAGTTGAATGGTATGTAGTTGATTGTGGAGCGGTGCGAATTGCGATAGCATAACCTTTGTATTTATCACAGAATTATCCAATACAACAAGATTTAACACGTTCAAGGGGGCTATTACGAGTAAGTACGTACGTTTACTGTACGGTATTATGTTATTTTTGCAAGGATATAGCGGAAAACCAACATGATTATTATGAAAATACAGTTCGGTGTAGGAATACGAAGGGTTATTGCATGTTTGCTACTTGCAATTATAGCTACATTGAATATATGTGCTCAGGGAATGAGCGGGAATTCTTTGATTGAATCCGAGAAATTACTTCAATCGGGTACTTCGCAACTGAAAAGCAGTTTGGATACCAAAGATGCACAAATAGTGTATGATAATGTTATTGATGCCAAATATTATAAGGTAGGTCCGGGAGATGTATTGAGTTTCCAGAAACTGGATGCACTTGCTATGGAAGAAAACCTTGTGGTGACCCCAGAAAACTCTGTATTCTTACCAAGAATTGGGTTAGTTGAGGTAAAAGGGAAAACCCTGCAACAGGTTAAGGATACTTTGTTACTGTTACAAAAACAACGCACAGCTAATGTGCCTTGTTTTGTCTCGCTTAAAAAAGCAAGAACTGTGTTTGTAACTATCAGAGGTAATGTCTTATTCCCGGGTACAATTGCAGCATCTGCTTCTTGGCGTGTATCAACTGCTATTAAGTCTGCCATGCAACCGCGAAGTGCTAATGCTTCCGAGCAAGCAGCTTTGATAACATCGAAAGCATTTGGTACAAATGGGAACTCGCAGGACCAAATGTTGCTTAAACAAACTTCTTCATTGCTGCCTTCGTATTGTATGCGTAATATCTATGTATTGCATAGTGACGGTACATCTGATTTATGTGACTTAGAAAAAGCTTCAGCATATAGCGACCCCACAAGTGATGGATATATACGTGAAGGTGATGAGATTTTTGTTCCAACTAACATGTTGGGATATCCCACAACAAGCATTGGCGGAAGTGTTGCCAGACCGACAACATTGATTTATAAAAAAGATGATAAGGTTTCGTTGTTGTTAAAATCTGCCGGACGTTTAACAAACCTTACCGGAGAAGTTAAAGTATATCTTGTACGAAACGGTGAAAAGAAAGAACTATCCGTTAATGAACAAATGGTGTTATCGGGAGAAGATATTCCATTACTACCCGGTGATGTAGTTGTGGCAGAGTCAGGAAGAAGCATGAACACAAGTATATCAACTGGTTCGGTACGAATTGTTGGTGAAGTAACAATGCCGGGAGTTTATCCGATAGCAAATAATACTACTAAAATCAAAGATATAATTTCATCGTGCGGTAACTTTACCGAACAAGCGTATTTACCATTAGCATATATTTTACGGAATGATGTTAATGAACAAAATGGTAACGGTATTGTGAATGAACAAATTGAGCGACTGAAAAAACTACAGTATTCAAATTTGGTTTTAGAGGATACCACAAGGTTTATGATAGACCAGATAGCCAAGCGCCCGTTAGTTGCTTGTGATTTTTCAAAGGCATTTAATGATAATTCTACCAATGATAACGTTACATTGCAAGATGGCGATGTTATTGTTGTTCCTAAGAATCCTCGTACGGTTTATGTGTACGGGCAAGTAAAAAAAGGTGGGTATGTTGAATACGTTAAGGGGCAGGGGATTGAGTATTACATTGCACTTGCAGGCGGTATGACCGAAAATGCAGATAAAGGAAGAGAGCGCATTATAAAAGGACGTACCGGCGTCTGGTTAAAGAACGATGAAGCTATAATAGAAGCCGGAGACATTATCTATGTGCCACACCCACCCGATGAGCCCTCTGCAATGCAGGCAGCGCGTTATGGTGCTTATGCATCAATAGCAGGTGGTATTGTAGGATTGTTTGGTGCCTTCTTTGGATTATATAACATTCTAAAATAATTCACGTAATAATTGCCATTTGATAAAACACATATTACCGAAGGATACACTAAACCAACATCCGGAAATGTTGTTGGTGAGATTATTGGTGCAACCAATACTGTCTCTTTATCTAAAAAGCTAAGTGTGTTTCAGTCGCCCGTGTTTTTTCAGTTTGTATCGGATTTCGTTGCTATTGTAGTATGTAACATTACTTTCTACTTTCTAAAGATACTCTCGCCCGAGGCAAATCCTGTTGTTCAGACATGGGAATTTTTTGCAACATTTATACTTGCCGGACTGACTTTTGGAATAGTTGCATTATGGCTTGGCGGGTTATATAAAAACTGGTACATACGTTCGCCGTTCGATGAATTTTTTACTATCATAAAAGCAGTTGTAATATCTGGTATTATTCCTGTGTTGATTATACTGATTGAAAACGGTGCGTTGCGGTACAAACTATTGTTCTTTTTAGGTCTTCTTGTTTTTTCGTTATGTACATTCCGTTTTATTGCGCGCCAGATTCAACGCCGTTTACGAATTAAAGGAATCATTACGTTACCTACAGTAATTGTTGGTTGCGGTAACAAAGTAAAAGAGTTGTTTAAACAGGTACAAAGCGAACCAGCGTGGGGATATGATATCCAAGGTGTTGTACTTACTTCGGCTGCCGAAATGTTTGGTTGGAATAATTCACCACGTTTTATTGGTGAAGTAACCAATATTGAATCAATTCTGGATTCGTGTAAACCGGGTGTTGTACTACTGGCACTCGACTCTGCCGACCACGAGCAAATGTTGCGTATTGCATCACATGCTAACGACCGCGGCATATCGGTAAAGATTGTCCCCGATTTATACGAAATTGTAACCGGACAGGTAAAAACATTACAGATATACGGTTCTCCTTTAATAGAGGTTAACCCGGAGTTACTTAAACCCTGGGAAGAAGCAATAAAACGCTTAATTGATATAGTGTTTAGTGCAGCAGTGATAGTACTTGGATTACCCGTGTGGTTGTTGATAGTTGCAATCATTAAAATAGAATCCCGCGGACCAGCTTTGTTCAAACAGAAACGTGTTGGTAAAAACGGACATGTGTTCTGGATTTACAAGTTCCGCTCTATGGTTCAAGATGCTGAGAAACATGGGCAACAATGGACCGTTGTTGGCGACCCCCGTGTAACTAAGTTTGGTTGGTTTATCCGCAAAACACACATCGATGAAATTCCGCAAATGTGGAATATTCTTAAAGGTGAAATGAGTTTGGTTGGACCACGCCCTGAGCAACCAAAGTTTGTTGAAAAATACAATGCATTGTTACCATATTACAACCGCCGTCACCGCGTACGCCCGGGCCTAACAGGCTGGTGGCAAATAAAGTACACCACATACGAAGAATCTATTGAAGAAATTGAGCACCGTTTACGCTACGATTTCTTCTACATCGAAAACATGTCGCTTAAACTCGACATCGAAATAATTGTACGCACGGTATTTGTTGTTCTAAGCGGGCATGGGCAGGCATAAGTAACAATTATTGTTTTTGTTTTACTATGCTAACGCAGTCCGCACCAAACATTACAAAACAAACACCGTTACCTTGCGGATAAGAACGATAAACTATCGAATAATCGTTTATCGTGGAGGTGGTAGCAGAGAATGATGGTTCATTCCGGCACTGAACGATGCGTTTGGAAAATGCGAATCGGTGCCGTCAGGCGATAGCAAAGAACGTTGATTAACACGGAAGAAGTTGTGAAAAGTATAGTAGTAATACCAACATATAACGAGCGTGAGAATATCTCTGCCATGATATCCCGTTTACATGATGTGTTACCGGAGATACATGTGTTAGTGGTTGACGATAACTCGCCCGACGGAACGGCTGATGTTATCTTAGACCTAATGAAAACGGATAACCGTGTTCATATTTTGCAACGTGCAGGTAAGAATGGCTTAGGTACTGCCTATTGCGAAGGATTTACAAGAGCACTGAACGATGGTTTTGAAATTATCTGCCAGATGGATGCTGATTTTTCGCACAATCCGCAAGACTTAAAGCGATTGATTGAAAATCTTGATAATGCCGATGTAGTTATTGGCTCGCGCTATATTAGTGGAGTTAATGTTATCAACTGGCCAATGAGCAGGTTGATATTAAGCTATACGGCAAACCTTTATACCAATGTAGTGACTCGTATGCCTATTAAAGATGCAACCGGAGGATTTAAGGCATTCCGTGCAGATGTGTTAAGAAAGATTAACCTAGCAAAAATAAAATCGAATGGCTACGCTTTCCAGATTGAAATGAACTTTAAAGCTTGGCGTGCCGGAGCAAAAATAAAGGAAGTATCTATTGTGTTTGTTGACAGAGTAAATGGGGAATCGAAAATGAGTAAGAATATCATTTTTGAAGCAGCTACTCTTGTTTGGAAGTTGAAGATTGCATCACTATTTGGGAAGTGAGTTTACTGCATACCATGTAGTAAACATCAACTATGGAAGTAACAAACTCCACATCATCGCTTGTCCATCCTTCATTAATTAGCATTGTTATTGTTAATTACAATGTGAAAGATTTTCTGCTTCAATGTTTGCAGTCGATTGACCGTGTGCGTAACAACCACCGCTTAGAAGTTATAGTAGTTGATAATAATTCCCAAGATGGTTCGCTTGAATATCTTGGTCTGTTGTTTCCGTGGGTAACATTTATTCCGTTACAAGAGAACATTGGATTTGGCAGAGCTAATAATGTTGGAATTGAACGTGCGAACGGAGAGTACATTCTACTATTAAACCCCGATACCATTGTAGAAGAAGACACGTTGCTACGCATGGCTGAGTACATGGATGCCCATACAGATGTTGGTATTTGTGGTTGCAAGGTTCTAAATGCCGATGGTACATTTCAAGCGCAATGCAGACGTGGTTTTCCAACTCCGTGGGCTTCGTTCTGTAAGTTGTTTGGTTTGCAGGCGTTGTTTCCCAATTCGCCATTGTTTGCACAATACAATCAAACATTCCGTAATGAAAACGAAACCTACAATGTTGATGCACTGATAGGTGCATTTATGTTCTGCAGGGGTAAACAGCTAAAAGCAATTGGTGGATTTGACCCCGACTTTTTTATGTATGGCGAAGACTTGGACTTGTGTTATCGAATGGCACAATCGGGTTTTGTAACTGCCTATGTGCCTACTACAACCATCATTCACTTTAAAGGCGAAAGTACCCGCCGTAGTTCTATTAACGAAGTAAAAGTGTTTTACCAAGCAATGGAAATTTTTGCCGAGAAACATTATGGTACTTCTGCGATGTTTTTATCCGTGTTACGGTTGGGGATTTGGCTGCGCTCTCAACTTGCATACATGCACCGTTACAGACGAGGCATTTTTTTATTGTTGATTGATGTTCTGTGTACGATCTTAATGTTGTTGGTTGCTACAAACATCCGCTTTAAAAGTCCGTTTGGATTTCCGCCGTTGGCGTATCCATTGGTATTCATTGTTCTGGTTGTGGTTACTATTGGCAGTATGGTCTCAATTGGAGAGTACTTTGAATACAAGCCAACGGTACGCAGGGCTGTATTTGGCTATCTGGTTGTCTTTTTTGTACTATCTGCACTTACCTATTATTGGAATGACTATGCATTTAGTCGTGGGGTAATTCTAATGACGATAGGATTATCCATTGTTTGTGCATCGGTAACACGGCTAACAGTAGCATTGTTTGATAGATTATTTGGCAAACGTTCTGATAGAAGAATTGCCATTCTTGGAATCAACGAAAAAACCGAACGTATGATAGATGCCCTCCGCACCGGAGAAACATTCAATGCACATATACTGGGTGTAATATCTACACAGGGTAATCCCCCCGAAACGGTACGTGGAATACCAGTTGTTGGAAACAGCAGTTACTTAAACAAACTGATACATCAATATGATATACGCGAGGTAATTATTGTTGATGATACCCTACAACAAAACGAACTTATTAATATTGTCCGTTCATCGGCTGCATTGGGAGTTCGATACCACTTTGCCGGCGACTACGAAAATGTGGTAATATCACGCATTATTACCGATATATCCGGTACCGAAGCAACTTTACCAAAGTATAACATTCTTACATTCCGTAACCGGATAACCAAACGTTTGTTGGATATAATAGGTGCTCTCTTTGCATTGTTGGTTGGTACACCTGTTGTATTTTTGACAAGGAATAAAGTAGCGCAATACCTGCAAAACTGGTGGTTGGTTTTACTTGGAAGAAAAAGTATTGTTGGAATATTCGATGATACTACCCCAAACCAAGAAAAACAGCTCGGAAAAATTGGATTAATAAGTTTAGCAAGTATTAGCAGACCCGAACAACTTTCGCAGGATGCCATTCAAAAACTCAACGAATACTACGTCAGGAATTATTCGCTTTCTCTTGATACAGATATTCTCTTAAAATTTGCTTTCAGAAAACGATAAACAGGATACAACAGTGGCTTATACCTTAGAATTTGAAAAACCAATTATAGAACTTGAGAAAAAAGTAGCGGAAATGCGTTCGCTGGCCGGTGCTTTAGATATCAGTTCGGAAATTGAAGACTTAGAAGGCAGAATAGAGGAACTCCGCTCGGAGATATATAACAACCTTACACGCTGGCAACGAGTGCAGATAGCACGCCACCCCGATAGACCTTACTCGCTGGATTACTTCCAAAATTCATTCGATGAATTTGTAGAATTACATGGCGATAGAAGTTACCGCGATGACCCTGCTATTGTGTGCGGTCTAGCGCGCATTAACGAAACTTCTGTAGTGGTTGTTGGGCATCAAAAAGGACGCGACACCAAATCAAATCTCTACCGCAATTTTGGTATGCCCAACCCCGAAGGATACCGAAAAGCTAAACGTATGTTCGAGATGGCTGAAAAGTTTAACAAGCCGGTAATTTGCTTGTTGGATACACCCGGCGCGTATCCCGGAATAGAAGCCGAAGAACGTGGACAAGCCGAGGCAATTGCGCGGAATTTGTTTGTAATGTCCACACTGAAAGTTCCGGTTATCATCTGCATTATTGGCGAAGGCGCAAGTGGCGGTGCACTTGGAATTGGCGTAGGCAACAGAATCCTGATGTTAGAAAACTCATGGTACTCTGTAATTGCACCGGAGTCTTGTTCATCCATTTTATGGCGCAGTTGGGACTACAAAGAACAAGCTGCAGAAGCATTACAACTCACAGCACCCGATTTAAAAAGTCACGGTATAATTGATGTAATAGTTCCCGAGCCCGTTGGTGGAGCGCACCGCAAACCCGACGAAATGTTCCTAACATTAAAGCACGTGCTTTTACAAGAATTACAAACGCTCAAACAACTTACACCCGAGCAACTAGTTCAACAACGCTTAGAAAAATTTGATAACATGGGTGTGTGGGTAGAACAAAATTAATGTAAGGGTTACCGCCTCTGCCGAAGCGACCCAACCTGCGCCGCAACCCGGTCGGAACAAATCCTTCTGCGTCGCGCAAAGAATTTGATGTATAGGATAATATATAGTTGTAAAGACGCGATGCTTCGCGTCTTTTTCTTTTTAATGCAACGTGAGTCTATCTTTACAAATTCCAAAAGGCGTTATATCTAATGAATACATAAACGGTGTTTACTCAATCCTGTACGTAATGTTATGAGACTTAACCAACGGACTCTTACCTTCGAACTGTTGAACGGTATTACTTTGGTTATCGCCCGTGGGGATGTACCATGTTGCAATGTGGTCGTTACGGAGGACTACATCCATATCTTCTACAAGTAACGTAACTGTATCATCTTCCGAAATCAGGAATGCAATGTTTTGCGAATAAGGTCCAACGGCAAACATATACGTGTCGTTCACTTCGTTATGCCATATAGCAGTATTGGCAACAAGTACCGTTACACCAACATCGGGTGCCTCTTTACCAAACATAGAGTTATCCCACGATTTTCCGCTTCCATCTAACGGCGTTACTTCTATGTGGCCTATAGTTAAATGAAATGTTCGTGTTTTAGGTTTAGTGAACGTGATGCCACGTTGAACTTCTTGCTCTTCATAGGTTTTTCCGGTTCCATCTTTTCCGCGGATGATTGCCTTGATAGCAATAGTATGATTGCCTTGCTGCATTCCTAATGCACTATACGGAATAAACATCTGTTGTGCTCCACTCTTTTCGGTAGAGGTTACTTCGCTATTGGTAAATGCGTATTTAAATGCTATTTCATCTTTCGAGTTTGCAAGATGTCCGTACCCGGCAGCGGGTTTTACACCAATCTGATTTTCGTACACAATACAAATCAATTCAAACGAAGACTTATCTAAAATGGTATCAGTTTGTTTGCCTTTACCGTATGCCGTTCGTATTGACTGAAAGCTGTATGAGCATATTACCTCAAACCCCTTCACACCGTGAAGTGTTTGCTCGGGTTGTACCGTGATGCCTTGGAGTAACTCACCTGACAACATTACATTGTAGCTGAGTGTTAACGCTATCATTAGTATTTTGATGTTCATAAACGTTAAGGTAGGTTGATATAACCAATAGTAAAACATAAATAAAAAGCCACTACAAAAATGCAGTGGCTTATACGACAACATAATGTATTACCGAACAATTATAAATGGCTTAACTAGAAACCCAGTTGATGTTGGGATACGTGCGTAGTAAGTACCATTTGGTAAAGCTGAAATATCAATTTCATTATTAGTTACTTTGACTGTACCATATGGCACACCCGACGAGTTAAATACGGTAACCTCTTGTACATCAAACTCAGCAAAACGTAGTTTACTACCATTGGCTGGAACAGGGTATGCAAGAATTGGGATATTATCGTTTCGTTTTATTAAAGCTACAGCTATACTATCAGCTGTTAATACCACATCATATGGATTAAGCGTAACCAAAGTTCGTTTCGGATAAATTTTAATAATGCTGTCATTCATAGTTCTCATTACAACTGTATCTGCTAACCAAGAATATGGTAATAAAAACTCAAATGCAGAATCCGTTGTACTGATGTAATTACCCTTTGTACGTTTACTGCTGTACCAATTAGTAAAGGCAACAGTGTCAATATCTATCGAATCTTTCTGCCACCCTGTATATAACTTAATATCTATTCTTTGCACAGTATCTAATGTCTCTTGAGTAGAGATGGTGTTTTTTGTGTCATTTATCGGAGTAAGTAAATTTACTTTTTTATTATCATCTTGAACGGTTGTTGTGTTCCCATTCAAACTACATGTATTTGATGCAAATTGGCAAGATCCTAAATATGCTCTGAAATTAGATCCACTTTTGATATGTGTACCACTTTTTAGTTGAACAGAATTACCTGCCCGTAAAGATAGCCGAGCGGGACTTTCAACAATATAATCTCCTGTTGGTATATTACCTTTCACATTATTCCCTGTTATCACTGATGTATTTGCGGATATTGTTGATTCCTCATTCTCATCTCTGGCTCCGTAATAAAGTTCACTTTGTAAATAGCGTGTATTTGGGCAACTTACTAATCCAGTTTTAGCACACATCCAATACATTAGTGTCGCGCTAGCCCTTATGACATATGTGAAAGTCTCATTAGCAATATCGTCTAAATGATTAAATTCAAAATCTTCATCCATCCATCCTTTTGTATGGGGTGTTCCTAAATCTGAATATTTACGATTAATCGTCAATGTGGTGCCATAATTGAGATTATGTATACCATCTTCATCAGTTGAAGGAAAATGGTTTGTTAGCATGCTCACGCTATAGTAAAGGTATCGCAATGCATCAACATCATTCATGTCAAATATTTCATATAGTAATCCTCCCTTCTTTCTAACATCTGTATGGTTCCATTTTTGAGCAAAAAATACATTAGGGTGATCATTGCAATCTATTATATATGGATACCAAGTACCGTCAATCAAGGGCGAACCCATAAAAACCTCATACAGTTCCGGATCTGGAAGTGGGGGGCTACATTTATGATCGTCATTACGAGTATGTGCTGGAACGCTCATATCACCTAATAAATGTAGCATCCTGCCAAGAATATTAAAACCATATTGTTTACGTACGATATCTGAGAACTGAACTTGTTGATAGTGGTAACTCGTATATCCTGCTATATCAGTTACTCCAACAAGTATTGCATTTCCTTCACTTAGAAAATTACAGAGATTGTTGTACTGATATTTTGTACTAATTACTCTGATTTCTGTCCCATTAACAGGAACACCAAGGTATGCATTACGGTTAAAGAAGAAGTAATCCTGCCATTCATCAAAATAATATGTTTGCCAATCACTCCCACCGAAATATCGTAATGCTTTCATATATGCATTTGGCTTGTGTCCACTTGCGATTAGATATGGCTTCCAAGTATCACCCCAATGTGGTGACCAAAAATGTGTTACTGTAGTCCATGCTCCGCCACCAAAATTTAAAGCATCAATTTCATCTTCCTCCCAAGCACCAATCACAACAGCATCATCTACATTCCAGGGATTATGAGTTGGTCCTTTCCCATTATAGTTTAGTCCTAAGTAACTTTTTAAAATTGGAATTTCTCCGACCTCTTCTTCAAGTAGCTTATAAGCCTCTTTTACGATGTATTGATGAACATGTTCTTTATGTATAAACTTATGATATTGCCCTTTACTATACATATTACAACTGTATAGTAAAAACACCCAAAAAACATATAAAGTAATTTTCATATCAGACCTTAATATAATTTAAAATTTAGTTTGATATCTAAGTGTAGGTTGTTTAAATATTTACTACCCATATATTCAGGTTGTGAGAAAACTAACCTATCGTAACCAGCACCGAAAGAAAATATAAAGTACCTTGATAGTAATATGTTTACGATAAAGTACATTCCTAAATTTCCTCTTAAGTCTTTATTATTATTACCTAAAACTCTATACGAGTAGGAACAGCCAATGTTAAATTTCGGATATAGTATAAATGGTGCTTCAACAAAACCAGAATATACGTATTCAGCATCGCCAGAACCAAAAAGATAAGCCAATGTTTTAAAACCTCCTCCTACAGCACAACCTACTCTATAGTTATTATACTCAGCATTTAATCCAATTCTATTACCTTGATTGGAACCAATACCTGTAAATAAATATAACCTGATTTTATCAGCCCCAGTATGTGCAATAACTTTTAAATTTGTTGTGTCATTGATTAATGCCTGACTTATACTAGAAGTAAACAGTAGACAAAAGAATAATAAAAATAGATAGTAAATAAATTTCATTAGTCACTTCCTTTTATTGTTAGAAGTTTGTTTTTGGTTTCTTCCAATTCCTTTTTTAACTGTATAACATGTAAGGTAAGTTCCTCAATTTTTTCAAGTAACTTTACTTGTAATGCACCAACCTCAATCCCTTTGTTTTCTTCAATATCCTTTGTACTGGGTATACCGGGTAAGTGGCCGTTGTTGTTGATAAAGGTTTCAACTTCTGATAATGGAGTTAGTTTATATGAAGTAGTAAAAACATAATCAGGCCAATCGCTACCACCAGGTATAGCAACCTTTAACTCACTGCATGCCACAAAGCCGTCATCAAATACCTTAAACTTTTCTGTGCCACTACTATTAGTAAGTCGTATTGCCGGTACTCTGATATTTGCCGGCCCACGTGGTTGACTTTTGATATCCAATCTTGCAACAGGAGCTTGATTACAAATACCAATACTTCCATCGGATGTAATTCGTAACCCTTTAAAATCATAATTTTCTCTACTGCTAAATATATATGTGTTTGATGTGATAGATCTATCCATTTTAAATGATACACCAAATTCATCATACCCTAATTGCATAGATGCAAATCGTCCATCAAAGTTTTTATACCCCATCGGAATCGCCCTGTCATCGTAAAGGCAGTTAAAGTAAATACTTCCAGCGCCCAACATCAAATTATAGTTCGGATTTAGATTTGGGTCGGGTGGATTTACATCATCTTCGCCTTGCTGAAAATGCAAATGCAAAATATCACGTGGATCTTTAGAACCCAATCCAAGAAAACCAGCATGATTCATTCTCATTCGTTCAATCGTTCCGTGAGTAAAAAACTTATACCCCGCAACGCTTTCTGTTGAGAATATGATGTTGTTTGCTGTTGCTGTTGCTTTTATCAGGAAATCATGATTTTCAGCATTGCGCCACATATATCTCCATGTATTGAGATTATCTAATAAAGCAATATAAGCCTTCACCGTTCTATTTGTACCGCTTCCACCAATAGGTATTTCGCCTGTTGAAAATAAAATTGAAGGATTGTTTTCGTTAAGTACATGCGACGAAATTTCTAAAGCCGGTTCGGGATCATTATATCCAATACCTGCTTTGCCATCGGGAAGTAATCGGTTAGAACCGGGTATTTGTGCTATTAGAGAATGCTTAAGCACAAGGAGCAAGAATAGGAGGAAAAAAAATTGTGTTAGTTTCAGCCCCCCACCGAGTTTATTGTGTTGGTGGGGAATGGCAACAGCAAGACAACGAATGTTTTCGTTTCTTGATTTGGTAGAGTTCATAGGGACTCCAAGGTTTAATGAAAAAATAACGAGATATATAAAAGGAGGCAACGGACATTATTTTTTGTAATTCTGTTATGTACAAAATAGTCAATCACTGATTTAGAATGGTTAAATAGTTTTACAGTTTGTTTCACCCTGCGCCAATATATCGGGCGGTTCGCGCAGGGTCGGCGCGCTGGTGGGTAGCTGCGGCGCACATGCGGTACCCAAAAAAAGTTGTGAAAGAGTATTGGTAAACGTTCAAGTTTGCACATATTTGTACTGAAACAAAGGGGAGCTAACAACGTATCGGTACGCGTATCTGATGATTGATGCGGAATGATTGACAGGGGAACACCGAAATTTTACGTAATCCGCTGAATATTCGCACTACTTTGATAGGATTATTTCACTTGTTTAATATCTGAACACGGCATAGGGGCCGATGTTTGTACTGTATGCACCACGTACAGTTTACTTTGCCATTAGGGAGGCAAGATGACAACAGAACCTGAAGAATTTGACGAACAACAACCACGTAATCCCGATAGGGATAATGAACAACCGCCGCGCCGCAACAACGATGGCGATAGAGGCGAACGTCCTGACCGTAACAGACCGTATCAACAACGTCCGTTCCGCGATGGTGCAAACCAACGCGAAGGCAATTACGAGCGTAGATTCGACCGTAGATACGACAGCCGGGAAGGTGCCCCACAGAACCGCTACGACAGAAGTAGAAATCAACAACGAGAAGGATTTACACCTCGCGGAGGAGATTACCGAAGTAACAGAGATTCCGGTTACCAACGTAGAGAAGGAGATAGATTTAATCCCGAACGCCGTGAAGGTTTCCGCCGCGATGATAACAGAAGTGGCGGGTATCAACGGCGTCCGTACGAGAACAGAGGCGACAGACCAAGAGGTGAGCGAAGTGAGTTTAGAGAATATAATAATTATGACCGCCGCCGTCCGATGTCGCGCAGGGCAAAGAACGAAATGCGTGCCCGCGATGGTTATGACCAGCATACGCGCCAACCACCACCGCAGCGGCCTACAACATTAATTAAAGCATTAGTGCGTTTGGTGTATGGCTCGCGTGGGGTTTCGATGAATGCGCTGCATGATAGCTTGGTTACAGTGAATGATATTCTTACAACATCTCCCAATAAATCGGTAAGGATATTACAGGATATTATTAAAGTGAATGGTGTGTTTTTAATGCACAACCCGCGTAATATCTATATTGTTCTGAACAAGCCCAAAAAGATTGCCGGCTCGCGAGAGTATCAATCGCGGAATATTATGAACCTGATGGTTAAAAAACGCGGGTGGCATATTCCGTGCGGACCGCTGGCTAAAAGTGTTAGCGGGATTGTAGTGCTCACCAACGACCCCGAACAGCGCCATGCCGAACACAATATGTTTGCGCTGATGGAAAAAGAATATTGGTTTAAGGTACACAAAAAAGTACTGAAAAAAGATTTAGAAGTAATTACGAAAGCAGTTCGCGAGTTACATCCGGAAAACAACGAAATTGCAAAGGCAGAATTAGCACAAAAGAACACCCGTAATTCGTGGATAAGTATTACGGTACGCCATGCCCGGCTTCATGATATGAACCGTATTCTGAAACAGAATGGATTTGAGATTCTTGCAACAGAACGCAGAAGAATTGGCTCATTATCGGTAACAGATTTACCATCGGGGTCGTGGCGCAGATTAGATGAAGACGAGCTACAGATAATTTTCACCGATTCCGTAAAAATACAGCAAGTAGAAGAGCGTGTAGAAGAAGAACGAACAGAAGAAGCATCAACCACAGAGCAAACAGGAGTATGGCAGAAGTTGTTTCAACGATGGTTCAAGTCCATATAGCGCGTACGCAGGATTCCACAACCTGGGAGCATCTAGTTCTACGCCGCGCACCGCTCGAGCCTGTTTTCCCGTTACTATGGCAAGTAGTTACCGGACGTATAGAAATCGGTGAAACGGCCGTACAAGCTGCTGTGCGTGAACTCATGGAAGAAACAGGATTACAGCATAATCACTTATGGGTACTACCGTTTGTATCAAGTTTGTATTCGCCCCGCAGAGATTCTATTGTTCACGTGCCTGTGTTTGGCGCAACAGTGGAACATTCACTCCCCGTGCAACTTTCCGATGAACACAATGAATTTCAGTGGATTCAATCTCACCAGGCAACGGAATTGCTAACTATACCCGCACAACAACAAGCCATGAAACTGTTTAATGAAATCTTGTTACACAAATGGGACGATACACGCTTTAATGATGTGTATAAATTATAGAAGTATATTCTGCTACCGCATGACTGCTCCGAACGTTACCTTCCAAACAAACTCATAGTGCGGGACTTTAGCTAAATACTGTAAAGAAATTTAATATTGAGACCATCTGCGATAACCGGTGTTATTAGTCGGTGCTTCTTTCCCGCACAATAAATGCTGTTTTATGTGCAAGGTTTGGAGCGGTTTGTGAAACAAAAAAGTATAGTAACAATTATTATCTCAGATGATACATTGCTGTTTACAAAGATTTAAAAAACTTGATATTGTTGTTACGCGAATTAACGGTATTTTGTGTTGCAACTCTCCCTTAATAATCGGGTTGCAAGAATTCACTTCTTAATAAGGTGTGTTATGTCGCTTTATCAGCGTTTTGCTCTTGGTGTTTTTACGGTTGTATTTGTATGTATGTTGACTTCTACCACACATGCTCAGCAAACTTCCCGCGGACGAGACTTCTATTTTACCTATTTGCCGAATTATCACAATCAGGGTGGCAATAATGATTCGTTGTTCATTTTTGTTGTAGCAGATTCGGCAACAACGGGAACGTTGACATTTAAAAACAGATCGGGGCAAACCTTTACTCAAAACATCAATATCACAAACCCAACAGTGATATGGAAATATCAGGTACATTGGGATGGATATGAACTTGTTGGATATAACCAAAGTGGTAATTTTTCGACGAATAACGACAACGAGAAAGCAGCAACACAAACCTTTAGGGTCACAACCGATAAAAATGTTGCAGTATATGCTTTGAACAAAGCTGTGATGACAAGCGATGCCTCGATGATTTTACCAACTGCTTTACTTGGTACAGATTACTATGTTATGGCTTACCGAGCAGATGGGGTAACATTTGGCAATCAACTTGACCAGGCATATACACCTTCTGAGTTTGCTGTTGTTGCAACAGATTCTAATACTACGATTACCGTTACTAAAACCGTCCCAACAACCGAAACAGGTAGCGCACCTGTAACTGTAACTTTACAAAAGGGTGAGTCTTATTTATTTCAATCTGAATTTTCTACAACACAGTTGCGGTATGATTTAACAGGAACACACGTTACATCAAATAAACCGGTTGCAATTTTTGCAGGGCATCAGCGTGCAACTATACCCGTAAATTTACGCGGTACATTAATCTCCAGAGATCAATTGTATGAACAGATGCTTCCTACCTCAGTTTGGGGAAGAAGTTATGTGATAACTCCATTAGCCCAACCACAGGGTATATCAACCATTGGTACTGATTTATGGCGTGCTGTTGCAAGCGAGGATGGAACTGTACTGAACTTTAATAATGTGCAGGTAGCAACATTAAACAGAGGTCAGTTTTACGAGGCATCGCTTAACACCGCAGGATTGTTAGTTGCTTCTAAAAAAGTAATGGTGGCTTTCTACAAAAAAACACACTCGGATAATGGTAATCAAACGAATGTGGGTGACCCATTTATGATGATTATACCTCCACGCCGCCAATACCTTAATAACTATCGTTATACTAATATCCAAGCAATGAATTCCTTTTTACAACAATATATTACTGTTGTAACCACTCGGAATAATATTGCGAATATCCGGTACGATGGTAATCCGCTAACAGCAACATTTTTAGATATACCTAATACGTGTTTTTCGTATGCAAATATTAATGTGACATCTGCAGCCCATAATATTACAAGTCCGCAACCTGTAGGGTTGTATGTGTATGGTTATGGAAATGCAGATTCGTATGGATATGTTGGCGGGATGGCATTGGTACCTGATGTAGCCGATGTAGATATTGATGCCGGGCCGGACAGAAAGATATGTAATGGCGATAGTGTTCATATAACTGTTACAGGTGCCGCTTCCAATGTTAAGTGGATTCCAAAGACTGGATTAAACTGTGATACGTGCAGAACAGTAATTGCCAGACCAACTGTTACTACTGCATATATAGTATCTGCACTCGATTCGTTAGGATGTGAAGGTAAAGACACAGTTATTGTTACTGTGCGCAATTATATAGTTGATGCAGGTAAGGATACAACCATTTGTGCCTATGCCGATTCGGTAACATTAAAAGTAAAAGGCGTAAACGGAACACCGGTAAGTGTACGTTGGACTCCGAAGAATATGGTTTCGTGCGATACATGCATATCAACAAAAACAAATCCGCATGAAAATACCAAGTATATAGTTACTGCAGTAGACTCATTAGGTTGTGTCGGGCGTGATACCATAGAGGTAAAAATGGCTCCACCAATAACTGTTGAGGCAGGTCCGGATTTAGAATATTGTTCCTCTAAAGACTCACTTACATTACGTGTTACTGCAAAAGGATTGAAGTATGTGTGGTGGACTCCTAAAACAGGACTGAAGTGTGATACTTGCGCAACCACTCGTGTTAGACCTACGGGAATAATTACCTATTATGTTACCGTTCGTGACTCTGCCGGTTGTGAAGGTATGGACTCGGTTACGATTAAACCAAAATCAGGGACCAATTCACTTTCTAAATCCCCTGATCAGAGTATCTGCTTTAAAAATGATTCCGCATTGATTTATGTTCAAGGCATTGTTAAGTCAATTGTATGGACACCTAGTACTGGATTAAAATGTGATACTTGTGTTATGACTACTGCAAAACCAACAGTAACTACAACCTATAAATATAAAGCTATAGATGCAGGTGGTTGTGATATTGAAGACTCTGTTCGCATTTACGTATTACCAAAAGCTGTTGTTAATATTGACCCGGATATTGATTTATGTACTTCAACAGGGGTGCTTATTACTGCAACAGGTGATTTTCAAACAATACAATGGACACCTTCTACGGGGCTTGCTTGCAACACGTGTAAACAAACATTGGCAACTCCGCCTAAAAAAGATATTGTGTACTATGCACGAGTACGGAATGGAAATAGTGCTGATTGTGATGCAGTTGATTCTATCAAGATTAAGTACGCCCCTGGCATAGAAGGACAGTTATCTTCAAAAACAATTTGCAAAGGCGATAGTGTTGATTTGAATTTAGTTTTTGGTGGCAAAGTTAAATGGTCACCAAAAACATATTTAGGTGCATGTGATACATGCAAGAACTATGTAATAAAACCTACTGCTAACATCAAATACACAGTAACGGGTGATTCAGCAGGATGTACATCAACAGTTACATTTGAGATTAAAGTCTCTGCTCCTGCGCCTATTATAGCACCTCCCGATACATCTATTTGCCGAGGTGAATCAGTTATACTTGATGCAACAACAGTTTCAACAGATAGTGTACACTGGACACCGGAAGCAGGATTAGACTGTCCTTACTGCTTAAAGCCAAAAGCATCGCCTTTGAAAACAACTATGTATACTATAGAGTTGTTAAGTTCAAAGTGTAGTATCAGGCAGGTTGATTCAGTTTTAGTAACGGTAAAGGATTCTCCCACAGCTACCGTTAATCCGGTGGATACAGCTTTATGTGAAGGTGGGGTAATACAGTATGTTGTTTCGGGTCAACCAACGGGTAGCTCAATTTTTTGGAACCCGAGTACATGGCTATCATGCGATAATTGCCCTAATCCCAAAGCTACTCCAAGTGGTAAAGGAAACATTACGTATCAGATTCATATTACAGCACCAAATGGTTGCGACACAACTATTTCTGCACGTTTAGGAGTAGGAACACGACCAACGTTTAATGTGCTAAAGCGCGATACAGCAATGTGTGCCGGAGGGACGTTTGCTATACATGTTTCCGATTCAACAACAATTGCATACTCATGGTCACCTAAGAACACTGGGCTTTCTTGTGATACTTGTCCTAACCCAATTGCTAAACCAAATACTACAACAAAATACTACGTTCGAGGACGTGATCCAATATCATTATGCGAACGTTTAGACAGTGTTACAATTACAGTAAACCCGATGCCGGTTGTAAATATTACAAAAGACACATCGATATGTAAGGGTAAAAACATACAATTATTGGCAAGCGGTGGAACAACATACCGTTGGACACCTCCTGGTAGCGGTTTAGATAGATATGATATTGCAAACCCTATTGCTTCTCCAACCCAAAAACAAACATATATTGTCCGTATCACAAATGCTGTCGGATGTTGGCGCGATACAAGTGTAACTGTAGATGTTGCACCATGTGGGGTAAAAGTACAGAGTTCCGATGTCAATTTACTCAGTGCAATGCTTGCCTGCGATACGGCCACAACGCAGTTTGTTATCTCAAATACCGGAGAAGTTGCAGTTAAGATTGATAGCGTTACAGTGTATCAAGAAAGTAATGCGATTGCAGATAAGGCATATTTCCAACAACAGAATACACTGTTACTGCCTACAACAATGCAGGTTGGCGCAGCATCAATTAATTTCCCGGTAAGGATAATTCCAACAGCTTTAGGTCAGTTCTTTGTTAAATATGCAATACACTATAATGATACAATAACTATAGTAACTGTAAGTGGTACAGGTGTTCAACGTCCTGTAACTATGTCATTATCGTCTACAAGTGTTGGCGTGGATTCAACATTTGCGTACCCAGTAACCGCGAAGTCAAATTATTGGAGTGAGTTACGTATCAGAGAAGTTATTGCAGGTATCCGATATACACCCAATACTATGATTTTAGATACATCAAGGAAAATATTGTCAGGCGAAATATTGGATGCAACGTGGAATGTAGTGTTTGATAAGTCAACCAGTTCAGATGGTTATGCCGAATTCCATGCAACAGGTATTACACCTATTACAAAAGATGGTATCCTGTTCACTCCATATTTTACATCACTTTTAGCAAACGATTTTAGCTCATTAGCTAAAATTGAGTTTAGTTTCCCTCAGTTCAGATTAGACTGTACAGAAGAACACGATGAAGAAGGTTCTGTGCAAATTGTAACCTGCGCTGCTACAATACGAAGAGTAAGGATGACAAGTAATCAGTTTGCCCTGGTATCTGTTACACCAAATCCTGTAAATCATGCACAGGAATTAGCCATTACCTATAGTTTAGGCACTCCATGTGATGCAGAAATTAGATTGTATGACCAAAGCGGAAAAGAGGTATCTCAGGTTGTGCATGGAAAGCATGCAGAAGGTTTGTATGTAGCTACATTTGATGCTACGAACATTGCCTCAGGCACATATTATTGTACCATGAGCGCCGCCGGGTTGCATTTCAGCAAACAAGTAGTAGTAGTAAAATAATTATTTTGCTATCGCCAGACCGCACCGCGCCTTGCTTGTTAAAGCAGGGCGTTTTTTTTGAGGATGAGAATGTTATGCTATGTATTCTGTTTATCGCGTTTACGGTTTATGGAGTATATACGCTGAAGATTTCTTCCCGCAGGATAATGGTTAGGTTGGAATGTGTGATTTGGAGCGGTTTGCGTTAGCAAAATCATTTTCCAACGAACAATAATTGAATTTTGGTACACGTCAAAGGGGCATTGTATTTATTTAACATTTTGTATATGAAGATTTTTCTACTTTTATCTGTTTTGTGTTTAAGTGTGGTTGGTAGTTATTCGCAGGATGCAAATGCAGTATTGCAAAAAGCTGTAGCCAAAATTAAATCGGTGAAGGATTATCAGGCATCTGTGGATATAATTCTGGATGTTGATTTTATAAAAGCGCCAAACGCAAAAGGTATGATGTATTTTAAGCAACCAAATAAGTTTAGGTTAAAATCGGATGATATTGCGATGTTACCAAAGCAAGGGCTTAAAGTTATGCCGCTCAGCTTTCTGCAAAATGGTGACTACGATGCCTTGCCAGCCGGAACCGCACAGTATAATGGTGTGCAATGTACAGTTGTAAAAGTTATTCCTCGTTCAGATTCATCGGACGTTGTTGCCTCGAAAATGTACATTGACCCTACAACGAGTTTAATCCTGAAAAGCGAGAATACTACAAAGAAGAATGGTACGCTTACAATTATGTTAGAGTATGGTTCGGCAAAACAGTATGGTCTGCCAAGTAAGATGACTGTTACGTTTGATGTTCCTGAATTCAAATTACCCAAAAGTATGAGTGGAGATATATCTGGCTTCAGCAAAGAAAATAAACCAAAACGCACAACCGGAAGTGTTATAATTGAATGTAAAGATTACAAGATTAATAAAGGACTTGACGACTCTGTGTTTAAGTAACGTATATTTGGCACAACTCCAACCATAAAATCACAATTGTGCCAAACATCATTACAATTCAACATTTGTTATCCCACCAACAAGAGTACTGTATTGTTGATGTACGTACTCCTGCCGAGTTTGAAAAAGGGCATATCCCATCGGCGGTAAACATTCCCATCTTTACTAACGAAGAGCGCGCAATTGTAGGTACACTATACGTACAACAAGGTAAATCTGTAGCAATCAAGAAAGGTCTGGAGTTAGTTGGACCTAAGATGAAATGGTTTATAGATTCTGTTGAAGACGTTATAAGTAAAACACATAACAAAAACCTTCTTGTTCATTGTTGGCGTGGTGGTATGCGTAGTGCATCTATGGCTTGGTTGTTTGAGTTGTATGGTTTGCAGGTGAGTGTACTGAAAGGTGGTTACAAATATTTTAGACGACATGTTTTAGATACCTTAGAGAAACAATATCCATTTATAATACTTGGTGGTTTTACCGGAACAGGTAAAACTCATATCCTGAAACAACTACGCATATTGGGCGAACCAGTTATTGATTTAGAGTTGTTGGCAGGGCATAAAGGTTCGGCCTTTGGTTGGCTTGGCGAACCATACCAACCAACGCAAGAACATTTTGAAAATATGCTGGCGGTAGAATTGTTGTACCATAACAACGTTTCAAGAATTTGGTTGGAAGATGAATCCAGACGCATAGGTAATGTGAATATCCCGCTTGGGCTCTGGAATCAGATGAGGGAAGTCACCTTAATAGTAGCTAATGTTCCGGTTGAACAACGCATTCAGAATTTATTACAAGATTATTCTCATTTTACTACCGATGAGTTAATGGACTCGTTAGTTCGGCTTCGGCAACGATTAGGTGGTGCAGTTAGTAAAGAGGCAGAAGAGGCATTGCAACAAAGAAACCTAACTCGTGTTATTGAACTGACCTTAGTGTATTATGATAAATATTATACAAGAAGCATGGAACAAAGAGAGAGGGAGAAGATTAAGGTTATAAATCTAACTGGTACATCGGTAACAGAAAATGCAGAATTTTTACTCAAGTATGTTTATTGATGTTGTAAACTTTACTACAGCAAAAATTTTTGAGACGGTAACAAAAGCACTGTGTCTATGACGTCAATTGCGCAATAACTTATTTATATACAAACAGGAGAATGTATGAAACAGATAACATGGTTGCTATCGGCAGTAATCCTTGTAACCACGTTGATTATAGCCGGTTGTTCCTTCGATTCCAGCAATAATCCAACAACAACTGTAGCAACGGTAAAAACTTCAATAGCCGGACAAGTTGTAGATGAGTCAGGTAAACCAATGGCCGGTGTTGAAGTAAGTATAGGAACCTCTAAAGCTACAACTACTTCATATGGTACTTTTATGATTAGCAATATAGATGTACCCAATAATCGTTGTGTTATTAAAGCAAGTAAATCGGGATACTTTACTGCATTTCGTGCAGAAGAACCCAGAGCAGGAAGTGTGACAAGGGTGATATTAGGTATGATGAGTAGTGCACCACAAGGTAGCTTTAGTGCTACTACAGGCAAAACTGTAACTTTACCAAATACTTCTTCAGTTGTATTTCCAGCAAATGGTTATGTAACATCAAATGGTGCTGCATATAGTGGTCAGGTTAGTTATGTAGTTCGTCATCTTGACCCAACATCAAGTAATTTTTATGATTTCTTTGCAGGTGATTTCCAAGGAAGAAGTACAGATGGAACTAATGCAAATCTTTTATCGTATGGCGTGCTGAGAGTAGAATTAACTGGTGCAAGTGGAGAGAAATTAAATATTGCTCCGGGAAGTAAAGCAACCCTTAGTGTACCTGTACCTGCGGGCATGCAAAGCTATGCACCAAATACAATGCCTTTGTGGAGCTTTGATGAAACATTGGGTATGTGGAAGGAAGAATCCGTTGCAACAAAAACCGGTAATAAATATGTAGGTGATGTATCTCACTTTTCGGAATGGAATTTTGATAGCAAAGGTGATACAGCGCGTTTACAGATACGAGTACACTGCGATAATGAAAATATTGCCGGTGTAGTAGTGCGCGTTGGAGAGCGTAAAGTAACGACAGATGAAAATATAACAGGTATTCGCAGAGTGCAAGCCGGGGTGCCAATTAAAATTAAGGTATATGCATCTGATAATAATGGATTAGAGTCTAACGAGATAGAAGTAACGTTAACTAATGGAGAAGTAAAAGATGTTGACTTGCAATTAACAACATGTCCTGCATTTATTACAGGTGTATTAAATAACTGCGAGAATCAACCAATTGACGGAACCATAGTTGGTGAGTATGCAAATGGCTCAGGTTACTTTTACGGATTTGCAAGAAACGGACAATTCAAAATCAGAGTACGTGACGGAGTTACTATGACTGTTAAAGCAATGGCAAACGACGGTCGTGAATCCGATATTATCGGAGTTCCAGCATTAGCTTCAAGTCAGGAAAAAAATATAGGTACTATAACCGCATGTTCCGGTAACATCATTGAATCGAATGATTTTGATTTAGGTGTTAATAGTAAAAATAGCCAAGCAAATGGTGTTATTTCTCAGGATGGTACTAAATATTATGTTAAGGTAGATAACAAACTGAAAATTTATAATACTGCAGATGGTTTATTAATTGATGAATTCAGCGTCAGCAATAGTGGCAGCGGTAAAGATTCAATCACCTTTACCAACCAACCATTAGAGGTCTCAACAAATGGAAGTGTCGCCTTAGTCCAAACTGCTTATAGCAAATTCGAGACTTATAATATCAATACAAAAAACAAACTTGCTTCGTTCGATGCCTATAATGCTCATCTATCGCCGGACGGACTTAGAGTTGTAGCTGGTAATTATTCAAACAAACAGGAATATCTGTTACAAGTGTTTAATGCAGCAGATGGAGCATTGATACGTGATATCACAACTGTAAACGGAAATACGATTAAGTATGTTATGTTGTTATCAGACTTCCTAAATAATAATGAATTTGCAATTGAAACCGAAACAACACCATTAACAATGTATGTAATAGATGCAAACACAGGAAATGTTACACGAAGCTTTGCCACATCAATCCGTAACATTATTGCATATTCTAACGATGGTACAGTAGTGTTGGCAACAGGTAATACCGAAGGCACACCGGGTTCTTTCTTTAGTATGACCGATGGTAAAGAAATTGCAGCTGTAATGTACTCGGCTGGTCAGCGTGAATATTTCTACAATTATCCGGCTGCTATTACACCCGATAATAAAAATGCAGCATTACAGTTAGTTAGCTATACAAGTTCACAAAATGCACCTTCACCTGCAATATTTAGTGTTGGGTCGGGTGTTTTAACAAAGTCACTACCAACGCCGGCTACGAACACGCGCTTCCAAACATTCAGCTATAGTGCTAATGGAACCAAACTAGCCGGACTATATGCCGATGCATCAGGTAATTACAAATTCAGAATCTGGAAATTCTGATAAACAACGTTCAGTGGATTGATCCCCCACGTGTTCACACAAATGGACTATACTAACAAGTGTAGTCCATTTTTTTTTGCTATCGCGGGACTGCACCAAACGATGTGCATAGCACAATCTCACGTTGCAGGAAAGAATCTCAGCTTTGCCCAAGCCTACATCGTGTATGAAATAATAAAATGCTATTTTGTGGTATGTTAGCTCACGGAGTTAAAAAAACTGATAGGTGTCACTATGAAACACTACATAGTACAAATGTTACTTTTTATACTAATATGTAATACTTCCAATTCCCAAACATGGAAGGCTACCTCACAAATTGATTATTATGGATTACCTTATGACTTTCAGACTGTGAACGATACAACTCTTTTTTTAACTACTGAATCAGGTCTATTATTACGTTCAGTAGACGAAGGGAAGTCTTGGTTACAATTACACAATTTTAACAACGAAGATGCTCTATTAAAAGTTCATTTTGTAACTCCTACTAAAGGATATGTTGTTCTGCAAAGTACATTTAACAATATCAAATACTCGCTATTATTAAAAACAATAAATGGCGGACAGAGTTGGGATACGCTTTTTACCGACACATCAGGTAAATTTTACATTAATGTTTTATCCGGTAAGGATTCTACTACTGTTGGAATAGGGGGTATTATTCTAGGACGTGGGGCAGGATTTCTAAAAATTTCAACTGATGACGGTAAAACATGGAATGAAAAAATCATTGACAGTTTACGCCCTAATTATTTGCTTTTAAATACAGATGGTTCTTGGTACTCAGGATCGAAGGGTAGATTTCTTCATACAGTTGATAATGGAAATTTGTGGAACACAATTGTTACTCCACCTATCATCAGTTATACGGTTCAGGTATTTGGCGACACAATAATTTGTTGTACTCATGATGGAAATATTAATTCATTAGACTATGGTAAAACTTGGCAAGTAGTTACTGGTTACTCTGGTTGCCAATCCGAGAGTATGGCAATGAAAAATAGTATGGTAGGGTTTAAGGAATGCAATTCCAAAGTATTAAAAACACTAAATGGAGGCTTCGCCTGGAATATTAATTGGGAAAGTGATTTTGATTCAACTACATCAGTCATCATTCGGAAAGTTATTTGCTCAAAAAACGGAAATTGTTATGCTTTAGGATTCAATTCTCATGACAAGTATCGTATTGTAGTATTGAAGTACGATGAATATGTCACGAGTGTTATTGATAAAATAAATACTTACACTTACTCTATTTTCCCTAATCCGGTAAGCAATATATTGAATATTAAAGCAACTCAGAACACGCCGATAGTCTTCGTAAATGAATTGGGAGAAACAATACATCAACAAACAAGCTCAAACGATGAAACAAGTATTGATTGCTCGCAATTTCCCAATGGCTTTTATGTTGTTCGGTATGTTGAAAACAACATCCCACATAGTCATAAAGTTCTGGTGTATCATTAGTAGATTGTTCCATCCCGCAAAGTAATGGCAGGCTGGAATGCAAGGTACCGTGCGGTCTTGCGGTAGCAGAATTAAAAAAGTCAGGTTATGTGCCTGACTTTTGTTTTTAGAATATGTTGTTTTCTCTTTAGACGCGAAGCATCGAGTTTTTACGATGGATTGAAATATCTTAATCGCAGGAGATGTCTTCGCGGACAGAGATGCGACGGTTTTGTTTGCGTATTCCTTCCAGTTCATCTTTGCGCATGCGTTTGGCTGTTGCTTTATCAGGCTCGGGGAAGATTGGCATTGTTGCGCCAAACCCAATGGTGCCTTGTATTTTTTCGGGCGATATACCTTGTTGTATCATCAGTTGTTTTACCGCACGGGCACGCATGTCCGATAGTACTTTGTTTCTGCCCGGGCTGCCCTCACCACTTGTGTGACCTTCAAACGTAACGCGAAGTTTTTCGCATTCGCTTGCAAGGTAATCTTTAAGTTCTTTTATCGAGCGTTGAGTTTCGGGGTCGGTGTTGTCAATCTGGTCGCTGTTCTTTAAGAACCTGATGGAGAAATTCCGTTTTGGCTTTGGCTGCTTAACGGGATTTTCCTTTTTCGGTTCATCGAGTTTTGGTGTTGCGGGTGGCTCTTGTTTTTTACCACCACAACAACAGCACGATAAAGCACATGGCTCTGGGTCTTTAGGGTCAATAATTCCATCGCCATCGGTATCAGGATTTACCGGACTTGTACAACGGCGCAGAACTTCTTCGCCATCGTTCCAACCATCGTAATCGGTATCCTGTACTTTTGGATTAGTTTTATAACGGATGATTTCTTCGCCATCCATTAAGGCATCGCCATCGGTATCTGGATTGTTCGGGTCTGTTTTTTGAATTAAGTATTCTTCCGAATCACTTAGCCCGTCGCCGTCGGTGTCAATCTTGTTCGGATTAGTTTTAGAGTCTTTAATTTCAGTGCCATCAAACAAGCCATCACCATCGGTATCGGGGTTACGTGGGTTTGTATCGTAACGTAATTCATCGGCATCGTTTAAGCCATCGCCATCACCATCGGCTTTAGTTGGGTCACTTCCATAGCGTTTAATTTCATCGCCATCAAGCAAGCCATCGCCATCGGTATCGGGTGCGTTAGGATTTGTAGCGCGTATCATTTCTTCTTGGTCGCTAAGTCCATCGCCATCAGTATCAATTTTAATAGGACTTGATTTGAACACAACTTCTTCTTTATCGGTTAATCCGTCGCTATCGCTGTCTGCTTTTTTAGGGTCGGTGTGTGTTACATTTATTTCTTCAAAGTCGGTTAAGCCATCGCCGTCGGTATCAGATACCTTGGGGTCTAAGCCCAGACGTCGCTCTTCGGCGTTTGGAATACCATCGCCATCGGAATCTAAATCGCCTGTTAAGTAGAAATTGAATCCGCCGCCAATAGTTGCAAAGTAATCGTTGCTGGAATTTTCTACACTGATGTCATCTAAGTTATCGGTTGAGGTTAAGCGGAACATTGCGCGTGCATTGATGCTTGCGTCATCGCTCAAGAAATACTCAAAGCCGAATCCAACAGGTACAACTAAATTGTAACGAGGATATTTGTTGTTGATTACATTAGGTAGTGGGTCGTGGTCGCTGTGATTTGTTGGGTAGATATTGATAACACCAAAACCCAAAAACAACTGTGGCACAAATCCTTTACTTGGTGCTAAATGAAACACACTATTTGCCTCGTAATGGGCAATACGGATTTCATTCATCTTATCAATACGTGTTAACGTTCCTGTGTAACGGTCGCCAAAGGTTTTGCCGTTGTAGTAATCCGGGAATGCCTGTAACGAATACGGCGTAACACGGAAACACGTGCTACCTACACCGCCATTTAGTTCTAAACCAAGCCACGGTAAAAAGTCATAACGAAGCGCACCCTCGCCGCCCCAACCATATTGGTCGTCGGTGAATTCACCCCAATATTTATACGTGCTACCACGAACACCCATAGAGATACGCCCTTGCTGTATCTGTGCGTGCGCAGTAACACCCCACAAAATCATTAAAAAAACGAGAAAACGCTTCAAAACAGACCTTTACGGAGTATGAATTATATCATATTCAAGTTAAACATCGGCAATTATATGGGAAATCCGTAGAAGTACGGAAGTTTAGCGGGTTTACAACTTTTTTGCTGACGCAATGCGCACCCATTAACACCGGGTATTGTGCCCTTATACTGCGCGACAGAATGTTCAGTTTCAAAAGTATGGTGTTCGTGAGAGGTGGTTACTTTGGGTTAAATTGTTAAAGATTTATTCAGAGACTGTCATACCCGAGAAGTCAGGTTCCTATTTTACTTAAATAGAGACCTATGGATTCCCGATAAACGCTTATTCAGCGTTTTCGGGAATGACAATCATTGCAATACATCATTCGAGTTAAAACTTAAACAGTCTCTAAACACGATGTGGTTCTTAGTGTCTTCACTTTGCGCCTTTCTCTACTTTGCTCCTTTGCGAGATATTGCGTGAACCTGTGACGCTGCAAGGGTATCTCCCGCCCGTGTGACGGCGTAGTTCGGTTGCTACGGCAATAGAGGGATACAAAATGAAACAGTTTTAAAACAACGTTGTAACAAATCCGAACGAAAGTTGTACCTTGCCCTTGTACTATGAATACATTCGCCACGATACTAAACCTACTACTTGCATCTGTTGTGATGCTTGCCTCTGTTTCTGCCCAGGAAGTTCCGCAGTGGAATAACATGCTTGACCCATACACCGAACCCGCAGAAGTGTATGATTCGTTGGATTGTTTTGCCGGTGGGTATGTAGGAATAAATACAAACAGTCATCAGGGTGCGCTTACGCTGATTGATAACGGTACAGTTTGTTGCCAAACCAAAGAGGGAAGTGGAACAGGTACCCATGCAGGTGCGGTGATGTACTATCCCTTAACATCGTGGTTATATGTTTCGCCTCGTGTTGGGATAGAAGGCAGAGGCGGCGTGTTGCTGACGGATGAAATTACCAAAGAGATTCGCGGACAAGGTAACCAGATTCAAACCGCAACAGTTCAGCGCGATATGAATGTATATCTTACAACACTAAACACCGATGTGCAATTATGTATTGCGTTGTTCAGAAAACCATTTGTATATGTCGGCGTTGGGCCTTCTGTTGGTTTTGCATTACAGTCTGACTTTACTGCACGCGAGAGTATTATCTCACCTTCCGGAATGACCTATATCAACTCCGGCGAAACAACAACCGAGTTATACAGTGGTTCAATACAGAATCTACGTTATCCTACTATTGCATTAAGAACAGTAACAGGTATTGCGTTCCCTGTTGGAAAAGGTGTGTATATGAATCCTGAAATTGGTTGTCATATACCTTTTACTACTAACACAACATTAGCCAGTGAAAACTGGACGACCAATATGTTTATAGCTCGGGTGGGTTTATTGTGGAGGTGGAAACGATGAGAGCATTATTAATGATAGGATGTGCAGTACTTTGTAGCTCTGTAATGTTTGCACAAGATTTTTCCAAGTATCCTATTACAGTAACAAATGTTTCGGCAGTAAATTCTGAAGCTGATGATTTTGCACCTGTACTCTATGATAATACCATTCAGTTTACATCTTCCAGAAGTACCAAAGCTACTAGCGAGGCTGTGCCATATATATCAACGTATGCTGCATCAGGTTGGAGTGTTCCTAAAGTAAATGCACGCTTTATACAGTCTACTTCAGATGGCAGTATAGCGTATGCTCGATTAGTAAAAACCTTTGTATTTGCTTCAACCTCTAACAGTAAAGTTTCTAAATCAGATATTTTTGTTTCCGATAGAAGTACGCAAGCTACAGGTGCATCGTTACGATTGAGCGACAGCGTAAACTCCTCTGCATGGGATGCGCAACCGTGTGTTAGTCCAGATGGTAAAACAATCTACTTTGTCAGCAACAGAAATGCTGTAAACAAAACTGATATTTATGTTACGCATAAACTTGCAAATGAAACATGGAGCAAGGCAGTACCATTAAGTGATGTTATTAACACTGCCGACGATGAGCGCACACCGTATATTTCGGCAAACGGAAAGCATTTGTTTTTTGCACGCAATGTTGGTGTTGTCGGAAAACGTAATTACGATTTATTTGTAAGTGATTTGGTAAAGAATGTTTGGACTGAACCGAGGCGTTTACCTGAGCCAATTAATTCTGACGCCGATGAGTTATACTTCTATCCGGGAGAGCATGATAGCTTGTTTTATATTTGCTCTAACCGGGTTGGTGGTAATGGTGGTTTAGATATTTACCAGTGTACACCAAATATTATTACGGGTGGAAAGATTACGTTAACAACGTGCTCAACAGATTCCTTAACCGGATATAAGTTAACAACAAGGTTAAAAATTACTGATGTTATTACCGGTGCAGTTATACTTGATACAAATACATCACCTTGTAACGCGCAATACACCTTACTTGCTAACCGTGGGCATAAGGTAACTGCATTATTCCGAGGTAAGGAGAAGTCAATTGTTATACCTGCTTTACCCGAAGGAGCTGAAATTCAGGCGTTATTTACGTTTATTACAACCACGTTTGATTTTAGCGAGTATACAATTCCATTTTTTGTATCGGGGTATTATGCCTTAAACACACCCAAAGGATTAGATGATTTGTTCAAACAAAAAGAACTCTCGCTAAAAGGTATTACATACATCGAACAGTTTGATAAAAGTTCACCCAAGTACGAAGAATACAAACGTCACTCTCGTACAGTTGATAGCATATTTGCCCGAGTTATTACAACCGCTGTAGATACCGTATTGCCGTGGTTTTATCTTGGTTCCGAGCCGAATGAATATTTAGAAATACGTATTCATGGTTATGCCGACCCAAAGCCTATTATTGGTAGATATATCGAAAATGCCGATGAAACATACGAAGACACATTAGGTACTATGCACACAATTCATAAAGGTGAGGTACTTACTAACGATGCTCTTTCCGGACTACGTGCGTTATATTCTATTCGCTTTTTCAACGATATATTTTTGTTACGAAGTAAAGAATACGCCGACCTTGTAAAACAAAACAGAATTGTGTTGCGTGCAATAGGAGGCGGTATTAACAGTAGTAGCACTGACCTTGCCGCACAACGAAGAATACGAATTGAGTTTGAGAAGAAGAAAAGAGTGAATTAAGTCATCATATTTCAGTCTGTAAAATAGATTACTGGATTATGTGCAGAACTGAATCAAACTAAGCAAGTAGATTAAACTGGATTTTGTATTTTGGCTTAACGTTCACTCATACATTTGTATAATATGTTATCCAAAATCCTTTGCATAGTGCTTACCAATATCATTATCGTCACCTTTGTTTCGTGTACTACCGATAGCTCGCCAATTGCATATAAAACAGTGGACACTACCTATATGCCATTAGACAAACGTAATGTTTACACGTTACTTCGAACGAGCATATCAAGCAACTCCTCGGTAGTAACTACCGATACCATAGAATATAAATGTGATACTATGCAAAATAAATGTACCTTCAAAAATCAGATTAATAATTCAAATTGGATACTTGCCAGAGATGTTAAAACTTATTTATTGTACCTGAATGAAAATGAGCGTTATTACGTAGCATTGACGTCCGATTCAAGTAAAGTAATTCTTGGTTATGGGTTTCCTGTTGGTGATACTATCTTATCACTTTGTCCGTTAACAAACTATACATCAGAAACTAAGTATACCTATAAAGATGGAACAATAGTAAAACTAAATACATTTGCCTCTAAAAAAATTAAAGGAATTACCTATACTGATGTGTGTGTGGTTGATGCTTTCTTTAGTAACGAATCTATTGCCGAAAGTAGAATAACTTTTTATTTTGCAAAGGGTGTTGGATTGATAGCACGGGATTGGGTAATGCAAAATGGTATGAATGGTTATGACGAACTTATCTCTGTGAATTTGCATTAGCACAAAGACTGATTAATTTTCGTAAGCGTAAGGTGATTATGTTGGAAACAGTATAAGGCTATCTCTTTGCTATCGCATGACCGCGCCAAACCTTAAAGTATAACTCTTCAGTCATCTGCGGATATGCAGGTTGATGCTCAATATAATAATTCAATGTCTAGCTAAAAACAGATTCCAGTTTTTAAGTATACCCCATATATATAGTTATTTGCAGTCCTATATTTCTGAGGATTTGATATGTAAGGATCAAAAAACATATACAGGGTTTTAGCCAAATAGTTTCGCTGAACGAAGCAATCAATGTCAAGACATAAATTTGGGGTTGGTTTGAAACTTATTGAGGAAAGTAAGCCTAAATCAAAAAAGTTTACATTCGTATGAATATTCCCAATTGTCCCCAACCCAAGTAGTAAACCGATATTGTATTTTAACCTTTGATATTGATATTGCATTCTGTTAAGTACACAGTATTCAAATAAAACATTAACATTACTACACTCAGCATATTCTGATATTGAAGCATCGGATGTGTAACCAAAGGCAGAAATTTCCTTGAAAAAGCTATACCCTAAGCCAACTTGTACCTTGTTGTTAATAGCAAACAATACTGAACCTGAAAAAATATTTAGTGCCATGATGGGATTTGACGAACGTGGCTGAATATCACTTGCAACTAAAACTGTATCTGTTAATGTACTGATAAAAGAAATCGGTGAACCTATCCTAAAGGAAAAACCTTGTAGCTTATTGTTTGTAGTAACATCGGAATCAATACCAATTGATGTTGTGATATGTAACAACAACTCTTTGTGTAGCTCTGGCATGATGCCGGCTGAAGGTTGTGGGCATAATGTAGAGTTTCTATAAGTTTCAATAGCATTTATGTATAATGACTGATTTCCATCTATCTGGTAGGTATGTTTGTTAAGAATATCTGAAATGACTCCAAATGCAAGTTTAAAAAGTGGTTGTGACTGTGTACTTGTATTATAGTGTAGATGAACCAATTTGTTTAGCTCGGATTGTGTTATTGTATAGTCAATAACTGCTAACGAAACTCCTGTTAATGTTCCGGTGTACTTAAATGTATTTGTTCCAATAGTAGCAATTTCTTTGTACGAAAAAATGAGTACTTGTATGCCAATTGCTTTGTTGATGTCAATATTTCCTGATGTTGTTTTAAGTACAATGTATTCATCGTTTGCGTATAGTAGTTTTTTGGTGTGTACTTCGCCATCTATTGTTGTTATGGTGATGTTCTCTCCGGGTTCGGAGTATTGAACGTAATGGGTAAAGGGTTGAATGAGTTTGTAATGAAGAACATAGTCATCATACAAAATTGATTCGTAGGTGTTTACGTATTGTTGTAGCTCTGTAAACTCGGGCGTTGTGAGTACGAGAGTTGTGTCCGGCATTTTGGGACGGGTGACTTGTACTTTGTAAACGGAATCTGTTTTAGTTATTGTTGCGGCCTGTCCGTTATCTATGGTTGAAAATAAGCCGAAGTATCGTAAATCGGAATACTGTATTTCTTTGCTAACTCTGGGGGATAACTGAACAACTGTTTGTGCATTTGTATTGCATGTAAACAATACAATGATTGTTAACAATAGATACCATGATTGCAAATGATTATAGATGTTCGATTGTTGTATTGTTTGATTCTGCTTCGAGTCGTTTATAAGTTGTGCTTTCATTACAAGGATATTAGTGAAACATTCTCTCCGGCAAAGTAAGGTTGTAGCATTGTGTACCTGCGGTGCCGTCACGCGATAGCAACATTATATTTTTACTGATTCTATTTTTGTATCAACTATTAAGCGCTCTAACATTTGGCGGTGAATTTTTTCCGAACCATGCACAACCCACTGCACAGTGGTTTTTCCGTTTTCGTTGTGCAAACTTATCATCTTGAATTTGAGTTTGTGCTCGCGGAATAACCCCTCAACATAATCTTGCGAACAATTAAAGTGTTGGAACATAGTAATGTAAGTTCGTTCTTCGTGGAAAGCATCAAGCGGACGTTCTATACGTGTAAATGCAAGCAGTACTACCTGTGTTATGATGGTTACAATTAATGCAATAAAGTATTCGCCAAAGCCAAGCCCCATGCCAATTGCGGCGGCTATCCAAATCATGGATGCAGTTGTCATGCCGCTAACTTTTCCGTTGCTTGAATCGCGGAAGATTGCACCCGCACCTAAGAAACCAATGCCGGTAATAATATTTGCAACTATGCGCGATGCCTCGGCAGGTGTGCCAAGATGCAATGCAATATCGGTAAAGAAACACGAGCCAACGCAAATAAGAATCATTGTGCGGAAGCCGGCCGCTTTACTGCGCAACTCTCGTTCAATCCCAATAATGCCGCCAAATATTACCGCAAGTAATAGCTTTAATACATCCTCGGGTAAGTAGTTAAACATGTTACTCATAGTTGGCCTGTGGTAATCCTAAAAACTCTAAAGTATTACTGCACAGTACTTTTGTTTTAATGTTATCGGGTATATTCATTTCTTCGATAAACTTGCCGTGCTCTAAATCGCCAAGCGGGAAAGGGTAGTCGGTACCATAACAAATTTTATCACTGCCCATTACCTCCAGCAAATACTTGAATGCAGGAGTATCGTGGGTAATGCCATCAACCCAAAACTTGCCAATGTAATCACGTGGGTCGCGGATGTTATTAACGTTGCATAAATCCGGACGTGCATTCCAACCATGCGAAACACGCCCAAGCGTAAACGCAAACGAACCGCCAGCATGGGCAAACAACACTTTTAAGTTTGGAAACGCATCGAACACACCACCCATAATAAACGAATGAATTGCCAACGCTGTTTCGGCAGGCATTCCAACAAGCCACTCACCCCAATACTTTTTCATGCGGTCGCTGCCTGCCATTTCCCACGGGTGAATAAACAATCTACAACCAAGTTCTTCGGCGGCTTTGTAAAAAGGGAAGAAGCGTTTGTCGTCTAAGTTTACTCCGTTAATGTTCGAGCCAAGTTGTAAGCCGGGCATTCCAAGTTCACGCACACATCTGGTCATTTCTTTAATAGCCAAATCCACATCTTGCATAGGCACAGTGCCAAGTGCAATAAATCGTTTGGGATATTGCTTTACTACATCAGCTAAATGGTTATTCAAAAACTCCGACCACTCTAAACAATCGTGTGACTTTGCCCAATAGTTAAACAGCACCGGAATTGTACACAACACCATCACGTCAACATTGTGTTCGTCCATATCGCGCAAAACATATTCAGCATCCCAACAGTTTTGCTGAACCTCGCGGAAGAACACACCATCATCGCGCATCATACGTGCGGCACCGGGCTTGTGGTGGTCAAGTGTAATAAATCCACCATACCCAAATTTATCTTGTAACGATTCCCAACGCTCGGGCATCAGGTGTGCATGAATATCTATTTTCATAATTAAATATGTTGTTGTTGCTATCGCCGGACTGCGCCGCACGGCTTACAAAGCCATAACCTCGACTTGCGGGAGAGTACGGCGTATTTCAATAAAAGTACACGTGGATATTCACCACGTTCATAATGTTTTGTAAATTAGAACCAAAGGAGAATATATGAGAACCTTAAACATTTCTATATCCGAGATTGAATATAATAAATTCGGAATCAAGAACGATACACTATCATTTACCGAATTCCTTGATTTGGTCAGTAGAGAGTTAACACGACAAAACCTGAATAAAAGTATTGAACTTGCCAAAACCTACGGGTTATCACAACTTACAATGGATGAAATTGCAGAAGAAGTAAAACAAACCAGAAACAATGCACAAAGTAATCCTTGATACAAATGTTGTAATTTCTGCATTGATTCAATATGGTGCGCCATATAAAATTATCAATGAATTCGTGTTGGAAAACAAGATTCACCTATGTATATCTAAGGATCTTGTGGCTGAATATATAAATGTAATTTCACGTCCTAAATTCTCACGCTACACAGATTTCTTTCGTCTTGCAGAATTGCTGATTGCCGATTGCCGATATTCAAAGTAGAGCTACTTTATATGTACCAACACTACAACTTGATATTATCTCAGATAAAGATGATAACAAAATATTAGAACTTGCTGATGTTTCAAATGCTGACTATATCATTACAGGCAACACACGAGACTTCACAATGGAATTCTACAAAACAACACGCATCATTTCTCCCGCCGATTACTACGAATTATTCTGCTAACGCCAGACCGCACCACACGTATTATATACAAACATAATCTCGTTGTGCGGTACAGAACCTCTGCTTCAAATATACGGTTTATCGTGAAGGGTGAAATTTTTTTACGCTCATCCTTTAAATAGAGTAGTAATAGAGTAACGAATAATAGCATTTTTGCTGTAAGTTCGCTAATGAAAACAGTTTGTATCCACAGTTGATAATATTTTTTCCTTGCAATTGATATTTTATTTTGGATAGATTTGTATTAAATGCTTATTGCTAATAGGTGTTGTTATGAAAAACAAATCAGTTTTGCTTGTTGTTGTATTCTTCTTAACCATCAGTTTGTGTTTATCGCAAACAAAGAAGAATATCGTGCCATTCCAATTTGATAGTGTTGTAGCTGTTGAATACAATTCCGAAAAATACTTTTTACCGGGGAAAAGTTACGAATGGGGAGAACCCTTTGTTGTTTTGAGCAATGGTAAATTACATCCAACTGTTACCAAAAAAGTTGCGCTTCAAAATCAAGAGGCAAATGAACTAGTAAAGAGTTTGCTATCGCCAAAGACGTATGATAAGCGATTAAAGACGGCTTGCTTTATACCAAGAATGGGCTTTGTATTTTATAAAGGTGATTCGATAGTTTCACATGCAAGTGTTTGTTTACAATGTAACCAAATAGATATTACTCCAAAACTCCCTGTTGTTCAGAAGAATGGAGGAGTACTGAGTATAGTTGGGCAAAAATATTTTGAATCTCTTTGCAAGAAACTCGACTTCTTGTATTGTAAAGAAAGTATATATGAAAATGCAAAGGAAATACTACAAAAACGATATCTAAACATCCCGTTTGACACTCCACATTGTATTCAGTCAATAAGCAAGAAGCCAATTGAAATCAGCAATCGCAATATATGTATTATCTCTTACTGGTTTTCTAGTGATTATACTGTACACAATGATTTCTTACAAAAACAATTCGCTTCTCTATCTAAATTATATACCAAACTCAAGCCGGATCCATTTGTAAAAGTAATGATGGTGGATATGAATACAGCACCTTTAGAGAACGGCTCATATAGGGAAGAATTTGTACATTATGTACAGAAACAGTATCCGGCAGTTTATTATAACTTTGATGCATATTGTCCTGAGCAACAGAAAGCTGATGACAAGCCAAGAGGTGGTGAAATATACATTGTTGGCCACGATAGAAAACTGAAGTTAATTGTGCATTATGAAGAAGATAATCCTGATTTTACCGAGTGGTATGTGATGCAATTGGTAGATGTATTGAGGAGTGAGAATAGATGAATTGGAACTTGTTATATTAGGCTATTCAATCGTAAGTTCTTTAGATTTTTCTACATTTAATTAAGGTACATTATGAAAAAAAGTGTTTTTCTATCAATAGCTTTCTTTACTCTATTGATGATTTCATGTAATACTACTACAAATACAGTAATTACAGAAAAAATTCCTACAATATCATACGTAAAAACATTCGGGGGTAGTGGTAACGATATAATGAAAAAAAATGAAATACTATCTGATGGTAGTACATTGTTATTGAGTTCATCAAGTTCTATAGATGGAGACTGCGTTGGTAATCATGGTTCATCTGATATTTGTATAATCAAACTAGACAATAGTAATAACATACTATGGAGAAAAATGATAGGTGGATCTTTAGATGAGTTATCCTATGATTTTGCTACAACATCTGATGGAGGATGTGTTGTTTTAGGTACTACAAATTCTATTAATGGTGATATCTCTATTAATAAGGGTAAGAAAGATATTGTGGTTGTTAAATTAAA
>JAIBAE010000126.1 GCA_019695345.1 Bacteroidota bacterium | reverse complement strand
CACTGTTGGGATTGTCTAAGTAATCGGGTGGATACCATGTGTAGTTTGCACCGCCGCTTGCTTTTAGTAATACCCCGAATCCCGCACAAACACTTGTGTCTGCGCTGAGTTGTATTTTTAGATTGTTTTGTACTTTTACTTCTACGCTATCGGTTATGGTACATCCGTATTTGTTAATGACTGTACATTTGTACCGTGTTGTTTTTGTTGGCGTTGCTACAGGGTTCTTGATGTTTGGATTACTGAGATTGATGTTTGGAGTCCAGAGATAGGTACTTGCGAGTGTATCTATATAATTGCCCTCTAATGCGGCACCGAGTTGGACATTACCGCCTGTGCAAATAACAGGTGCTGGGTTGAGTGTTACTTTTGGTTTGTTACTTACACTGATAGTAACGTGAGTAGTGTCTTTGCAATCGCCATCGCCTACAATTACCTGATACGTTGTTGTTTCGGTTGGTGTTGCGATTACACTTTTGCCTGTTGGTTTGTTGAGTCCGGTTGCAGGTGACCACTTCACTTCGGCTCCACCACTTGCGTTCAGGGTAACGGAGGTTCCTTTACAGACGATGGTATCACTACTTGCTGTTGCTGTTACACTTGTTACATATACTTGCACGGAGTCCGTGGCAAAACATCCGTTGGCATCGTACCCACGAACGTACAACCACATATTTTTGGTGGGCTTTGCAATGGGGTTTTGTTTTGTGCTATCGCTAAAGACGGCTCCGGGTGACCACTCGTACCGTACACCTCCACTTGCCGAGAGTTGCAATCCATTTTGTTTTGTGCAGTAATACAATACATTGGGTGATGCTTTGATGGTGGGTTGGGATTGGACTACGATGGTTTTTTCCATGTACCCACTTTCTCCACCGGGTAAGGTAACTTGTACATTAGGTAAGAAAGAGCCATTCTTATTATACTTATGTGTGATGGTATCTTTACCAACTACTGTTTGTGTACCATCGCCAAAGTTCCAAAGGTATTGTGTTGGCGGGCAATCGTTGCGGGACTCTACTCTGAATTTATACTCACCACAGGTACTTCCTTGTGTTACTATTAGAGTATCGTTGGATGCACTTTGGAAGACGGTGAGGACAGGGGAACTCAATGATGAAGCTTGCAGAACCCCTGAAGTGGTAGGAAAAGCACTTGAACTATGATTTAAACCCGCAACTAAGCGAAAGAAATTGCATGGAGATTTTTCATTTAACGCAATAGAACATGTACCATAATCATTAAATTGGTTTCCGAGATATGTACCAAATCGTACTTTAGCTCCGTCACTTGATAAACCTAAAACTCCATATTCACCTTGTATGTTTACAGTGGTTACAGCATTTGGGGTAATTGGAATACTACCGGAGGTCATGATATCAAAACCAATATATGGTTCTCCGTTATTACGTACTTTAACAGAATAGGGTCGAACGGCATTACCAAGCATGGTACAATAATCAACACCGCTTAGGTCTCCTTTAACACTCATAAGGAAACCACCCATGTTAGCTGTTGCTTGTAGTTGGTTTGTGTAGGGCAAACTGGTACTACCAGCCATACCAACCACATTAATGGAATTTCGTGCATTGTTATAGGCAATTCCTGCACAATCATCAATACCACTACTACCGTAAATATACGTTCCTATTGGGGTGGGTACACTTCCATCGTTCCAAGCCATAACAAAACAATCTCCGGCATCCACACTTTTGCCAGATGCTAAGGGAAAGTTCGTTGAAGATGTTCTTCCGGATATATAGAGCTTATTGTTGTTGTATGCAAGACCACGTGGTATATCTGCGCCATTACCACCTATATACGTAGAATATACGATATTACCGGTTGTACTCAGTTTTGTGAGTGTTAAATCGGTTGCCGAATTTTTGGTTGTCTGATATGCTCCCGATGTTACTTGAAATGTTGGACTAATTGTTCCGGCTAAGACATATGCCTCACCCTGAGGATTTAAGGTTAAATATGGTAAATGATTACATATATCATCAGTTCCCGTAGATCCCATTGTATAAATTGGGAAATTAGTAAGGGATAATTCAAAATCAGCTCTGTCAACTTTACCTATTAAACGACTATATAAAATTTGCGATCCATCAGCGCTTATTTTCATAACAAAACATAATGCGGTATCACCATACAAAAGAGTATCAGAAGGTACAGTTGTAGGAAATGAAGAATATTCTGTTAATCCGGCAATAAAAACTTCACCACTTGTATTCACAGCTACTGAAGTTACCTTATCCACCCCACCTGTAAGAGATAATGAATTTCCGCCTACATACGATGACCAAACAAATCCGGTTAGTGTAGAATTCATCTTAAAGACAATTCCATCTGAGTGCCCACCAGCTGGATTTGGTTGAAAGGAACCAGATGATGTTGGGAAACTGCCTCCCAGTCTGATACCACCTACACCATAAATATTGCCATTGTTATCCATTGTAATATTAGATAGAAATGCAAGGTTGGCATACGAAAGGTATGAACCATGTTTATACGTAATATTTTCATTCTGTTGACATATTGATGTATCTGATATCAATATTATATTGATAAACAATATCGTAGTATATCGAATTACTTTCAGCATAATAAATCCTAAGGAATTGTACTAACTATATTCAAGAATGCCTACTTTACACTCTTCAATTGGTTTTATTGAAGGTCAAATTTGTTAGTAATTATTTACAGTGTTTGTAAATTCCAACCATACAACCCAACAAACTTAAACTCTGTGGATTTCCACTTAAAAAATAACAGTCGGGAGCATGATTTACTCCCGACTATCTTACGAATTAAGACTATTTGATTATAGGTACCATAATTGTTTTGGTAAAGACATTTGATTGAATTGTAACTGCATACATCCCAGATGTTAGCATACTACTATTAAAGGGGAACATGTGCTTGCCGGACTTCATGAACCCTGAGATAAGAGTAGTACTTTGCAAACCTTTCATATCGGAAATAGTAATAGTAACATCAGCTCCTTCGTGTAGTGTAAACTGTAATACTCCGGTACTACCAGTATTAGGTATTGGTGAAACTTCTATATCATCAGCGGTTATTGTAGTAGCGCCTTGTGTTACATCATTTTCAATGGCATGCTTTGGCAATGAAGTATTAGAAAGCACATTTGAACAATCCCGCCAAGGCGTATCTGGATTTAATGATAAACCAACAAAATCATCTGTAAATGTATTGTAAGGAGTTGGTGTTATATCAAGATAACTGAGTATTTGTTCTGAGCATGCTGGTGTCAAGAATTCTTCTTTACAATTATTAGAAGTAGTACCAAACATTTGATTATCAGTATCCATCCATAAAACATCGGATACTAAATAATTATTATGATAAGCCCATGCGGTTCCAACTACTGCAACCTCCTCAGGCGCAAGTCCGTTCATTTTAGGAATAACATCTGCAAACAGAGTAGGTAAACTTCCATTTGAGTTAAAAGGATCTTTTGTACCGTACCCTCTCCACTTAACAAACATAGATAAGTTGGGATTAGCATCTTCGCAAAACAATGTAGTAGGGATTGTTTGAGGCTTAATATGAAGTAAAGTTCCCCACGTTGACTGTGTTTGGGTATATAGTGTACCTGCTAAAATTATAGTTCCGTCTCGGGCAATCATGTGGCGTGCATTCATTACACTAGGATCTCCTGTGCCAACAACATGGTATTCATACCCCCATTGGTTATTACCATTTACATCATAGCTACCAACTAATACACAATTTTGATTATTAGTAGATTGATTTGTGAAATTACCTGAAACTATGTATTGGATTACTCCATTTACAGCTGATGTTGTTATACAGGTAAACTCAGATGACAACACATTTGTTGGTGTAGAGTTGTTTGGTGTGTAATACTTTTGCCATAAAATTGCCCCTGTACTGGAGACCTTACTAATCATACCATGACGTTGTGCATTTGTACCCCAATCAAAGTATCCTACAATAACAAAGTTACCATTTGTATCACGCACCATATCTTTAACATACGCATGAGGAATGTATTGAGGAGTATTGAGAACTGTTAACCAGTTTATATTATAGGTAACCGGATTAATTGAACATACACCAACCTGATTGCTTCCTACAGAAGGAAGGTCTCTTGTTTCAAAAGCCATGATAAGTTCTGTACCAAATGCCCCATTTACCGTAAGAATTGATTTACCAACATCAATTCTATCGGGCAAATCATACACTCTTTTTCCTAATAGAGATGGTGTCAAATTTGGAAGTACAGGTAGTACACTTAACTTTTGTGTATATGCATAATTTAATTTAATAAAACCTGCACCTACTGCGGTGTTATTTGGATCAACTGTAAAATCATATGAATGTGACTCACCATTAGGAATAGAGAGATTGAGCGGGTAGTTACCGTGTGGAGGATTTACTGGATTTAGTGGATTGACCCGAGCAAAAACCTCTGTATGCCCTGTGTTATTTAGGATGTTATTACCTTGGTCTATGTAATAGAAATTTCTATCTACCGCTCCTAAAATCCAATATTGACCATCACTTCCAGCTTTCAGCCGAACTCCGGAAGAATAAGCCGTATCGTTTTCATCGGCAAAACGCATATAAAGGCGATTTTGAGCAAAAAGACTTTGCATACTTAATAAAATAAATGCGAAAGCTATTGTGCAACCAAATTGCACGTACTTGTTTTTCATAGTATCTCCATGAAATAAAAGGATTAATGTTGATTATTAGAGTTGCCAACAAACCCACTGCTTCATGGAAAAATCTGTATCTTTGCAGTGGTTACGCCCCTGATACCGGGGGTGTGCTAAGCGCGGTGGTAGAGTGACTTTAGCGAGTAATGCTCTACTGCCGTTTTTTGTGTGAACGATATACTTTGTTACTGAAGATAACCTCCTTGTTGGTATGACATAAAATTTACAATATCCACGTTTTAGTGCTGCCACGCACCAGTTAATCGACTATTTAGAGTTTAACAGCTATTCCTTGCTTTAAACGCTGTCGTTTTTCATTACAATGTTTGTGGGGAACAATCGAAGAGTACTGTTCGGGTTGAAGTGGGAAGATAGAATTGAGCATGGGATTACCTTTAAAGTAATTACACTTACTAGTTATAAGATTATAGGGCAACTAATAAGAACGTACATGTAATTGATGAAAGATTTTACAATTATGTGTATGTTCTTAGTGTCTTTATCTAAACTAAACACTTTAATTACAAATGCAAAACATTTTATTTACACATAATATGTGTGGGTAATTTGATGAGTACCGAAGTGTAAAAATCTATGTACCACACACCGCAACAGTGTACCGATTTATCTCAACTAAATATCTCAATACTACATACAACATAAGTATTTTATATTTATCAACTTATAATGCAACCACCACAATTACTTTTTAGCTGTTCATGGTCATCCTTCCTTCCATTTTATACTCAAACTAGTGTTGATTACAGGTGCGAGTACACAGGCAACCGTGTACTGATCTGTGTAGAAAATGAGTACCGATTTTTGGTGAAATCTTACTGCTAAAATCATAAAATATTTTCCTTTATTTTCTTTCAAATAATCAAGAGTTTCAACATCAATCTTAACACCGTAGAAAATGAGTAGTTAAATTTTATCACCAACCATGTTTATTTGTGTTTCACTTTAACACAACGAAATGTCACTTTTCTATTGGTTAGTACTTCTGTTTATTGTAACTGTGATACCTCTGCATGCTGGTAATACAACAGTAGTGTATTCACCACCAATAAAGGTTCAATTTCCTCGAAGTATCAACCTCTATATAGTGAAAAATGATACCGTTTGTGGTGCGAAAAAATTTGCAGATACTGTATATACATTTGAAATCAGCAAGAAAACTCAATATGTGTTAAAAGGAATCAAACAAGAGTTTTGGTTGGTACAATTTAATGGTGAGGAATGTTACCTATTAGACGCAGATGTACAGAAGATGCTTCACGTCAAACTTCTGAATACGGAGATTATTAAGGGTGAAGCAATCCCTGATTCTATAACTAATCAGATAAGTACGTTACAAAAGTCTGTACGGTGTAGTGGGGTAAATAAGTCAGGAAGTAGATGTAAAAGAAGAACAACTCATGAGAATGGACGTTGTTGGCAACATCAATAATATCACGTGTATGAAAAATCTCAATTCAAATGTAACTCAGACACTAGAGGAGAGTGTACTGTATTTATTGTATGTACATAAGCAGTTACCTATCCCAATACAAATAGCAAAGCAATTGAAGCAACAAGGGTATTTAGTAGAGGGAATTCTTGGGACTGAATACTCAGATGGCACACAAGATGGTTGGTTGGTAACCACATTAGGGTACTCCTATTTAGTAGAAAGAGGGATAAAATTGTAAAAAATTCAGTATTTCTGCATTCCTTCAAAAATACTAAGTCGTTACATACAAAGAACTTAATTTTAAACCGTGTAGAAAATGAGTACCACCTGATCTATATTTTATTCTTATAATAGTCTATAATTTTATTTTCATTTAATATTCCTTGGAGAGAGATATGCAAGCATTCGTTATAACGGTTATCGGAGGAGGAAATGTAGTTGAAGGAGCACACGTTGATGTCAAAGATTCATCACATGTAATTATTGCAAGCGGTACAACTGATGTACATGGACAGACTACACTAACAACTAATAATGCTGGAACTTATACTGCTTATGGTAAAAAAATGATGATGGATGGCGAGTATATTGGCGAACAAACTTTTATTACAGATCCTTCAGGTACAACAAATGTAACAGTAACGATAACTAAAGTTTAATTTATACTTGGTTTCCCTTGAAACAACCTGCTAATATAATTTTACATTCTGATGCAGATCGCCACGATTGGATTCACCAAGCGTGGCTTTTTCTTAAGAGTAAACGAATTATTCAGTTAAAAGACCTTTGATTGAATATAAACAAAAAGTCTCTCACAAAACGAGAACAAGCATTTCATCAATTCTATTTAGCTCGCGTAAATTACTATAGTAATAATTTTGACACAGCGTTAGAGTTTATGGAGAGTTCCATTAGCTTGTTCAAGGAATCTAATAATAACCTATGGGTAATGAATGTAAAACTTCGTTTAGCAAACGACTTTGTGTCCTTAGGTAAAATCAGCTTAGCTATAAATATTTTTCAAGAATTGCTTGAAACTTCGAAATCCTTTAACAGACTATTTTACAACATTACATTGATTGATTATTCAATTTGTTGTTATCATCAAAGCGAGGATAATGATAATGGGATTAATCTATTAGAAGAGGCATATTCACTTGCAAACGAATCAC
>JAIBAE010000045.1 GCA_019695345.1 Bacteroidota bacterium | reverse complement strand
ATTAGAAATACGAACTGGGGTACTTCTGGTGTAAACAATTTGGGAACTTCTTTAAAGAATGTTTCTTCGCATTTAATGGGCATTACAAAATATGCTATCGGTGCAGCTAAGGCTTTAGCAGGGATGGTGGGACTTGGAGGTTTGGGTGGTGCGGGTCTTATTGGAAAGGGTTTATCGGATTACGCAGAATTCAATAAAAAAATTAATTTGTTGATGAACACACTGGCTCCTGGAACCAGTGCAGAGAGTAAAAATGTTCGGGAAGCGATGGAAAAAAATATGCGTCAAATGGCTATTAGAACAGGAGCTACGGCAGCCGATGTTACAGATGCACAAACTCAGTTATTTTCAGCAGATGTACGGTTTGTTCCAAATAGAGATTTACTTAAAACGAATCCAGATGAGTATAATAGACAACTTCAAAAAACTTCATCATCTATTATAAATGATTTGTAAGCCAGACTGTACAACAATCACACTTATAGTTAATAGCTCTTAAGAAGGAATTTACTTAACCCATTGTGATTCATAATTAGTCCAGACTAATTTCCCACAAACATAACCACTCCACCTTTCACGAACAACGGTGTGTATACATTGAGATTCTGTCCCGCAATAGGTGGATGTAATGAACACAAGGTTTGGTGCGGCTTGCGGTAGCAACTTATGCCATTACTCTGCGCCAAAACGACGAAGAAAAATGTGGGTCGATATAGTTAGAAAACTCCTGCCATTGTGGGTACCACGTGCGGAAGTCTTCGCCTTTCATGCGGGCATCTTTGGCGGGATACAACCGTCCGTTTGCTGTGCGGACGATACTATCAAGCGAGTCCATAAAGCGTAAGGTTTCGGTACCATCGTTGCGGAAATCAAGTGCCAACGTAACACCTTCTTTGGGGAACGACATCATCCCCGGCGAGCGCATTGCCCCAAAATTTTTGAGCACAGTTACAAACGATGCTTTTCCAAACCGCGATGTTTGTTTCAATATTTCTTGTAACGCATCCGATGCACCCTCAAACGGTATCACCAACTGATACTGAAAGAATCCGTTTTTACCATATCCTTTATTCCAATTATGGATGGCATCGAGCGGATAAAAGAATGGATTGTAATGTACCACGGCTTGCGAATGTTCTTTGTACTGTTTGTTGTAATACAGCACATTAAATGTTTTTATGGTAAGCTTGTTCAACACAAACGATGGCGCATCCACGGGGAAAGGAATTCCGGCACCGGTTGTAACGGCAGGTTTATCGGACTCGGTGAAATTACCACCTGTAAAAACTCCTCTGCCAAGGTAGTTACCCGTTGATGTGCAATCAATCCACGATACAACATAGGTAAAACGTTTGTCGTTTTCGCGTGAGTGAACAAGGTAATCGCGCACATTATTAAAACGGATATTCTCTTGCAAGATATACGCGCTTGGAATTTTCAGCAACGTAAACTCCGCCCACAGTATAACGCCTGTTAAGCCAAGCCCGCCAATGGTTGCGCGGAACATATCAGCGTTCTCGGTTGGAGAGCACAACATACGCGTGTTATCCGAGCGCAATACTTCAAACTGCAACACATGGCAACCAAATGTTCCCGCAGCGTGGTGGTTTTTACCATGTACATCGTTGGCAATTGCGCCACCTATGGTAACAAACTTTGTTCCCGGCGTAACCGGCAAAAAGTATCCATGCGGAACAACCAGTTCCAACACATCGGCAAGCGTAACGCCCGCTTCGCAACGGATTGTACCACGCTCTTTATTAAACTCAACAAAGTGGTTAAGATGTCGGGTGCAGATAAGTGCGCCGTTTTCGTTTAAGCACGAATCGCCATAACTACGCGCAAGACCAAGCGGCAAGTTGCTGCGTGTGGCATCAATTTGCACATCGCTTAGCCATGCAGGAGTTTGCACGGCAGTATGTTTAACTTTAGGATAACGTCCCCACGATTCAATCATAAACAGCTCTACATTTCTTTTCGCTAAAATACAGGAATTGAACGTAGTTTCAGTATTTTGCGTCATCAATATTATTCAGGAGACCTTGCTGTATGAAACTACTCTTATCTATTGTTGCAATGCTCTTATCTATTAGCGTTGCTAATGCTAACGATACATCACCCGAACGTATTTTGCGTGAGTCCATAAAAAAATCGAAATCCATCCGCAATGTACATTTTACAGCTCACTATAAACTCAAAACGTTTAACACAAACGATACAACGAAACTTACAGCAGACATCTTTGCCGAAAAACAACAAAACAGTAAAATAGAAATACCTGTGTTTGCTTGGAAAACAGATAGACCTGAAGTTGCTGTGTATGATGGGATAGTATTTTCTGAGATTAATGATAGTACAAAAACCATAACGCAGTATAACGATACCGAAGAAATAACTATACACGCACATTCATCGTTAGCGTATGGTTGCCTGGACTACTTTGTTCATCATGAAAAGCGAGTGACTAAAGTATTGAAAGATGCTTCTACAATTACACAATTACCTCAACAAACGGTTAACAATATCCCTTGTTATGTAATACAATGTTCGTTTAAAGACACAAAAGATATAAGTGTAGCCTCATCAACATACTATATTTCAACTATAGATTATTCTTTCATGAAAATTGTACAGTTGATGAAAGTAGATATGTATGGTGGCGGCTGGCAGTACTCAGAGATAACGTACTCAAACGTTCAGCCTGAAACGATACCTCAAGATAAACGTACTCTTTCGCAATGGAAAAACTATACAATCAAAAGTCAGAGAGATTTGGAAACAGAACCACAGGAAAAAACCGGATTAGACGTTGGTTCTGCTGCACCTACCTTTTCTGCAACAGGTTATGATGGGAACAATTATACGTTAGCATCCTTACAAGGTAAAACAGTGTTTTTGTACTATTGGCGTATGGGCTGCTCGCCATGCGAAATGTCTAAAGGATTTTTATCATCACTTTGTACCAAATACAAATCACAAAATGTAGTGATGCTTGGAGTATATGGTGATAACACAGATTCAACCATAGTAAGAAACTACCTTAACCGTAACAAGCTTTCCTTTACAACCCTACAATACAACAAAGACCTTATAGCTCAATACAAATTTTCTGGCACACCAAACTTTGTAATTATAGATAAAACAGGAAAGGTTCGGTACTTCAAGGAAGGATACGGGAAACACTTAAACTCAGAGCTTGAAAACGAACTTAAGAAAGCGTTAGATAACTAATCATTTGTTGCTGCCGCACTTCGGCTACGAAACGTATACAACGCAACAAGCAACTACTTGCCGGAGAGAACGCTTCCTATGTAACAAATTCCTCCGACTTCGTCTGCCCCCTTTCCAAAAGGGGGCTGTCCGTTAGGACTGGGGGAATAGAACTATACAACATCATCTTTACAGTTAACACACAATAGTACTTGTCAGATAACCATTTTCATTTTGTTGGTGTACTGCCCCGCAAGGTAAGGTTGTTTGTTGTGCAAGAGGTTCGCTGCGGTCATGCGATAGCAAAAACTACATAGTTGCTAACACCACCACAACAGCACATATTGCAAATACGATATAACTGCGTTTATCTTTAAGGGCAAAGATGATGGGGTCATCGTGAACATCGCCTCGGTGAGCCAGAAACCATATACGGGTAATCCAATACAATAACATTGGCTCGATTAACCACAAGCGCGATGGCGATTTGTAGAGTTGAACTACATCGGTACTGTTGATGTATAACGCCAATACCAATACAGCCATGTAACCACTTGCCGGACCAATAGAGCGAATCATCTCGTTATCGCTTACAGTGTAGCCGCGGCCTTTTGCTGTTTCTTTGTTTTGTTCTAATACTGCCTGCAACTCGGTATAGCGTTTAATAAATGCCAAACTCAAAAACATAAACATTGAGAATGCAAGCATCCAACGCGAAACAAATACATCAACCACAACGCCCCCCGCCAATAAACGGAACGCATATAAACCGGCAAGCATCAGTACATCTATTATCAATTTACTTTTTAAGTAAAACGAATACGCCGATGTAAAAATCATATACAGCAATAATGCAGCTGTAAATTGTAATGGCAATACCCAAAGCGAAATTCCAAAAGCAAGTGTTAGCAAAAGCGGAACAAGGACTACACCATATTGTACGGGTATCATGCCACTTGCAAACGGGCGTTTACGTTTGCGCGGGTGTTCACGGTCGGCTTCTAAATCGAGTAAATCATTTAACAGATACACTGCCGAAGCACATAACGAAAACGTAACAAACCCCAGAAAGCACTGCATTAACAATTGTATGTTACCTGCCTTGTGTGCCATAAACAACGGCACAAACAACAACAGATTTTTTACCCATTGGTGTACGCGTATAGCCTTAAGATATGTTGTTAGTGTTGCCTTAGGTTCGGTAAATACGTGGGTAAACTCTACGTTTGCTTTTTTGCGTAATGCTGTAGTCGGGTTAACAACCAAGGCATCATTACTGCCTTGCCATATTGGTATATCAACCGAGCGGTCGCCAATGTACGCAAACGGACGGTTGCCTGCCATGGTGCGCATAACTTCAAGCTTTGCAGCACCACCCAAGTTAGCGCCATCGGTTGTTGCAATAACATCATCAAATATTCCAAAGTGGTTGGCAATTGGCTGTGCTACTGTACGCAGTGTTGCCGTTGCCAATACGATTGTTCTTCCGCTTTCTTTTTCTTTGTGGAGGTACTCTAACACTGATGTATGTACCGGTAATGCCGATGGATTTGGAGCTACATGGTTGTGTACCTGTTGCTTAAAATACACCTTACCTTTTAGTGCCCACAACGGAAGCATAAGCACCAGCAACGGTTTGTGTCTGCATAGTAAAAATATGCTTTCCCATAACACATCGGTTGCTAACAATGTGTTATCCATATCTACAAAAAGTATGCTGTTGTTTTGTTGCATTGGTCAATATCCTTTTGCTGTGTCGTCGCCACGTGGGTCGGCGGCACCTTCCAGTGTTCCATCACTCTTTACTAAAATTGCATCAACTCTGCCAATGGCTTCACGTTGTTTAAACTTATGCCCGCGTGCAGAGAGTTCTCTTCCTGTTTCTGTATCAAAGCAGTATTCTTCTTCAAAAATGTGGTCGGGTAACCATTGGTGGTGAAATCGTTTTTCGTTTACCGCCTGTTGCATGGTTTTGCCGAAATCCACAACATTAAGAATACACTGAAACACCGATGTAATAATTGTGCCACCACCGGGAGTTCCCACCACCATAAACAATTTTCCATCTTTTTCCAGTATGGTTGGCGTCATGGAGCTTAACATACGCTTTTGTGGTTGTATTGCATTTGCCTCGCTGCCAATTAATCCATAAAAGTTAGAAGCACCGGGCTTGGCCGAGAAATCATCCATCTCGTTATTCAGTAAAAAGCCCGCACCACCAACTACAAGCTTACTTCCGTACGATGCGTTAAGTGTTGTGGTAATTGCAACTGCATTGCCTTGTTCATCTACAATAGAAAAATGTGTTGTCTCTTCGCTTTCGTATGCACCTGCATCGCCTGCATTGCAATCGGTACTATGTGTTGCACGAAGTGGATTAAAATTCTCCATGCGTTGTTGCAGGTACGCGGGTTTTAAAAGACCACGAATAGGAACTTTTGTGCAATCAGGGTCGCCAAGCCATTTGGCTCTATCGGCATACACTCGGCGTTCACATTCAACCATACAATGCACAGCATCGGCAGAATGAAACACCGCTTGCTTTGGTTTGTGTGCATTCCACATGGTAAGCAACTGCAACAGTGCAACCCCGCCCGATGACGGTGGCGGCATGGTAATTACTTTGTAGCCGTTGTACTCTCCAACCAAGGCATCGCGCCACTGCGCAGAATACAACTCCAAATCTTTCTTTGTAATTATCCCTTTCACATTATTCGATGCCCGCTTCATTTCATCTACTATCATATCGGCTGTGGTGCCGGAGTAAAATCCTTTGCGCCCGTAGGTGCGAATTCGTCGTAATGTTTTAGCTAAGTCCTTCTGAATGAGAATATCTCCTTCGTGCCATAAGCTATCGCGAATAAAAGGAGTAGTGCTATCGGGGTTCCACTTGGTAAACTGCGGACGAAACGCATTTAACTCATCGGCTTGTTTTTTAGTCAGTAAAAAACCACGGCTTGCAAGTGCAATTGCCGGCTCAACTACATCTTTCCACGGTAATGCACCAAAACGTTCATGTGCTTTTACCATTCCGTCCACCGTACCCGGAACGCCAACAGCCAGCGCACCCGAAAGCGATAAATCGGTAATCGGGTCGCCTGCCGTATCCAGATACATATTGCGTGTAGCTTTTAACGGTGCTTTCTCTCTGAAGTCAAGTGTTGCGGTTTCGCCTCTAACATTGCGGTACACCATAAACCCGCCGCCGCCAATGTTTCCTGCATTTGGGTACACCACCGCCAGCGCAAACTGAACTGCCACCGCCGCATCAACTGCATTACCACCTTTTTGTAAAATCCTGATACCAACATCGGTTGCTTCGGGGTGGGCAGTTACCACCATGGCTTTCTTGGCAAGCACACCTGTTTGTGCCTGCATCATTCCGCTTATGCAAATCAAAGCAAAACAACTCAACACCAAAAGTGCATGCTTACAAGTAAGAAAACTATAAGGGAATATTTTTTTCAGGAAAGACCAGATAACAATTTGATACATGATAAACTGAAAGTAAGTATGGGAACGAAAATACAAAACAGAAAGAGAATTATGGGTTCCCGCCATTGCCGCCGCAACCCGCCAGCGCGCTGACCCGGCGCGAGCCAACCGTTAAGCAGCGCAGAGTTTTGCTGGACAAAGCCATTAAAAGTCAAAACAATTGCCGTCTGCTTTAGCGGACGGAAATTGTTAGCATGATATGTTTGACTTTAGTCAAATGCTGATAGTAGATTATTTTGGCTAAAGCCAATCTGTATTTTGTAATTTTCACCCGTCAGCTAAAGCAGACGGCAATTATCAAACTGTACAACAAAACTCCTTCTCCTTCGGAGAGGGTTGGGGTGAGGTTATACAACATTATTATTCAAATTTTATCACTACACCTATTACAAAACTTATGCTTAGTTTGTAGTAAGTCGGTAAACCATAATACATATAACTGCACCCAGTACATCCACGTGTTTTACTATCTAAAAAATATTCTACTTGTTCTACTTTGCTCTTTAACAGTTACAGCGCAAAACACAACAGATGTACCTGTGCTTCAGGAATGGTGGCGGGCTGATAATATGGGTTATGGTGTTAAATACTCTCAATTTGATAACGGCGGCATGACGTGGCTCGATAACTTTTATCATGGTAAAGGCGTGTTGGTTATTAGCACTCCTACTGGTGTTAAAACGTGGCAGTTACGTTACCCCGGTGATACCGTTAATATTTTCACATGGGAGGGAACTAATGATTGGGGAAAGTACAAAGGTCCGAATCCAAGAATCAAAACACTTAAATGTAATGATGATTCTATTACAGACTACATTGATGACTACGGCAATATGTATCTTGGTATACAAAACGGTGAACCACCAAAGCCTAAGCCAATATTCTGTGGTATCACACCAGACTATATCACAGATTTTAATAACGACAACATCGATGATATTCTTTCGTGGAATACTTCACTTACAAAGGATAGCATTCTCGCCTACGTTCAGTACGGTGCTAACAATGTGAGTGAAATTACGGTGGACTCCGTAAGACTTCCTACAGAACTCTACACAAATTCAGATAGAACTGTACAACCTATATCCATGTATAAAAATTTGCAAGGTGAGATACGCTTGTTACTGCGTTACAGAATTATGGACAAACAAGATGGATACAGACTTTACGCCTTTTCTAAATCTTCTAACGGTTATACTTTTGAGTTGAAAGACTCGCGTATAATCTCGACTTCAAACAACTACTTGTTTGCTGCATACAAGGGATACAATACAATTTCAACCTCCAGCAAAAGAGATAAACAATTTTGGCTAGTGTTTGAGTCAGTCTATGGAGATCTTAATGATTTTAACTTGGTAGTATACGATATCAGCAATGATACTATAATACTATTGAGCAAAACACATTACTACCGTACTACGGGTGTTGGCGTATTACCAAGAATTAAACAAAATAGCAGTATGCCTAATTTTTACATAAGAATTAGACCCAACATTAATTCTGGACAATCAAATATAGAATTGTGTGATGGAAACCAGCTACCACTCATTTCAAACTATGCCCAGTTCTCAACTTTATCCATGCAAGAAATTGAAGAAGTTCAAGATATAGATAACGACAACATAAATGACCTAGTTGTATCTGGAAATTGGATTGATAGCTTAAGAGATGATATTAACAGTTTCAAAATTTTTTCTGCCGGAAAACTTGTGTCAGTACATGAGAATTCAAACCCAATAAAAAATTCAAGTAATAAAGACAGTATATTTGATTTTGAGGAAAATAAATTCTTAACGTTCACATGGAATCAAGAATTTCAGTTACCACCTCTAATTGAACTCTACAACCTTCTCGGCCAGCAATTACTTCATCGCGATATCACCAATACAGACCCCGTTACCATTGATATTTCGTGGTTAGATAATGGTGTTTACTTATGTAAAGTAGGCGCGTATAGTAAGGTTTTCTGCATTTCACGGTAGAAACATCTTCCCTTTTACCAAAGGCAGTTTGCTAATTCAAATAAAATCATTCAAAGAACTCCCTCTCCTTCGGAGAGGGTTGGGGTGAGGTCGGACACAACAACTCCCACAAATCTTTTCCCCCGAATTTCTTCTGCTCAATGCAGAAGTGTATATTTGGCAGTACGTAAAGGCTCTTTCCCGCAAGAGTGTGGTTATTACTAAACCGTGGCATGGTGCGGGCGAACCAAGAAAATGTTCCAGTACTTTTGGAGTTTCATGTTTGCAGATATACTGCTTACGTTGTTACTTGTGTTACTAAACGGCTTTTTTGTTGCCGCAGAGTTTGCAATTGTAAAGGTGCGTGCTTCGCAGATTGAACTGAAAGCCCGCGCCGGAAATATCTTTGCTAAAGTATCGCGGTCGTTGCTGATTAACCTCGATGCTTACCTTTCTGCAACACAGCTTGGAATTACACTTGCCTCGCTTGGGCTTGGGTATATTGGCGAACGTGTGTTCCATAATGTTGTGCTTGCGCTGATACACACTATTGGTTTGGAACTTCCGGAAAATCTGTTACACCAAGTATCGTTTGTTGCCGCATTTAGTATTCTAACCGTGTTGCATATTGTTCTTGGCGAGTTAGCCCCAAAGTCTATGGCTATCCAACGCAGCGAATCAGTTACTCTTGCTATTGCGTTTCCGCTCAGGGCATTTTATTACGTGTTCCGACCGTTTATTTGGATGCTGAATATCCTTGCAACAATCATGTTAAAAATCATTGGCATTGAGCCCGCCAAAGAACACGAACTGCACAGCCCGGAAGAACTGCGTTACCTGCTGGAGGAATCGCAAAAAGGCGGAGCAATAGAAGAAGACGAACACGAACTGATTGAAAACGTGTTTGAGTTTAAGGAAACTATTGTAAGCCAGGTTATGGTTCCGCGCACAAACATTGTAGCGTTGGAGTTTTCCATGCCGCCCGATAAAATCTTAGAGCGCGTAATGGACGAAGGATACTCGCGTATGCCGGTGTACAAAGGTACTATTGATAACATTGTTGGTATTATTTACACAAAAGATTTACTCTCGCTTGTTAGCTACAGCAACATCATTATTCTACAGGATATTTTGCGACCTGTGTTGTTTGTTCAGGAGGATGCAAAGATTAGCAGTTTGCTCCGCCGCATGAAAAAAGAACATTTTCACGTTGCCATAGTTGTCGATGAATTTGGCGGTACAGCCGGCATAGTTACAATGGAAGATGTGATTGAAGAAATTGTAGGCGAGATTCAAGATGAGTACGATGAAGAAGTTCAACCAGTACAAGAGCAAGGCACGCAGGAGCAACACGAGTACATTGTAAAAGCTACCACAACCATTGCCGATTTGAATGAACATCTTCCGTATCCGTTAGAAGAAAGTGACGACTACGAAACACTTGGCGGTTTACTAAACCAACTTGCCGGACGTGTTCCCAGCAACGGAGAAACCTTTACTATTCCGCGGTATCAGGCAACCATTCTGGAAAGTAATAAACGTGTAATCGAAAGCGTAAAACTTATTCCCCTTTCAGCCGAAACTGAAGAAGAATAACAGTATGGGATTCCCGCCTCTGCCGCATCGCGCCTGGTGCGCCGCAACCCGGTCGGGAAAAATCCTTACAGCTTCGCACTAAAACAAAACCCCATTCATTACGAACGGGGTTTTATTTTATATCTTATGTAAAACACATCTAAGATGTTCAGATAGTAACCACTCGCTTTAGCGTGGGGAAAAAGAAACCATAAACCTACTGATGGACTTTAGTCCTGAAATGTAACTTGGTTCCTTATTTTCCAATCACCTTGCCGTCAATTACGGCGCGGGTTAAATCCATTGGGATTCCATGCGGACGAATCTGCATTAAACCAACACCACGCGAAAATGTAAGTACCGGAAGACCATCGTATGCCGCCGCCGGGAAAAAGATAGTAACATTATCTTTATCAAATGTACCGGCCCAAACTTTTATCTCTTTTGGTCTATCCTGAACAAATCCGTAATTATCATCACCTTGTTTTGCTTGCGTTGCATCAAAGTTAATAGTCCAATCGGTAACAGTAAGCATTTCGTGATTTTTCCAAATCAACGAACCCTCTTTATGCAAAATATACCGCGTTACCGTTGCTTGGTCGCCGTTAATAAGCGAGTCAACCATTGTATATTCTACAGCATTCCCAACCTTTTTCTCCGATTCTACCCGAGTATTAAGCTCTGTACGGACAAGTGTATTGATACCTTCCATTGGTAAATACGTCCACGAGTTGCCAACAGCTAACGGGTAATACTCATCTGAGCTTGTAGTGTTCTTTGTGCCTCCATCAGAGTCGGTAGGCCAAAATCTATTACACGAGGTAGCAAGCGTAACAAGAGCCACGCAATACGCCAACATCAAAACCTTTTTCATATAAACTTTTCCATAATTGTGGTTAAACCCTTTACCACATCAACAGGCGTGGTTTGAGTTTGTTTCATTCTCAGTGTATTGGACTTGTATTCCCCCGATTCTCACTTCGCTCGAATCCGCCCCCTTTACAAAAGGGGACAAACTAATTAACTACTTAATGTTGTTTAGAATCTCTCTCTCTCCCTTTCATAAAGGGAGATGTCCGAAGGACAGAGGGAATTCCACACGCGCCACTGAAGGTGCGTTCCCGCCTGTGTGCCGGCGCAGTTGCGTGCGCTTCGGCAGAGGCGGGAAACCATTTCACCGTATTAAATATTTGGTCCTAACATGTCTTCGGGTTTTACAAGGTTGTCGAATGTTGCGCCATCCATAATCTCCAGGTCAATTGCTGCCTGACGTAAGGTACCGCCCGTTTTGTGGGCATGCTTTGCAATCTTTGCCGCTTTATCATAGCCAATGTGCGGGTTCAACGCTGTTACAAGCATTAATGTATTTTGGTTGTAGTATTCGAGTTTATCGCGGTTTGGCTCGATGCCATGCGCACAGTGTTCTTCGAACATGATACACGTATCGGCAAGCAAGCGCACGCTTTGCAAAAAGTTATAAATGATAACCGGCTTAAATACATTCAACTCAAAATTACCCGATGCACCGCCAAAGTTTATAGCAACATCGTTACCCATTACTTGTGCTGCAACCATAGTCATTGCTTCGCTTTGTGTTGGGTTAACTTTGCCGGGCATTATGGATGAACCCGGTTCGTTTTCGGGGATTGATAGCTCACCCAATCCACAACGCGGACCTGATGCCATCCAACGTATATCGTTTGCAATTTTCATGAGCGAACACGCAAGAGTTTTTAACGCACCATGTGCAAACACAAGTGCATCGTGTGCAGCCAAGGATTCAAATTTATTTGGCGCACTAACAAACGGAAGTCCGGTTAGCTCTGCAATTTTTTTAGCACCGCGCTCGGCAAACTCGGGATGTGTGTTTAATCCGGTTCCAACGGCTGTACCACCTAAGGCAAGTTCATATAAACCGCCCAACACCATTTCCAAACGTTGTATGTCCATTGTTAACTGCTGAACATACCCGCTAAACTCTTGACCTAATGTTACGGGCGTTGCATCCATCAAGTGCGTTCTTCCGCTTTTAATGATGTCTTTAAAATCGTTTGCTTTAGCAGCCAGTGTATCGCGGAGTTTTGCTACAGCAGGTATCAGTTTATGTACAACTTGTTCGGCGGCGGCAATGTGCATTGCAGTCGGGTAGGTATCGTTAGAACTTTGCGATTTGTTTACGTCATCGTTTGGGTGTATTGGCTTTTTGGAACCAAGTTCACCTCCGGCAATTTCAATGGCACGGTTAGAGATCACCTCGTTAGTGTTCATGTTGGTTTGCGTACCCGACCCCGTTTGCCACACCGAAAGCGGAAAATGTGCATCAAGGTTTCCGGCAATAACTTCATCGCACGCTTGGCTAATAAGATTGCGTTTATCATCGGGTAAAATTCCAACATCATTATTCACTAAGGCAGCTGCTTTTTTAAGAATTCCCAACGCGCGTATTAACTCGCGCGGCATTTTTTCTATACCAATGGCAAAGTGAATTAACGACCGTGCTGTTTGCGCTCCGTAATACACATCTGCCGGAACTTCAATCTGTCCCATCGTATCCGATTCAATACGAACGTTCATTGTAACCTCTTATAATCTGTGATACTCATTTTCTGAAACCACACAAAAATACGAAGCGTACACGGTTGGTTGGGGCTGTTAGGTTGTAATATTGTTTTTCTTGGGGGAAGCACCGCACCTCATTTTCCAATTATCCATTTATTGCATGGGCAGATCGGCACATTCCAACCAAGTAGTTATCGTGATAGATTATTGTTACATTTTGTATGGATTTAGGATAAGCAGGTTGGGGATTTTCTTAAAGTCGTCGGTATTTCGCGTAACGAGGGTAACCCCATTTACAATTGCAGTAGCCGCAATGATGGCATCTGAATGATGGCATCTGGTAATTTTATTTTGTGTTGTTGCCGGATAGTAATAGTTTCTTGCACTATCGCATCATTTATCGAATTGAAGATAGTAGAAAATTCAACAAATTTTTCCAGTTGGATTTTCTCGGAATGGGGAATATGTACCGTAGAAAACAACTCAATTTGGGTAATAACAGAAATGTTGGGATGAATACTTTGCAGGAGTTGCTTTGCAGAATGGGGTAACCGCGAATTACAAAAATCTATTACCGTATTTGTGTCTAATAAATACATTATTCACATTGTTTGTTAAAACGCTCTTCCCATTCGTTCCTAGATTCTGCTACGTGTTTTTGGAGTTGTTCTGCAGTTTCATCACTTAGTATTCCCCAAAAATCAGCCATAGTTTTTTTTGGCTCAGTATCGGGACTTTTCGTACCGTTAGTTTTAGGTTCGTCAAGTGCAAAACATATTATTTCTACTTCTTTACCGATGTAAGAATCCGGTACTGTAATATTAACTGTGTTGTTATCGGGTTTGATAATTGTTTTAACCATATAAAGTTCTTTCGTTGTGATAAGCAGTAAAAATACAAAATAAGTATTTCACGTTGTTATCCTGTTCAATTGCTTAGATGTATTTGTGTAGGAAATTTCCGGCAATGTAAACGTTGTTTGTACCACAACGCCCGGTGCCGTCCGGCGACAGCAGAAATTATCTGCCAAAACCAATGGAGAGAGAAAGGAATAATCCGCCAAAATCTTTCATAGGCAAGTCGCGGATACTTTCTAAGCCGTTACCGCCAAACGGAATAAAATAATAGCGTACATTTACACCAAGCGAACCCTTGTTTGGCGACCCAATATAGGTACCAACTCCGGCAAATACTCCACCGCGCAAGTAACTTGTTGCATGAGACCACGAGGTAAATAAATCTTCACTATACGGAGCAGAAAAAATAAATGTTGGCGATACACCTGCACTAATAAACGGACGAATGTTATCGGAGAGTTCGTTTTGCAGTACTTTCATGTTTAACCCAATGGTTACGGGTAACATATACAGGCGGTTTACTTTACCGGGAACATACCATTGGTAGGTGTCGGGGTCGTACGCCGATTCAAACTCACTGGAATTACGCGCACCGCTAATAGCGGCACTTACAAAACCAACAAAGTCATCGCCAAAAGCACGTTGGTAAAAACCACCAAAGCCAAACCCACTACCGGAGAATAATACTTCTACCCCCGATGTGCTTAACATCTTTGGTTTGGTTGCTGTGCCCTCGGAAAGTAATGGACGCGGAGATTGAAATACAAAAACAGAATCTGCTACAGATGCAGACCCCACTGGCGATGTTTGAGCAGGTGCAATCGCAACAACAAAGAGTAAACAGAAAAGGTAAACGAGGTATTTCATACGTCCATTCATTTATTCCGAAAAACAGCTTCCGCCAATGTTTCGGGTAATTTCCGCGTATTGCCGTCCTCTATCAATACGCATAATTACGGAAATTCATTTTTTCACTTATAAAGTACATTCAATAACAGTTATTGTTACAAACTGTTTCACGTACAGTAACGGCTACGTGGTGTTGTTATTGATTTTGGTGCTATCGCAAACGCGGTAGTAACACTGCTATCAACTATTCCTCCTGCCCTCGGAGAGAACCGCCACTTATTCAGCTTGTTTTTGCAAGAAGGAATTCAGGAGGTCGTAACATTCAACCAAGTCTTCAACAATCCAATCGGCATCGGGTGCTTGTGCTTTGGTAAAATCACCAACTAATATAGTGGAACAGCCTGCCTGTTTCCCTGCCGTAGCATCGGAGATACTATCTCCAATCATCCAGGATTGCTCAATATCTATGTTCCACTTTCGGGCTGCATCCAGAATCATTCCGGGTTCAGGTTTTCTACGGTAACTATGTGCGCTTGCTAACTCGGTGCAATATTCAACATCGTCAAACCCAAATCCGCACTTAGTAACTAACTCTGTTTGCATAAACTGCGTAACAGACTGCAAGTCTTTTAAAGTCATTACAGCTTTTCCCACACCTTGCTGATTTGAAACAACTATTTTCAACAAGCCATAACGGTCTGTTAATTCAAACAACGGAAAGAAGTCCGGTAAGAACTCAAACTCTTCCACCGTTTTTACATAATCACCAACCAGACGTTTGTTTACAATACCATCTCTATCAAAAAATATTGCTCTTCGTTTTTTCACCTGTTACTCTCCGTCAAACAGCGTATTGGGTTTATTACGATGAACATTAAAATGTTTGTAGGCCTGTTCAGTTGCTTCCCTACCACGTGGAGTTCTGTTCAAAAATCCTTGTTGAATAAGGAATGGTTCATATACCTCTTCAATTGTTCCTGAATCCTCGCCTACTGCAACAGCAAGAGTATTTACCCCAACAGGGCCCCCGCTAAACTTTTCCATAATGCTGAGCATAATGCGTTTATCCATATCATCTAAACCAAACTCATCAACTTCAAGCGCACGTAATGCCATAGTTGCAATATCGCGGGTAATAACGCCATCGCCTTTTACATCGGCAAAATCGCGGGTACGGCGTAACAACCTGTTTGCAATACGCGGGGTACCACGCGAACGGCGGCTTATTTCAATTGCTCCCTCATCTTCAATTTCAGCACCTAATATCTCAGCCGAACGCATCACAATGTGGAATAACTCCGCAGGTTGGTAATAATCCAATCGCTGTATTACCCCAAAACGCGAACGCAACGGTGCTGTTAACGACCCAGCACGTGTAGTTGCACCAACTAACGTAAATCTTGGAATGGTTAACTGAATAGACCGAGCAGATGGCCCGCTGTCAATCATAATATCAATTCTAAAGTCCTCCATTGCAGAATACAGATACTCTTCCACAATAGGCGAAAGACGGTGAATCTCATCTATAAACAGAATATCGCCTTCGTTTAAGTTGGTAAGCAGTCCGGCAAGGTCGCCGGGTTTCTCTAAAACAGGACCAGATGTTGTTTTAATATCACTCCCCATCTCGTGGGCTATGATGTAACTTAGCGTCGTCTTTCCCAACCCCGGAGGTCCGGTTAATAACACATGGTCTAATGCCTCGCCGCGTTTTAGGGCTGCGGCAATATATATCTTGATATTCTCTGTTATCTTTTGCTGACCGGTAAACTCATCAAAACGCGAGGGGCGTAATGATACATCAATATCATCTTGCGCTCGCTCTGAACCGGTGATTTCGGATTGTCTGCTTTTCATACAATTTAAAAGGACTTAGAAGGTTTTGTTAACATTCAAAATTACACTATGCGTTCTGCTGATTTGCCAATGCCTGCTTAACCGGACAGTAAGAAACACCATTTCGGATACAATCTCGCGGACATGGTACAGCGTAGATTCTTGTAATTGCAGTTGGATACTTTTGCTGGATTGCCTCTTTCATTACTTTTTCCATTGGGTACGCTTGCTCAAAGGTAAAATCAAACGGCATTACAACATCAATCTCAACAAATATATCTTTACCCGATTGCCGCGTATGTACACTTTTAAACTCACAGAAACTTGAAATGTTTTCAGCTACAACAGCAAGAATATCAAACTGTATTTCATCGGGCAGAGTTTTATCAAGGAGTTGGTTAATGGCTTCTTTCCCGTGCTTTAAGGGTACGCGCATTGCAACAAGCAAAAGAACAAGAGCGCTTACACCATCAATAAACCGTGCGGTGTTTTTGTACTTCCAGTGCATAAACGCCCATCCGGCACATAATCCAATCAATACAATCAGTTCAATAATGCTATCGGTTTTCCACATGTCAGCATCGTATTCTAACATGGGCATTTTAAAACGTTTAGCCCTACGAGATTGTAACACCGAAATAAATCTCATGAATACAAAAGATAACACCGAAAAAATTATCAACAGCGTGTAGTTCTTTATTATAACGCCAAAGTATAAATCAACTACAGCTTGGTAAGCAGTAAAGGCAAATGTTATTAACAGTAATAATGCGCTTAACAACAAACCCAACGACTCATACTTCCCATATCCATAATTAAAAATGTAATCCGGCGTGCGGATACTTCTGTTTATGGCGGCAACTAGTATAATAGAATTGATAACATCAATCGCAGCTACTAAACCGTTTGTTCTGATAGCAAGAGAATCTTCCAAAAAACCCAAGGCAATACCCGATAGTGCCAGTATTATACAGGCAACCATAGAAACTACAGCCGATAACCGAGGAGAGTTTACATCAAAAAATAACGACAGGGCAGATTTCATACTGCAATATACAACTACCTTCTAAAACCATTTTGTTTAACAATATTTTATCTCAACTTTGGTGCGTGGCACTGTATTTGTCAGTATTGGCTATAACACTTTAGGACTCCAGAATGGAAGCTCAACAACAAACTCTTGGTAGTATCCTTTATACTATTTCCAACGAGTTACACACATTATTAGAAAACGAAGTCTATCGCCAAACACAAACAGAACATCAACTGATGTTACAAGCCAAAATGTTTAGCGAGTGGAATAAAACCCGCATTCCCGAAATTCTCCAAAACATCCATAATGCAGAATTCAAAGTCTTCTCGCAATTTGGCGACGATGGCATTATACAATTCCTGGCCAATTATCTCGATTTCAAATCCAAAACGTTTGTAGAATTTGGCGTGGAAGATTACAAAGAGTCCAACACACGTTTTCTACTTCAAAACAATAACTGGTCCGGCTTTGTAATGGATGGCACTGCCGATAACGTAGCACATATTGCAACCAGTGCAAACTTTGCCAATCACGACCTGTATGTAACCCATGCTTTTGTTACGGCAGAAAACATCAACGAGCTTTTACTGCAAAAAGGGTTTACCGGCGACATTGGCATCTTCCACATTGATATTGATGGCAACGACTATTGGATTTGGAAAGCAATTACGGTAGCTAAACCTATTGTAATGATTGTAGAGTTTAACAGCGTGTTTGGCTATCAGCACCCGTGGGTTGTACCATATAAAACGGACTTCTTCCGCCGCGATGCACATTACAGTTGGCTGTATAGCGGATGCTCCGTTGCTGCACTTTGCCACTTAGCAGCAGAAAAAGGTTACTCGTTTATTGGATGTAACAGCGCGGGAAACAACGCGTACTTTGTCCGTAACGATAAACTCAAAGAACTGAAACCATTAACTCCGCAACAGGGCTACGTTGAATCCCGCTTCAGAGAAAGCCGTAACGAACACGGCGAAATGACATTCCTTTCCGGAGTTCAACGTTTAGCGTTGCTGAACGGACTGCCTATATTTAATACTGTAACCGAACAACTCGAAACAATCAACATCTCACTGCAATAATGTGTGTTTGCTATCGCAGGATGGCACCACACCATAACAACATAACAAACGTTGCTTGCCAGAAGTATCCTTCACGGTAAACGGTAGGTTTTAGCCGACTGACTTTTTCCGCAGAATGACGCTTTGGACTTACAACAAGATATGGCGCGGTATGTGTTAACAAACAATTATCTGAATTACGGAAAGCGCACCGAAAATGCCGCAATAAGAATTGCATTGAGCGTAGCCGTTGTACCATTGTTTTTTAGTATCGGTTCCGTGCTCGAAAACAACCGTTGCTCTAATCGGAAACAAGTGTTTTTTACAGGAGAATATTCAACCGTAACAGAGCCACTTCCAACCGAAAACTCATTAGCACTTCCTGTTAGAAACACAACACCTTTGGGGTCGTGAAAGTACTCGGCGCGTAATGCGATTGCCAGTTGTTCGTAGGGCTGAATCTTACATACAACTATTGGCGAAAACCAAATATCGTTTTTTTGTTGCATAGGCAATGGTGACTGAACTCCAATATCGAACCCTGCTATGAACGATACTTTAGAACCAACAGAAAACATACCATACAGATTATTGAAAATGCGTGTTCGCCCAAGTGAATCTGCATCGTCACTTCCAATAAACGTACTCCAATTAAAGGTAACGCCTTCGGAAGGAAGCATAGTCAACTGTGTTCCAAACGACATGCCCGAACTCCCTGCAACACGATAAATTCGTTGCCAGCCGTTACATACAATCCCTGCAACCGTTACCGATGGCGAAACACGATATGTTAACTTTGCCGCTTCAACATAATAAGGCGATGCCTCGGCACACAACGAGCGCGTTACCGTCCAGTTGTCCTGAAACAAAATTGTTTCAAACCCGATATACGAAGGCATGATACCAACATCAAACCACACTTGTAAAGAATCATCTAACGCAACACCGCCGTTAAGTTCATAAACAGAAGACAGCAACTCAATGTCAGTTTTATTATTAACCTGCTGATACGTTCCCGTCATAAATCCCGCATTAGCACCAGTTCGCCGCGTTGAATACTTTGCACTCAACAACCCTGTATTAACTGCAATTTCATTCGTGCGTTTACAATTAAACATAAAAAAAGGCAACTCGTAATCGGGATTCTTATTAAAGTCGTAAACGTAATACGTATCTACATTACCACTAATGGAAAACACTGAAGTTGAATCGGGAAAAGCAAAAGAAGAAGTTGTGGCTAACAATACAAACAAGAACAATTGAACTACTTTGGTGTACATATAATATTCTGTTAAACGTTTTTGTTAGCAAAATTACACAGCTTAACGTTTGCAGGTGTGAGTATATTTATCATGAACAGTCATGAACAGTTTCAAACAGATACTTAGCAACTATATTCTTTTGCTATCGCCAGACGGCTACGAATGGTATCAATACAACAATCTCTGCTTGCCGGAAAGAACGTCGCATAAAGAATCAGGTTTATCGTGGATGAATGTTGTGTCCCGCACAGCAAAGGTTTTTTGAAATGGAACGCTTGGTGCGGCAATGCGATAGCAAAAAAAAAAGCCCATAACGAGATGTCATGGGCTTAGATGTTTTATAGAAGAATGATTAATCTTCTCGGTTCATAAATTCAGTTTTGCTAATAACAGTAACTGCCGGCAATTTGTTGGAAGATAATACTGTATTGATTTGTGTTAGATCCTTTGTACGAATTTGATCGATCAGCATTTCGAGTTTTTGTACATCTTGTTCAAAGCCTGCAACACGGGTTAATTGCTCATCGCTTGGCTTGCCTGCATAACCGGAGATATCGCCGTAAATATCTGCTATCTTTTCGCGGAGTTGCGGTTCGGTATCCGCAAAGAGCGAACTCTTTTTAGCCACAACCGTTTTATGCAACGAATCAAGTTTCTGAACAAGCGTGGTTACTGTTGCTTTGGTTGCTTCGTTTGTAATAGCAGCAGCCCTACTACGGAGTGAATCGCGCATTATGGTAATTTGCTCGGCATTGTAGGCAACACGTTCAATCAAACTGTACATGCGCATCATTGCTGCATTTTGTGCGGCACGTGCTTCTTTATTATGGATTGAATGTGGGTCGTTTTCTATGATTACTTTACCATAATACGATTTATCGTTTTTAGTTATTCGTACTTTGTATTCGCCTGCCAACACGGTAGGACCAAAGTTTCCTCCACCACCATTTTGCGATGCAGCTACTTTAGGTGGCTTCATACTCATTCCCCAACCAACACGGTTAATACCTTTACGTTTTCCGGCAGGTAGTGAGGTAATGATTTTATCGTTGGCATCGAGTACATCTATTTTCATATCGCCAACTAAGTGGCGAGCTTTTAAGTAATAGGTAATCTGTGCATCGCCATCGGGGTTTGAACCTACAAATTCATCCGAGCCGTTAAACTCCTGAAATCCTGCTTCGTAACGTAACTGAGTAGGGCGGTTTGGTAAAAATGAGAGTTCGCTTTCCATTGCCTGTGGTGTAAGATTACGAATTGGTGTAATGTCATCAAGTATATACGCGCCTAAACCGTGTGTTGCTATAATCAAATCGTTATCGCGTGGATGTATCTGCAAATCCCGAACAGGAACACTTGGTAAATTACCTTTAAAGCGCGCCCAGGTATTACCGCCATCAATAGAGATGTAGAGTCCGTATTCGGTGCCAACAAACAACAGGTTTTTGTTTACCAAATCTTCGCGAACAACATGTGCAAACCCACGAATGGAATCGGTAGCAAGTTGCTTCCACGACATACCATAATCGGTTGTTTTATAAATGTAAGGATTAAAATCACCGTTAGTATGATTATCAAATGTTACATAGCACGTAGCTTTATCAAAGTGACCGGGTTCTACAGTTGATACCCACGTACCTTTAGGCATTGAACCTTTTACGTTAGGCGCAACATTATTCCAGTTTTTGCCGCCATCGGTTGTTACTTGTAAGTTGCCATCGTCAGTCCCAACCCAAATTGTTTTTTGGTTAGCGGGCGATTCGGCAATGGTTATGATTGTACAATGATTTTCTGCACTTGTGTTATCAGCTGTAACACCACCACTGTTTTCCGGGTTGTATTTAGCTGAATCGTTGGTTGTTAAATCTCCCGATATACGCTGCCATGTATCACCATGATTGGTTGACATGTGCAGATATTGAGACCCCATATACATTACTTTAGGATTTGTTGGGCTTTGTGTTATCGGGGCATTCCAATTAAAGCGTAGTTTCTTTTCGCCGGATTGTTCGAATGGTTTTATGGAACGTGTTTCGTTGGTGTTCATGTGGCGGCGAACAATATTCCCACCTTGCGATTCGAAATAGATAATGTTTTTATCATCTCTATCGCGAATAACAGAAAAGCCATCGCCCCATCCGGTTGCTTGCCAATCGGCGTTTTGTATTGCTCCGCCACGAATACGGTGCGGAACTATCCACGAGCCGTTATCCTGCAAACCACCAAAGATGTTATAGGGTTCTTCAAAATCATAACTAACATGATAAAACTGTCCTACCGAGAGGTTACGGAACTGAGCCCACGATGCACCACGGTTATAACTACGATACACACCGCCATCGGTACCAAGTAATAAGTGTTGCGGATTGGTTGGGTCAATCCATAATGCATGGAAATCTGGATGTGCGCCACCGCCATATTGAAAACCGTTAAAGGTTCTGCCGCCGTCTTCGCTTATTCCAAGTTGGAATGAAGGGCGGAAGACGATGTTTTCGTTGTATGGGTCGACATATAAACACGAGAAATAAAACGGTCGGGCTGTTACACTTGTGGCGTTGGACATTTTCTTCCACGACTCACCTCTATCTTCCGAACGATACAATCCACTTTCTTTAGATTCAATCATTGCGTACACCACATTGGTTTTAGATGGTGATATTGCAATCAGCACTCTTCCTAAATCTCCCGAAGGAATATCTTTTGAAAGTTTATTCCATGTTTTACCGCCGTCGGTAGATTTATAAAAACCACTTCCCGGACCACCTGAAGAAAACGTGTACGCTTTACGGCGGAATTGCCACATAGAAGCATACACGATGTTTGGATTTTGCGGATCGAACACTACATCGGCGCATCCTGTTTTTTCATCAACATACAATACGCGCTCGAATGTTTTGCCGCCGTCGGTTGTGCGGTATAAGCCGCGGTCCGGCGAGTCACTCCATAATGCACCCAAGCCGGCCACTAATGCTACATCGGGACTGCCGGGTTGTAGTGCTACTTTTGCAATACGTTCAACTTTCTCTAAGCCAATCATTTTCCAGGTTTCGCCGGCATTGGTTGATTTGTACAACCCACCGCCAAGGCTTACACTATTACGAACATTACACTCACCTGTTCCAACCCAAACAACGGAATCCTGATGCCGTGGGTCAACCGCAATACAGCCTATTGATAGTTGCTTCTCTTTCTCAAACAATTGTTGGAACGATGTTCCATTGTCTTTTGATTTGAACACGCCGCCGGCAGCTGTGCCAACATAGATGCACAGTTTTTTATCTTGAGCTCTGGTTGCATCGGCAGGTAAGTAAAATGCTTCGATAGCAGTAATTCTGCCTGAGCATGTTGCAGGACCTAATTGGCGTGCCCACAAATTGCCAAATGTATTGGAAGTAAGTTTTACCTGTGCCGATGCTACTCCGGCACACAGTATAAGCATACTTATCACTATATAGTTTTTCATAGGTTATGAGTTTGATTGTTATAATTCTTCTTATATCGTTTTTGTTTTCTGCGATGCTGCATCGGTTTGCTCCGCCCGTGTGACGGCGCAGAAGGGTTGCTTCGGCGCTGAACCGGAACAACAAATTATTCGGGTAACCCCAGATATTTTGTTCGCAGAATGTGCGCGTGATGTAGTTCGTGTCCGGCAACTATCCAGGCAGATGCACGCGGCGTAACAGGATTGTTGTTTGCCGTACCAACATGCGATAACGCAGAATCGGAAATGGAATCGGAGAACAACGCCATTGTGGACATACGCCCTATTTTATACTCGTTTACAATTGATTGCATTGAACGGCTATCGGCGTTGTAATGCTCTGCATATGCATCTTCATCAAAACCCGGAAGCGGTTGCGACTCGCCACGGGCAATACACATTGCACGGTACGAAAAAACGCGCTCACAATCTATGATGTGTAACAGAATTTGCTTGGGCGTCCATTTGCCTTCGGCATAGCGATAGTCGGCTTGCTCGGGTGTTAACGATAAAAACAAATCGGCAATGCGGTCAACCTGTTGTTGCAACGCTTCCAATGCATTGTTACCTGCCACCTGTGTTACATATCTGTGATAATACGGTGCGTATTCAGTTTCTTGCGGACGTGTTATTATAGTTGCCATCTGGTTATATACAATGTTATTATTTTTTCTCGGGCATTTCGAATGTTGAGTCTTCTATTGGCGTGTTAATTTGGTACGATTCGATTGCTAAACCGCCGCCCCAACTTCCTTCTATAGAGAAGGGCAACAACATTCCATTAACTTTACGGTAATTACTGAAATATGAATCGGATTCTGTGTCAACTCCACTTTCCTTACGTTTAACAGTGCGCTTTACTAATAGATATGAATCCACGTCAAGGTAATATACCACAACAACGCCATCGGTTCGTGTTGCCATAATTTTATAACAATCCGAGCCATCAATTTCATCTTTACCTTGCATCTCTAAAGTAGTGTTGCGGGTTTTGTAGGTAAACAAATCGTTCACTAATTGCTCGCCCGATAGTTGCAGTTCTTTGGAATCATCTGCATTCATTGGGAATGGGTCTAACGAGCCACTCCACGGTTGAACGCGCCAGCCCGAAGTACCATTAAATCCTTGTTTGGCATCAATTCCCGCCTGGGCATTCATAATAGTATATACTTTGTTTCCTTTACCATACATACTGTATGGGCGTTTCCACGTGCCACTGGAATTAACACTCTTGGCTTTTATTATATATGTTTGGATATTCCTGAAGTTCTCCGCACCACCTACTGCCTGATAATACTTACTCAGTACTTCATCAACAGTTTGTGCATACATACCAACAGTGAGCGTAATACTTAACAATAATCCCGAAAGATATTTCATAGTTCCCCAACGTTATTACATGTAATAATTGTTTGATAGATAAGCGTCGCATATTACGACATTTAGAAGATTCGGTTGCAAAGAAAAGTGTTAAGGCAGGATATTTTGATTCCCACCCCTGCCGAAGCGAACCTAACTGCGCCGTCACACAGGCGGAGCCAACCGATACAGCGTCGCAACAATATACAAAAGAGATAGAATTATCTGAATGTAAACACAACCTAACTACAGTAAGTACATAGTATTATAATAAGACAATTATGTATAAATATTCAGTAAAAAAACATAGTTGTTGTAACACATATTTATTTATTTTGCATCATGTAACAACGTAACGTTTGTTACATTACGAAGGGCGGAATAGTGGAAGGTTCCGTCCTTTTATATTTTTAAATAGTGGCGGTGCTTTCCCGTATGGCATTGCTTGAGCAAGCGCATAGGATAGGAGCGGTCTGCGATAGCAAATACCTATTCTCTACATTTTAGTTTTTAATCAAATCGGCAAGCTTCAAAACGCAGTCAACATAATCGTTGCTGTTGTTGTAGTGATACACAGCACCACGTTTTTTCTCGGTTGTTTCGCCCCAACCATTTGTTTTAAGATAGTTGGCAATACTTGCAATAGCATCGGCTTTGGTAAAGAGATTCACCTTTTTATCGCCATCGCCATCAACAGCCCAACTCATGTAGGAACTTGGTAAAAACTGCGACCACCCAAATGCACCTGCATACGAACCCTTTAACTCCATAATTGGAATTGGCGAAAGGTTTTGCATGTCGCGCAAAGCTATCAACTGGTTAAATGCAAGATTGGCTCTTTTATGTGCACGGGCAGTAACAACGGAATCGAGCAGAGCAACGGAATCGGCACTATAAGAACCATCGCGGTACACTTGTTTGTTCATCTCAATGTATTGTGGTTCATCTACCATTGCTACCGTTGCAAGACAACTTGCTAAATGATACGTTCCGGTTACCTTTCCAAACTTTGTTTCAACATACAAGATTGAGGTAATTACTTCGGCAGGAACGCCATATGTTGCTTCGGCTTCTTTTAGGGTAGCTAAGTTTTCTGTATAAAATTCTTTTGCTGTTTTAACAGATTTCTCGTTTGTATTAAAAGAGTAATCTGCTTTTTTAAGAAACCCGGTTACATTTATCTTAAGCAGCTTCTCCATAAACTTGGTTTCTGGGTTTCGTAACACCATACCAATAAATGTAGTATCAACATTACTTTCTATCAGTTTTAATGCTGTTGGGCGGAATACGGGGTCAACACCTTCCATAACCGATTCTAATACCTCATACTTTGAACGTATAACCGGAGTACCCGAACTGCACATTAATAACATACAGGAAAGTGATAGTGCTGTTGTTAGCAAAAGTCCTTTTTTGTTAACAAGAATCATAACGCCTTAGAACTACATAGTTGAAAATTACATTTTTTAGGTATTTGTATCGGCAGACTTATACGCAATCTACAATACCAATCTGATTTTTAGAACAGTTTTTTGTTCCTTACTAATTTGCTCCTACATATACTATGCCTATATTCGTATTCGATGCACGGATGACACTAAAGCAGTATAGAGGAACATGAAACATACTACCACCACATTCATCATATTTTTCACCATTTTCTTTTCACATGCAGCGTTAGCCCAAAATCTGATGATATTTGGTAAAGACGGCTCGCATTTTCCCGGAATGAAGGCAAAAGCATTTGTGTTCAAATCCGATGGCACACCAAAGGACTCTCTTGCACCCGATGATTTTAAGGTAAAAGATGATCTGAAACTCTGCACCGTAGATGTTAGTACCTTACCTTCGCTACCAGCACCTGCGGCAACAGTTGTAATTGCCTTAGATGCAACCGGTTCTGCCGAAAAAACAACAACCGGACTTGAGGTAGCAGGGGCGCAATTGTTTTGCAAAGAGTTACGAAACACCGAATCTACCATAGCTATTACCTATTTTGACGACCGTTCTTCTATTGTATATGATTTTTCGACAGATAGAACTGCACTGGCTTCTTCTTTACATTCGTTGCAGTTTCGTAAGTCAACCGATTACACCCGCGCACTTACCGAATCTAAAACAGGTGCATTCAGGTTATTTAATGTAAAAGATACCCGTAAAAAAATAATACTTCTGTTTACCGATGGCAATAGCCCAACCGATGCTACAGAATTAATAAACAAGGCAAAAACTGTTGGCGCAAGCGTGTATTGTATTGTTACCGAGCATCCTGCAAATAGCACAATAAAAGAGGTTGCCGCACAAACACAAGGCGAGGTATTTGAAAACGTGAACACGCAATCTGATATGGAGAGTGCAGTCCGTTCGGTAATTGCCCTAGCCGAAGGACATCAACCGTATGTTATCTCGTGGAATTCTGTTACTCCTTGTAACGAACATCACGTTTTCCAGATTAAAGCACCGGAGTACAGCGCAACATCTTCGTTTACCTATACTGTTCCGGATTCACTCCGTGCTATGATGCGTTTATCTGCTGCGCACCTTAACTTTGGCAAAGTAATCCCAAACACTACAGCACAAACAAGCATATCCATCTCTGCTATTAAAACCTCGGTGGTTATTGATTCGGCTGTTGTAAATGGTAGCCCATTCTTTACCATAGATAAGAAGTTATTCCCAATGCGGATAGAACCAAACGAAAGCAAGCAACTCCTTGTAACGTACGCATCAAAGGATTCAAGTTTTACGTGGGCTAAAGTACGCTTGTATTGTTCAACCTGTCACGATGAAGAGTTTACCGTTACGGCAGGGTATCCGGGAGTTAAGCCATTAGTAACTTCCATTAAAATATTGTATCCCATTAATGGCGATACTGTATTTAGTAATAATGATATATCGGTAAAATGGGAAGGAGTAGCACCCGAAAACCGTTGCTGGATTGAACTTTCAACCGATGGCGGCAACCAATGGACAACAGTTACACAAAATGCCGTTGGGAATTCATATAATTGGAAAGTACCTGTTATAAACTCTATACGGTGCAAACTCCGTGTACATCAGATGTCATCAGATGGTACCGAGCGCGAGTTACAAATAGGAACAGGATATGGAAACTTTACTATCAAAACACCAACTATTGCCGTGCGCGATGTAAACATCCAGGCAACACCGGTTGGTGAAACGAAAGATACGGTTATCCGCAGTTACTTTGGCCTACCCAAGGACAACGAACCACAAAAAATTTACTCCATGCGTATTGAAGGTAAACATGCCGATGAGTTTACCATTATGTCCGGCTTACCGCCACAAGATTTACCACCGGAATCCGGTTTATCAGTTGAGTTTGGTTTTTCACCCAAGCAAGAAGGTGTGCGCGAAGCCAACATAATCATACATACTTCGCAAGGGTATTTTATGAAACAGATATACGGTTATGGCTACATTCCGGAACTTACCTCTAAAGAAGAAATCATTGACTTTGGTGATATAGTTGTTGGTGATTCATCATCGCGCTTTATTTCGGATGCACTCCGTAACAGAACAACAAACAAAACGTTTACAATCACCGATATGAAAAACATTGGACCCGATACAACGCAGTTTTCATTACCCGATGGCTTTGAACGTTTCAACCTAAAACCATTATCATCGTTTCCACTCTCCATCACGTTTAAACCAACCAAAGAAGGTCGCGTATCATCGCGCTTTAACTTTATTAGTACCGAACCAAACTCACCACACGTTATTCACGTGTTAGGAAATGGCATTGACGAAAGTCAACGCAGGTACCCCGACCCAACTGCATTCCGTGGTATCGCGGTACCAACAGCGTTAATACCTGCCAGAGGTACTGTAACCGTTGGTAATTACGATGGCGTAGGGCTAACAGCCGGTTATGCAGTTAGCGAGAACTTTATGCTTATTGCCGGCGGAGCTATTCCGGTTCCTATTAACAAACAAACAAGTAGCGCGTTATCTCTTGGCTTTAAACTTGGATATACCATTATAGAAGATTTGAACTTTGCTGTTGGCTATCAATATGCAAACAGCAGTTACGATAAATCCGAGACACCTGAAACCGAATCCAACATCATACAACACATACCGTATGGCGTTCTTACCTTTGGTAACGATAATCAAAAAATAAGTGCGGCATTTGGGTACACGGCAAAACATCACGTAACAATAACAAAGCCCGAAGGATTTAATGCAAACGCAAAGCTTGTTGTAGTTAGTGGCGATTACCGCATAGCACCCCGTTGGAAGATTTGCGCAGAAGTATACTCATTCGAAACGCTCGGTTCAATACCTATAGCAGCAACAGCCCGTTACATTGGTAAAACGTACGCACTCGATATAGGTCTTGGCTACCTTGGCATAAAAACCGACGGCACCGAAGCACCATCGTTTCCGGTATTTCCGGTATTAAGTGCAGTGTGGGCTTGGTAATTTATTTGCTAACGCAAGCCGCACCAAAACTCTATACAAGCACAACCTCCATCTGCGGGAAAGTACAATCGCGCACGATAAAGCGTTTATCGTGGACTACATTATTTTCAAATTAGTACTTATCAACACTGTACATTACCTTTTTACTTCTATCAAACTAAATTACTCTTTGCTAAGATTTTGCTAAGATTTTGGACAACATATTCTACTATTTTTGACTATAAAACAAGAGCGTTCATTCTGTGCTTTATTTGGACCATCTAATCAATCATTATGAAAACATTATGTATAATTATTCTTGTGATGTTTTACAAGTCAGCGTCCTCGCAAGAAGCATTGCATTTATGGACATTTGAAAAGCCCATAGAAACTGCTCCGTGGAAACAAGGACTATCAAGTAGCCCCGATAGTAAACTCCTATTAGTCCTTAGTTCTACAGACACTCTGCTTGTTATTTCAGCTAATTCCGGAGTACTCGTAAAATCAATATCTTTTAATGCCTTGTTTAGGGAAATCATTAAAAAGTATCAGCTCGATACAGGAAAAGTGTTTGCATCAAAAGCTGTAAAGTTATATAACGATAAAGTAGAAGTAATCTATGTGGTAGAAAACGATCAAAATAACTGCAACCTTTATTCATGTAATTACAGTATAGCTTCATCTTTACTGTACATTCAAAAAAACAACATCTCGTACCAATGGACAAAGGGTGTGTTTTTTCAAGGTATTACTTCTGATAGTATTGCAGTATTTGTAGGACAACGTGATGACAATACACATTCAGGCTCTAATTACAAAGACCTTGAATTATTCATAGAATGCTACGATTTTAAATCTCAGAAAACATTTGTAGAACATAGTAAAACAATCTATCAAAATGTCGATACTTATTTTACTGAGTACTTTTCAAACATTCGTGGTATATCCGAAAAAGGTAATCATACATTTGTAAGTCCATTTTATATCCAGCGCATCTCACCAGATTCACTCTTTATTCAAAATGTGTATACGTCTAGAATTCAAACAGCAGGCAATTTTGCAATCAATAATGGAGAAATATCTGAGGATACAAATTGGCTAATGTTACCACATTTTAGAGTACACATTCCTTCGTTACTAAATGGGAAATTTTCAACCTATCCAATTTTCGATTATAACTTTAGCATTAATACTAAAAACATTTACTATAGCATTGGCACAAATGACGCGTTTTCAATACCGATAGATACTACAAAGCTTTATATTTATAACACCATTGATACTCTTTCAACTACCAAAAAGACAATCTCAAACATAAGTTTCAACAGTGGAAAATGGCATTATGGTGATATAAATTATCAAAACAGAATGCTCCTGATTCAGGATGACTCTATACTAATAATACAGGATTATGACAAACTATCTGCATACAGAATTCCACAAATTACTAGTCCTATAGTTAAACCACCTTTCACGTATAAAACAGAATCGCCGGATAGAGATAGTTGTTACTTTACAACAAAAGATACTGTTCGCTTAATAAATACTACCATGTTATATGATAACAATGTTACCTGGTTTTGGTCGTTTGGCGATGGAAGTACATCTAATGCGAGGGATGCAAAGCATAGTTACGATAATGAGGGGACTTATATCATTACAATGTGGTACATAGATATTGATGGTGATACTGTACGGGGGAGAGATTTTAGTATTCACATTAAAAATATTGTTTCTACTAGCTTTTCGGTAACATCAAATGATTTTGTGGTAGATGCAGGAGGGCATACAACATTAAAGTTTGCTATTAAATTGTCTAATAACGGATGTTTTCGCTCGAACATTTTGATGAAGATAATTCTATTCAATGTGAACGATACAATTCCCATATTTAATTTTATCGATCGTACATTTAGATCTGTTACTTTGAACGATTCTATCACAGTATCACTATATGAAAAAGGTTGGTACTCTGCTAAGTTGTTGATGTATCAGGAAGTATCAAAAGGTAACTTAGTACTATACGATTCCGTTCTATTAACCAAAATTGTTGAATGTAGATTTACTCCTGCTCCCGATATTAAAGTTTATACTTTCTATAGAATTGACCAATCATTAAACTACCAGTTACCTACCAACATTTTTATTACCAAAGACAATCAAGTTCTTTTGTACCATAGAGATAAGAATTACATCACTGATATTTCAACTATAGACTTCCAAAAGACGTTCTCTAATTATACAACTCCCGAACGTATAAGTAAACTAAACCCTAAGAGAGTGTTTACTATACAACAATACAATAATAGCTTTGAGTTATTTTTTGAGACTGATACAGGCTATATATCAATTTATACGGACGATATTAATATAACCGATATTAAAAATCTTAGGTATGGACACCTTCTTTATTCTCCTAGTACATACTGTCCACCAAAGTTTAATTTATTAGTCAACCGCAGTTTTGAATTCAAACATAAATTTGATTTTGCTTTCTCTTTAGATGTTGAAGGATATTGGTATGATTGGAAAACCAATCGAGATATCTGTTATTATATTAATACAAAAAATGTATTTGCAAGGATTTCTGATACAGATACCACAATTATAGGAAGCCAAATTTTCTTTCCATACCCAGAATACACAGAAGCTATATTCAAGAACAAAGTTTTGTTCGTAGGTAATAATGTGTATAAAATACCAATGTACTCAAAATATCTTGTCAAATACAACAATATCTTGCCTCAAACCAATACCTACGACTCAGTTTTCATTAGTACATTACAATGTTACTATTCTCCTATGTTGCTGGATTATAGAACTAAAACCATAGTCCGTGCAGACGGCCGTTATAATGCTAATAATAAGATACAAGAGTTTGATTTATGTAACTACAACAATTTATACCTCTTTCCGGATGGACACAACATCCTATTATATGCAAATTATTATCACTACGATACGCACCAAGATTCACTCATGGTGATACGAATTTTTGATACTGATATCAAGCAATTTACTTTTGAAAAGCAGTTTTCACACTCAATAGTTTGCTGTGCTATACATCCTTGTAGCGAATATTTTTTAGTTATGGAAGAATCAGGGCTTATCACAAAATGGGAAACACCCACGCAGATTGAACGAGTGTGCGATCCCAATGTCAAAACTGATATCCTGGTACCTAAAGGTTCAATGTTCTTATCGCCCAATCCATCTACTAATTACTTTACTGCCACTATTAATCAAGAAACTGAAGCACCCGTTGAGTTATTGATTTATGATACTCGTGGATTGAGTTCAAGCGTATATTACAATCCAAAAGAGAGCGTAGGTATACATCAAATTGAAATAGATATGCGCCCATTTGCTAATGGTGCTTATTATCTTGTGTATAAGTCAAATACTCTTACAACTTCAAGTATGTTTATTAAACTTGATGAATAGATATTTGTAACGATAACCCTATAATTCTTGCACAACGAACCTTCCCGCACATAGCGGGTGTGTTGTTGTGTGCCGTGCGGTGCGGTCAGGCGATAGCAGATACTTACTTCAAGACTCTATCCCATCATCAACTTTAACACATAGGTAAAGAAGTTAAACTCGCCGCTGCTTATCCATTGTAGCGATGACTGATTACCAACAAAGGGTGAGAGTATGTACGCCATCTGGCAACCTACAAACATGTATAATAACATCCATACAAATAGTATCCAGCGTGATGTACCCGAACCTTGTTCACTTTGAATGATGGATGACACATAATGGAAGTTTTTCTTTACATAGCGGAGTCCGGCAAAACCACAGATTGCAAATACAACAACGTGCATCAGCATAATAAAGTTATACGAAGAATGTGACATCAGGAAGAACAAACTGATTGGCGCAAAGGCTGCAAGTAATATTGACGTAATTGCAATTGCCCACAACAAGATTGTTGCCGATTGTATAAACCGAAGTTTAGAGCCAAGGAATAGTCCCATAAAATGCAGAGTTGGGATACAAATAATTAGCGTAACAAAAAACAGCGACGGTACTTTGATTGCCGATATGAACGCCTGAAGAACTGAATTATACAACCCCATGGTAAAACCGTACATTGCTCCGGTTGCCACAATAATCTTTGTAAAATGGAACAACAGATTAACGTCGTCTTTTTCGATTATTGAATCGCATAATTCAGTTGAGTTATTAAACAGACCGTCCAATGAGTTTTTAGCTGAAAGCATACGCACACCATACTATTGTTAAACAAGACACACTCCGTTACACCATGATGTTGCCATCTGTGTTGTGCTGAGTATTTATGTGGTGTTGTACAACTAAAACCAACAGGTGTGCTATAACGCAGGTATAATTGTTTTGGTATTCTGTTTTACGATGTTTATCATTCCGTTAACGAAGATTAGCAAATGTTTTTTTAGGGAAGGCTCTAAATTCTGTATAAATTAATAAATGACAAGGTTCAATTTTAAAGTGATGAATCTGTTTTGCTATTTAAGCAAACTCCATTTTTCTAAATACTCACCGTTGATATCTTCAAATCTTCTCATAGGCACATCTTTATGTTTTTTCCCATTTTTGCCAGGTTGTTTTAGCCAATTTTTATGCGTTTTCTTAACAGCAGTAGCAACATCATTGCTGGGGACAATAAAATATTCCGGGCGTTCATTGATACCTTTTAGTGAAACAAAAATATAATAATGTTTCTCAAATGATTTTTCTGATTTTTCACCTAATATCCATCTGCGCTTACCATCTTTATTAGTTTTTACCTGAATGCTGATATACTTCTTATCCTTTAGGTTCGTGGCCAATAAATCGATACTATCTGTATTTCTAAGAGTTAAAGATACAGCAAATCCACGTATTGATAACTCAGCGGCCACAAAGTATTCACCAGAAACACCTATTAATGTCGATGGTAATTTTTGTAATTCTTTTCTCATTGTCAATCCTATTGTTATGTTAACTTATCTTCAAAATAATTAAGAATGGGGCATGTATGTCAATATGTACAATGGATGTAAACTTTAAATCTGTATTCTAACAGTATAAGCTTATCTATTTATTATTGATTTAATACTCTCTGGAAGCTCCCTTAAAGTATTTGTAATGATTTTTAAGTTGTCTGTAGCCTGCTGTGAATTTTCTTCAACTGGATTTCGATATATTTCTACAAGCGCGGACTTTAGTATTTCATTTCTCTCATTGACGCTATTTAAGTTATCATTTTGCGGATGGATCATTTTTGAGTGCTGCTCCATAGTTAATGCTATGGAACTTTTAAATCCGTATTCGTCTCTAATTTTAATTGTATTTGAGAATTGTTTAATAATAAAAACTAAAATTACAATAAACGGTAAAGATTTAAGCGATGTATATAATAAAATTTGCCAAGGCTCAATGAGTATAGTCTTGCCATTTTTAAGAAGTTCGATTTGTTGCGTAATTACTTCATTACCTTGTTGCACAAACATAGAAATGAAATAAACTGTTATAATCATCATTACAATAATCCCTCCCATCCAATAGAAAATATGCTGGGAATATTTCTCAGATTGCTTTTCGTATTTTGTTGATAATGAAGTTCCGACAGCAAAATTCAACAAGTTTTCAATATCCGTTTTTTTTTGTTGAAATGCTTCGAATAGTTCTTGATAATCTAATCTTGCGTCAGTAAGTGAGGCATTAGATTTTTTCATTAGCTCTTCTTGAGTTTGAATCTTTTCTTGTTTTTCATCAATCAATGATTGAGTATTTTGAAGGCTGATTGTTCTTTGCTTCAATTCTTCATCAAATTCATCCAAAAGCTCATCTAATTGTGTTTGTATATTTTTCATATCCGAAGTAATTCGCGTTGCTTCGATATTATAAATATTGATATCATCTAAGAATTTTTGTGAACGATTTTTGTTCTCCTTAACCTCTTCTAGTGTATTTTTTGCTTCTTGGATAAACTTGTCATATTCAGTTTGTTTTTCTGAAAGTAAGTTAATATTCTTTTGACTTGACTTAATTGTGTCAATTAACTCTTGTATCAAATGATTAGTTTTTCGAACATTATCATCAAGAATACTCTTTTGAATATGTAGATCTGAAGATGATTCAAAGCTAAAATCTATTGAATAAAAAGCTACTCTTTTAACAAGGTTTGCTAATGCAGAGTCATAGATATTAGATTCGATACGCTGTTTAACATTTGACCAATCTGTCACTATATTATATTGGTCACCATTGTACGAATAATGTGGTGGTAGAATAATAAATCGATTTGTATTGAATTGCTTTTTAAAACTTTCAAGTGTCTTTTCAAGAATATTAAAAATGACTTCTGGTGAATGAATATCTAATTCAACATTATCAACATTATTTGAATTTTTATATTCCGAGAAACGTTTAACAAAATTGTATTTTAACAAGGTGTCAACATCAGTTATTAAGATATTAATCTCATCACTATTCATAAAACTCCAAAAGAAAGTTCAAAGGATTATTATTGGTAAAATACTAAATTTCTACACATGTGCTATTAGTATCTATCATGTTAATGACTATTCTCAACATTAACCTTGTTATTCTTTTGTGTTATTTTATTAAACATACATACTCCCACAACCCTCCCTTCCCGCACATAGCGGGTCTGTTGTAGTATGCCGTGCGGTGCGGTCTATTAGGTTGCGTTAAAAAAGAAATTACCTTTGAAATCAAAATAGACACACAGCAACCGCCTGTCCTGCATTCCCTAAGGTGCGGTAAAGGTTCACAACACCTAACGCCTGAT
>JAIBAE010000004.1 GCA_019695345.1 Bacteroidota bacterium | reverse complement strand
TAACCATTACACTTAAAGACCGTAAACTTGAAGTTGAACTTGGCTTTGACCAAAGCATTGGTTTTAAAGAAGCACAACGTTGCCTAAACTGCGATGTGCAAACAGTGTTCAACGAGAACAGATGTATTGAGTGTGATGCATGTATGGATATATGCCCTACATCGTGTATCAACTTTACGCTTAATGGCGAAGAAGATGATTTACGAACACGGTTGCTGGCTCCGGCACATATAGAAAGTCAGGATTTGTATGTATCTGCCGAGCTAAAAACAAAACGTGTTATGGTGAAAGATGAAAACGTTTGTTTACACTGCGGTCTGTGCGCCGAGCGTTGCCCAACTGCTGCATGGGATATGCAGAAGTATATTTATCAGGTAACAAAGGCGGGAAATCAGTGTAGAGTGATTGCGTAAATATCAGATATTTATTTGTGGTTCGGTTCTGCGCCGAAGCATATAAACCAGCGCGCAGACACGGCGCGGGCAGAGCGGTACAGCTTCGCAAGGGATACAAACATTAAGTGTAAGGATAAAAATATATGCGGCACTGGACAGGTTGGTTCGGACTGGGTTGCCGCGCAGAAGGGTTGCCTCGGCAGATGCGGGTAACCCACATAATAGTACAAAAGTTTAACGTGATTTAGAACATCAATGAGTAACAATGTAAAGGTTAATGATTTTGTAGTGCGGTTTGCAAACGTTAATGGTACAGGCTCGGCAAGTGCGAATACCATGTTTGCGAAGTCAATTTTCCGCATGGGAATTCCAATGACACCAAAAAACATTTTCCCATCGAACATTCAGGGCTTGCCTACATGGTATGAAGTTCGTGTTAGTGAGAAAGGGTATCTGGGAAGACGCGAAGGTGTTGACATGATGGTATGTTTGAACCCACAAAGTTTAGAGCGCGATGTGGAATCGGTAAAACCCGGTGGCTACTTTGTGTATGACAGCACAAAGTTGATGCGCAAAGAACACATCCGCGAAGACATTACATATATTGGCGTACCGATGATGGAGATTTGTCTGCGCGTGTATTCCGACCCACGCCAACGCCAATTGTTTAAAAACCTGATTTATGTTGGCGCACTTGCAAAACTTTTGAACATTGATTTAGAAACTGTCAAGACAGTAATAGCCGATGAATTTAAAAAGAAACCCAAGCTTATAGAGCCAAACGTAAATGCAATGATGCTTGGTGTTGATTACATAACAGAGCATTATCCTGAACCAATCTCGTTGCGGGTTGAACGCAGAGATTTAGTTGGGAATAAGATTGTGATAGATGGAAATTCTGCATCCGGACTTGGTGCTGTATATGCAGGCGCAACAGTTGCAGCGTGGTACCCCATTACTCCCTCTACATCGTTGGTTGGCGCGTTTGAAAAGTTTACCAATAAACTTAGAGTTAACAAAGAAACCGGCGAGAAGAATGTTGCGATTGTTCAGGCAGAAGATGAATTAGCAGCAATAGGAATGGTGATTGGCGCAAACTGGAATGGCGCTCGTTCATTTACTGCTACTAGCGGTCCGGGAATTTCGCTCATGAATGAGTTTTTGGGCTTAGCATATTTTGCCGAGATACCAACGGTACTTGTTGATGTACAACGTACAGGGCCATCTACCGGTATGCCCACACGCACGCAACAATCGGATGTATTATTATGTGCCTATGCATCGCACGGTGATACAAAACATCCACTACTCTTCCCTTCCGACCCAAAAGAATGTTTTGAAATGATGGCAGATGCATTTGACCTAACCGAGCAATTACAAACACCAATAATGGTAATGCTTGATTTGGATTTAGGTATGAACCAGCATATGTCCGAGCCGTTTGTATGGGATGAGAACAGAATGTACAAACGAGGCAAGGTACTTTCTGCTGAAGAGTTAGAGAACAGTAAACAATTTGGTAGATATTTAGATGTAGATGGAGATGGTATTCCGTATCGTACCATACCTGGAACACACCCAACAAAGGGTTCGTTCTTTACTCGCGGTTCATCGCGCGATGAATATGCACGATACACCGAGGAGAGTCCGGCGTATAAACGCAACATGGATAGACTTACAAAGAAATGGGAAACTGCTAAAACACTAGTGCATAAACCGGAATTTTACCAAGAACAATCTACATCGAAGGTTGGAGTCGTTTTTTACGGTACAACAACGCAATCGGCTGTTGAGGCAATGGATATTATGAAAGAACAAGGCGTACAAGTAGATGGTATGCGTTTACGTTCTTTCCCGTTTGATGCAAGTGTAGAACAGTTCATAGAAAGCCATGATAAAGTTTTTGTGATTGAACAAAACAGAGATGCTCAATGCCGTACATTGTTGATTAACGAACTCGAAATATATCCTAAGAAATTGATTCCTGTATTGAACTACGATGGAATGCCTATTACCGCGGATTATATTTATACTGAAATTCTGAGCAAAATAGGTTAAAATGAAGACGTTTATTTCCGTTCGAAAAATAATGTTGTTCATGACTATTACATTTGTAGTATCAGGAATAGGTTGTTCTAAACTGGCAAAAACCTATCAAGAAGAACCAAGTTGCAAAACAAGAGTTGCCGGTGAGTTTGTAGTTGATGTAAGATATTTACAAGAGTGTCCGGCTATTGTAATACGTGATTACGGAAACTACAAGCCGATTCAAGGAAACGTGGTTTCGATTGATAGTACTGGGGTTACCTTTTTAGCAACAGAAGGATTTTTTAAAGGTGATAAAAAGTTCTATAAAAAGAAAGATGTTGTTTGTGTAGTGGATAGCTCGGGTAAAGCATTGTATGGTACCATTCCACCTCGTTACAGTATGAGTTGGGATGTTTTACTTGAACTAATAAATGTTGAAAACGGGGATGAAACAGTATTGAAATTTGAGACCAATAAAAAGTTTGATTATTGTGTTCCGGCAGGTGTGTATAAACTTACACATATCAGTTTTCAAGTTGGCGAAAACTATAAAGATGAACAAACTTTGCCGTCGCCGCTGTTACTTAATATCCAAAAAGGAAAAATTAATTCTTTAGGAAAAGTCATTTGCGACTCCAAAAACAAAACAGAAAGCACCTTTACGTTTGAGTGCAAACCAACCGAACGCAAAAGTGATGCTGGAGCCGGTGCTATGTTTGGAGTTATTGGGGTGGCAATAGCTAAAAGTATGAGAGCAGGAGATGTAATTCAACACAACTTAGAATTAATACCAGATGAAAAGTTACAAGAAAATATGAGTATGTTGACTTTTACGAAATAACTGAATCAGTAATAGAAAACCATGATAATTTCAAATCCCTTATTACGTTCTTCGGTTTTTGTATCTGTAGTTTGTTCTGTGCTTATAGTCATTGTTGGATGTTCAACACACACGGCAACAACATATAACGATAGTAAGTGTCAAACGAGATTAACGGGTTATTACAATGTTGACTTGCGGTATCTATACGAATGCCCTGCTATTGTGATTTCTGAATATGGGAACTACAAAAAAATCCCCGGAAAAATTGTCTCAATAGACAGTACCGGAGTAATTTTTAATGCAAGCGAAGGGTATTTTAAGAATGAGAACAAATTCTATAAAATGAAACAGATCGCATGTGTTGTTGATTCAAATAGTAAGGCAATTGTTGGTTCAATACCGGCTGAGTTTTGTTTGATGTGGGAAACCCAGCTCACATTCACAAACCTAGAAACAAACAACAAGGTGAAGCTTTGGTTTGAACCAAACAAACAATTTGATCTATGTATGGCTCCGGGAATGTATAAATTGAGTGGTGCAGGTTTTGTTGTTGGTACAAAATACTCAGATTTACCTAGAGCGGTGGATAAAGATGTTACCTTAGAGATTATTGGCAATAAAACTAATTTAATAGGCTCAATTTATTTCGACACCGATAGTTTGAAAGTTGAACCAATTAATTTTGATTGTGTTGCGGGCAACCGTCAGGATGATAGAGGAATAATAATGCTTGGTACAAATCCTGTAGCTATAGCTGTTGGTGCTGTCGTTACTGCTGCCTCTTTAACAAATAGAGGAAGTACGCCTTCAGTAAGCATTCCTCATACTTTAAAAGTTATTCCGCCAAGTCGTAATTTTTCAGACACTAGTATTGTTTCAGCGCGATTTATTTTACAACGCAAATAACATATTAAAAATCTTATGAGCTACATTAAACCAAAATTCAGACATCCCGAATTACCAAAAAACGAATTGGGATTTTCTAAGTACGATTACGAAGGTGTAATCTCTACACTGTGTGCCGGCTGCGGACACGACTCCATTGGAGGAGCGATTGTTCAGGCATGTTACGAGATGAATGTTCAACCTCACCAGATTGCAAAGCTTTCAGGAATAGGATGCTCATCTAAAACACCGGCGTACTTTTTAAGTAACTCGCACGGTTTTAATTCTGTACACGGGCGTATGCCCTCGGTTGCAACAGGTGCAAACCTTGCCAATAAAGATTTGTTGTATCTTGGAGTCTCCGGCGATGGCGATACTGCATCTATTGGTATGGGGCAATTTGTACATGCTGTACGCCGCGGACTGAACATGACCTACATTGTTATGAACAACGGTTGTTATGGCTTAACAAAAGGTCAGGACTCCGCAACAGCTGATGCAGGTTCAATAAGCAAAGCCGGCTCGGAAAATCATTTTGCGGCAATCGATTTATGTGCAATGGCATTAGAACTTGGTGCCTCGTTTGTTGCCCGCAGTTTTTCGGGCGATAAGCACCAACTTATTCCGCTTATCAAAGCCGCAATGTCGCATCATGGGTTTGCTTTGCTTGATGTAATTTCTCCATGCGTTACCTTCAATAACAACGATGGCTCTACCAAGAGTTACGATTTTGTTCGCGAACACGAAATTGCATTATCCGAAGTTGGTTATGTGCCACACAAAACCGAAATCACTGTAGATTACAACGAAGGCGATAGCAAAATGGTTGAGCTTCACGATGGCTCGTATATGCAATTGCATAAGCTGTCTTCCGGGTGGGACCCAACCAATAAAACATCAGCGTTTAACAAACTACACGATTCACGCACCAAAGGCGAGATTCTAACCGGTTTGATTTATATTGATACCGAAAGTCAGGATTTGCACGATGTAATTAAAACATGCAAAACACCTCTCAACAAACTCACAGAAAAAGATTTAATGCCAAGTTTGGATGCACTCGAGGCAATCAATGCAGACCATAGATAATATCATTTGCTAACGCAGACCGCACCACGCCTTGTCATCACAGATAGGGCGTTTTTTTTTGCGGATGAGAATGTAATACAAGTAAGAGTCGTTATCGCATATATACGATGTATGTGATATGAGTTGCAAACATTCCCTCCCGCAACGCAAACGGTTTTGGGAAAATGAGGTGTGGTGCGGTCGGGCGATAGCAGAAACAACAAACCCTTTACGCACTTATAATACGTAAAGGGTTTGTGTTATGGGGAGCGGGATTATTCTATTACAACGCGCTCGGTGATTAGCTCACCGGAATCGTTAATGGTTGGACGATTGCGAGTTATGGATTTCACTTCGCCATCACCCATTTCGATAATCATATCGGCATCGGCAACCGAGTTAAGTCGGTGAGCGATAATCAACACCGTTACACCTGCAAATTCTGTACGGATAGTTTCCTGTATAAGTGCATCAGTCTGAACATCTACACTTGCTGTTGCTTCATCCATTACTATAATTTTTGCTTGCGTTAAAATTGCTCGGGCAAGACACAACAACTGCCGCTGACCTTGGCTAAAGTTCTGTCCGTTCTCTACAACTGGAGCTTGTAATCCGCCAAGTGTTCGTATTGCGTCATCCATTTTAACACGTTCCAATGCAGACCAAATATCTTCATCGGAATACTTTGAGAACCTATCAAGGTTAGAGCGAATTGTCCCAATAAACAACGTTGGGTCTTGTGGAATAACCGCCATTGCTCTGCGCAACTGTTCAAGCGGCATAGAAGCGATATTGTTATCATCAATGTATATCTCACCTTTTTCAATTTCGATAAAACGAAAAAGAGTTTGGAACAATGTTGTTTTGCCGCTACCAGTTCGGCCAATAATACCTACCCGCATACCACCTTCTATGGTAAAGTTTACATCCTTTAACACGTATGGTAACTGTGGTGCATACTTAGCCCAAACATTATCAAACGAAATTGTACCGTTCTCAATCCATGTAGTATTGATTGGTTCAGTGCGTTGTGATAATGGTTCTTCCGGGATAATTGCACCGTAAGAACGTACTCTTTCAAACGCAGTCATACACATCTCAACTTCGCTGAACGAACGAACGCACCAGTTTAGATTTCCCCAGAACGTAATGGAGTATGTTATTACAACTCCGGCTATACCGGCAGTCATACTTCCTGAGTCAATCAAGAATACAATACTAATAGTTGTAGCTAATGCAATAACTCCACTTACTATAGGTGCACGTGTAGAGAACCACCTGTTTAAAAGGATACTCCCTAAAAACGTCCGTTGAAAGTACCCTAACAAATCAACAAACTTTTCGGTAAACATTTCCTCTTTACGGTACGCACGCACTACGGGTAATCCTGTTATCGTTTCCTTATAGTGCGCATATCGTGGCGAGCGAGCCATACTATTAATTCGTTTTGCCTCGCGTGCAGATACACGATACATTTTTTGGATTTTGTAAAACACAAACAATGCTGGTGCTGCAAAAAGAATTACAACCGGAGCGGTAACACAAATTAGTACAAGAGTTCCCAACATTAATGATAGAGAACGTAATGCACTTTCAAAGTTCCAGCTGAGTTCATCATCCACTAACTGTATATCGCGAGAGAACCTGTTTAGTATTCTCCCCATTGGAGTTGTATCAAAAAAACGTAATGGTGCAGCTAAAACAGCCCGTAATGTTTGGTTGTGAATATCACGCCCAGCTGTGGTTGCACGCATCATCCAAACAACACGCTCAACATATCCTGCAGCTAACAAACACAATCCAATACCACCATACACCATAATATCTAACAATGGATTTTTCATCCACTCAAACAGATATGTTCCCGATTTCAATGCATCAGAAAAATATCCCAACCATATGCTTTGTGTTATTGGCAGGATAACAATCAGCAAGCACGTGAGTACGAGAGAAGCATATACCCACGGTGCCTGCCTACGATTTATTCCACCTAATGCATATAAATATTTTAAGAATACATCTGCCTTAATTGAACCGATTGCTCTGTCTTCATCGTCAATCAGTTTTCCGTCCGAAATCGTTTTCTGAGATTCATTCACTGTTTGCGTAACATGAAGCGTGTGCGCAACTTCCTCAGCATGTGTTTGCTCTGCATAGAACTCCCTGAAAGAGTTACTATGTAACAGTAGTTCTTGTAGCGTACCTGTTGCTTCAATACAACCGTTGTTCATAAACACAACGGTATCAAACTTAGTTAAATGTGCCAATCGGTGTGTTGTAACAACACGTGTTACATCCTTCCATTGCCCAAACAATAAGTTGTCAATCAAGTGTGATTCTGTGGCAACATCAACCGCAGCAATTGGGTCATCTAATAACACAAGTCCAGGTTTGCGCAGCACAGCTCTTGCTAAAGCAATACGCATCTTTTGTCCACCCGATAAATTCACACCGCGCTCGCCAATCTCTGTATCTAATCCTGCACTCATCAATTGAATGTCGTGTTGTAACGCGGAATTCTGTAATGCCTCTTCAATCTCAGGTTCAGAAACATCATCCTCCCCAAAAAGAATGTTTTCCTTTATCGTTGCATTAAGAATGTACGCCTCCTGTGGAACGTATGCAATGCGTGGGCGTTCATGTGCATCAAGATTTGGGAATCGTACTTCCCCCGATTGCAAAGAAACTTCACCCAATACTGCTAACAACAATGATGACTTCCCTGCTCCTACTTCGCCCACAATTGCAACCGAAGTACCTGCCTGAGTCCGTAACGAAAATTCATGTACAGCCTTTGTAACAGTGGTTCCGTTACCATTATCTGTGCTTGTATATTCAATAGTTACCTTGTCAATATCAAGGGCAACCGGCTTATTCTTTTCCGATTCAACTCTATCATCTTCTTTGTGTAAACCAAGCTGAAAAAATGTATGTAGACGTTCGGCAGCTACACGAGCATGAGCTAGATTTTTGATAAAGTGTGGCATCATTCCAATAGGTCCCTCAAGTTGCATAAACAGCAACAAACATGGGAACACAATACCGGCAGATAACACTCCACCTAACAACGTATACGTTCCAAACCCAACAAATGCAACAAGTGTAGATGTACTTAAAAACAACATCACACCAAGTGCTTCACCTTTAATCAACTTTACAAATGCTCCAATCTCATTACCACGAACTGCATCAACTTCTTTAACAATACTACGTTCCCATGCAAAGTATTTGATAATTCTTATACCACTTAATATCTGCGACATCAGAGTAACCCTGTTGTCTCGATGTTTCCACAGTTCCGTATCATACTTCTGAAACCTACGAGCTGCCAAACTTGTAATTGGCGACATCAAAATCATAGTACCGATAGCAGCTAAAGCCGCAACACCTAAAAACATGTACAGTAGTATCAATGCTCCAATCAACAACAATGTTGATTGAACAAACTCCGGAATAAAAAATGATGCCTCGCCAATTCCTTCTGTATCCGAAGCCACGTGGTTTACCATATCCCCGGTTTGTGTTGTCATCTGCGCTGAACGTGTTAACCGCAACGAATGCCTAAACACGCGCATACTCAATCCATTTACAATTCGTGCATGAGTCATCAACGCATTGTAGTAAAAATGCTGAATGATGATTCCATCGGCAATAACCATACACGAAAGCCCACAAGCAAGTAACACGCAATGCAACACTGTTGCTTGATGTACCGACATTAACGCGAGCGATTCCAACAATACCTTCATCATTATTGGACCGCCTAACGCAAACGGCAGGCGAATCACATCGGCTAATATGGCATTTCGTGCAGTAAAACCCGTTGCCGTAAAACTATCCCAAATAAACCGGTATGGCTTATTGGTTGGTATATTTCTGAACCGTTCTTCAACTTCCTTTGGGTGAAGCATTGGTTCAAGTTCTGGCATATCTTCCGCGGTTAACGGTCTGGTACTACCCAGCCGAACAAGCGGCGCAACATGCGAGAACAACAATCTATTCCATTTCATATAAAACTCTACTTCAATGTATTTTTCAATGTATTCAAAACAAAAAGCCCGAACATTTTTCAATGTCCGGGCTTAAAAAAAGCTACTTATAAGGTTTTTTAGAACCTTTCCGGACGAGATATGTAATAATCGTTCAACTGCACTGTACATAGTGATTTCCCACTACGTATAATGATTGAGCGATATGTGAATAATAAATGCTTCATCCGAAAAAAATCCTTATAGTTATTATATTCAAGTTTGGGGTTGTAAGGGTCATGCGCTTACGTTTTATGTGTACCCAAAACAAGGACATGCGTTATTTCAGGTGATGCGAACATAGCATCATTTTATTCCACGGCAAAAAAATATTTTGTTAATAGTTGTGAATATGCTTTCGCAAACCGCATCGCAGGTAGCCCGCAAACCCGCACCACTACTTGCGGGAAAGCACCTTCAGCAAATCATTAAATTTTTTTTCAACAGTTAATGTAAATTGCACCATGAATACACACGATTGGAATTTACTCCAAAACATACGTCAAAAATATCTTGATGGTACTGCAGGCAAGCACGACTACTGGGAATCGACAGCAGAATTAGAACTATACAACAACACATTTGCTCAACGAATTGGTTGGAAATGGGAATATGTTTTATCACAACTCGATAACGTACATTGGCAATTGCCAAACGGAACAATTATAGATTACGGATGCGGAAGTGGAATAGCCGGTAGGAAAATTTTAGAGCACTTTAGTACAGAAGAACAGCGTTTACTCTTGCACGACCGTTCCAATCGTGCTATGGAGTTTAGTCAACAAGCGGCACAAACACAATTCCCTAATTTATCTGTTGAATGTTCTGCACCTATTCCTAACTTTTCCCAAGCAACGGTTGTAATAAGCCACGTAATTACAGAACTATCAGAAGAACAAATCAAGTCGCTTTGCATACAAGTACAATCGGCGCAATGTGTTTTATGGGTTGAGCCCGGAACATACGTTGCAAGCCGCGCCTTACTTCATGCACACCAATTATTGAAATCTCAATTTAATGTTATAGCTCCATGCACACATCAGGAATCGTGTGGTATGAACACTTCAACCAACAAACGCCATTGGTGCCATTTCTTTGCAACCCCACCGGAGGAAGCGTTTACCGACCGTAATTGGTCGCGCTTTACCGAAGAAACAGGCATAGATTTGAGTGATTTACCGTTATCGTATCTTGTGTTAGATAAAAGACCTACCATCCCCTACAAACCAGATTCCATGCGGTTTATAGCACGCGCCGATGTTCAGAAATACGATGCAATTGTAGTAGGATGTTCTGCAACAGGAGTTAAAGATTATGTAGTTAGTAAACGAACCTCACCGGAAGTATATAAACTATTAAAGAAAGGAAACGATGTAGGTGTTGTTACGCCTGATATTCGTGGCAGAGAAATACTTTCACTTCCGGACGATAACAATACATGATACTTAAGATTCTCTCTGGCAAAGTGAGGTGGTGTTATGCAAAACATTTGGTGCCATCTGCGATAGCAACAACATACATTACGCACGCATAGAAAAATATGTATTCTCCAAAAAGTCATCCTGAAAATCGAATTGCTCTTTTGTTTTAGGATTTTGCTTTTTGTACTCATCCCACTTGCTTCCAAGAATTGCCTGCAACTGTTCCTCGGCAAGTTGAGTTTGGCGTTGTTTTGTTTGAATCAACTTTTGCAGTTTGGAGTGTTGTTGTTCAATCCAGGTATCGTCTTTCATTAACTCAGCAAACGTAAATGGCTCTTCGGTCTTAATGCGTTGAAGTTTTCGCCGCTCATAATCAACCTTCATTTCAAGTTGGCGTACTTCGCTTCGTAATTTTTCTAATCCTTGTTCATCGGTTATTACCTCGTTAAGGATTTGTTCTTCTATGCAAAGGATGTTGTAATACGTTCGTAGTTTACTGATATTTTTTTCCGTGTACGCTTCCTGCACATTGTTCCAAAGCCGCTTAAAATCAGGGTTCTCGCCGTTAATATCCGGGTGTAAATGTTTTACAATTGCTCGGTACAACTTATTAATCTCAGTCCCTTTTTCTTGTTGTTGCTTTTCGTGTTTCAACGAACTTTGTTGCTCGCGCTCATCTGCACTCATGGTAAACGCTTCGTTCATCCGCTTTGTAAACTTTCTGAATTCATTATCAACCATCTCATGTATTCGCTGAACTTCTTCTGCCGTAAACTCAGCCCCACGTTGTGCGCGCATTGTAAACAACTCAACTCTCCGTTGTATTTCCTCAGCCACCAGTGTTACTTTCTGTAACTCAACTTCACGCTCGCCAAATAGTTCATCATACTTTTTTATTAATTCAGGTCGGACCGTATTGTTCAATTCAAACCACTCTTCTAAAATAACGCGCAAGTCGTGTTGCAAGTCACGATATTGTGTGCGGAGTTTATCACTGTCGGGATGTTGTATTATCATAAGTTCTGACCTGATGTTCTTTAAAGAATCAAGTCAAAAATAGGAAAGTATTTTTTGCTGTCGCAAGACCGCACCTCACGCTGTTTATAAATACTACCCTTGTGGTGCGGCAGAAGGAACCTCGTTTTATTTTATAACCTGTAATCGTACAGTAATATTTTTTGATGGAGCAGAAATACGAATGTTATATGCACCGGCTGCAATTGAACTCAAATCTATTGGAAACTCCTTCGAACCTCGCTCTAATGCACCCTTGTAGATGGTTAGAACTTCTTCACCCATTGTATTATACATCGAAATTGTATAATCTCCGGCTTCGTAAGCAGCAAATTTTAGGGTACACATATCGGTAGCCGGGTTTGGGGCCACAGAATAATTTTCCGTTTCAGTAAATTCAATACTACGTTTTAGCTGTTCAATACATGTACTATCAATAGAAAAAATACCGCCATCAACTTGTTGCAGTATAAAAGCATTCACGCCGTTTTGCCATTGAATCGGGTTTGGTCCAAACAGGATTGAAATGTTTTGCGAAGTCATATCCGTTAGTAGTGTTTTCACTTGTATTTTACCAACGGTATCATTCGATGCAAACGTTAACGGAACCTGAACTGTATCATATAGCGAGCCAATAGTACGTGTTTTATACATCGAGGCATCGGTTAACATCATCATTTTAGAAGGCAAAACCACTTTACAGGTAGCATTAAATGTCGTTTTCTGGAAATAAGGAACGCCAATAATTTTATCAAGGATAATCGGGATTTCTGTAACAGAGCCAACTGCCGCTTTAACACTACCAACCTTTAGCCCAATTGGATACTTAATATATCCCAATACACTATCGCTTGCACCGGTTGTTTTTTCGTTCTTAAACAATGAAATCAACCCCGAAGTCATTTCGCCGGTTAACAATGTATCGCCGGTAGAGGTATAATCAACCGCTGAAACCGGACCTTGCCCTACAATAGCTGTATGCAACTCCAACCCGGTTGCTGTACTCCATTGGCGTACGGTATTATCTTTAGAACCCGTTAAAATGCGAGTTCCATCGGGCGAAAAGTGAACTGATGTAACAGAATCAGTATGTGCGAACATTATGTTCTGAACACTCCCTGTTTCTAAATCCCAAAGACGTACAGAATTATCTACACCTCCGCTTACGGCTTTTCTTCCATCGTAGGAAATATCAATGCTCAACACACCAATGTTTTCAGAAGCATTGCCATGTCCGCGGAATTGTTGTTGGTTGTTACCTGTTTCCCAATCTTCTACGTAAACTATCCCTTCATCGCCTGCATAAATAATCTTCTTTCCATCGGGCGAGAAACGAACTGTGTTCATAGGCGACCACAGCGTTGAGGTTATCGTTCGTAAAACTTTTCGTTCGTTCAACATCCAGATTCTAACACTTCCGTCTTCGCAAGCAGTTGCTAATATTTGTTTTGTTGGATGCATTGCAACACAACGAATCGGCTTTTTATGTTCCTCTGCACCAAATCTGTTCTGTTGATACGTATAAAAATTATACATAACAACCTCATTACCAACAGCAATCACTGCGGTATCGGGAACTGTTGGATAAAAACACGAGGATAATGCCGCACCTTCGCTAAACTTCATCGAGGAAACTGTAATTCCATTATCAACTGTTCTTATCGATGCTGTGCTATCTTCATGAGTTGAGAAAATCAAGTTACCTCTTGCATTAAAGGAAGCAGAAAGTACACCCGATCTGTTTTTAATTTGATTAGTTAGCTGGGTTGGATTTTTAACGTTGGTAATCTGTACTTTAAAGGTTATACTCACTGTATCTAACGCGGGAAGAATCCAATCGAAGTCGGTTCTTGTTAATCCCGAAGCTATGGTGTGCCATTCAACTCCTTTATCGGTTGAATACAATAAATCAACCGGCTCAGCAATTTCGTTTTGCCAAACAATTAACACGTGACGCTCTGGATAAAATATTTGGTCTTTTACCGGAAAGAGAACACCAACCTGCGCATGTAAATAAGGTGCACAAGTCACTGTAAATACTACAATTGCAAAGGAAAGAAACTTCCTGAAATCCATATACTTCACCTATCCATCGGTGTAATAAAAATCCATTTTGCCTAATGTATCGGCAATAAATTCAAAAACTTATGCTTCTGCTATCGCGTTGCCGCGTAAAAGCACAATACACAAATACTCCTCATGTTGTGGGACAGTTCCATCAAGCAACACACAGCCGAAAAAGAAAAAATAAAAAGATAGCACAACGGTAGGGGCGGACAGGGTTGCCGCGCAGGACGTACTCAAATAGCACTTGCGGTACCCAAACATATTCCCGGAACTACTCTCTCTCACAAAAGCAGGTTGGTGAAATTTCAGAGCGGTGAGATATAAAGATGATTCCCTCTGTCACCTCCTGCTCAACGCCCTGAGCGAAACTTCACGGCATAAAAATACGGCGAGATTATCATATAGAAAACAGAATTTTACATTATGTGCAGGAATCCTGTTTCCAATATGGTCTCGCCGTCTCATTAAAACTATGTTGAAATCTATTTGGTTGCCTTAGCTTTTATTACTGCTTTCTTTGCCTTTTTAGCTTTCTTTACAGGAGCTTTTTCAGTAGGCGCTTTTGTCTCTGCAGTTTTAACCGCAGCAGGCGCTGTGGATGCAGGTACCGCGCCTTTTTTAGAGGTTGTTGCAGTTTGTGCAAACGTTAATGTTGTACCTATAAATACAAATGCGCATAGCGCAAAATAGAATTTTCTCATGGTTATCATAATACTAAAATGAAACAACTGATTTGCGCGCTCCGACGCACTTCCTAACTTTTGGTTTACAGATTTTCTTACACTGGCTTAAATTGTTCAAATGCCTGCTTACAAGTATTACAATAATAGATTGCACGGCACAGTGTAGGCCCAAACATACTTTGTAAAGTAGTATGAGTACTTTGGCAAAACGGACAACTTGCGTTCAATAAAATTTCCGGCTCAAACTCTCCTTCAAAACGTTGTGGTAAGGCAAGACCATGCTTACGCAGTCCTTCCAATCCTTGTTCGGTAACATTGTTTGTTGACCAAGGAGTAGTCATGTCAACTTCTACAGTAACTTCATCAACACCCATTTGCTGTATTCTGTTCTTCACATCGTTTTGCATGTACTCAATTGCAGGGCAGCCAACAAACGTTGGAGTCATTACAATATGTACAGCATTATCTACAACTTCTACATTAGTAATCACTCCCAAATCAACAACCGATACAGTTGGTATCTCAGGGTCTTTTACATCCTGTAACGCATGGAGAATTTCATCCTTATGTAATGTAGTAGTCATAGTTTACCAGGTTGCTGTTGGGTCTATCCTGAATACTTCTGTCATCTCATTAATCAGCGGTTGAAGATGGTCGGTATGATAGCCCTTTCTTCCACCGTTTGCCGATGATGTGTCTGTTACATCAGGAATGCTCAGTCCGGCTTTTTCCAGTACTACGTTAACTTCCTGAAGCCACAATTCTTGTAATCTATGTTCGCCAACAAATATCCCGTTATCAATCAGTTCTTGTTCAAATCCAGAATCCTCGAATATCCCGAACGCTAATGGATATGCCTCGTTCAAAGCTGCTTGCATACGTGCTTTACTTTCGTCAGTTCCTGCAGCACTTAATTGTATTACCCACGTGTTAGCATGAAACACATGATATTTTATTTCACCTTTTACTTTACGGGCAAGTTGTGCCAATGGCTGGTACGATGAATTTTCTAACTTTCCGTAACGGAGTTTTTCGGCGGTATCAAACAATAAATGGCGTACCAGCGAGAATGCGTAATCATCGTTATTGGGCATCTCAACCAAATGGCAGCACTTCATATCTTTTTCATCGCGAGTGAATGCAAGCGTATCAGGGTCGCGTTCGCCAAGTTGTTGTAGTAACGTATACAATGCCAAAGCATGACCTAACTTATCTTGTGCAATTGAAGAAAATGCAATGTCTTCCTCTAGGGTTGGGCCAAGTCCTGTCCACTCTGCATGACGGTGGCCAATAATTAAAGCATCGTCTGCCATGCGGTACATTAAGTTTTTAAGAGCTGATATATTTTCCATTATTCTGTTTCCTTTGCTGTATTAGCTTCTTTCTGCAACTTTTTATAAGCATTCAACTTGCTCATAACTTTATATCCACTTGCTTCACGGAAATCTTTTTCCGGCGTTGTTGCAAACACATCGGCATCTTCTGTAGCAAGCGATAAAATATCCTGCGTTTTTACAACCCACATATTCACACAAACCGACCTGCGGCCAAACTGTTCTTTAGCATACAGCAAAGCCATTTCGGCATTAGGGGCATGAACACTTCCAACATGAATATGTCTGCCGCCTGTTTTTGCCTGATGAAACACTTCGTACGTTTGCCAGTGGTTCATGTCGTCCAACGGTGTAAAGTTTGCTTGCTCGTTAGTTGGAATGTGCATTCTTGTTACCCGTGGGTCTAACGATTGATATGTGATTGAATCTGCCATGTGCTGTCTGTATGTGTATTGAACAAGTGTTCGGTTGTTTGGGCTACAAAGTTACGGAAAAGCAGTTCTTTGGAATTTTTTTTCTGTGAACGCCCGTTCCAAAACGTATTCCACTAAAAGCCATCAAGCGCGGTGTCAGGTTGTCCTGCAAAAACCAAACGTATTTGTTGGACGCGCTATCCAACCAATCTTTCTAACACCATACGTTCAACCGAAATGGACTCTCCGTATTTATCTCTGTACTTTTTTTGAAGTTCGGGCGCGTATTCGGTACCATAGCGAATAAACTCATCCATACTTGCACAAGAATATTGGATTACATATCTGGCATTTCCTTCTGTTTCCGGTTTAACAACCTTATTAAACGTAAACTTCAGGAAGCACCCTGTATCTATAACTTCGGGTATGTGTTTTGCCAACATCCACTCTTTCCACTCTTGCTCTATATCGGGTGGAACTGCACACAGAACTTGATAAATAATCATGCTAACCTCTTTAAAAATATCAACCAAACAAAATGAGAAATACAAACAACCTGCACTTACCAACAGCAAAATACAAACAGAAAACCGTAACGAACAAGCGATGCTTCCTATATTTGCAATCCTTAGTATTCAGGAAATCACTTCCGTACTAAGGGTCGGTTCGCGCAGGGTCGGCGCGCAGAACGCTGTGAAATCCTGTGAGCGAACCATAATCTTTTATAATAGAATTTTAACTACAAAGTATTACTATCATGTTTCCACCGCTAAATGAACAACTTGACGTTATTAAATCCGGCGTTGCCGAAATGCTCCCCGAAAACGAATTGGTGCTGAAAATTGAACGCTCCATAAAAACCAACAAGCCAATGTTAATTAAACTTGGGTGCGACCCCTCGCGTCCGGATTTACATATTGGGCACGCCGTGGTGTTAAACAAACTGCGCCAGTTTCAGGAATTGGGACACGAAGTTGTTTTTATTATTGGTGATTTTACTGCAATGATTGGCGACCCAACCGGAAAATCGAAAACACGTCCGGCGTTAACAATTGAGGAAACCAAAATCAACGGGCAAAGTTATCTTGACCAGGTTGGAAAAATTGTAGATGTTGCCAAAGCGCGTATTGTATATAACAGCGACTGGCTTTCCAAAATGACGTTTGCCGATGTTATTAAAATGAGCGCGCAATACACGGTATCGCAAATGTTAGAGCGCGAGGATTTCCATAAACGGTTTAACGAAGAAAGCCCTATCTCGTTGCATGAGTTTATGTATCCGCTGGCGCAGGCAATGGACTCGGTACACTTAAAGAACGACATTGAAATTGGTGGTACCGACCAGAAGTTTAACTTCCTTGTTGCACGCGAACTGCAACGCAGTTACGGAGTTGAGCCGCAGTGTATTTTAACAATGCCAATTCTGGAAGGAACTGATGGCGTTGAGAAGATGAGTAAATCGTTAGATAATTACATTGCCATTACCGATACTCCTCGCGAGATGTTTGGCAAAACAATGTCCATCCCCGATACCATGATTGCCCGCTATTTGCAATACGGTGCATTTGCATCAGCACAAGAAGTTGAAGCAATGAAACAAGGTCTGGCAGATGGCACTGCACATCCGCGCCATGCTAAGGTAAGCGTTGCAATGAAGATTGTTGCTCGCTATCATGGCGAGGCAGCCGGGCAAGCCGCGTTCGAGGAGTTTGAACGTATGTTTGTGAAAAAAGATGTTCCCGATGTTATTGAGGAAACTACCATTGAGATAACTAATCCTGCTTCCGTTACAGATGTACTTGCTGCAACTGCGTTAGCCCCAAGTAAAAGCGAGGCACGCAGGTTGATTCAAGGTGGTGGGGTGAGTATTGACGGTGAAAAAGTAACCGATATTAATGCAACTGTGGACTTAACTACTAAACGTTTGTTTAAAGTTGGTAAAAGAAAATTCTTGTACGTAAGTATATAACTTCTGCTACCGCAGGACGGCACCTAGCGTTCTGTATACATACAATCTCTCTTTGCCAGAGAGAACAATCATTCAAAGTCCGACTACCCATCGGACTTTTTTTATGAAACAAACTTTTGATAGATTTGTCATGAAGCTATACAATGCATACAATATACCTAAACCTTAATGAAAACTACCTTGCTGATAACAACTATAATAGTTTGCTTATTTAACTGTGGTTGCGATGATGGAACGGATTGTGAGTTTGGTCAATTTTATATGAAAGACTATAAAAGTTCTCTCTCAATCAGCACCTCCAGTTATGCCGAAGACAGTACTCTTATTATACGATTCATTCATCAGGATTTTACCCTACCAAAAGACTCGTTAAAATATTCTATTGTAAAGGATACCAATTTATCTGCATCAATTTCTTTAGAAACCGAAACATCAACAGGCAATTATAGAAATACTCCTCCGTTGTTTGAATATTTTGCAACTAAAGATACATTGTATATATGGCTAACCGAACTAAAACCAAATAACTTACCTAAACAAATTTCTAAGTCTTATAAAAACACTATACAATGTGAGCCTTCGTTTAGCTTTGTTTCAATAAAATCACTTACAATTAGAATACCAGTACATAGAAAGATAAAAATAATACCGAGACATCTATTTGATTGGAAGAATTAAGCTAATTCAAGAGTCAGGTCAGTTGTTACAACTGACCTATACAACTATACTTTGAGTAGTCAGAACTGTAGTTATTACCTATCTATACCATGATATGAGACGTAATCGCACATATAGCAATGAATATCCTTGTTGGTTTGTTACGACTACATTTCATGACTGGTTACATTTATTGCTTGATGACTCATATTATCTTGTATTAAGCAATTCAATCAATTACTGTTGTGAAAAATATTCAGCAGACATAATTGGATATGTGTGGATGCCTAGCCACATACACTTTGTAGTTTATTTCAATGTGGAATCAAAACTATCAGACTTCATGCGGGACTTTAAGAAATTTGCCTCCAGTGTTTTACGTAGAAAACTTCAAGAAGACAATAGACTACTAGTAGAGCAGGCTTTGAGATATCAAAACAGGACTCAAGAATTTAGAATCTGGATGAGCAGATACGACGCTGTACCACTTTGGACACGTGAGATACTACTCACCAAAATCAATTATATACATAACAATCCTGTAAAATGTAAACTGTGTGTCAGTAGAAATGATTATCAATTCTCTAGTGCGGGCTTTTATGAATCTGCAGTATCTAAAGACATTGTAAAAGTACGTCATGTATCTGAATTAATCTGGTAAACTACTAAAAGTCAGGTGTAACACCTGACTGGACTAATTTAAAAGTCCGACTACCCATCGGACTTTTTTTATGAAACAAACTCTTGGTACATTTGTCACAAGGGCAACATATTACAAACTATTAGCACCTAACCTATATGAAGAATACCTTGCTTGTTTTACTCACACTAACTATGACTGCCTTAATTGGGTGCGACATAGATAATACTTGTGGAAATACAAAGCCAATTCAGATTTTAACAAAAAATGATTCTGTTTCAGTATTTGTACCAATTATTCCAAACAAACAATTATCACTAAGATTCTCCTATCAGAGTTATAGTGCTAATTCTGACACCTTACCATATTCCGTAATATTAGATTCGAATCTGCTAGATATAGTAAAAATTCATATAAAGGGTTCATATCCTTATTACCCAAAATATACAAACGTTTTTAACTCAAAACTTCATAACGACACCTTGGATTCATGGTTTTATTACGATACTCCAAATGATTTGAAATCAATTTTGAAATTATCATCTCAAAACAACATTTTATGCTCTCCGGCTATACCTTTATATCAGCTTGAATACTTAGTGTTGAAGTTTTCACCAAAGCGTATTGTCACTGTAGTATCAAGAAATTTGCAATAGTTTTTAAATTAATGTTCTACATAACTACTTGGTAAAATAGCTTACAACGTTACTTGAAGCTGATAACAAAAAGAAAGCATGAAACAAAGCAAATGTTTATTTGTTGTTATTCATGTAATTATAGAATGTAAACATAAGAAGCATTGCTTGGAGTTATGACTCCATAATTAAATTTAGACCTGATAAGTTTCATTTATACTAAACAAAGTTATGAAGGTTACTTCCTTTTTTTTGCTTGCAGTATTATTCATTTCCTTGAATTCAGGATGTAATGATACAGTAGTGACAATACCACACGGTAGAGTTCAAGGTCTTGTCAATTTAAAAGATTCACTTGGAGTACTTTTAAATAGCCATTCTGATGTTAACATTACTTTTCAGGGAAATAGTACTATTAGTTCTACAACAGATTCATCAGGTAAGTATTTAATTGAAAAGCTTGATGCCGGAATTTATACAGTTGTATTTTCAAAGGAGGGCTTTGTTAATTATACAGTAGAAAATTTTCAGTTTGTAGGAAATGGAACTTATACAATGCAAAATGTAATACTTCGGCAAATGAGAAAATCTGATACTCAAGAAATTGCAAAGAATAAATGGTTAACAGGTAGTATCCGATTGATTGATATGGATGGTAATGATATCCAAGATAAAAGTGGTGTACGTGTTAGTATAAAAGGAACTTCATTTTTCACAACTAGTAATTCGGATGGCACTTATAACTTTAAAACTTTTCCTAAGGGCAGCCATTCACTTTTGTTTCAATGTTCAGGTTTTGATGATTTGGAGGTTGAAAATGTATATCTACCAGATTCTACAACTTTACAATCAACATTTACATTAACACTTAATGGCTATACTACGATAATTTTAACTCAAAAACCAAACCTAAATGTAGTTTCCAGTGGCATAAACTTTTGGGACGGAAGCTATACTCAGGATACGTGTGTGATTTACCATCACCAAAATGGAAGTTTGGATACAATTACATACTTATCTATATCGGGTAAAGTAACACCAGAAGCATATGGGAAACAAGTAGGTATATTGATGGTTTATAGTACATCGGAAAATGTATCAATTAATAATCACGAATTCTACCAATTTATTGGACCTGTTTACAATCCCAAAAGAGAATTTTACAAATCCTATGGTTTTAGTACGTATGAACCAGGTGACCAGCGTGTTGTCTCACGATGGCATATTCAAAATGCTGGTAAAAAAGTATATGTAGCTGCATATGCTTATTGGTACAATGGTAAACCACAACAATTTGTAAATAAATTGAATGGTCAGGTTTTTATTCATGGACTTAGTGCTCCATCTAATATTATTAGTAGAAACATACCTTCTGCCTACAAACTTATGAACTAAAGTTACCAATAATTACACTTAAGTACATTGTCCTATCTTTCTTAACAATACAGAAGTATTTATTGAAACAAATACTCTATTCTGCTGTCGTTCCATCTCACATGTTATTATAGCACGTTCAATGGTTTTATGTTTGGTACGCTTCTATCCCGCACACAAAGGTTGTGGCTTATATGGCGTTAGGCGCGGTCAGGCGATAGCAGAATAAACCTTTAACAAATGATTGAATGGTAATACCGTATATTGTCGGTAGTAAAAATGTAAGGTTAAGTATGAGATATATTTTTAGTATTTGTGTAGTAGTATTGGGGTTGTGCGGTAATGCTTTTGCACGAAAGCAACAGCCTACACCGGGATATACAGTTTCCGGAGTAGTAACTGATTCCACATCGGGTGAAACCGTTGTTGGTGCGGCTGTGTATATTACCAAGGATTCCGTATCTAAGCCACTTCGCGGAGCAATCACAAATAAGTTTGGATTCTTTTCTATTCCCAATATTGCCGATGGCACGTACATTCTGAATGTATCGTTAATTGGTTACAAAAAACAACGCGTGCCAATTGTGGTAAGCGGCAAAACAAAGCGTATAGATGTAAGTATTGTTTCGCAGGCAAGGCTAGCACAACAAGTTACCGTTACAGCCGATAAGGAAACTCCCACAAGCACAATTAGTACGGTAACGGTAACACCACAGTTTATACAACAAATGCCATCGCTGGGTGGCGAGGTTGATGTGTTCCGCGTGTTGCAGTTGTTACCGGGTGTAAAAAGTGCAAGTGAGATTTCAAGTGGATTATACGTTCGCGGTGGCTCGCCAGACCAAAACCTTACATTATTAGATGGCGTTATTGTGTATAATCCTTCGCATCTTGGTGGATTTCTTTCTACGTTTAACAGCGACGCACTTAAAGATATTAAACTTATTAAAGGCGGCTTCCCTGCCGAATACGGCGGAAGACTTTCTTCTGTATTAGATTTAACCATGCGCGAAGGGACAAAAGAAAAAATAAGTGGTACAGCAGGTATTTCGCTTATTGCTTCACGTGCTATGGTGGAAGGACCTATTAACAAGGAATCAACCTTTATGATTTCCGGCAGACGTATGTATTTGGATGTACTGCTTGCTATGTTAAGTCCTGCCTCGCGCGATGAAACTCCCACCTATTACTTCTACGATTTAAATGCAAAAGTAAACTACAAACTTGGCGAAAACGACCGTCTGTTTGTAAGTGGTTACTTTGGTAAAGATGTATTGGCCGAACCAAAACGGGAGCGCGACCAAGGAAGCACTTTTGGTATTGATTGGGGAAACTCAACAGCAAACATTCGCTGGATGCACATCCACTCCGACGAAGTGTTTACAAACTTCTCGGCAATTTATACCGACTACAGTTTTAACACCTCGTTTGGAGAACATAATCCCAACACGTCGTCGGACTTTACATTCTCTACGTTATCGCAAATCCGTGATTACATGGCACGCGGCGAACTTCAATACTTCCCCGCTGCCGAACATCGCATAAAAGCCGGGTTTGAAACTATTTTGCATAAGTTCACCGCAAATGCAAGCGATTCACTCGCACCAAATAGTAACGAGTTAATCTTCCGCGCCACTACCAAAAATGCTTTTGAAGGTGCGTTGTATGTACAAGACGAATGGGATGCAACAGAAAACCTGACAACTAACCTTGGTGGCAGATTATATTATTTTAACCAAGGAAATTACTTCCAGTTCGAACCACGATTATCCGCAGCATATTCATTAACTCCGGAATCGAGAATCAATGCCTCGTTTGCGATGGCGCATCAGTTCTTACATCTTATTGTACGTAACGATATAGCTTTACCAACCGATTTGTGGTTTCCATCAACCGAAACAGTTAAACCTTCGCGCTCAATTCAAGGAACACTTGGTTACGAAACAACACTGAACGATAACGAATACAAACTCAGTGTTGAGGCATATTACAAAGACATGCGCAACTTGTACGAATACCGCGATACCGCTAACTTCTCGCTTGGTTTACCACTCGAATCGCAGTTTACTGTAGGTCTTGGCGAGGCATACGGAGCAGAAGTATTCTTAAACAAACAAGTAGGTTCGTTTACCGGATGGATTGGCTATACATTATCGTGGACCAAACGTTACTTTGATGAACTAAACAACGGGAAACCATTCTACCCACGATACGACAGACGTCACGATATATCCATAGCACTAACCTACCGTATTGGGGAATCGTGGGAGTTAGGTGCTACATGGGTATATGGCACAGGGCAAGCATACACAATGCCTACAGGCGTGTACGTTATTCCTAACTATCCCAACAACGGATTATTTGGCGACCGCATCCGTTACGATTATAGCGAACGCAATGGCTATCGTTTGCCGGCATTCCACAAAATGGATTTAAACTTTATGCACTCATTCAGTTGGTTTAAACTTCCGTGGCAAGTTTCCATCAACATTTATAACGCATACAATCACAAAAATCCATTTGCACAGTACATCGCAACCGAATACGACAACACAACACAGTCTTCTAAAAAAGTGGTAAAACAAATTACGTTGTTCCCGTTAATTCCAACATTTGGGCTAAGTGTTAAGTTTTAGATATTGGGTAACCCGCTTCTGCCGCAGCAACCGAACTGCTCCGGCACACAGGCGGAGCCAATCGTTCAGCATCGCATTATAGAATTGACATACATCTAACTATGAAACATAGCATTATACTTTTAGCAATTGCATTACTTGTTACACTAAGCTCCTGCGAACAAACCGTAGAACTTGGTGAAGTTCCGTATCTGGAAAAAATAGTAGTGGATGGCATGATAACTTCAGGCGAGCCAATCAAAGTTACATTCTCCAAAACAATGCCGCCAACCACAAGTCTGGATTCCTGGCGTGGATTTGATACTGCTGCAATCCGTTTAACAAACGTAGTAGCTACTATCACCGTAGATAATCAAGTATGTACATTGCAACATATCCGTGTTGGCGAATACTTTGCACGCAAACCAAATGGCGATACCTTGTATTGTGAAATTGGAAAAACCTACATCCTTAACGCACAGTGGAACGGACATATAATTTCCGCTACAACAACAGCACCACAAGAAAAACAATTGCAAGTTAATACTGCAAAGTTTACACCTGTTTCCGACAATTATCCGGTTGTATTAGAGATTGATGTCAAGTATAAATATCTCTTAAACACTAACGATCTTATAACAAACAGCTTATGGATTACCTACAAACAAAATGAAAAGAGTTGGAAAGCCTTTCATGAAGTTCCATCTGATATAGATAGCTTGTCGGAGTTTGATAGATTTAACAGTTACCGTCCGGTTTTCCGTACGTATGTTTCAGCTGACTCTACTTCCGGTAGAATTTTTACGTACAACGAAGAATATGTTTCAACAGCAAGCGAAGCATTAGATCTATACAAGGAAGTTTATGTCCTTACCGAAAGTTACGATCACCAATTCCTGAGTTACCTTAATACAGAATGGAACAACAACGGAGATGGCGACTTCTTTGGCGCAAGCGGGCAAAATGTTTCGTGGAATATTAAAGGTGATGGATTAGGATTATTTTTAGCAAAAACAAACCACAAAACTCCGATAGTGTTTAAATGAGAAATGTATTACTAATAGTTGTATGCTGTGTACTCTTGCTCTCTTGCAGGGAAACAGTAGTTGACTTTGGTACACTTCCGTACATAGAGAAAATAGTTGTGGACGGAATGATAACATCCGGACTTCCATTACAAATCACATTTTCTAAAACAATGCCGCCGTTAACCGATGTAGTAAGTAAACAACCATACGATACTGCGGCTTTCCGTCTCACAAATGTTGATGCAACTATTATCACCAACGCCGGAGATACTGCAACCATGCGGCATGTACGTATGGGATTTTATGTAGCAATAAAATCAAACGGCGATACCTTATATGTGCAACCAGGTATTACTTACAATCTTAAAGCAAGTTGGAAAGGACATAACATTACTGCTACCACAACCATCCCAACACTTCCATCCTTTGAGACTGAATATGAGTATTGGACTAACTATGTATATTTTGATGATAAAGACTCAACACTCTATTACATAGCATCTTATAACATATCTGCTAAGCTTCCATATCAGGTATTTGGGTTTGCTTATACCAAGAGTACGCCTAGTATTTTGTTAACGACACAAGATGTAGTTAATGATACAACAACGTTTTCAAGTATCCAATTTGCAGTACGGAATTTTATGAGTTCTAAGAACGATGGTAGTAAAAGCTACCCACTATATGGTAGTAGAACACTCTATGCTACTTCAACTTCTCACATTGACTCAATGAAAAAATCCGATAATACTTTTATGATTGTGAATTTAAATGACTTTCCATTCTACGAATACTACACCACTCGCCGTAGTGGTAGTGGCAGTAATGGAGCTTTCTCCAGCGGCGGCACGAATATCAATTGGAATATAAACGGCGATGGTATCGGGCTTTTCTGTGGCAGGTTAATTTACATAGAGAAAGTTGTTTGGAAGTTGTAAACGTTTCTTCCCGCAAAAGTGTGGATGGACTGTAATGCAAGGTTTGGTGCGGTCTGGCGATAGCAGTTACTTTTTCTTTTTACTTTTCTTTGCTTTTTTGTTGTAGTCTAATGCGATGTTAATCCACTCTTGCAACTGCGCATCGGTTTTAAGAATAGATGGATGCACTACTACCCAATTTTTCATGGGCTTACCGGTAAAGTCAAACGGACGCACTCCCTGTTGTGTAAGCAAGTCATCGGTAATTTCCGGTCCGCACCGAACAATCATTTCATCATTCATTACACCGACGGAAAGTTTTTCGTTTACCATAAAACCAACACCACCAAACATCTTCTTTTCTTCCAGCAGTTGGATGTGCGACAGGCAATCGGTGATTCTTCCGGCTAAGTGTTTATCGTATGCCATAGGTTTAAACAAAAAAAGCCCCCTTAGCATATGCCAAGAGGGCATAAAAAATCTGTTTAGTTTCCGCCGCGAATATTTGGAACCCCCATAAAGCTACCATGTATATGGCGAACTGCAGCAATGCGTTCTTCTGCAATTTTGTTGGATGCTTCCACCGATAAAATGTTGTGAGTTTTAGCTGTATCGTAAATTTTGATAAGTGTATCGTAGATACCTTCAACTTTGCGTTTAACTTGCTCGCGTCCCCAGTTTTCAATTTCGGAACAAACGTTAATCAAACCACCGGCGTTGATAACATAATCGGGTGCGTAAATTATGTTACGTGCTTTTAATGCTTCACCGTGTACTTTTTCATCTTTTAATTGGTTGTTAGCACCTCCGGCAACTACTGCACATTTTAGTTGGGAGATTGTATCATCGTTAATAATTGCGCCCAACGCATTTGGCGAGAAGATATCACAATCAAAACCATAGACTTCATCGGGTGTAATATATGTTGCACCGTATTCAGCACATACCGCACGAGCTTTGTCTTCAAAAATATCAGTAACAAAAACTGTTGCACCTTCCTGAACCAAATGTCCTACCAGGTGTTTTGCAACGTTTCCTGCACCCTGAACAACAACGCGTTTACCTGCTAAAGAATCATTACCGTATTGCGCTTTTGCAGAAGCTTTCATTCCGCAATACACGCCAAGCGCTGTATATGGCGAAGGGTCACCGCTTCCGCCACTTCCCGCAACACCAGTAACAAATCGCGTTTCCATACGGATATACTCCATATCGGCAACTGATGTGTTAACATCTTCTGCTGTTATGTAACGTCCGCGTAATGTTTCAACAAATCTTCCATACGAACGCCATAGCGCTTCTGATTTTTGTGTCTTTGCATCGCCAATAATTACTGCTTTACCGCCACCTAAGTTTAACCCGGCAACAGCCGCTTTATAGGTCATACCGCGTGATAAACGTAAAACATCGGTGATAGCTTCGGCATCAGAGGCATAATTCCACATACGTGTACCGCCAAGTGCCGGACCCAACGTGGTGTCGTGGATTCCAATAATCGCTTTTAATCCGCTTTTTGGGTCTGAACAAAAAACAACTTGCTCATGCCCGTACATTTCTAAGTCTTGAAACATAATGTTGCTATAAGTAAAGTTAAACTTACGTGGGAATGCCTGTAGTTACGTCCCCTAACAAACAAGCATACAAAGATAATGCTTTTTACCCAACAGAAAGAACCTGTATCGGTAGAAGATTTTTGGGTACTCTTATCTGCCGCAACAACCCTTCCAGCGCGCAGACCCGGCGCGAACCCGGCGAAGTGCTGCGCAATAGTAAAAAAGTGTTCTTATGTTATGATTTCGTTGGTAATTGTATGTGATATTACAGAACATACTGATTGTAAGTTAGATAACACATCTGCATTCGTAAATCGTAGAACTGTAAGTCCGTATCCTGCAAGGATGTTTGTTCTGTTTTCATCATATTCCTTACCTGATTCGGTAGAGTGTTGTACGCCATCAATCTCAATCACAAGTTTATGCGATGCAATGTAAAAGTCAACAATGTAATTATCAATTGGCCGTTGGCGAAGAACAGGTATTCTAAACTTTTGCAAACAATGCTTCCAAACTATACGTTCTGTCTCTGTCATGTTATTTCGTAGTTCTCTTGCCTTCTCCTTCAGATTGGGATTATACGGTAAGTGGTATTTGCCTACAACAAATTTCGACATAATACATGCTGTTACTGTGGATTCCCCCGATTCTCACTGCGCGAGAATCCGCCCCCTTTACTAAAGGGGACAATTGTTTAACTCTAAATTATACAAAGATATCTTTTCTCCCTTTGGTAAAGGGAGATGTCCGAAGGACAGAGGGAATTCCCTGCGGTGCTGCAACGTTTTTACCCGACCGAGTTGCGGCGCAGTATTGCTCGCTTCGGCAGAGGCGGGATTCACCAATAAAAAAAGCCGTAGTATAATTACCACGGCTTTATATTTAGATGTGCGTTGTATTACCGAACTACACTCAGGGCTTTCATTTGTTCCCAACGCCCCACACGTACCTTATAGAAATAAGTTCCGGCAGCCAAATGTGCCGTGCGCGCTGTAACGGAATGAACTCCCATCTCCTGAGCTCCGCTAAAGATAACTTGTAGTTGTTCGCCACGAATATCGTGCAGAGAAACAGAAACATCGCTTGTTTGCGGTACAAGGTAGTTGATAACTGTAAGCTCATCGCAAGGATTAGGTGCGTTGTACATACTCGATGATAATATTTCATTGTTGTCATCAACTCCCGCGGCAATTTCCTTAAACAATGGCAATGCACTAAACTCACGGTAGAGAATTGATTGAGTATCATTTGCCGGAACTCCAAACCATTGCAGCAACGATGCCGCATAGACCTGACGGTAATCAAACTCCATGAGTAAATCGCCACGGTTATCGAGATTTGTTAAATCCGGGTCGTGACCATGTACCTTGCCACCAATCACATTCTTACCAAATACAAACAATGGCGCAGCGGTTCCGTGGTCTGTTCCACGACTTCCATTCTCTTGCACTCGTCGTCCAAATTCCGAAAACGTCATACCCGCAACTCTATCCCCAATTCCAAGTTGTTCGCAATCATCCATAAAGAGTTTAATGCCTTCGCTTAAATAGTTAAGTAAGGTTGGATGTGCGCCATCAACTGCTCCTTGGTCTATGTGTGTATCAAATGAGGTATTGGTAATATTAACCAAATAGAATTTAGTTTTTAATCCACCTGCAACTAACCGCGCAACAATCTTTAAACTCTGGGCAAGTGGGTTGTTATTTGGATAGGTTACCTTATTTTGTTTTACGTTATCAGCCGCACGTTTTACAGCAGTTGAATAAACTTGTGATGCTTTTTCGATACTGCGTACAAAGTCTAATTCATCGCCACCTAAAGTATCGGGCGATGCATCATAACTTCCGGCGTTGTTTGTTTGGTCAACCGATGAATAAAACGCATCGGGGTCGCGGAAGGTAATTCCCATGGAACCTCTATCGCCACGGAAACCAAGCGCAAGCGAAGTACCTATCTGCACTGCAAGAGGGTCTGGCGGCATTACATCCGGAAAGTTAGGTGCAAGGGTTTGCAAATAACGTCCCATCCAACCGGTTGTTTTAAATACGTCAACATCGGTGGCAGTCATCCAGATATCAGTCCCACGAAAGTGCGAACGGTCCGGATTAGGATACGTTACGTTTTGAACTACACTTAACTTTCCATCATCAAACAGTTGTTTAAAGCCCGTCATTTTAGGATGTAATCCAAGACCTGTTCGTAGCTGAAGTGCTTGTGCCTTTGGTATAGCTATGTTTGGTCTGGATGAGTAATACACAGGGTTTTCAATGGGTATTACTGTGTTTAATCCATCGTTACCACCTGTTAGTTGTACTAATACAAACACACGGTCGCTATCGGCAGTAAGTTGTTGAAGTTGTTGTAAACTTGGCGATGCAGCTAATGCATTAACACGCACACTACCAAATCCGGTAGCTAATGTTGCAAGCGCAAGTGTTTTCCCTGAAGTAGATATAAATTCTCTGCGTTTCATTGTTATACTCTCCTTGTGCGTGTTAGTTAAGTTGATATTCTGGTAATGTAGTAACAGCTGCTAAGAATGCCTTTAAGCGGAACTCAACATTTGCCATATCTATCTTCCACTCGTAATCCTGCGCACCTTGCAATAGTTCTTCTAATAACAACTGCTGTGTTTTAGCTCCGGGCGGAATAGGCAACAAGAAATTTGCTGCATCATTTACAAACATGTGTGCATCGTTAACATTAGCAAACTGTTTTGCCCAGGTAATAACATCGGGTTTAGTTGTCATAGCCGTATTATTATCTAACCGTCTTCCTTCTAATGCAGCTTCTGCTGTGCGCTCGCGAATTGGATACGAGTTTGTGTTAATCCACAGGTGATGTCCCTTCCATCCTTCTACTGATGGCGGATTTAATGGCTCTAATGTCAACCGGGTTGAACGCTCAATTGCGTAATCATCGGGTATGGTTAAATAGTTAAGATTTCGCTCAAAACCAGCTATAAATTCAAGTGGTGATTTTACCTGTGCACCTCGAACATTCATATCAAAGAAATGCGCACTGCCAAGTAACGCTTTTAGCATTGGCTTTAACTGGAAGTTGTTTTGCTTTAAGATACCGGCAAGTTCAGTAACAATAGTTTCATCGGGGACATCGTACACAAAGTACTTATAGAACTTGGTTGCAAAGTATCGCGCACATGCATCTTGTTCAAAAATTATTCTGATTACGTCTGTTGCATTCCATTTACCTGTTTGCCCCATAAATGTTTTATCGTTTGGATCCCACGTTTGTGCATTAAATGTCCCTGTTGGCCAAGCAACCCGCCAGCCCGTTAATGCTTTTGCAGCTTCTACAATATCTTTTTCGGTGTAATGATTAACGCCTAACGTGAACAACTCCAAAAGTTCTCGAGCAAAATTTTCATTTGGGTTACCCTTAATACTAGCATTTAAATCCAGGTAAATAAGCATGGCGTTATCATTTACCATTTTGGATGTAAGTTGTTTAATATCACCCCAGGCATTTTTGCGAAACGCATCGTTTTGTGCGAACAGATATTGTGGGTAATATACCTTCAGATAATCCGAGCAAAAGTGGTTATGCCAAAAAAACGTTAGCTTCTCCAAAATGGAAAACGAGCCATTCTTCATCAACGAAAACCACCAACGTTGCATTTCGTAATAGCGTTGGTAATATGCTGCTTGCCGGGCATTAGGATCTGAAAAATCTTCTTTTAATGGATCAAGGTTTACCCATGCAGGAGGTGTGGGCGATTGCTCACCCGAAAATAATGCTTCAACCGCTGCGGAAGTCGTCATGGATTTGGCTTTGGTAATATCAGCCATAGTATAGCCAAATGTAGCTCTGCGTAACAAGTGCATGGCATCTGCGGCAGATAAATTCTCATTTGGTTTGTACGGCTCTAACCCTGCGGTAATCTGTAATGGTGCAGGGGTTCCTCCACGAACGATGCGCTCAAAAAAAGCACGACGGTTCATATGGTACCTCTTGTGTGATAAGTAAAAGTAATATTGGTAAGCTACTATCCCCTTTTGGAATTACCGTAAATTAGGACGTTTACATCAACAATGCAAGCAGATTTTACCTACAGGCAGGATTTTAGGTACTATATAGGTATTTGCTATCGCCCGACCGCGCCCAATGGCAACCACTATACAACCTCAATTTGCGGGAGAGAAAGGCGATGAAGAAGAACTGTTCTTCGTTTACCTCTAAAGAAATACAAACTTCCGGATAGATATACCACCACCACGAGTAATAGAAAATAGGATAACAAAAAAATAGTAAGTGTATCAGTTAACTTCATTGATAACAGCATTGCATTTGAAGGTTCAGGTAATCTAACACAACAACACCCAATTAAACCACAATTTATGGGCTTAGGATATGGATCAAAGTGCGAATCTACTTTTATTGTATTATAATACTTTATCTTTCTAATAATAGTATTTACATCTCCAAGATAATTAGAATGTAGAATTTTGACTCCTTGTATGTTACCTAACGGTAACAAGCCATCATATAAACTCATTGCATCACCAAACAATACCTCCGGTGCAACTTTATACAATAGAACAATTTCACTAAATATATCTGGATACAATGCTCTGTGTTGTTTAACAAACCTTGCAACATCATATAACATTTGTGATTGCATGGAAGGTAGATATGTCTGCATCAACGTATCCATGGTACAAACGTGAATACCAGTATTGTTGTAATAAACAGTAATCAACATTGCATGACTTTGTAGTTTGCTCTGGCTATGTTTTGGATGGTCTGAATATATAAGTTTGGTGAACCTGTTACTTCCTAATATAATAGTATTCGTTTTTATTCTTAAATCTTGTGCTTCATTCTCAATTTTATATTCCCATATTGAAATATCTGGATAGCTATTGGAAATGTGATATGCATACTCTCTCTTTAAAGGCCACATAAAACGTGAATCTTCTTTATCATATTGAGCCTGTACTGCATAGGTATTAGATTTTCTAATTGTTTTAGCAGGGTCAACAAAATCAGCTTGGTTTAATACATGTAATACTGCAAGTATCGGTAAGAGCACTGCAATACAATAAGCAGTTATGCTAAATGGTAAGAATCCTATTGGTTTTCTTTTAGTTAGCTTTTTCATAGTTTATTGTATTAGTAATCGGTACCACAGAACCATGAACTGAAAAAGAGTTACAACTACCTGTTCAAAAAGTAATCTCTAAAGTCTTGAATTTCCTGTAATTCAACTTCAACATATTTTTCAAAAATCACATCCCCTATTTGTCTGCGAAGTGCTGATATGCCAACGTCTATCAATCGTAACCCTGAATTGGTAAGCAGTATATTATCAAACGATAAACCACTAATACTCGATGGGCGTTTCAAATCTCTGTGAACAAATCCGGCCGCATGTAATGCACGTAGTTCATCTTCAAATACCGAAAGCCATAACTCACGCATTTCTACCTCATACGAGCGGAAGTCAAAAGGATATATTCGTTCCATCACTAACATCTCAGCGTTAAGGTCTTCATTAAACTCAAGACGCTTAAATTCAACAACCAACGAGTTAATGGAATTAGCGAACTGCATTTTCTCCGCCTCACTTCCAATTTCGGAACGAGTATCGCCGGTAAACAACTTTCCAACCTCACTATCACTAAGAACAATCACCGTATTATTAGCACCGGACGATAATGTACGTGGATATTTCATGATGTTGTGTGTCAGAGTATTGAGAAAATAATATCTGATTCTAAACTACAACTTTTTCTGTATGCACAGCATTGATTTTACTCTACAACTACACGGTGAACAGTAGTTTCTTTACCGAATCACCTTTCCCGCACAATAAGGGTTATTCCTTATGCGTATATTTGGCGCGGTCAGGCGAAAGCATAAACTTTATATACATGTATATTCAATGAAACCACTTATTTACTTTTTTCTGTTACTGGTAATCACTGCAACTATATACGCTCAGGATAAACTAACGTTGGAAGATGCTATACGGCGTGGGTTGAAGAATAATTACGATGTTCAAATTGCCCGTAACGACGCGGATATAAGTAAAGTAAATAATTCGTGGGCTACATCGGGCGCGTACCCAACAGCAGTTGCCGGAATTACCGGAAATACTTCGGCAGTGAGTATTGAGCAGAAGTTTTCTAATGGAAACGAAGTATCAACCAGTGGCGTTACACAAAGCTCCATGCAAGCTTTTGCCACCATAAACTGGAAGGTGTTTGATGGCATGAAAATGTTTGCCACAAAAAGCAAGTTGGAAGAGTTAGAACGCTCAAGCAACATCTCATTACAACAACGTATTAGCCAAACAATTTTTGATATATCGCTTGCCTACTATGGGTTAGTACGTCTGCACCAGCAATTAAAAGCAACACAGGAACTGATTACAGTTTTAGAAGAACGTAAACGAATTGCACAAACACGGTTTAATGTTGGCGTTGCAGCAAAGAACGACCTTTTGCAAGCGCAAATGGATTTGAATGAACAACACTCTGCGTTGTATAATGTAGGAAATGCCATTGCACAATTGGAAGTATCGCTTAATACACTGATTGGTAGAATTCCAACACAGCGACTTGATGTTGAGGATAGTATTATGGTAGATTTGAACTTGGATTTGAACAGTATTACTTCCACAGCTACCGAGCAAAACTACTCTACGCTTCTTGCCAAACAAGATGTAGCCATTGCCTTGCAAACCCGCAGAGAAATTGCCTCGCAGGGATTACCATCGGTTTCTATAAATGGTGGATATAACTATAACCGAAACAGCAACAGCGCCGGGTTCTCGTTACTAAACCAAACCAATGGTTTAAATGTAGGAGTTGGTATTAGCATTCCGTTATTTAATGGTTTACTAACACAAACACAATTGGATGTAACGGATATACAACTCCAAAGCAAACAACTACAGATTGATAACATTAAACGTAAAGTACAACAATCATTAACCAATGCCGAAAACGATTACAACAATGCACTAAAGCTAATGCAGTTGGAAGCACAGAACATACTCCTTGCAAAAGAGAATGCACAGATTGCGTTGGAGCGTTTTAAACGACAAACCATCACTTCGGTAGAATTGCGCCAGATTCAATATGCAACTATTGAGTCTGCCACACGTTTACTCAACGCGCAGTACACCGCAAAGTCTGCCGAACTTCAACTACGTTTAATTGCGGGCAAACTTCAACTCAACTAACCATGAACCTCTTACTAAAACTTGAAGAAGCCGTTCAGTTTATAGCTTCTATAATTCTTTTTACCTATTTACCATTTGCTTGGTGGGTGTATCCAGCGTGTATTCTGTTGCCCGATGTTGGAATGATTGGCTACCTTGTTAACACACGCATTGGTGCGTTCACGTACAACCTTACACACCACAAAGGTATTGCCTTTGGCATTGCGTTAATAGGTTTTGTACTATCACATCAGGTGCTGTTGTTGGCTGGAGTTATAATGGTAGGACATTCGGCTTTAGATAGACTATTGGGCTATGGACTTAAATACACCGATAACTTTAAGCATACACATCTTGGGCAATTATAATAATAACTTTTGCTATCGCCAGACCGCACCGAACGTTATCAGTCAATAATCCTTACTATGCGGGAGAGAAGTAAGTCTGTGTTCCTTTCCCGCAATATAAGGGCGTTTGTAGAAGTGTGATTTGGTGCGGTCAGGCGACAGCAAAAAACTACCGTATTGCAAAAAGTATAGCATACTGTATTTTCGCGCCACAAATTTACCTTACATTTATTGGAGTAACGAAATGGATATGCTAATCAACTTTGTTGTTGAAAAAACAGGATTATCACATGAACAAGCACAATCGGCTGTTAACGCGGTTTTAAGTTTTATTAAAGATAAACTTCCGGAAGGTATGCAAGGCATGGTAGATAATGTTATTGGTGGTAATGCGGGTGGCGAAGGTGGTGGAGATATTATGGGTCAGGCATCGAACATGCTAGGTGGAATGTTCGGCGGCGATAACAACTAAAAGTCTTCCTGTAGAATAAGGGATGGCACTTGTCATCCCTTTTTTGTTTTACCCTACTACTTTGTGATAATATGAAAAACCGTGGATTGATATTACCCGTTGTACTGTTTTGCGTTGCATTTGTTTTATACGTTACAACACTTGCACCCGATGTCACTTTTACCGATGCAGGTGAACTTGCCGGTGCATGTTCATCGTACGGAGTTGCGCATCCAACAGGGTATCCACTGTTTATTATGGTAGGTCACTTGTGGAGTTTACTGCCCTTACCTTTTAGTGTTATATATAAGATGAATTTGTTTGCTGCCTTTTGTACGGCACTATCGGTAAGTGTGGTGTATTTGATTAGCTCGGTAGTGTTACAATTTTACAAAACACAGAAACCACTAGTTAAGCAACAAGGTAAACAAAAGTCTGTGCCACAGATGCCCGTACTAACAACTGATGCACCATCGTTAAATGTTTCCATTATCTCTTCTATTAGTGCCTTAACCTACATGGGTGCTCGCACAGTGTGGGCGCAAGCTACAAGCATAGAAGTGTATTCGCTACACTTGCTTATGATTACTCTTGTGCTGTACACGTTTTTACGTGGCATTTTGGAAAAGCATAACCGATGGCTATTATTATCGGCTTTAATGCTTGGGTTGAGCTTTGGCAATCACTTAACCACTATTCTTGTATTACCAGCTATACTGTTAATGTTCTTCTGGCGGACAGATGAAACATTATCGCTAAGTAAACCACGTTTAGTAGAATTTAGTATACTGTTTGGTGTAATTGTATCGTGTGCCGCTATATATGTTGCGATGCTTATCCGCAGTTCATCGGAACCATTATTTAACTGGGGTGCAGTACACCGTGGTTGGGATGAGTTTACCTACCATGTACTTGGCAAACAATATCAGGTGTGGATGTTTGTTAAAGGTACACGTGGCAAACAATTCGAGAAGTTTTTATCGCTTGTTCCGTATCAGCTTGGGTTTATTGGTTTAGTATTTACTGTATGGGGATTGGTAAAACTGTATGCACGCTCTATGCAGCTTGGAGTGTTCTTTACATTGCTGGTTGTGTTTTGTGTTGGTTACTCCATTAACTACAACATTCACGATATTGATTCATACTTCCTGCTATCATTCATTGCCTTTATCGTAATGATGAGTATTGGTGTGTATGAATTAACACAACTGGTTCCCGGTACGTTGTATCCTGTCTTTCTTATTCCATTAGTAACCATTGGTATTAATTACAAAGAGAATAACGAAAAAGAGAACGTACTTGTACCCGAATACACAAAACTCATGACAGAATCTCTACCCAAAAATTCAATAGTATTTTCACAACAATGGGATTATTACGTTTCCGCGTTTTGGTATAAACAACAAATTGAGGGTTACCGTCCGGACATTGTAATAATTGATAAGGAACTATTGCGCCGCACGTGGTACTTACCGCAACTTGAACGTTGGTATCCGGAAGTAATCAAGCCATGCAAAAAAGAAATTGATGCCTACATGGAATACCTCAATCAATTTGAGCGCAACGAACTACCGCAAAGTGAGTACCCCGTTATTCAACAACGTTTTATCGCTATGTTAAACTCCATAGTAAATAACAACATTGCTACACATCCTATCATTGCTTCGCCTGAAGTGTTTCAGGGAGAGGATGGCTTTGCCGCTACTCAAACAAAAACACCGTTCGGTTTAATGCTTGCCATCTCAAACGACTCCACGCCTACTTTCAGCGATGTACAAAAAATTCAAGTGGATATGTTCGCTGCTACTGCTAAAAAATATACCGACCCACATTTAGAAAAAACTATTGCAGAAACTTGCTCGGGCGAGATAACCACTCTTGGTATGTGGTTTATGAGTAACAACAGAAAAGCAGAAGCTGATACTCTATTTAACCGTGCCTTACGCGTTGATGCTAAAAACACCCGCGCGCAGGAAGCACTTAATAAACTTCGTAGTAATCAATAGTTTTTTTTTGCTATCGCCAGACCGCATCAAATGACACTATAACAAAGCACGACATTGTGCGGGAAGTTTCCTTTGCTAAGATTCTGTCCCGCGTGGTATGGCCTTTAAAAGCACAAGATGTGGTACGGCTTGCGTTAGCAAAAATTACTTTTTAGGAGTCTCGATATTTATCTGAACTGTTCGTGAGTAGAAGCGTCCTTCCGGCAACGTATTATCGTGAATTGGGTCGGAACCTCCTACTCCACTTGCCGCAGAATTAGGAAGTTTTAAAAGTTTGGATATTTGTAAAGCACGCTGCTCGGAAAGTTTTTGATTATATGCAGGATTCCCGTATATATCTGTGTGTCCGATTACATTAACAATCGAGTTACTTTCAATCTGAGAGCGTATCATATCTAATATTAGTAAGTTTAATGGTGAAACTGCACTTTCTTTAAACTTAAATACAATGAGTGAGAATTTTTTTAGAATAAACTTTTGTTCTATCTGAGATTGTACAACTAAAGGTTTAGTTTCAAACACAGTTTGGTTACCATTTTTGTCGTTAATAACTAATCTACCATTTATTGGTATTCCAGCTTCGGGAATAACAATTTTTCTTTCATCCCACTGTTGTTGTAACAATGTGGGCATTGAATCTTTGCCATTTACACTAACAATGGATTTCTTTCCTTGCAGAATTGAGAACTCCCATGTATCAACACCTGCTTCACATTCAACACCGGCTGTAAAGCCAAAGTTAAGATTATTCAATGTTCTTGTTGTATCCTGAAAGGCAGTTGGAGTAAACAGCGATAGTTCTTCGAATTGAATCTCTACCCTACGGTTTTCTTCAATACCATATTGCGAAACAGGATTTGATGGTGTTTCCGGTAGGTTACGCGCAGAAATTTGTATTCGTTCAGGTGCAATACCCCACACATCAGTCAGATACTTTTTAACTGATTCAGCCCTACCTTTTGAAAGTTCAAGATTATTTTTTTCGGTGTCTGTATTGGAGTTACAGCCAATCAACGTAATCTTTGATTTAGTATTTCTCATCCTATATCCAATCATGTTTAGCATGTTATAATACACACCAAACGTTCCTTTTCCTTCCAGCATTGATATTGAGAAACTATTAACTTGTTCTGGGGTTAAGAGTTCATAACGTTTTGGTATTTCCGTTGAGAGACTGTCAAAAAATACATAGTGCATCAGAGAAAACATTGTAGTTGCAACAATATTTGTAACCACAATGGTATCTATAGTCTTCCCATCACCTTTTGTTAGTTTGAGTTCAAATGGTTTTATCAACTCGGTTTTAGGTTTTATAGGTGGCGGCGGTGGCGGTACAAATGCTATTACATTTGGAGTATCTGGCTTAATAACTGGCGGCGGTGGTGGCGGTGGTGTTGAGTACATGCTAAACTGCAATGCAATACCAAGGCTAAAACTCTGTGCCGACCAATATGTACCTGCAATCACATCATTCATGCTTTTGGTGTACCGCAACTCCGGAATCAACTGCCAATGTTTATTTGCCGATACAGGTAGTGCATACCCAACACCTACATTAAGTATAGTATGCACGCTGGTTGCTTCGGGTAAGCTGCCCGAACGTTCGTTACGGATTTTTGTACCATTGCTAAAAAGTAATGTTTGTGGGTCGGTTATTAACTCTTGCTGATGGTATGTCGGTGCTAACGGAATTCCCATTCCAATTCCTGCGTTAATAAGTACATCGTTCCAAACGCGCGCTCGTGCCATACCACTTATGCGTAACATTGGTAACGATGTTTGTATGCTATGCTCAAACACGCCTTGTTTTGTTACTCCGTCGTCATCAAGTGTTTCAGTTTCAGTTGTTGTTAACGTGCCGCTCATGTTTTCAACTCCGGCATCAACTCCTACACAAACATCGTCTTCCATTGCTACCGGTTGTAAATACTGTGCCTGATAGGAAAGCCCCGAGCCGCTACCACTCTCATAACCCGGACAACACGAAGGAACTCCCGGTAATGAATGAAGAGTAGTTGAATACGACGTCAGACCATATCGCAAACCTCCCGACACGTGATACAGCAACCGTGGAATCGTATCCTGCGCCAATGCAAGTGTATAACAAAGTATAAACACTATGGATGTTACGATATATCGCATTATTTCCTGACTATTACTTGGTGAACCTGTGTTCGTGTTCTGGAACGCAACACAGCGTAGTATAATCCGCTTGCAATGGTGGATACATTTATCGTTTCGGTGTATTCTCCTAATCTCTCAACTTTACCACTGTACACACCCATTACTACACGCCCATTCATATCAACCAATGCAATATCCGTTTGCCCTTTCTCCCCTACCTGAAAACGTACTGTAGCTTCTTCGTTTGCTGGGTTTGGAAACACCGATAGCAATGCTGTTGTTGCAGCCGAAAATACTAATCGTGTAGTATCACCTTCGTGGCAGATACCGGTAAAATCAACTCTTCCGTTGCGAACTATATTGTTTGTAGTTGGCGATTCCAACCACGTAAACTTTTCTATAATCAAGGGTGTGTATTCGGCATTGCCTAACTTGGTTAAAAACGGTATCGAAAGTAATGTATCATTACTTTGCAAAGTTCCCTTAACTGTTATCCGCATCGAGTCACCGCTTCTAACACCGCTCCATTGCTTGCTTTCCAGCACATGGATGTTATATCGTATAACTGCCTCAAACGATTTTGCCTTAACCCGTTGTAAATTTTTCGACTGCACTAAAATCAACGGAACATCAATCATAACGCCAATATCCGCAGTAACGTTTGGCAGCTCTATAATGCTCTCGCTGTTAGGTTTAGCAAACAACGAAACAGCACCGTACCAAAAACCAACATTATTTTTGGTATTCGCTTCTCTAATTCTACCAATAGCAAACTGTCCAACACTTCCGTTCAGAATCTCTCGTCCGTTGTTTGTACTCACTCTCTGACCGCCGCTACTTACAACACCGCGTTGCGATGCCGGGGACTGCGCCAATGTTGCAATTGGGAAGAAGCTAAGCATAGCGCACAGTATGGCGGTCAGTACGTGAGTTGTATGTGATACATTCGTTATCATTCTTTTTTATTTGTTGTTTCTCTCAACTGCCGAAGCAACCCATCCTGCGCCGCAACCCGGTAGGGACACATCCTTCAGCTTCGCGATGTTTACTTATACTACTGTTTATCAAGTATCCGGCTTTATGTTTGTTACGAACACCGTACAAAACGATAAACGTAAGGATACGATGAACGTTCTTTCCCGCAGAAAAATGTTGTAGTATGCACAACGCCTCGGTGCGGTTTGCGATAGCATATTATTTAACTACTCTGAACAACCGTTGTGCAGATTCAGCCGATGCACGAAGTTCGCATACATACCAACCGTTTGCTACATCGTTAAGATTTACTTCTACATCGTAGGTACCTGCTTGCATAAACACGCCACTCATAATATCAAGCGTACGAGTTCCATTACCTGCCGAAACAAACAGTTCAACATTAGCAGCTTTTGGCAACTCGAATTTTACTACTGCGTAGTTTCCTGCCGGGTCCGGCGCAATGCTAACAATTCGCGGAGCATTTGTTTTTGTTTGCTGAACAGGTGTAACAGTTTCGGTAGAAACGGGTTTGTTAGAAATAATACTTTCCAAACGTTCCAAACGAAGTTTAATAGATTCGTTTTCGGATTTCATGCGCTCGTTTTCAGAAAAGAGTTGTTCGTTTTGTTTGATAAGTTGTTGCGATGAGTACAACGCAACACCTGCAATGTCTGTGGCGGCTAAGTATTTTCTACTATCAGTGTTGTCCAGAACACCTGTTCCAAAGGCATCACGAAAATCCTCGGCAAAAGGTCCGACATGATACTCTTGTGTTCCTTTGTACCACCACCCACGAACATCAAGATTGCGAACTTTCTTAAGTACTTCGGCACTATCCAAACTTGTATAACGGTCTTTGAATGTTCGTGATGAACCGTTTGTCCACACTCCACCAGTCGTCAGATACGCGCCATTACCATTGGAAGCACTCGTCCCAACATGAATAGGGTAGTCTAAATCTTCACGGTTAATTCCCAAGAACCCGTAGCTTGTAGGTTCGAAGAAATATACACGGTAGTTTTCTGTTACCGTTGGTACAACTGCATTTCCAAATACCAAATTGTATTGGCCATTTGCTGTATTTGCTTGCCCACCAAGAACTGAAGAATAGTTTGCAGTAACATCATTATTAGCACCTCCTAAAATTGCAGAGTATTGACTGCTGACATAATTAACATAACCACTGCTAATAGTTGAATAGCTTCCACTAACATTATTTTTATAACCACCAGCAACAACTGCAAAAGTACCGGAAACTGTGTCCAGATAGCCCCCGGCAATTGTACCACTCGCCCCACTGATATAATTTCCATAACCACCACCAATAGCAGAACGATTTGCAGTTATCTTGTTGGCTTGTCCGCCAGCAATAGTGGAATATATTGCAGCAGTATTGATGGTATCATCAATACCACCACCAATTGTTGAAAAGTCTTGATTAACATAATTCCTACTGCCACCGGAAATGGAACTACCTTGTTGTGTAACATAATTATCACTACCCCCACCAATAGCTGAGTAAAGCCCATTGGCAACATTATTTAATCCACTACTTACAAATGAATAGTTGCCACTTGCAACACAACTCGAACCACCTGCAATGGTAGAATTCAATCCAGATGCAGTATTAAATTTTCCGCCACTTATAACAGAGTAGTTGCCACTTGCTACTTGTGTACCGGTACCTCTTGATGTCTGTAAATCTACTGCATAATCACCTCTGATATTCCCGCCAAATGCTGTACCGTCTGGTTTGCTGGCGGTTAGTGCACCGGTACCTTTTGGTAACAACGATAAAGTAATATTTGCTGTAGTATTATCTTCAGCTCTAAGGGTTACTATTTTTTTAGCACTTACTGTAACTGTGTCATCTATAACTATTCCACTATTTTGGATAATTTTACCTGTTGTACCATCAAATCGTGCAATAGCGTTATTTACAGAGGCGGAAGGTCCGGTTACATCACCACTTCCAGCTGTTACCCAACTCATAACACCACCTGTTGTGCTACTTAATACCTGACCGTTACTTGCAGGTGCTGCGACTGGCAACGTGTATGTTATATCTGCTGTTTGTGTGCCAGCTTTAAACCCAGTGTAGTTTGTACCTGCGGCTGGGAAGGTTCCGTCGGTTGATTGTGCTTCAAAGAAACGTAGTTCACTTGTTGTATTATCTGTGTTACCCAACCACAAATCTACGTTGCCAAAGTAAGCAGTTCTATTTGCTGATACATAAGCAGAATCGGCAATTGTGTTATAACCATTAAACCCAAATGAACCAATGCCTGTCTGGCGTAACGAATAACCACCTGCTATGGTAGAATAATCACCACTAACGGTATTAGCCTTACCACCCCCAATTGATCCTAAAGATGCAGTAATCTTATTTCTTTGTCCACCTGAAATTGTAGCGTAGGTGGCAGAAGTGTTTATAGTATCCTCAAAACCGCCACTAATACTTCCATAATTTTGGTTAGTATAATTTCTTCCACCACCAGCTATAGCACTCCCCTGTGCTAAGGCCGAATTATCTACCCCACCACCTACCGTTGATCCACCATCACTCACAGAATTATGAAGCCCGCCACCGATAACAGAATAAGAACTAATAGTTGTATTTGAATTTGAAAAACCACCTGATATTACAGAGAAGCTACCACTTGCCGTGTTATCATACCCTCCTAGAATAGAGGATGCTGTTCCAGTGGCAGTGTTATCACTACCCCCTAATATAACAGTGTAATCACCAGAAGCTACTTGAGTAGATGCTGTTCTACTCGTTTGTAAGTCAACAGCATTGATGCCTCTTGCATTACCGCCTGTAACAGCACCATTTGGCTTGTTAGCAAGTAAAGCTCCAGTTCCTTTCGGTGATAATACCATCGAAATGTTTGCTACCGAACCGCTATCGGCGCGAAGTGTAACGTTTGCCTGTGTAGCTGTAGAATAATCGTCAAGAATCAAACCGCTGTTCTGGATTATTTTACCAGTTGTACCATCATATCGTGCTAAGGCGTTATCAACGGAGGATGCCGGTCCGGTCACGTCCCCGCCACCGGCGGTAACCCAACTCATTGTTCCTGTTGTTGTACTACTTAACACTTGACCGTTACTTGCAGGTGCTGCGGTTGGTAGAGTGTAAGTAACATCTGCTGTTTGTGTACCTGCTTTGAATGCAGTGTAGTTTGTACCAGCAGCTGGAAAAGTTCCGTCAGTTGACTGAGCTTCATAAAATCTAAGCTCACTTGTAGTGTTGTCAGTATTTCCAAGCCATAAATCAACATTACCAAGATATGCCGTTCTATTTGCAGTTATGTAAGCTGAGTCAGTTAGAGCATTGAATCCATTAAATCCAAAAGATCCGACCCCTCCCATTCGAAGAGCATAACCGCCAGCAATTGATGTATAATCAGCCGCAACTATATTTAGATAGCCACCTCCAATTACCGTATAGTTAGCACCTGCTGTATTATAACCGCCGCCATTAATATTGGAATAACTTCCACTGGTTGTATTATGATCACCCCCAGTAATATTGGAATAACCTCCACTTGCTGTGTTTACCCATCCACTAACAGCAGCTGAATATTGCCCACTTGCAATATTACCAGAGCCACCTAAAACAGAAGAAGCGGCAGCAGTTGCAGAGTTGCCTTCTCCACCACCTACAACTGCATGTTGATTGGTTGCCTGATTAAACCATCCTCCACCTACAGTTGAATACAATCCACTTGAAACATTTCCAGCTCCACCAGATAGAACTGACCAGTTTCCACTTGCTACTTGGTTAGCAGCAGATCGATTTAGTTGCCAATCTACAGCATAGGTGCCACGTTTGTTGCCACCACTTAGAGTATTATCTGCTACATTACCTGTTAGTGCACCGCTACCTTTGGGGCTTAGTGCCACATCAACATTGGTAGCTGCATTTGTTGCAAGCAAGCGTACTACAGGTACTGTTACATTAGGTGCTGAAGTATTAACTGATTCTGTAAAATGCGTTAACCCACTACTTGCCGTTACCCAACTCATAACACCAACTGTAGTACTGCTTAAAACTTGCCCGCTAACAGTTGGATACGCTGTGGGAAGAGTGTAAGTAACATCTGCTGTTTGTGTACCTGCTTTAAATGCAGTGTAGTTAGTTCCGGCCGCAGGGAAGATTCCATCTGTTGATTGTGCTTCAAAGAAACGTAATTCACTTGTTGTATTATCTGTATTACCCAACCACAAATCTACGTTGCCAAAATATGCCGTTCTATCATTCGAAACAAAGGCAGAATCAGCAACGGTGTTAAAACCATTAAAACCAAATGAACCAGTGCCTCCTAATCGTAAACCAAATCCACCTAAAATTGTAGTTTGATTGCCTGTTGCCTTGTTTAATTCACCACCGGATACTACAGCACTCGTGCCACTCGCAACATTCGCAGTTCCACCACTAACAACAGAGTAATCACCGGACGCTGTATCTGTTAAACCTCCCGCTACAACCGAATAACTATTACTTGCTTGATTATTTTGCCCACCACCAATAGTAGTTCCTACTCCAGTTGCTGTGTTTGTATTTCCGCCACCAATAGTTGACCACGTATTAGTAGCAGTATTTGATGACCCGCCTGAAACGGTTGCAACTAAGCCACCTGCGCCAATTGTATTACCATCACCGCCACTCACAATACTATACTGCCCATTAGCCGTATTTCGCCTACCGCCAAGAACCGTAGCGTAGGCACCGTTTGCTACTTGAGATGCTGCTGCACGATTTAGTTGTAAATCAACTGCATACATTCCACGAGCATTACCCCCGGTTGCGGTTCCATCAGGTTTACTAGAAATTAATGCTCCGTTACCTTTAGGCACAAGAACTAAGGAGATGTCAAGAGCTGCACCATTATCGGCCTTAATAGCTACATTATTTTGAGTAGTTGTTGTGTAGTCATCAATCACTATTGCACTAGATTGTATTGTATCCCCACTTGTGTTATGGTAACGTGTAAGTTGGTTATCTGTTACAGTGCCAAGTGTAACTACATCACCAGTACCTGTACTTGGTGTTACCCAACTCATTGTACCTGTTGTTGTACTACTTAACACTTGTCCGTTACTTGCAGGTGCTGCGGTTGGCAATGTGTATGTAACATCAGTTGTTTGCGTTCCTGCTTTAAATGCTGTATAGTTAGTACCCGCTGCAGGGAAGGTTCCGTCGGTTGATTGTGGCTCAAAAAACTTAAGTTGGCTGGCTGTGTTTCTTGTATTACCAAGCCACATATCCACATTACCAAAGTAAGCAATGTTGGATGTATTGATATACACCGAATCACTCAATACATTATAACCATGATACCCAAAACTATTATCCGCGTTACTACCAAAATTTAATCCATGCCCGCCAACAATAGTATAATTACCTGCGGTGATGTTTTTAGTTCCACCAAGAATTGTTGATATATCACCAGATGCGATGTTATCTGTACCGTTTATAACTGTAGAATATACCCCATCTGCCTGATTGGTCAAACCGCCCAGAGCAACTCCATATTGACCTGACGCATTATTTGATTTACCACCACCAGCAAAAGAATATTGTCCAGAGGCATCATTGCTATTTCCACCTGCTACCGTTCCGTAGTCTGCTGTGGCTCTATTTCCAGAGCCTCCACCTACTGTTGCATAGTTAGCTTGTGCCCAGTTTTGATTACCACCTGCAATAGTTGCACCTGTATCGGATGCAATGTGATTGTAGCCACCACCAACTGTTGAGTAGAGGGCAGTTGCTCTATTCTCAGCCCCCCCAGCAATCACAGAATAATTTCCACTTGCTACATAGGCAGCATTCGCTCTAACTGTTTGTAAATCCACTGCATTTGCACCACGTGCATTACCACCAGTAGCTGTGCCGTCTGGTTTACTTGCAATCAATGCTCCTGTACCTTTGGGTGCCATTACCAACGAAATGTTAGCAGTACTTCCATCATCTGCTTTTATAGCAACATTGTTTTGTGTTGTTGTTGTATAATCATCTATAACTATTGCACTACCTTGCACGGTATCACCCGTTGCATTATGGTAACGTGTTAGCTGATTATCTGTTACAGTACCAAGTGTAATTACATCTCCAGTGCCTGTACTTGGTGTAACCCAACTCATTGTTCCACCTGTGGTACTGCTTAAAACTTGTCCGTTACTTGTTGGTGCAGCAGTTGGTAATGTGTAGGTTACATCGGTTGCTTGTGTTCCTGCTTTAAATGCTGTGTAGTTAGTTCCTGCCGCAGGGAAGTTTCCACTTGAAGTCTGAGCCTCGTAAAAACGCAAAGAACGGGCAACTGTATCTGTATTGCCAAGCCATACATCAACATTTCCAAAGTATGCAGTGTACTGTGCTCCAACAACAGCACTATCTTTACCATTAAATCCTAATGAGCCAACTCCGCCTAACGTAAGTTTATTTCCTCCTACTATCGAACTAGTAGCAGCATTTACAGTGTTTTGATAACCGGCAAGTATAGCTGACCATGAACCTGAGCTACCAACTGTATTACCATATCCACCTGCAATTGCCGAAGCAGCACCAGAAACAGTGTTATCTTGACCAGTTAGAATAGCACCCTGATTCGCAGTATTCTGATAACCGGACACAACCGCCGTATTACCACCAGTGGCTTTATTTCTTGAGCCCGCGCCAATGAAAGAGTTATCTCCACTTGCTACTTGGTTACCTGCAACTCTTACCATCTGAAAGTCAACAGCATTGGTGCCACGTGCATTCCCACCTGCTGTGGTGCCGTCCGGTTTATCTGCTGTTAGTGCACCATTACCTTTAGGAGCAAGAACAAGTGAGATATCAGCTGTTGCACCATCATCAGCTTTTATAGCTACATTGTTTTGTGTTGTTGTTGTATAATCATCTATTACAATTGCACTTGATTGGATTGTATCACCACTTGTATTATGGTATCGTGTTAGTTGATTATCAGTTACAGTGCCAAGTGTTGTTACATCACCAGTACCCGTACTTGGAGTTACCCAACTCATTGTTCCTGCCGTTGTACTACTTAATACTTGTCCGTTACTTGCAGGAGCTGCAGTTGGCAGTGTGTATGTAACATCTGTTGTTTGAGTTCCTGCTTTAAATGCTGTGTAGTTAGTTCCAGCCGCAGGAAAGGTTCCATCAGACGCTTGAGCTTCGAAGAACTTAAGCGAACTTGCTGATCCATTCGTATTTCCAAGCCAGAGATCTACGTTTCCGAAGTAACCAACACGAGATGAATTGATGTATGCAGAGTCTGCAGTAGTTGTCAAACCATTGAATCCGAAATTGTACGAACCTGTAAAACGCAAACCTACTCCACCCAGTATTGTGCTGTAGCTTCCCTCGAGAGTATTAGTGCTACCTCCGACAATTGATGAGTTGTTGGCTGTACTCGTAATGACATTGTCGCTACCTCCGAGAATTGCAGACTGTGCCCCACTACTGTTGTTCGTGTGACCACCAGCCACAACCGAGTTAGTATTTCCGGCTACGTTTAGATAACCACCTGTTACCGAAGATCGGAAAGCGGTCGCGGAATTCTGATAACCGCCTGCAACAGTTGAATAGTTGCCACTTGCCGTGTTTGCATAGCCTCCGCCAATAGTAGAGTAGTCACCAGATGCAACATGCGTTGCAGCAGATCGCTCCATCTGAAAATCGACAGCTGCTATTCCGCGAGCATTTCCTCCTGCAGCTACACCATTCGGCTTATCCGCCGACAGAGCACCATTACCTTTAGGAGCAAGAACAAGTGTGATATCAGCTGTTGCACCATCATCTGCTTTTATGGCTACATTATTTTGTGTAGTTGTTGTGTAGTCATCAATAACAATAGCGCTTGATTGGATTGTATCGCCACTTGTATTATGGTATCGTGTTAGTTGATTATCTATTACAGTGCCAAGTGTAGTTACATCACCCGAACCACCTGCATCTGTAGATGGGGTCCAAGCAGTGCCATTCCATTTTAGTACCTGACCTGTTGTTGGAGCCGTACTCGATACATCACGCGTTTGCAGTTTCACCACATTTGGGTTTGGATAGGTGCCACTTAAATCTCCACCAGCTGTTGTTGTGTTAGTGATGTCATTGCTTGCATCTGTATCTCCGGTATTTGTTATAACGTTACCAGCTATACTTATACCTGCTCCGGCTGTGTATGTATTGTTATTATCGGCACTCGGTTCCCACACACTTGTGGTGTTATTCCATTTCAAAACCTGTCCATTTGTTGGTGATGTAGATGCAACATTTCTGTTCTGTAACTTCACTACATTTGGATTTGGATATGTACCGCTTAAATCTCCACCTGCTGTTCCACTTGCACTTACTGTTGTCGGAGTCCATGCCGTTCCATTCCACACTAACGATTGCCCACTCGTGGGTGCAGTACTCGATACATCACGTGTTTGCAGTTTAACCACATTCGGGTTTGGATAGGTACCACTTAAATCTCCTCCTGCTGTGCCACTTGTTGTAACTGTTGTTGGCGTCCATGCCGTTCCATTCCACACTAACGATTGCCCGCTCGTAGCTGACATTTGATTCAGCTTCGCAGACGTCACCGAGCCATCGGATAACTTACTCGTCGTCACATTGCCGTCCAGAATCTTTGCTGTTGTTATAGCGTTTACCGCGACACTTGGGTTAGGATACGTCCCTGTTAAATCTCCACCTGCCGAACCACTAACAGATACTGCACTTGGTGCCCACGCTGTACCATTCCATACTAATGCTTGTCCGGTGGTTGGTGCAGTACTCGATACGTCTCTCGTTTGTAACTTCACTACATTTGGATTAGGATATGTTCCGCTTAAATCTCCACCTGCTGTTGTTGTATTGGTAATATCATTACTCGCATCGGTATCGCCTGAGTTGCTAATAACATTACCTGCAATCGATATTCCTGCTCCGGCTGTGTACGTTGTATTGTTATCAGCACCTGGCTCCCAAACACTTGTGGTGTTATTCCATTTCAAAACTTGTCCGTTTGTTGGTGCTGTTGCAGCAACATTTCTGTTCTGCAACTTCACAACATTTGGGTTTGGATATGTACCACTCAAATCACCCCCTGCTGTTCCACTTGCACTTACTGTTGTCGGAGTCCATGCCGTACCATTCCATACTAACGTCTGCCCGTTCGTTGCACTCATCTGATTCAGTTTCGCAGACGTTACAGAACCATCCGCAAGTTTTGGTGTGGTTACATTAGCATCGGTAATCTTAGCAGTAGTAACAGCATTGGTAGCAAGTTTAGCTGTGGTGATGGAACCGTCTGTTACACCAATTGCACCGGCTGTAATGTTAATCGCATCTCCTGCTGTGTACACATCACCATTATCTGTCGATGGTGTCCAAGCTGTGCCATTCCACTTCAACACCTGCCCACTCGTTGGAGCTGTACTCGATACATCACGTGTTTGTAACTTCACCACATTCGGGTTTGGATACGTTCCACTTAAATCTCCGCCTGCTGTTCCACTTGCACTTACTGTTGTTGGTGTCCATGCTGTACCATTCCACACTAACGATTGCCCTGTTGTAGCCGACATCTGATTCAACTTTGTAGAAGTAACAGAGCCATCAGCAAGTTTTGGTGTAGTAATATTAGCATCAGTAATCTTTGCAGTTGTCACTGCATTGTTTGCAAGTTTCGCTGTGGTGATAGAACCATCAGTTACACCAATTGCACCGGCTGTAATGTTAATAGCATCACCTGCAGTATATACATCACCATTATCTGTCGATGGTATCCATGCCGTGCCATTCCATTTTAACACTTGTCCACTTGTAGCCGACATCTGATTTAGCTTCGCAGAGGTTACAGAACCATCAGCGAGTTTAGGTGTTGTTACATTAGCATCGGTAATCTTAACTGTAGTTACAGCATTGGTAGCAAGTTTAGCTGTCGTTATAGAACCATCGGTTACTCCAATTGCACCTGCTGTAATGTTAATAGCATCACCCGCTGTATACACATCGCCATTATCTGTCGATGGTGTCCATGCCGTGCCATTCCACTTCAACACCTGCCCGCTTGTAGCCGACATCTGATTCAACTTCGCAGATGTTACTGAACCATCAGCAAGTTTTGGTGTAGTAACATTAGCATCATTAATCTTAACAGTCGTTACAGCATTGGTAGCAAGTTTAGCTGTGGTGATTGAACCATCAGTTACGCCAATTGCTCCTGCTGTAATGTTAATTGCATCACCGGCTGTATACACATCACCATTATCTGTTGATGGCGTCCATGCCGTTCCATTCCACTTTAATACTTGTCCACTGGTTGGTGCTGTACTCGATACATCACGTGTTTGTAACTTCACCACATTCGGGTTTGGATATGTGCCGCTTAAATCTCCACCTGCTGTTCCACTTGTTGTAACTGTTGTCGGAGTCCATGCGGTTCCATTCCACACTAACGACTGCCCGCTTGTAGCCGACATTTGATTCAGCTTCGCACTCGTCACAGAGCCATCGGCAAGTTTAGGTGTTGTAACGTTAGCATCGGTAATCTTCGCAGTAGTAACAGCATTAGTAGCAAGTTTAGCTGTTGTGATTGAACCATCAGTTACGCCAATTGCTCCTGCTGTTATGTTAATAGCATCACCCGCTGTGTACACATCACCATTATCTGTTGATGGTGTCCATGCCGTTCCATTCCACTTTAACACTTGTCCGCTCGTTGGTGCAGTACTTGATACGTCACGTGTTTGTAACTTCACCACATTTGGGTTTGGATATGTACCACTTAAATCTCCACCGGCTGTTCCACTTGCACTTACTGTTGTCGGAGTCCATGCGGTTCCATTCCACACTAACGACTGCCCGCTTGTAGCCGACATTTGATTCAGCTTCGCACTCGTCACAGAGCCATCAGCGAGTTTAGGTGTTGTAACGTTAGCATCAGTAATCTTAGCTGTAGTAACAGCATTGTTCGCAAGTTTAGCCGTGGTAATCGAACCATCGGTTACTCCAATCGCACCGGCTGTTATGTTAATAGCATCTCCTGCTGTGTACACATCGCCATTATCTGTCGATGGTGTCCATGCCGTTCCATTCCATTTCAACACTTGTCCGTTGGTTGCTCCTTTTTGCGCCAATGTTGGGTTAGGATATGTCCCCGTTAAATCGCCACCTGCCGAACCACTTGTTTGTGGTGTTACAGGTATCCACGCGCTTCCGTTCCATCCTAATACCTGACCATTCGTTGCACCTTTTTGTGCTATTGTTGGTGCAGGATATGTTCCTGTTAAATCACCTGCGGCTGTTGTTGAGTTTGTTATATCATTACTTGCATCAGTATCACCTGTGTTGGTTACAACTCCAGAAGTAATATTAATTCCTGTTCCGGCTGTATATGTTTGTCCGTCATCATTGGCAGGTTGCCAACTCGTTCCGTTCCATTTCAGCACTTGTCCGCTTGTAGCAGACATCTGATTCAACTTCGTAGAGGTTACAGAACCATCAGCAAGTTTTGGTGTAGTAACATTAGCATCAGTAATCTTAGCAGTAGTAACAGCATTGTTCGCAAGTTTAGCTGTAGTGATAGAACCATCAGTTACACCAATCGCACCGGCTGTGATATTGATAGCATCTCCTGCGGTATATACATCACCATTATCTGTCGATGGTGTCCATGCCGTTCCATTCCATTTCAACACTTGTCCACTGGTTGCACCTTTTTGCGCAATAGTTGGAGCAGGATATGTTCCTGTTAAATCACCTGCAGCAGTTGTTGAGTTTGTTATATCATTACTTGCATCTGTATCTCCTGTGTTGGTTACAACTCCAGCCGTAATGTTAATTCCAGTTCCGGCTGTATAAGTTTGTCCGTCATCATTTGCAGGTTGCCATGATGTGCCATTCCACTTTAATACTTGGTTATTGGTTGCACCTTTTTGCGCCAATGTTGGGTTAGGATATGTTCCCGTTAAATCTCCGCCGGCATTACCACTTGTTTGTGGCGTTACGGGTATCCACGCACTTCCATTCCATCCTAATACCTGACCGTTGCTTGCACCTTTTTGGGCTATGGTTGGATTTGGGTACGTTCCGGCTAAATCTCCACCTGCAACACCGCTGCTTCCTGTGTTTATGGTAACCGGTTCCCATGAGTTTGTTGTGGCATTAAACTGTAACAACTGTCCGTTGGTTGGAGTGGTTGATGATACATTTACATTCTGAATCTTCTCAACTTTAAGATTGTTAAACACACCACTTACATCTCCACCTGCTGTTGATGTTATGGTAACATCGTTTGTTGAATCAGCATCACCGGTGTTTAATATCAACGCACCGTTTATAGAAATACCTCTACCTGCGTTGTACACCTGACCGTTATCATTATCAGGTTGCCATGATGTACCATTCCATTTTAATACCTGACCATTTGTTGCACCTTTTTGTGCTAAGGTCGGATTTGGATAAGTTCCATCTAAATCACCTCCGGCAGTGGTAAGATTAGTAGCACTAATAGGTACATTCTGAACGCCGGTTATTCTTCCTTTAGTATCAACTGTAATCTGTGGAACCGTGCTTGCATTACCAAATGTTCCTGAAGTAATAATATCTTCTAACTTAGCACCTGTAACTGCTGCATCAGCAATTTTAGGAGTTGTAATAGCGCCAGCTTTAACTGTTGGATTTGGATAAGTTCCAGTCAAATCTCCACCGGCGGTTGATGTGTTTGTTATATCATCGTTTGGATCAGTATCACCGGTATTGGTTACTACACCGGCATTTATTGTAATACCACTTCCTGCGGAATAACTACTGCCATTATCATCGGCAGCAACCCACGTTGTTCCATTCCATTTTAAAACCTGACCGTTCGTAGCACCGTTCTGTGCAATCTTTACAGTTGTTATTGATTTATCGGCAAGATGTTTTGTTAATATCCCACCATCGGCAACATCAATGTCAATCGTATCTTTACCCGATACAACTAATGTTCCCTGTGGACTACGTATAATTGGATTTGCGCTACCAACAGCTGTGGTAGAAATTGTAATAGTATCGCCAAGTTCAGTAATCTGCACACCGCTTCCTGCTTTCAGCCGCACATTACCTGATATTGCATTAATACTACGGACTACTTTGGCATTTGACGAAACCTCAAGTGCTACAGTAGTTGTATCTGCACGTAGCGCATACGGAACAGATGTTAATCCAATCCGTGGAGTAAATGGTGCACGATTTTCAACCTGTATTTCAAGCCAATATGGTGCATCAAACGATAACGATAATGGTGCACGTGTTCCAAGTATAACATCAAAAACACCACCACTGGTAGTTACCAATTTATCTTCGCTCCATAATTCAGTCCCGTTAGCACTTGATGTAAACAACGAGAACTTTACAAGGTACGTAGAATCGGTAACGGGTTGGTTTTGTGCATCAAGCAATACACCTTGGTAATTTACCGTACGTGGTATTTGTGCAAATACGACCGAACTGCACAACAAAAACAGGAAAAGAGTAAATCGTGAGAAACTCATCACAACGCTCCGTATAGAACAACAGGAATTTAAGTGGAGTTGTGTTTTTGGTAGACTGCTCCGATGCTCAACTAACAACAAAAGGGTGCATTGCATTGACATATACGTCATGGCAACTGCTTGGTATTTATCGTTTACGAATTGTATCTCTCAATCCTAAACGATGAACGTCCTATTCTACAACATTGTTCTATCCCGCACAGTAAGTTACTTGCTTACAACGTGGTTTGGTGCGGCTTCATCCAGAAAAAAATAATATACCTACGAACCCCTTTGTTGTGTACCGTAAACGGCATTCCCAATCACAACGGTACAAATATGTTTTCATTTCTACCGAATGGACTACGGTATTTCTACGGCATTCCCAATCACAACGGTACAAATATGTTACATGGTACATGGTAAAATTCAGACACTTTTTTCCTATTTTTACCGCATTCAGGTACACCAAATACAATTCAAGTCTTTACATTAAAACTAGTTACACCAAACATTCTTTACCATGGCAGCAAAAGAAAACGATGAGCTATTTGAGCTAATCCACGCACTAAATCCTGCCGAACGAAGAGCTTTTAAATTATATTTTGAGCGGAACGCCCAGAGTGATGTAACAAAATACATCAAGGTTTTTGATGCGATTGCCCAAATGGAAGTATGGGATAAATCCAAACTTGAGAAAAAATTCAAAGGCGATTCTACTATTACATATTATTCTAAAACAAAAGCACTGTTATTAGAAGCGATTTACGAATCTTTACTACAAAACAACACAACAGTATTAGTTTATAATGAAATACAGTACGGCCTGAATAAAATAAGGTTATTGTTACGAAAAGGCCTGCAAGATACAGCCTCTAAATATGTGGAGAAATACAAAACGTTAGGGTACGCTGCCGGACAATTTCCGTTGGTGTTTGAAATACTTGGTGTTGAAGAAGATATATATAACACTAAGGTTAAGGACACAACGAATATTTTAGATGAAACTGATGTGGTGTTAGAATATATTAAAGAAGAACAGTTTTTTAACCGTAAGAACAGAGCTGTCTATCAGTATTACATTCAATACGGCACGCGTTTGCCAGACGATGTTAAGTTAAAAGTTAGAGCGTTGCAAGAAGAAATCAACAAGACACCTCATTCACCTGCGTCATTTTTATCTATGGTAAAAAAACACTCATCCGTTGCATTGGCTTATCACATAATGCAAGAGAACGATGAGGCTGTTAATGCAATGCTTGAATATCTTAAACTATACTTCCAGACACCTGAAGAGTTTCAGCGGGATAGAAAAAAAGAAGTTATTAGGCAAATGAATAATATGCTTTCTTATGCTTTTCATAAACGAGATTTCACGTATTATTCAGGCGTTGGCGATGTAGTTCGTAATTACATGCAAAACATTCCGGGTGAAGAAACTGCTAAACTTGAAGTTGAAATGTCCATGCTGTTTGGTAAAATATCTTTAACACATGACTACTCAATTTTTGAACAAGCGTTAGATTACATTGAGTCGAGTAAAACTAATCTTGTACAAACGCATGTAGTACGCCGAGGAGATTACACTTTTAATATTGCATTACTATACACCAAAATTCATAGGATAGATGATTCACTGCGTTGGTTACAATACTTTTTTGATATACCTAACATAGAAGGCAGAAACTACGTTTTTGTGTATGCTAAAATTCTCGAAATACTAATACATTGGAAACTACATTCACAGGATTTAATTGATTCTCGCACTCTATCCTTAAAACGTTACTTAACAAAGAAAGGAAAACTTGGTGAATTTGAGAAAGTACTCATTTCTTTCATAACATCAAGTAACATCAATAATACCACAAAAGGTTTTCAACGTTCGCTTAAAAACTTCAAAGAAAACTTAGCACAACTGGATAAAACCAAGTATGCCGGTATTGTAGAAAATTATAACGACTTGTTAGAATGGTTTGTAGAACCTGAGTAACCTTCTACTTACTAAGCTTCTGTGAGTACTTTGTTATAAGTGAATCGTTATAGGTGTTACGTGGTAACCGTTGTAGAGCATGTAATACAATTTCGTACTCGGCTGTTGTGTTTGCAATAATCTCAACAGCAGATAGTAACTGGTCTTCCACAGTTGGGTGATACATCTTTCCAACATAATACAACATTCCATTCAACACCATTGCACGGGTTGTTGCAACATCAATCTGATTAAGTTGAGTAACAATCTCATCAAGTTTCTCTGTGATGAATGTCTCTATTGTCTTGTTCGTATAATTATACTCATGCAACACCGATAAACACAAATCCACCGTAAACCAAACAACGTCAACTTGCTCAACGTGCGGAAGTTGTTCAAGTGGCTTCAGCAACTTATGTATATGCTTTACGGTTTTCTTTTCATCAAAGTTCCCCATCTCCTTGCGCGATGCCGGAAACAACAACTGTAACTCTTCCTTCAAAAGCTCACTACTTGTGGTAACATCCTGAAAACGCAATTGCAAAATTGTGTTGAACTCTTTACTTCGTTTCGATTCTTCCACAAGTAACTCTATCAACTCTTCGCGCTCTAAGTTTTCTAAGTGTTTACGTAATGGAATCGCCTTCTTCTTTACTTCGGGTGTTGGTGTGCTTAACGCAACTGGTTCTTTAGCCGGAGCCAACTCATGAAGATACTTCAACAACACAGCAACAACATGCTTACACATTCCAACCTTATACGAACACTCACAGGAGTATTCAATTTCATCCTGATATCGAATATCCACACAGTAATCTTCGTCTCTGCTTCCACCAACAACTGCCTGAATTGTACTTGCACTTGCAACTACCTCAAACTCTCTAACCCGCTGTTCTTTTTCTATCAAAACGCCATGCTCAAACACCTTCTCACCGGCTTGCTTCCAAAGCGTTCCTTCTGTAATATCTAGTAGTTTCATAAGAATATTTTTTTTTGTTCAACCGCTCCAAATAACACTACAAGTACAACCGTCTTGGTGCGGGAGAGTTCCTCCAACGCAAAACTACGCTTTACTGATATTCCGTCACAATACGGAAGAAACATTATCTTTGAGATACAAATTAAGAATTCCATCAATCTTCATTTGGAGTCAGTTTCTGTTCAGCAAGGTAAAGATTGTCATTCCCGAAAACGCTGATGAAGCGTTTATCGGGAATCCAGAAATCTCTCCATTCGTAGAAATGGGTTGCCCGTTTTCACGAGCATGACAATCGGTAGATGAACGATACAGCATTCACAACACAAAAGAAAAGCTCAAAATGAGAATCAACTACGATAGTATTGTCTGTTTGAATGGAGATATTCCATCGGCAGACTTTTTTGCCGAGCACCAAAAACCAATTTACGCCGCCGATGGCGCAGCATGGAAACTCCATTCTATAGGCATTACTCCCAATGTAATTGTTGGCGATATGGACTCATTTTCTCAACAGCCACATCAAGGGGAATTTCAGCACGCAGAACACATCTGGATGCCCGACCAAGAAAGCAATGACTTTGAAAAAATTCTGCTGGTAACGCACGAGCGTGGCATCCATTCTTTGCTTGTGTGCGGCATGCACGGCGGAGAGTTAGAACACACCCTAAACAACTGGAGTGTACTTACCCGCTATGCGTGGACGCACAAACTCCATGTGTACGATGCCGGACGCATAGCCGTTCCGGTACTTGATACGTTTACCTTAGATACAAAACACAACGAGCTTATTTCGTTAATTCCACAGCCGGTTGCGCAGGTAACAACAAAAGGGTTACAATGGGAGTTAAAAGATGAAACATTAGAGCTTGGTGTACGCGAAGGTGCCCGTAACCGTGCAACAGGAAATCACATTCAAATCCATGTTCATAACGGCGCAGTACTTGTCTTCTTCGATGCAGAAATGTAACTACAAATACAAATAATACGGTTCCAGCAATTCGATAAATTCTTCGGTATAACTTCCATCGTTATTCTTAATGGAAATAGTACGCACATCAACTTCGGCTTGAGAAAACGTAAACTCAATACAGGAACGAATTGGTGGTTTATCCGGCACATCGGCAATATGTAATATGCGTTTGGGATGTAGTTCCCTCTCTTCTGCTAAATCTATGAATTCAGTAACTGCAAGTGTTGGTATTAATACCGCAAATGTTCCTAAACGCGTTAGCAATTGTTGAACACAATCTAACAACTCGCTAAAAGAAAGTTCGTCGTCATGGTGGGCAACACGACGCGTTGTGTGTTGTGAACGCAATGAGTTTTTATAAAATGGCGGATTACACACAATTACATCAAACTTTTCTTCAACGTGTTCCGCATACTCCTGAATTCGCCCACACACAACCAGAATGGATTCATGCCATTTGCTTGCTTGCACATTGCGTTTGGCTTCCTCGGCAGATTCAGGCATTAGCTCAACCGCAGTAATCGAAGCGGAACTTCGTTGCGCTATCATCAAAGCAAGCACACCGGTTCCGGTACCAATATCCAAAACCGTTGTAGCATTATGTACAGTAATCCACGCACCAAACAAACATGCATCGGTGCAAACCTTCATAGCGTTTACACTCTGCTCTACCCTAAATTTCTTAAACTGAAAAAATGTATTTGCCATAACATGTCATTTATTTTTTGCTATCGCCTGACGGCACCGAACCATTGTTCATAGTACAACAATCCACTTGCCGGAGAGAATCATCGCGAAACAACAAACCGTGTTTGATATAAACCGTGAGGTGTTGTCATACGAATACCGTACACACCGTTTGGTACCTCGCGAATATCAATTACACTCATTCCAGTAGCGGCGCGATACCTCGCGTCGGATAGCAACAGCACAATTTGAGAGTAACACCAACAAATCGTAGCGACGCGATGCCTCGCGTCGGAAATCATCCGCATTTGTGTTTTCTACTCGTTATTATATAACTCATCCAACTTCCATTGTGCAGGATTATTCTGGATATAAACTTGAATACGCTGTAAATCCTGTTCGTTTCGGATTACATGCTCGTAATACTTTGGTTGCCACGCAAACTCTATGTTGTGTAACCGGGCATACATTGTAACGGCAGATTTATATCCCCGTATTATTGATGCAAGATTCTTTGATTGACTTGAAAAACGATTACACCGTTCTGTTTCACCTGTTAAGACGCGAGGCATCGCGTCTCTACGTGATTGTATTGATGTGTCATTCAAAACGCGAGGCATCGCGTCTCTACGAGTATTGTATTCATTCTCTTTGATGAATATTATTCCATGTATGTGATTTGGCATCAATACAAAATCCAATAACTCGATATTCATATCAGGCCGAATCTCCGGTGTTTTATGCCATTCCTCAATTGCCCTTTGTCCAAGTTGTGTTGTTACAACAGATACATTAGCAAGTTCATTGTTTTCATGTACATTGATACTTCCAAAGTATTGTTTTTTGTCACGAGTACAAATTGTAACAAAGTATGCACCTGTATTAGAGTAATCCCACGATGCCAAACGAGAAGTAGAAGTTCTATATGTTTCTTTGTACTTCATTATACCTATCGTGCAACAACAAACCGTGTTTGATATAGACCGTGTGATGTTGGAATACGAACACCGTATACACCGTTTGGTAACTCGCGAATATCAATTACACCCATACCCGTAGCGGCACGATGCCTCGCGTCGGATACCAACAGCACATTCCCCAACATATCAATGATTTCTATTTGTCCTACCAAATCGCCAATGCCTGTAATAGTTATACTCTCGTTTGCAGGGTTTGGAAATACCCGAATTTCAGTGTTAGTTTCCTCCGGTACACTTACAGGGTTGTAGGTGTACGGTGCGGTTGTTTGTACACACCCTGTTGTATCGAAAATTTCACACCAGTAGGTGCCAACCGAATCTAATGGCATTGTTCGGTAAAACCATAAAAACGTAGGGTTGTTTGGATATGTCACTTTGATTCCGTTTCTGTACCATACATAGTTTACGGCAAACCCTGCATCAAGTGTATCTACTTGTTTAATGTTTGAAGCCCTACGGATTGTTAGTTCTTGTTTTACCCTTGGAAACATATCTTCACTCCATTGGGTCTCATATCCTTTCGAATTTTTTGCACGAACAAGAAAATGTGCATACTGCGATGTATCTTTACTATAAATATGCACCTGTATAGAACGTTTGGGTACAATGGTATCATATCGTACTATTACATTCATACTCCCAGCTTTCACCACCTCTACCATTGTTAAAGTATCACTGACAAATGTTTCAGTTGCATACCCGCACCTAACCATACTTGATATGCGTTGTGGTGGAGTTGGATTACTGAACCGTGACCGATAATGAAAATGGCTTATATGGATATGACCGGTGGGTAATAAAGTTAAATGGTCTGTTGGATACATACCAATATCCAAAGAATCATATCGAATATGCTGTACTGTATCATAAACAATAGGGCGTGCATCGGGACGAGGATCAATATACCCTGTTTCCCGCCAGGTTTTGCCAGAGTCTATGCTATATTGCAAAGAACCAGTACTATAGGATAGACTATGTAATGTATGTGTGAATCTTCAATGATAAACTGCGGTACATTCGTATTAAAGTCTAGTCTTCTACCCATAACAAGTTCAGTAGCACTATTTCCATTTTTATCTGCGGTCAATAAAACCCGAACTTGATCATCAATACTGGTGTTATTATAATACACTAATAATCTACCAAACATATAATATGTAATTAACCATTCAGCCGATAATCTATTGTAAGGCAATAATAATAATGAATCCAAACGTTGCCATGTTTGACCATAATCAGTGCTCTTGTGTAATCGTTGCTGTCCTATAAATTCAGTTTGATGAAACATCGTATTGTTCTCATCAAAAATTAACTTCTCCGGTGCATTACCTTGGTAAACAATATCCTGCCACGTATCTCCTAAATCTGTTGATCGTAAAAAGCTACCGTCTTTTGTTCCAAGGTAAATTACTCCCATTTTATCTGCTTCTAAAACTCGGACATCACTATTCAAACCATAGTCTTTGTAAAAGTTAACTACAGTATCCCACTGCTTGCCTTCGTTTGATAACTCATATAATATAGGTGTCATACCTGTACCACAATAAACTTTACCATTTGGCAATAATAAATACTTACCTCTTGCGGCATTAATATCTTTCAATTTAACTTTTGGAATAATATCATTGCCAAAAAATATTGTACCTCTGACCCCATTTCCTAAAGTAGGATGTGCTTTCCCACTGTAGTATCCTATACCACCCCAAAAGTCACCTGTATTTAATCTACCCTCCATACCAAATAACATTATACTATCTGTTTTAAGATTATCCCATACAACAGGTGCTTGAGATAAGGTAGTACAAATGCTTGTAAAGAAGATTATTACACTGATATGTAGATATTTAAAACGTTTACTCATTACTTTATTATCAGCGTACTATGTTGATGTATGATGGAATTCCTCAATAATGCGCATTCTAAACTCTTGCTTATATATGTACTAATCTACAATCACGATTCGTACAAATTTGAAACTTGAGTTCCTCTCCCGCAAGCTGTTGGTAAATGTAGCATTAACGTTCGGTGCGGTCACGCGATAGCAAAAATACAGTAGTTACTTCTATATTTGTATTTACTATTGTATTACCCTATTAAAACATCATGCTTGATATTACTACACTTCGCGAATTATTGTTAATTGACTCGCCAACAGGATTTACCGACCGCGCCGCAGAATACATTGTAGGCGTTCTGGAAGGATACGGATGGAAACCCGAACGCACGCAAAAAGGTGCTGTGCGTTGCAGTTTGGGAGAGACTCCAACACTTGCCATTGCCGGACATACCGATACACTTGGCGCAATTATAAGTGGAATAAACTCCAACGGAACATTAGCGTTTTCGTTATTGGGCGGGCCACTACTTCCAACATTTGAGGGAAGTTATGTGCGTATCTACACATTAGATGGTGCTGTTTTTACGGGTACGGTGTTGTTTAACAATCCTTCTGCACACTCTAATAAAAAAGCAGCAACAGCTGAACGCTCTACCGATAACATGCACATCCGCATTGATGAAGAAGTTAAAACCAAAGACGACGTAAAAACCCTTGGCATAAGAACGGGTGATATTGTGTGTTTTGATGTAAAGTTTCAGCATACGCCAAGCGGTTTTGTAAAGAGCCACTTTTTGGATAATAAAGCCGGATGTTTTGTTCAGTTTGAGATTGCCCGCCGTTTACACGAACAAGGAAAAACAGCTCCCGTTGAATTGTATTTTTCCACGTACGAAGAAGTTGGTCATGGCGGAACGTGCGGTTACTCTGATACGATAAAAGATTTGCTGGTAATTGATATGGGCGTTCTTGGTGATAGTTGCGAAGGGAATGAGTATTCGTGTTCAATCTGTGCCAAGGATTCGGGCGGACCATATGATTATAATTTCCGTAAACAACTTGTACACCTTGCGGAACAACATTCGGTGCGGCACGCCATTGATGTATATCCGTTTTATAGTTCGGACGGTACAGCTGCATTACGAGCCGGAAAAGATTACCGCGTTGCGTTGATAGGTCCGGGTGTGGCGGCTTCGCACGGGATGGAACGAACACACGTTAAAGGATTGGAAGCAACGGTTGAATTATGTATGAAATACATCGAAACGTTGTAATTCCTGACTATCATTTTTCCTTTGACAAAAATTAACAGTATGTTGCACAGAATCTCTGTAACTTGGGATTATCTACCACGTACAACTTCGCACTTCTTAGGGAATCATTAATTTTTTCATCTCAATTTGGGAGGTTGCTTTATGCACCGTTTGTACATAGTATGCCTGATTGCAATAGCTGTTTGTTTAACGGTGAGCCAGGCGCAAGTTTCATCTCTTCAACATTTTTTACGTAAGGATGGAACGTTAGATATATCTGCCTTAAAAAACGCTACTACTGTAAATACCAGTGGCTATAACCTTGTTGTGAAAAATCCTACCGAAGCGCCACGTTTTGCAAAAACACCTGTTACAATACAAGGTGTTTATGAAGATGTGTTCTGGGATAATGGATTTGCAGCTACACAAGTAGAAAACAACATTACTGTAAATACAATTGCTGTTAAGGATGGCAAAGTGTACATAGGCGGTAGTTGGCCTTCGTTTTTAGGTATGAACTCACGCTCGGTTGTGATGTGGGATGGTTCGCGGTGGAGATCGTTAGGAAGCGGATTAGTGTCTGCCAGTGGTGGCGATGGTGTTGTAAACTCAATTTCGATTGCTCAAAATGGTGATGTATATATTGGCGGTACATTTGAAACAGCTGGCGGTGTTACCGTAAACAATATTGTACGTTGGGACGGACAGCAATACATTGCATTAGATAGCGGTATTACCGGTTCGGTGATTTCAGTTGATTACAGAACAGATGCTTTATATGTTGGTGGACAGTTTTCTATACCTACCGCTTCGGATACGGCAAGAAACATTGCAAAGTGGAACGGTACTGATTGGGAACCTATTGGTAAAGGTATAACCGATGGAAGTGTTTCGATGGTTATATCTAACGATAAGTACCTTTATGTTGGTGGTAATTTTAAGAAGGTTGATGATAAAACAGCATTGAGTATGGTGGCGTGGAATAAGTCCGCTAAAGCGTGGGAAATTATGGGAGCGGGTTTAACACCAAGCGGGTCATCGGCAAATGTTTATACAGCCGGATTTATGACAAATGGTGATTTGGTGATTGGCGGAAGCTTTGTTAAATCGGGTACGGTAGCGGTTAATAACTTAGCACGCTGGACAGGATCTGTCTGGGCACCGGTTGGTGGAGGTGTAAACGAAGCTGTAAAATCGCTGTATATAGATGGCAATAACATCTATGTGTGTGGTGGGTTTGACATGGTAAACAATGCTACTAAAGAAATCTATTACATTGCAAAATGGGATGGAGCAACGTGGTCGGCTTTGGGTGGTGATAATTTAGATATTGCCCCCAATACAGTTGGACTATTACACGGCAATGTATTAATTGGTGGTGAGTTTGCGGTAACAGGCACTACTACCGAGATAAAAGGCATTGCTGTATGGAGTGGCACTGAATGGACTACTATTAACGAAAACAAAAAAGGAAATGGAACTGACGGAGCTGTATTTGACTTTGCACAAACACAAGATGGCGCGTTATACATGTCCGGTGGATTCAACCATATTGGTACCACAGAAGCACGCTTTCTGGCAAAGTTTGATGGTACTACATGGAGTGCTGTAGAAGGTGTACCTTTTGCAAATCAATTTAACAACATTGTTATTGAACCGGATGTAAACAACCTTTTGATGGCAAGTGCATTTAAGAAAGATGGCGAAATAGATGGAGCCGGTGTAATTCGATTTAATCCATCTACAAAGGAAATGAATATACTTGCAAAATTGGAAGCGTATCAGTTTGGCGGTAATAACAACAACGCACAAGCTCAAGCAATTGTAAAAGTAGGTACCGACCTCTACATTGCCGGAAATTTCAGAAGTGTAAATGGTGATACTACTATTGGAGCAATTGCAAAATTTGATGGCACAAGTTGGAAGGGTTTAGGTAATGGGCTTTTAACAAAAGGTCGTTTCCAAGGTAATGACTTTACCATATTCGGTTCTGCATTTGCTATTGGAGTTGATTCAAAAACATCGGATTTGTATGTAGGTGGTAGTTTTAGCCATACTGGCGATACTCGCGCTTCGTGTGTAGCAAAATGGAATGGCACAGCGTGGGAAACCTTAGGAACAGATACACTTTCTGTACGCCAAGGTGGCGGCGGCGGTGGTGGTTTTAATAACGGACCGTTTGTACAGGCAGTTGCAGTTGCAGATGACAATGTATTTATAGGAGGTCGCTTTTCAGCTATTGGTGCTCAGGCTATTCGTAATATTGCTGTGTGGAACATAACAACCAAGCAATGGAGTTCTGTTGGGAATGCAAATGGTCAAATCACACGTTTTCTACGTCATGGTGAGTTCCTGTATGTTACCGGTCAGTTTGATACTATAGGTGGTATTCGCGCTCCACATGTTGCTCGTTACCACATTCCGGGAAAGAAATGGTATGCATTAGGCAGCGGAATTGATGGAAACAATGTGTTTGCTATGGCTCCTGCATTTGGCGGTATGTACTTTGGCGGACAGTTTGGTGCTGCCGGCGAGAAATCCAGTGTAAACTTAGCTAAGTGGACGCAAGACCCAACTCCGGTTGAAGAAGAATCTGTAAACACAAACAATACATCCATATCACCTAACCCAAGTACAACTACAACAACACTTGGTTTTACTGTAACAAATTCCGCCATTGTTACTGTTGATGTATTTAATGCAAGCGGTGAACTTGTAGAACAGTTGGCACAACAACAATTTGATGCAGGACATCATTCGCTTAACTGGAATACACAGAATGTAGAAAGCGGTGTTTACTATGTTCGCTTACAATCGGGTAAAACAATTACAACTCAAAAAGTAGTTGTAATACACTAATATAATGATGTATGATTACAATCTTATCTCTTATAGAAAAAGGATATGCTAACTGGAACAATGCAAAAGTTCTTATGGAAGTAGCAGATACCTTGGAAACGCTAAACAGGTTAAACTTTGCTTTAACCTTTGCAAAACGTGCTATTGAACTTGAGCCGGCTGCAAGCTACGAACCCTACTTAACGTGGTCGTTTGTTTGTTTCCGTTCGGCTGAGGTACCCGATGAACAAGGACAGAAAGCATTAGAGGATGGATATGCCGCAACTAAATCAGCTGTATCACGCGCATGGATGGCGGCAGTTGCTAAAACAGACGAAGATGCTGACCAATGGCTTGAAGAAGCAAAACAGGATGAATCCTTTGATGCCCAAGCGGCAATCGCCAATGCGTATTCTTGGCGTAGAAAAACAAATGATGCATATCAGGTTCTTAAAACATTTCCTGAACGTTTCTCTAACGAAGGACAGCCAGAATGGGGAAGCTATTGCGGAATGTTGATGTATCTGAAACAAACGGGTATGGATCAAGATTTAGAACGAGATGTACTTCCTGTAATTCATAAGCTGTTAGAAGTGCATCCCGAACTGCCTTCTAATTATAATTTGTTGATGAGATACCATACGGTAATGGGTAACCACGAAGCAGCCCGCGAAGCCGCTTTACGTTGTTTGGCAATGTTTCCCGACGATGAAACAACCATGTATACGTTAGCAGGCATTTACGAAAAGCTTGGCGATATTGAAACGGCAAAACATTGGTGTAGCCGTGCTATTGGAGCAAAGCATAGTTATGTTGGTGCTCGTATCAGGTTAGCTGGATACTACGAACAAGATGGCAATGTTGAACTCGCTGATTCTTTAATGGAAGAGATTCCGGTTGTTAATCCATTGTACAAGTTTGGTTCGGTAAGATTGGCAGTTTATCGTCTTAAACGCGGTAAAGAAGAAGAAGCTATTTCATTATTCCGCGAGGTGTATCCAACGTTACAACCGTGGGAGCAAGCATCTGTGGCTGGTAACGAGCAAGGCAAAGAGCTTTTACAAAAAAGCGGATTAGCCTAAACGATAAGCGGTAGTTCCTTGTAAAAGGTTCTGCCCATGCAAAAACAACGATAAGGCGTGTTGAATAAACACGCCTTTATTGTTTGTGGTTTGGAGCTTCCGGCAAGAAAAATATCACACACCAACAGCAGAATCTAATATATAGGTTGGTTTATGGAATTGCGGAATTACGGCACCGGTGCCGGGTACATACACATGTGCCATGCGGGTGCAATACTCTTTATGGCGTGAGTCTAACGATGTAGTAGTCATGCGGAAACCATTCAGGCGTTCTATACTTGGTAACAGTCCTGCCAGACGCAACTGCACAGCTGTGAGAATTTCTTTGGTAACATCATCGCCATACAGAAAACATCCGTCGAGAAACGGAGCATACGCCGAAAGAATTTTTTCAATTTCAGAATCGCATATATCGCTGATGCTACCGCTATGGGCAAACGGAACCGAATTATAATACGATAACTCTCCCCTGTTCAACACACTTGTTTCAATATGGTTATCGGTAATGCCAAACACCGCAATTGCCTTTGTACTCCATTCCGGATAATTATACCGGAACGACGCATGGGCGGCAAACTGACGTGCAATAGTAGATGTAAGCTGTAAGCCGGCCGGCGTTAACAATTTTTGTACGCGCTCTATTGCAGTGCGCTCGGTTAATACGGCAACAATAATTTCACTTCCATCCAGACGCGGGGTAAGTGTGTAGAACTCAGCTGCGTAATCATCAAGATTTTTTTCGGGCGCGTGTTGAATAATTTCTAACGTAACCATATCGCGCACTTCATCGGCAGAAGTAAACGGCACAGCAGGCATTGTGTGAATCATCATTACATCGGTTGGTAACGTAATATACACATGGTGCGGCTTAGATGGCAACTCGGTTAACGTCTGCAATAAAGCAAATGCACCTTCGCACTCAACCACCGCATCGGTGCTAACATCAATAGGGTCGCGGATAACATCTATATGCGTTACGTGCAATCCTTTTGGTGCATATTGTGCCTGCACAACATACGTGCGATTTTTATTAAACGAGATGCTAAGTACGGATTCCATTCCTGTTTTTCTGCGGTGAGTAATTCTTTCACACGCGAAAATACACAATAGAATCTCTGTTCTGTATATGTCATCAATAAATATTCTTTTGCTGTCGCAGTTCCGCACCGGGCATTTGTTACCAATAAATCAATCCACTTGCGGGACAAATCCTTGTGCGTATGATTAATCATTCAATATATTGCAACATAATTTCAGAACTAACAAGGTACCAGACATGAAGTCCGTTTCCAAAATTACTCTCGTAATATTCGGTGTACTCTTCTCTACATCGCTATTTGCCCAGAACACTCCACAACAAGCCAAAGCATTAATTGAACATCTAAAAGATAAAAAGTACAAAGAGAGTCTCGGATTTTTCTCTCCGGGTTTTGCAAAATTGGTAACGGAAGAAAAAATAAAATTAAGCATGCAAAGCATTGAACAAATGAATGGTGCTATAAAATCCATTAGCGATGACATCACCAGCTCCACCCGCGATACCTTTACCATATACGCAGTTCCGGTAGAATTTGAAAAAGCGAGTGTTACGTTTAGAGTAACCCTCCAAACTGATGGTAAAGTAGCCGGATTCTTTTTAGACCGACCCAAAGAAAAAATTGAACAAGCTCTTGTAAACAACGCATTCGTGAACGAACAACTTATTGCAATTACAAACGGCAACTTTACCCTAACAGGAATCTATACAAAGCCCGTTGGTAAAACGAACTTCCCTGTTGTAGTATTAGTGCATGGTTCGGGTCCTAACGATAAAAACGAAACAATAGGTCCAAACAAACCTTTCCGCGATATTGCTCTTGGTTTGGCAAAACGCGGAGTTGGTGTAATCCGTTACGATAAACGCACCTTTATGTACGCCAACGATGCCTCAACCGACACCAATGGCATAACTGTTTTCGATGAAACCATTAACGATGCCATTACCGCACTACAATTTGCTAAAACAATGCAAGGAGTTGATACCAATGCTGTGTACTTGTGCGGTCACTCACTTGGCGGTATGTGCGCACCGTATATCTCGGCTAAAGCAACAAACATTGCCGGTGCAATTATACTTGCCGGTTCACCACGCCCGTTAGAAGATGTAATCTTAGACCAAATGAAATACTTGTTAGGCACTGATGCCGAATCCAAGAAACAACTTCAGGTAATTGAAAAACGAGTTAAAGCGGCTAAGTCGCCAACACTAACAACCAACACATCACCGGAAACACTGCCGCTTAATTTACCGGGCAACTATTGGCTCTCGTTAAGAGAGATGCTGAATCCCAAACACGGACAAAACGTACCGCAATCGGTACGCTTTTTTATAGCACAAGGCGAGCGCGACTACCAGGTAACAACAACCGATTACAAAGCATGGGATACCTACTGGGGTAACCGTAAAAACATCACCAAAAAGTTATACCCAACACTCAACCATTTGTTTATGGAAGGCACCGGCAAATCCACACCTACGGAATACCAAGCCGAAGGTCATGTTGCGGATATCCTTCTCGATGATATTGCAACGTTTATCACAAAGAAATAATTATATGCTGGCGCGTGACGGCACCGGGCGGCAAGTACCACCAACAAGTTCCTATGCCGGAGAGTCCTCCAAAATCTATAAGTATAAAATGGATCAGAATGAACATATATCAGCACTTTCCTTGGAGTTAGTTAATACTTCAGGACAATATCTTCGTGGTGAAGTTGATTTTATTACATGTATAAGAATATTCTATTCTGCATATATATGCTTTAACGTCAAGAACAACGAAATTTGGGATAGTATTAGGTGTATTGAATCTGAAACTGATTGTTTACCTTCGCCGGAACAATACAAACTTTGGCACGAACTGTCGTTGAAGAAGCAACTCTATAAAATTTCAACAGCAGAAGAATGTTATAAGAATGATATGGTAGAACTTTGTAATTACTTCATCAAAGAATATGGAACAACATGAGTTTTACCGAAATGCACTAAAAAGAATCTTTGACAAAAAGATAGCAGAATTACAAAATGATGAGTTGATTTATTTACGCGATTTATTTACTGAATTTGAAGATTCCAGAATAGACTTTGTTTACTACAAAGCGTTGGCAAACTATTGTGACTCTCTTAATGAGTTACCCGAAGTGGATTGTATCTCTGAATTTGAGAATCTGGCATTGCACTATAATAACAATCATAGCTACTTTGATATTATTCAGAATGCAATTGGGATTTATGCAATGATTCACCCTAAAATCAATTCTGAAAGTTTGAGTCGCTTAAAAGTATTAGTTCCTGAAGGGTATTGGGCTAATTCAGTACTTGAAATACGGCATCAACTTAACGAAAAGAGTAAAATGCCTTCGTTACATAAAGAGCTACTAGACTATCTACTTGCACAAAATTGCTCTTGGGGTATAATAGAACTATATCCCAGTTTAGATAATACATTACAATTATATCTCCAGAAAACACTTGAAATTAATACTACACTTACTAAATCGAAACGACAACAAATCAAAGAGTTTATTAAAACGAGGATACAATAATCTGAATAAGGTCTATTGAAGAATTATTAGTGATGTCTGAATATCATCTTTCTGTATACACTACCCTTCTCTCCCGCACCACTACGGTTGTCTGGTATGCAAGGCTTGGTGCGGTTTGCGATAGCATACTATGCAGACTTAGCTGTATCTAAAATTTCTTCGCGTTGTTTTTTAGTAGTCAAGTGTTCGGCAAAAGCTTCTATGGGACGGAATAGCAAACCAATTCCAAACCGAAGCAACATACCAACGATAACCGAGCTGGTGATAAACTGTATTATTGGCTCAACCACCACTTCGGAAAATACAAACAACAGAATCATGAACATCATAAAGTATGTACGTGCTTTGCGCGATGCAGTGAGAGTAGCTAAATCGGCAATGGCCTGACGCAGTTTATTATTTGAAATATTCAGCTGCTGTTGTTTGATATGGAGTTGTTCGTTTTGTTCTTCAATTGTTTTATTACGAGCGGCAAGTTCTATTTTTTCTAAGCGGTAGATTTCAGCATCCTTACGTGCTACTTCCCTTTCGTTTTCTATAATCAAGCGTTGTTTCTCTTTAGCGGCAAGTTCACGCTCAGCTCGTAGTGTTAATACTTGCTTTGCCGTCTCGCCGGAGAATACTTCGTTGTGAATAGCATTAGCTTTTTTAATGTATTCTAACGCTTTATTATATTCTTGTTTCTGCTCATAAAACTCCGATAGTTTGTAGTATAGTTCATCGTTTCTATCAACAGTATTGGTATTGATTTTTTCTGCATCCAACAACCATGCTTCGCTTTGTTCCGGATTATACTTATTCCATTCCTTGGTTGCAAATAGTGTACTTAAACCAAGATATACTTTTGTTTGAGCCTCGATATTTTGTGCTTCTTGTAGCAACGGTAACACTTCTGTAAAACACGATTCTGCTTCGCTATACTTATTCAATACTTGCAGTACAGCACCTTTATTAATTAAACTGTTTATCACACCTACAGTATATCCAAGTTCTCTATGAACTCTTAACGATTCTTCTGCACATTCCAACGCTTTATTGTAATTACGGACTCCAACATACACTGTAGATAGATTTGCATAATTAAGCGCAATCAAATCTTTTGAGTTAATCTTCTTGCTTATCTCCAAACCGCGCTCGGCAAATTCAATTGCATCATTGTAATCTTTCAGCTCGGTATAGATTACAACAATATTGCTTAGGTTAGTGGCTATGCCTAATGGGTCGTTGTTTAGTTCATGTATTGCAAGAGCCTTCTTTAAGTACACAACCGACTGCGCTAAATCGAACAAGTTGTAATACACTACAGCAATATTTGTGAATGCTACCGCTTGCGAATATGTCAACTGAATTTTCTCTGCAATTTCTAACGCCTGGAAATTCATTTGCAGGGCGGTTGCATAATCGTGAAGCCGGGCATAAATTAAGGCAAGGTCGCTTATACACCGCATTCTCCCTCGCTGAACATCTAACTTCTCATAGATTGCCAAGGCATTCTGTAAATACACAATAGCGTCTTCAAGTTTAGCAGTGCGTGTAAGGACAGCTGCAATATCTGCCATACAACTGGCAATACGCATTTCATCGTTTATCTCTTTGGCTAAAGCAAGTGCTTTATTAAAATACTCAAGTGCCTCGGCGTAGATATTCTGGCTGTGGTTATCCCAACCAATACGCGCATACATATCAATCACCAACGGAGTATTATTCAAACGTTCAGCTATTTCAAGAACCTGTTTGCAATACTCAACAGACTCCGCAAACATACTTCGGTATGAGTATGTTGTAGCAATTGCTTTTAGCGCCTGTGCAATTTGTAATTCACTCCCTTGTGCTTTGTAAGTAAGTAAGGCAGACCTTGCATCACGCTCGGCATTTTCGTGTTCGCGTGCATCTGCAAACACAACAGAACGCAGCAGTAATACATCCGCTGTTAAAAGTTCATTCTGTAACTGTAAGGAAACCTGTAATGCTTCTTCAAGAAGTCGTTTGGCATGAGTTAAATTTTTCTGCCAGCATTGTTCTGCTTCTTGCAACAATTCTCTGGCGTGATGTTCAGAATTAGTATTCATGGTTCACTGTATTATTTGCTATCGCCGGACCGCACCAAAAGGCACCAATTACCCCGCCCTCTGGCGGCGGGAAAATACCGCTTTTTTCTGAACGTATGTTTCTGAAAACAAAAACGGGTCTGTGTTGATGAAAAAACAACACTGAATCTGTAATTGTAACAATTAGAAGAATACTATTCTAATATGTTTTAAAGTACTGAAAGGCAGGATATTTAATAAGCAAATCCAATTCGTGGATGGTGACATCGGTATTTGTAAATGAGAATGTATAGTTGGGATATAATAACAAACCACTAAAAATAGATATTCCCCAACCTGTTTCTTTTTTACCATCTCTAAATGTAAAAAAGGTTGGTCCAATCTCTGCACCGCCATACAGTATTGATGCCTGCGCACCAATATGTACTTTACTACCAAAGTCACCTTTATCCATATCAAGTACAATTCCATAAATACAGTTAACTCTGTTGTTATATACTGCACTTACTTCCACACCCCATATAAAACTACTTTTTTTACTCCATTGATACCCAAGTTTGACTCCTGCATTAACGCTAAAATCGGGAAAGAACGACTTGCCATCGGCAAACAGAGTTTCAGAATAAAGCAGCATTGTGACAACAATTGGAAGTAGCTTAATCATAACATATCCATAGATTGAGTTTTCATAATATGACAAAGCCACAACTCTTATGTTTCAGAAGACTGAATATATTGTTATAACTCAACTTTCTCTCCGGCAGTATAAAGGCAGTTGGGGCAGAAATTCTGCCCGTACAAGAACGTTTGGTGCCGTCCCGCGATAGCAAATACCGTACTTGCAGCCGAACTTCGTACATTTGTATGTAGTTGATTATGTACGTTTCATTATTTGCAGTAGAAAGTTTGTTATGGCAAAGGAAATAACACCAAGAGCGGAAGATTACTCTGCGTGGTATTTGGATATTGTTAAAAAAGCACAGTTGGCGGATAACTCTGCTGTGCGCGGTTGTATGGTTATTAAACCTACAGGTTATGCCATTTGGGAAAACATGCGCGATGCGCTCGACCGGATGTTTAAGGACACAGGTCACGTTAATGCGTACTTCCCGTTGTTTGTACCAAAAAGTTTATTTGAAGCAGAAGAAAAAAATGCAGAGGGCTTTGCAAAAGAATGTGCCGTGGTAACGCATTACCGTTTAAAGGCAGATACTGAACACAAAGGCAAACTTATTGTTGACCCCGCCGCTAAATTGGAAGAGGAATTAGTAGTTCGCCCAACAAGCGAGGCAATTATCTGGAACACGTACCGAGATTGGATTCAGAGCTACCGCGATTTGCCATTGCTTATAAACCAATGGGCAAACGTTGTCCGTTGGGAAATGCGCACCCGTCCGTTTTTACGTACTGCCGAATTCCTTTGGCAAGAAGGACACACCGCGCATGCAACAAGCGAAGAAGCACGTGAGGAAACCGTACGTATGCTAAATGTATATGCAGACTTTGCCGAAAACTTTATGGCTATGCCTGTTATTAAAGGTGTTAAAACCGAAAGCGAACGTTTTGCCGGAGCAGAAGATACGTATTGTATTGAAGCGTTGATGCAAGATGGTAAAGCATTGCAGGCAGGTACATCGCACTTTTTGGGTCAAAACTTTGCAAAAGCATTCGAAGTTAAATATCTCAACTCGCAAAATCAACAAGAGTACGTTTGGGCTACCTCGTGGGGAGTTAGTACGCGTTTAATTGGTGGCTTGATTATGACGCACTCCGATGACGATGGTTTGGTGTTACCACCACGTCTTGCACCATTACAGGTTGTTATTGTTCCAATACCAACAACAGGCGATGTTGTAGATGGCGTTGCCAATTCTATTCTTGATAACCTGAAGTCGCGTGGTATTCGTGCTAAGTACGATACCGACGACACCAAACGTAGCGGTTTCAAATTTGCCGAGTACGAAATGCGTGGCGTTCCTGTGCGTATTGCTATTGGCAAACGTGATATTGAAAATAACACCGTAGAAGTTGCCCGCAGAGATACCAAAGAGAAAACTGTTATCAGCATGAATTCTGTTGTAGAATATGTGGTTAATCTTCTGGAAGAAATTCAGCAGAATTTATTCAACCGTGCAAAACAATATCGCGATGAACATATCACCAACGTAGATACATTCGATGAATTCAAAAATGTTCTGGAAACCAAAGGTGGCTTTATAAGCGCACACTGGGATGGCACTCCGGAAACCGAAGAAGCAATAAAAGATGCAACCAAAGCAACCATCCGTTGCATTCCGTTGGATAACCCACAAGAGCAAGGCGTATGCGTGTACTCGGGCAAGCCATCGGCACAGCGCGTTTTGTTCGCCAAAGCATATTAATTTTTACCTGCAACGTTAAAGGTGTGTTGTAGTTCAGCACACCTTTTTTTTGCTTTCGCCCGACCGCACCTGATGACCTGCTTTTACCTACCACCGTATTGCGGGACAGCTCCCCCTGCAAGCAAAATGTGTTTATCGTTTACGCCGGCATTTTTACTGTTATTTCTCCATGATAAAGGTAGCCGGGAAAGTTGAGGTTCTTATCGGCAAAATGAGTGTTTTTGATTGAATTGGGGCGCTGCCGTCCTGCGTTAGCAAAAACCTATCTGTTAGACTTAGAAAAATTACCTAAAGAATGTCTTGCCAACGGAATGAAATAGCCCTATTTTTACAAAGAACTACTCAATTACGTAGTTCTACTCTTACCGTAGTTTAGTCAGGGACGTAAATTGTAATCTTGGATAGACCGTTCTTACCACGTTAAACTGAGCGGGTGTTCCTTTTCTGTACTCATAGTAATAGCTATGATGCAAAAGGTATTGCCCAACAGAATTGATATTAGAAAATTGTATTTCACTTACTTGGAGTACTTATGAAAAGTACATTTTATACATTGTTGTTCACACTCATGGTTTTATTCTGTGCATTTACTATGGATGCAACAGCGCAGATACCCAAGACCATAAACTATCAGGGTGCGCTTGCGTTACCAAACAACGACCCCGTGCCCGATGCACAATACAATGTTACCTTTAGAATGTACGATTCGGAAACGAATGGAAATGAGTTGTGGGCTGAACAACAAACCGTTGTTACATTCCAAGGTGTGTTTGATGCAATTTTAGGAAACAAAACTCTTCTTAACCTTGCTTTTGATAAGCCGTATTGGTTATCGGTGCAAATTGAAGGTCAGCAAGAAATGACACCTCGTGTACCATTGGTAAGTGTTCCATTTGCATTAAGTGCATTAAAAGCAATCAATGCAGACTCTGCTACATATGCAACAAAAGCTTTGTTAAGTGATTCTGCTTCTGTAGCCGGGCACTCAAGAACAAGCGATACTGCGCTCATAGCAAATGAGATTTCCGACAATGCCAAAAACGTTGTACTAAGTCTAAACAACCTGCAAGGTAGAATTAGTATTCTTGGCGAAGGTGGTACAACGGTTAGTACAGTTGGAAATACATTACGCATCTCATCTACATCAACCGGAATAACAACCATAACAAGTACCGATGGTTCGATTAAAGTGACGCTTACATCCACCGGTGCGGACGTAGAAATTGCAGATGGCTCGATAGGAACAACTAAAATTCAGAATGGCGCAATAACCTCCAACAAATTAGCAACAGGAGTGATTCCTACTTCCCTACCACCATCCGGTTCGGCAGACGGTGATTTAACAGGTTCATATCCCAATCCTACGTTAGCACCAAAAGGTGCTGCCAATGGACAAGTATTAAAATGGACAGGAACTGCATGGCAACCTGCTAATGATGACGGACAGATATACAATGCCGGTGGAGGTATATCAATAAACGGCAGCACAATTAGCAACACGGGAGATACCGACCCTAACAATGACATTACAACCGCTACCACTGCCGGAGGTGATTTATCCGGCACCTACCCTGCACCAGCTTTGGCACAAAAAGGTGCAATAAATGGTCAGGTACTAAAATGGAACGGTACATCATGGCAACCTGATAATGATAACGGTCAGGTGTACAACGCAGGTAGAGGTATTTCTATAAACGGTGCGTTGATACTTAACACCGGTGATGCTGATTCAACAAACGATGTTACCATAACATCAACCGCAGGTGGAGATGTAAGTGGTGTGTTTAACAATCTTAAAGTTGAGAAGATTCAGAATGTAAATGTATCATCAACCACTCCAACCAACGGACAGTTGTTACAGTTTAATGCTACAACAAACTCATGGGAACCGGTTACCATAAACACAGGAAGCAGCGGTGTTGCAGGTGGAGATTTAGCCGGAACGTACCCAAATCCAACCATAGCACAAAAAGGTGCAAGCAATGGTCAGGTATTAGGATGGAACGGAAGTGCGTGGATACCCGTAACGCCACAAACAAGTGGTTCTGCCGGTGGAGATTTAACGGGAACATACCCTAACCCAACATTGGCGCAAAAAGGTGCAACCAATAACCAAGTATTAAAGTGGAATGGCACATCATGGCAACCTGCAAATGATGACGGACAAACATATACAGCCGGAACTGGAATTAACATTACGGCTGGAGTTGTAACCAACACAGGAGATACAGATGCAAGTAATGATATAACAAACTCAACAACCGCTTCCGGTGATTTAACAGGAACATATCCTGCACCAACTATCGCACAAAAAGGTGCAACAAATGGACAAGTGTTGAAGTGGAATGGAACAGCATGGACACCATCGACAGATAATGGCGATGTGTATACAGCCGGTGATGCTATTAACATTACAGCCGGTGCGATTGGAGTAACCGATGGTTCTATCACCACAGCTAAACTGGCTACCAATGCAGTGACAACAGCTAAGATTACCGATGCTAACGTAACTACACCTAAACTTGCTGATGGTTCAGTAACATCTGCGAAGTTGAATCAGATGTCGGCTACAAACGGACAGGTGTTGAAATGGAATGGAACGGCATGGACACCATCAACAGATAATGGTGATGTGTACACAGCAGGTGATGCTATTAACATAACAGCAGGAGCAATTGGCGTAACTGATGGTTCAATCACAACAGCTAAACTTGCGAATAATGCTGTTACTACTGCGAAGATTACCGATGCTAATGTAACAACGCCAAAACTTGCTGATGGTTCAGTAACCTCTGCGAAGTTGAATCAAATGTCGGCTACAAGCGGACAGGTGTTAAAGTGGAATGGCACGGCGTGGACTCCATCAACAGATAATGGAGATGTATATACAGCGGGCGATGCTATCAATATAACAGCTGGTGCAATTGGTGTAACTGATGGTTCAATCACAACAGCTAAACTTGCTACTAATGCTGTTACTACAGCAAAAATTACTGATGCTAATGTAACCACACCTAAACTTGCCGATGGTTCTGTAACCTCTGCGAAGTTGAACCAGATGTCGGCAACGAGTGGGCAGGTGTTGAAGTGGAATGGTACAGCATGGACACCATCGACAGATAATGGTGATGTATATACTGCAGGTGATGCTATTAACATTTCAGCCGGTGCAATTGGTGTAACTGATGGTTCAATCACAACAGCCAAGCTTGCTACCAATGCTGTTACGACTGTTAAGATTACCGATGCTAACGTAACTACATCTAAACTCGCAGATGGCTCTGTTACCTCTGCGAAGTTGAATCAAATGTCGGCTACAAGCGGGCAGGTATTAAAATGGAATGGCACGGCATGGACACCATCAACAGATAATGGAGATGTATATACAGCAGGTGATGCTATTAACATTACAGCAGGAGCGATTGGAGTAACCGATGGTTCAATAACGACAGCTAAACTTGCTACTAATGCTGTGACAACAGCAAAGATTACCGATGCTAATGTAACTACACCTAAACTTGCCGATGGTTCAGTAACCTCTGCAAAGTTGAACCAGATGTCTGCTACAACAGGGCAATCGTTAGTGTGGAATGGAACAGCTTGGGCACCAACAACAGTAAGTACAAGTGGAACAGCAGGTGGGGATTTAAGTGGCACATATCCAAACCCGAATGTGGTTAAACTGCAAACACGTGATGTATCGAGTACAGCTCCAACAAGCGGACAAGTGTTGAAGTGGAATGGTACAGCGTGGACACCATCAACAGATAATGGTGATGTGTATACAGCAGGTGATGCTATCAATATTACAGCCGGTGCAATTGGTGTAACTGATGGTTCCATAACCACAGCTAAACTTGCTACCAATGCTGTTACTACTGCTAAGATTACCGATGCTAATGTAACCACATCTAAACTTGCTGATGGTTCTGTAACATCTGCGAAGTTGAATCAGATGTCGGCTACAAACGGACAGGTGTTAAAATGGAATGGAACTGCATGGACACCATCGACTGATAATGGTGATGTGTACACAGCAGGTGATGCTATTAACATAACAGCAGGAGCAATTGGCGTAACTGATGGTTCAATCACAACAGCTAAACTTGCTACTAATGCTGTTACTACTGCGAAGATTACCGATGCTAATGTAACAACACCTAAACTTGCTGATGGTTCAGTAACCTCTGCGAAGTTGAATCAGATGTCGGCTACAAACGGACAGGTGTTAAAATGGAATGGAACTGCATGGACACCATCGACAGATAATGGTGATGTGTACACAGCAGGTGATGCTATTAACATAACAGCAGGAGCAATTGGTGTAACTGATGGTTCAATCACAACAGCTAAACTTGCTACTAATGCTGTTACTACTGCGAAGATTACCGATGCTAATGTAACAACGCCAAAACTTGCTGATGGTTCAGTAACCTCTGCGAAGTTGAATCAGATGTCGGCTACAAGCGGACAGGTGTTAAAGTGGAATGGCACGGCATGGACACCATCGACAGATAATGGTGATGTGTACACAGCAGGTGATGCTATTAACATAACAGCAGGAGCAATTGGCGTAACTGATGGTTCAATCACAACAGCTAAACTTGCTACCAATGCTGTTACGACAGCTAAGATTACCGATGCTAATGTAACAACACCAAAACTTGCTGATGGTTCTGTAACCTCTGCGAAGTTGAATCAGATGTCTGCTACAAACGGACAGGTGTTAAAATGGAATGGCACAGCATGGACACCATCGACAGATAATGGTGATGTATATACCGCAGGTGATGCTATTAACATTACAGCCGGTGCAATTGGAGTAACAGATGGTTCTATTACGACAGCAAAACTAGCGAACAATGCTGTAACGACAGTTAAGATTACTGATGCTAATGTAACAACTCCTAAACTCGCGGATGGTTCTGTAACGTCTGCGAAGTTGAACCAGATGTCGGCTACAAACGGACAGGTGTTAAAATGGAATGGAACGGCATGGACACCATCGACAGATAATGGTGATGTATATACAGCAGGTGATGCGATTAATATAACAGCCGGTGCAATTGGTGTAACGGATGGTTCTATTACGACAGCAAAACTAGCGAATAATGCTGTTACTACTGCGAAGATTACCGATGGTTCAGTAACATCTTCAAAATTGCATCAGATGTCAGCTACAAGCGGGCAGTCGTTAGTATGGAATGGAACCGCATGGACTCCGACAACAGTTACAACAAGTGGAACAGCCGGTGGAGATTTAAGCGGTACATATCCAAATCCAAATGTAGTTAGGATTCAAAATAGAGATGTGTCTGGTGCTGCCCCAACGTCCGGACAAACATTAGTATGGAGTGGCGCTGCTTGGATACCTTCAACGATAACAGCATCAGGGGCTGCAGGTGGAGATTTAAGCGGAACGTATCCTAACCCGAATGTAGTAAAGTTACAAACGAGAGACATATCGAGTACTGCACCAACAACCGGACAAGCATTAGTGTGGAATGGTACAGCGTGGGCTCCGAGTGCAGTATCTATAAGTGGTTCGGCAGGTGGAGATTTAACAGGGACGTATCCTAACCCAAGTGTCGCGGTAAACGCTATTACAACAGCAAAGATTCTGGACGGCAATGTGACGACAACTAAGTTAGCCGATGGCTCGGTGACGTCTGCGAAGCTGAATCAAATGTCTGCTACAACAGGGCAAGCTTTAGTATGGAATGGAACATCGTGGACGCCTTCAACAGTGAGTGCAAGTGGAACAGCCGGCGGTGATTTAAGTGGAACGTATCCAAACCCGAGTGTGGTTAGGATTCAAAATAGAGATGTATCTGGTGCTGCCCCAACGTCCGGACAAACATTAGTATGGAGTGGCACTGCTTGGATACCTTCAACAATTACAGCATCCGGAGCTGCCGGTGGAGACTTGAGCGGAACGTATCCAAACCCGAATGTAGTAAAGTTGCAGAATAGAACTGTTGCATCCACGGCTCCAACAAATGGTCAGGTATTGAAATGGAATAACACTACATCACAGTGGGAGCCAAGTACTGATGCAGGTGGAAGTGGTGATGTAATTACATTAGGTACAGTTGCTGATAATCAATTAACACGGTACCATAATACAAGTGGTGATACCATTCAATCAAGTGCAATTGTTATTGATGACTATACAACATCAACACAAAACAATGTAACAATTAAAGCTGATGATGGTAGTACGGCAAACATTTCCTTAGTTCTTGCTCCCAAAGGCAACGGAGCTTTGATAGCCGATAAACCAGACGGAGCAGCAACAGGCGGAAATGCACGCGGCATTAATGCAGTTGATTTACAGATTGCTAGAATTTCTGCAACACAAGTTGCAAGCGGTGATTATTCCGCCTTAGTTGGCGGTTATCGGAATACAGCTTCATCTTTATATGCTGTAGCGCTAGGTGGCAGCGATAATATCGTTGATAACCCTTATGGAGTTACTTTAGGTGGAGCAGACAATGTTGTAAACGGTGTAAGTTCAGGCGGAATAATCTTAGGAGGAAGCAATAATACTTCTACTGGTGGAATTATTATTGATGCTTATGGCAGTACTACAATGCCTGGTTCTACTGTGTTAGGGGGAGGTTTACTGAAACTCAACAACGTAGGTATCCTTGCTTACCACAGACCATTTACTGCTTCTGATACTGTTACACTTGTTCAAGCAGGTGTCGCATACTTTGGTAATACAGATTTTTGGTTAGGCAACACAAAAAACTCTGCGTCATCCATTCGTTTTTACGAGTCACAATCTACAACTGGCGCTTTCCCTGCTTCAGGCACCAACTATACCGCGCTAAAAGCTGGAACTCAAACAGCAGATATTACGTGGACGTTGCCCGGTACTACGCCAAGTACAAATCAGGTTTTAACAGCAACAGGCGTTAGCGGTAATAATGTTACCTTGGGGTGGAGCACTCCAAGCAATGCAACCGGCGATGTTGTTACACTTGGTACAGTTACAGATAATCAACTTACCCGTTATCATAATGCAACAGGCGATACCGTACAGGGCAGCGCAATTGTTATTGATGATTTAGAGGCACCGCCTATAAACACAGTAGCTATTCGAGCAGATAACGGTAGCACTGCGAACATTACATTAGCTTTAGTTCCCAAAGGTAACGGTGCTCTTGTTGTTAACAAACCAGATGGAACGGCAACTGGTGGTAACCCTAGAGGCCAATGGGCGGTTGACATGCAATTATTACGAAGTAGCTCGTCAGAAGTAGCATCTGGACAAAATTCTACAATAGCCGGAGGTCAAGTAAACACTGCATCAGGTCAGAACTCAACTGTTGGTGGAGGATCTATCAACACAGCAAGTGGTGCGAACTCAGTAATACCTGGTGGTGCATTAAACACAGCAAGTGGCTCTGGTTCTACTGTCACAGGTGGATTGACTAATGTTTCCGGTGGGTTTGTTAGCACGGTTGGTGGTTATTGGAATAACTCTACAGCCGATTTTTCATCGGTTCCTGGGGGGTATAGATTGAGATTCGGGTCATTGGCTGATGGCTCATTTGGCTTTAACGGAGGAACGAATCCGAGCAGTCCAGATAGTGTGTTTATAAATGAACCTAAAACAGCATACTTTGGTAACGTTGATCTCTGGCTTGGAAATACGGACAACACAGCAAGCGAACTAAAATTTTTTGAAGCACAAGCGGCAGATGGAGACTTCCCTGCTGCCGGAACGAACTATACTGCATTTAAGGCCGGAGTGCAGTCGGCAGATGTGACGTATACATTACCAACAGCCGCACCAACTACCAATGGACAAGTTTTAAGCAGCTCAACAGCAGGAGTAATGAGTTGGTCGAATCCTTCAAGTTTTTCTGTTTCGAATATTGATGGTTTTTTTGCGTGGCAAGATAGCACCGCACCTAACTCTGTACGTTTCAATTCAATTCTAAAAGCAAACGGAACAGCAACAGATATTGATGCTGTGTTTTCGCCAAAGGGAGCTGGTGCTTTTACCCTTGATGCAGCAAACGGAAATATCTTTGGTGGTAATAAACGAGGTTTTAACGCTGTGGATTTGCAACACTCAAGAACGGTTGCAAATCAAATAGCATCCGGAATGTATTCAGCAATACTATCCGGCAACGACAACAAAGCTGATACATTATATTCAACTGTTGTTAATGGCTACAGTAATAGCAATATGGGGTTGTATTCTACCATCGTAAATGGTTACGGTAACACCATTAACCAGAATATCAGGCATGATTTAATTACTAGTGGAACGGGTAATGCTATTTTGAAGCCTATAAATCCTTCCATTTATACTTATAGTGCATCCCTTGGAGTTTTACCTGACAACTATTCTACAATACTAAATGGGGTTAATAATCAACTTCGCTCATATGGAAGTTTAATTGGAAGTGGTATTGCTAACCAAATTTATAACGACTTCTATGGCGTTATACTTACGGGAACTTCTTGTTATGTATCTGGACTATATGATGCTTTTATTGGGACAGGTCAGTTTGACAGCACAAGGTCATCTCAAACATTCATTGGTAGTGGAATCTTGCAAAAAATAGATACTCTATCTAATGCTGCTTTTATTGGTGCTGGTGGTGGCATGAACATAGGTTTCAATTCCGGTAACTCCTTTATCGGTGCAGGAAATACTCTAAGCATAGGTAATGGTTCCGGTAACTCCTTTATCGGTGCAGGAAATACTCTAAGCATAGGTATCGGTTCCAGTTATTCATTTATTGGATCAGGTATTACTCAAAGCATAGGCAACACTTCAACCTACTCATTCATAGGTGCAGGTGCTCTTCATAGTATAAAAAAATCTTCGCCATACTCTTTTATTGGAAGCGGGTATAGTAATACTATAGATACAACAGCCGAAGGTGCAGTGATTGTTGGTGGCTATCAGAACACAATTGCCCGAACTAAAAATACTGGATATAGTCAAAACTGGAATTACAGCGCAATTATAACAGGTTATGGAAATAGGACATATGGCTGGCTTAATTTTATTGGGGCAGGCTGGACAGACACCATTAGCACAATCGGCTATAGCACTATTCTTAGTGGCAACTTAAATAAAATTGATGCGGTCAATGACCAGTATGACTACATAGGTAATGGTTACAATAATAAGATTAGCAATGCCTCCTATTCCAATATCCTTAATGGATACAACCACCTTATTACCGTTGATTTTTCTACCATAGGCAGTGGCTATAACGATACACTTGTAGGTCAGCATTCTGCAATCCTTGCCGGACACGAGAACTATCTTTCTATGTCGGGCGGCTTTATTGCCTCCGGTGCTGGAAATAAAGGCAGAGCCTTTAATGCAACGATTTTGAATGGCAATTCTAATACCATCGACTCGCTTTCCCACTTCGGTTTTATTGCAAATGGACAAGGCAATAATATTGACAACGATGTGACCTACAGTACAATTACAAGTGGATATTTTAATTCAATTGCAGCTAATGGTTTCACGTTTGTTTCAGGTAATGAAACCACAAACGACTTCAACATCATTGGTACTGGATATGGTAATTCGCTTAAAGGCATTTATAGTACTATTACCAACGGACAATCCAATGTTATGGATAGTGTTGGGTACTCGATAATAGGTACGGGTTACGCCAACCGCATTAAGTTCCAAACTGGCGGTAGCTTTGCACACTACTCAATGATTGGTGCAGGCGAACTTAACTTGTTACAAGGCCATTACGGCTTTATGGGCGCGGGGTATGCAGATACAATTATAGGAGATTACAATACTATTGTAAACTCACGGTTCTCTTCAATCAACACTGTAACCTACTCCGGAATTGTAAGTGGTTACAATCATACTATCGGTGGTGATTATTCATTTGTTGGCGGTGGTAATACCAATACAATATCGGCAGATACATCAGTTATTGCCGGTGGTAATCGTAATACTATTTCAAGCATCCACGGTTTCATAGGAGGTGGGGCTGATAATACTATTAGTGGTACGTACAGTGTTATTGGTGGTGGAACTGGTAATTCAACTTCAGCAATTTATAACACCATTGCCGGAGGATACCAGAACTCAACTGCAAATAGCGATGCAACTGTGGGTGGCGGTTATAGAAATTATGCAAGTGGATTTGCCAGTGTAGTTGCAGGCGGGTATATAGATACGGCAAGCGGTTTGTATTCAGTTGTTACCGGAGGGTATAGCAACACTGCCTCTGGTAGCTATTCTACTGTGTTGGGTGGTAACGGTAATTTGTCTAGTACATCATATGCTAGTATAATAGGTGGAGGTTCCAATACTGCTAGCGCAACCTATTCAACAGTACTTGGCGGAAATGGGAACACAGCTTCCGCCTCATACTCAATAGTTGGCGGGTTTGGTAGCACAGCAAACGGTTTGTACAACTTTACTTTTGGTAATTCGGTTGACCCAACTGTTACCGAAAATTATCGAGTCTATTTCTTCGAGCCAACTAACGATGGATTCTTTGGTGTAAACCGTGAGGACCTAGACTTCCCTATTCACGTGGGTACAAATACAACAAACGGAAATGGTGCGCGCCTTACAACTGGTGGGGTTTGGACGGATGGTTCTTCACGAACATTTAAAGATAGATTTGCAACGCTCGATAGCGCATCGATGTTACAAAAAGTAAAAGGGTTAGATTTACGTGGTTGGTTCTACAAAAAAACACAAGAGTATCACATATCACCTTTTGCCGAAGACTTCCGCGAGGCATTTGGCACTGGTGTTTTAGATAATGCAGAAAGCCACAAGTATCTTGCCGCGCTCGATGTAGCAGGTGTTGCATTGTATTCATCGCAACAACTTATCAAACAAAACGAGCAGCAAGAATCGCGCATTAAAGAACTCGAAAACAAAAATGCTCAATTAGAATCTCGTCTGCAACGGTTGGAAAGCAACACCGTACAACAGGAACAACCTGCAACAACAACAAAAGTTAACGATGCACTTGCACGCATTGTGGCAATCGTGCCCGACCCGGCTTCATCAACGGTTGTTATTAAGTTCCACACAGAACTCAAAACCGACATCACTCTAACCATCGTAACATCATCGGGCGAAACAATTCACACAGCGTTGCAAAACGTACCAATGAACAAAGGCGATTACGAAGTAGAAGTTGGCGTACAAGATTTCAACAGCGGTTGGTACGTTGCCAACTTACAATGTAGCAACACAACAGCACAACGTTTATTCAGAGTATTGCACTAAGGGTTACCATGAATAATCAGAATATAAATATGGGTACCCCTCCACTGCCGAAGCAACCGCAACTGCGCGGCAACTCAGTCCGCGCCAAGCGTTTTGCGACGCACTGCGGACCTGTTGCGCCGATGTATGGCACTGCCAACACACAAGGATTGGTGCGCTCTGCGGTAGCAAAAACAAATGTGCTACTTACTCTATGTTGTGTTGTGTTTGTTTTGTGTTTGGTTGTTACCACAACGCAGTTGAAGGCACAAACACTTAAACGCTCGGTAATAAGTAATGCCGGACGTTACGCGCAATCCGACTCGATGAAGATGAATTCTACCGTTGGGCAAAGTGCCATTGGAAGAGTTAGTAATGCGCAACAACTCCATAACATTGGATTTTGGTATGGGGTAAAATCGCTGTTTGGTTTACCTAATGGTTCATCGCTTGTTATGATTCCAAGTGTTGTTGCAGATATTGGCGTAAATGTACACATCCCGCTCATCTTACTTCAATCGAAAGATTTGCAACGCGTCAAGGCAAAAACTTTTGAAGCAGTAATACGCTATAATCCACACGTGTTATCATCAACGCAATATCAGTGTAATCGCTCAAACGATTCTTGCAGAATAACTGTGACTGGCAAACTTGGAACAAACGATACACTCATAACACTTCCCTTTTTAACCAAACTGGGGAATGATGTGTATTCGCCGTTAGTAATAGAATCATTCCGTTGGATTGAAGCACCCAAAGCAGATATAAGCGTACAACATGGAAGAATAGATTTTACCGGAATATGCCACGAAGGTGATACAACACGATTAGTGTACACAGTTAAGCCAACAGCATTTCTTAATGCGTTTCCTAACCCGGCAGTAAGTTCTACAACAGTAAATATTCAACTTGGTGAAGTTGGCGAAACCACATTGGCGTTAGTTGACTTACATGGCAGGGTTGCAACGCAACTATATTCCGAACAGAATGCCAGAATTGGTGAACACGTTATTCAGGCAGATGTAAGCAATGTTGCAAGCGGTGAATATTTTTTGATTCTTCGCACGCCAACGCAAATTCTCTCACATCAGTTTATCGTCAAAAAATAATGAGAGTACTCTTAACCATAGCGTGTATTGTTTGCTTGTATTTGCCATCTGTTGCACAAGATACACTTCCCCACTTGCGTTGGCATGTAAACGGTGGCGGGGCGTTTGGTATTAACAATCACTCAACACAACTAAATGGTTTAGAAGGCGTGCCTTCGTGTTGCCCCGGTTACGAAAATGGAACAGGTACCGGTATTAATTTACAAGCGCAGTGGTTATTACCAATTGCTTTACACGATGATTTGTGTATAGGTGTTGAATCGGCTTTTAACCAACGCAACGGAACGCTAAAAACACTCGAACCGGAAACAATGGATGACGATGGTTCGGTATTGCAAGGGAGCTTTGAACATACTATTGCAGCATCTATTCCTGTATTGAATATCTCAGCAATTGCACGCATGCGGGTTTGGAACGAACTACAAGCAAATGTTGGTTTTGGCTTTGGCTTTGTGCTATCACCAACGTTTATACAAAAGGAACAAATACTTTCGCCATCATCGGCCGTGTTTATTAATGGCAGTAAGTTACGTAACCAACGCAGTGGTAGTTTACCGTTAGCAAATTCACTATTGCCATCGTTACAACTTGGTGTATCATACAGAATTTCCGTTAGTACATCAAACAAATGGCATTTGGTTCCATCTGTATCATACTCTCCAACTCTTGGAAACATCATATCATCTGCACCGTGGACGGTACAAAGTTACCGTGCCGGTATTGCAATTGAATACTCATATTACTCAGTAGATAAACTTCCGGAACTTCCGCCACCACCGCCACCTGTAATTGATACACCAAAGGTAATTATCGCAGTTAAAACACCGCCACCACCACCGCCACCTGCAAAACTTGAGGTTGTTAAACCATTAGAGATAAAACTTACAGGTCAAAACGGAAAACCAATTGATACAGTAGTTGTAACAAACGTTGTAGCAACAACTATGTTTGCAATGATGAACTACATTTTCTTTGATAGTTCATCGGCTGCAATTGCAGAACGCTATACACAATTAGATGAGACGCAAGCGGCATCGTACCGCCCTGCACAACTTGAAGGGAAAGGAACACTTGGCATTTATTACAACTCACTTAACACACTTGGTTTCAGGTTGCGACAATCAAAATCTAAAATCACATTAATTGGTTGTAACTCAAATTCAGGCACCGAAAAAGGAAACCTTGAACTTTCGCGCAAGCGAGCAGAAACAATACGCGACTACCTTGTAAACATTTGGAAGATTGATACCAAACGTATTGGCATAGTTGCCCGCAACTTACCGGAAGTGCAATCAAATGTTACAACCAAAGAAGGTGAAGAGGAAAACCGACGAGTAGAAGTTCAGTTCAACGATTTAACTCTCTACGAACCACTTGTGTTTCAGGATACATCTAAAACACTCAACAATATTAGCATGGGATTTACTGCCGATGTTGCCACAGAAGCAGGCGTAAAATCATGGGAGTTAGCGTTAACACAAGGCGCAAAGAAACTCGCTTCCATAACCGGCAAAGATTCGCTTCCGCATGTCATCAATCAAAAATGGGATGAACGCTCAATACCAATCCCAGATGTTGGAACGCCATTGGTTTGCAAGCTCACCATACGCGACAACAAAGGAACCGAGGTAACCACAGAATCACAACCAGTTACGGTTCAGCAAAACACCGTTCAAAAATTTGTGCTTAAAAAATATTCGCTTATTGTATTCAAGTTCAACGAGAGCGATGTAAACTCAAGTAACCAACGCATACTGGATGTTATCAAAACTCAGATACAACCAACATCAACAGTTACAGTGCGTGGTTACACCGATAAGTATGGTTTAGAAGAGTACAACCAAAAACTCTCCGAGCGGCGTGCAAAGGAGATTTCCCGTTTGCTTAAACTTCCAGATACTTCGGCGCAGGGCGTGGGTGGTGCCGAGCCACTGTACGATAACGCAACTCCCGAAGGACGCTTCTATTCACGAACTGTACAAATTACCATAGAGACTCCGGTAGAATAATTTTTTGCTATCGCCTGACCGCACCAAAGGCTGTTAACAATATATCCGTACTTTTGCGGGAGAGTACACACGCACACTGAGCGTTAATACCGATTATTACTGTTACTTGATTTATAATTGATGTATGAACATCTCACGCTTTGAAATCATTTTATATGTTGCGCATCAGCAACGCAGTACCGAATTTTATTCTACAATGTTAGAACAACAACCCACACTTTATGTAGAAGGTATGACGGAGTTTACACTACAGCCCAACCTGATTTTGGGATTGATGCCTGAGAGTGGAATTGCAACAATACTCAAAGGTAACACTCCACATCCGGCAACAGGCACAGGGATTCCTCGGTGTGAGTTGTATGTGGATAGTACTGATCCCATACTGGATATGCAACGCTCGCTTCTGGCAGGTGCTACGTTAGTAAGTGATGTACAACCTCGGAACTGGGGCGATGACGTTGGGTACATTGCCGACCCTGATGGGCACATCATTGCATTTGCCAAACGTAGCAACATCTAAACGATAAAGATTACAAAGTGGTTGAAGGTTGTATAGATGTTGAAGGTATTTTCCGGCAAGTGGCGATGAGGAATGTGTGTGTTGTGTGGAGCCATCCGGCGTTAGCAAAAAAACTATTGTTCAAAGCGTTTGTACTTGTTGTATATCCAGTAAAAGATACCACCGGCACCAACAACTGGAAGTAGCGCAAGTAACAGTGTGATTCCTTTATATGCAGCTATAGTTTGCTGCGAAACACCTTGCCCGCCCTGGCATAATGGACATGCCGTTAATACCTCGGGGTGAAGTACAAATGCCATTACGAGAATCAGGACGGGAATGTTTTTCATACAACGTGACTATGAAATATAAACAAGGTAATACAGTAAAGGCCAAATACCAACAACAAAGAACCAGTACAATCCGGTTATAGTAATTTTATCGCTGATTCGTTCGAATGTTTTGTTGCTTTTTACAAAGAAGAAGAGATATACTAGTAACGTTAATCCTACCATAACGTGTACTGCATGTGCTCCTATTATCATGTAGAAGTATGCACCATATAAATTTGATTTTGAGGTAAGCCCAAAACTAAGGAGTTGTACCCACTCGTATCCTTGAATGGAAACAAATGTAGCACCTAATGCTATTGCACCAAGTAAGTGTGTAATGCCGGTAACACTGCCCTTGCCCGCCTTGTATGTACGAGCATACAAAGTATAGAGTACGCCGCTTGCTAATAGTATAAGCGTATTGATAAACGTTATCTCGATTGGTAAACGCGGCTGCCCAACCGGTGGCCACACCGATACTGTTGAGCGATTGACAATAAATGAACTGATGAACCCAGCAAACAACATTGTTTCAGTTGCAAGCAGAAATACCATCCCTAACACTCCACTTGTAATTGCTCGTTTGGGTTGTTCGATTGCTAATGTTACTGTGCTATCCATATAGTGAAATTATCTTGGTACAACATCTAATTTTGCAGCGGTGATATCAGGATATACACCAAAGAAAAATGCAATTAGGCAAAAGAATACAGCGATTACAGCTATCCAAATAAGAACGGGTTCGTACTTTAAGTGCATAAAGTTTTTAACTACCAACGTGGCTTTGTATAGCGCAGTTCCAAAAATCACAATTACCGTTACAAGTGATAATGGGAAGTATCCAACAACCAAACTGAGTGCAAAAAATCCGAATAAGAAAATCAGTACTTTTAGATAATTGGGATGTCCGTGGTAATCAGTTGCCGGTTCAGGAAAATGAACTGCATCGTTTTGGGAAATGTGTTGTGTATCCATAATTCTATAATGTTAGTTTCTGATGTGATATTACTTAGCAATGTACAATAATGGGAAGAGGAATATCCAGATTAAATCAACCATGTGCCAATACATACCGGCTAATTCAACACGATGTAAGTTTTTGCCCTTGCGTGCATTCAATAACGCAAGGAACATAACTACCATTCCGGCAATAACGTGTGCACCGTGTAAACCGGTCATGAAAAAATAAAACGACCAAAACAACGAACCAATGGTATCGCCACCTGCTTGTAAGTGCGGACTAGAGAATGTAAAGCCATGACTGATTTCGGTTGTGTACTCTATTCCTTTATTCACTAGAAATAACAAACCACCACCAATTGAAACACTAAGCCAAAGCACAACTTTTTTCAGATCCATTTTGTTTGCAGCTTCGTGTGCTTTAACAACGGTGAAGCTACTTGTTAACAGAACAATTGTATTCAACGCACCAATTAAGGTAGAAGTATGTGCAGCTTGGTCTGCCCACTCTGGGTAGCGCAATCTGTACAACAGATAACATGCAATGAGTCCGCCAAATATCATTAACTCACCAGCAATAAGTACCCACATTGCCAACCTGCCTTGCGGTACTCTGATAATGGGAACAGAAAGTGATCTTTGATTTTCCATGTGTTTACGTTAATCGTTACGTGAATAATTACTCTGCTTGAACATTTTGTGGTAAGAAGTCTGCTTCCATATTAGGCAAACTGTACTCGTATGCACCATGATACACTGTTGGAACAGTCTCAAAATTACCGTGAGGTGGAGGTGAATCTGCAACCCACTCCAAAGTGTTTGCCTGCCAAGGATTTTTCTCAGCTTTTTTACCGGCTCTCCAACTAACAATAAAATTATAGATGAACAATGTTTGCGATAGTATTAAACAAATAGCACTTATGGTAGCAATTTTCTCAAATGTGATATATGGTTCGATATTAATGTTGCTAAACAAATCGTAGTTATTGATACGACGGTGCTGACCGCCTAAACCATTAAAGAACAGTAAGAAGAATGTACTGTTAAAAAAGATAAACGTTAACCAGAAGTGGAGGTATCCTAAACCTTTCTTTAGCTCTTTGCCTGTAAACTTTGGGAACCAGAAGTAGAAAGCTGCAAAGAAGCCAAAGAAAATATCCGGGAACAGAGTATAGTGAAAGTGTGCTACAACAAAGTATGTATCGTGCGCATAAATATCAAACGCATTAGACCCCAAGAACAATCCGGTTAATCCACCAATTAGGAACAAGCCGATAAATCCAAGTGCCCAAGCCATAGGTAAGGTTATCTTAATTTTACCACCCCAAAGCGTTGCCATAAATGCCAAGAATATCCCTGCAAATGGAATGGAAATGAGAATAGTACCAATACTAAAGAATGTTGCCATACGTGGGTCAATACCTGCAATAAACTGGTGGTGCGCCCACACTACTACCGATAATACTGCCGATAGCAACGCTAAGTAGATAATCTTCTTATATCCAAACAGAGGTTTACGTGAAAACACAGGGATAATCTCACCTAACACACCAAGCGATGGTAATAGCAATACATATACCTCCGGATGACCGAAAAACCAAAACAAGTGTTGGAATAAAATTGGGTCGCCTCCGCGAGCAGGGTCGTAAAATCCGGTACCAAGTGTAATATCAAACAACAACATAAACGCTCCGGCAACTAAGGGTCCTACCGAAAACATAAAGATGACTGTCGCAATATTAATAAACCAAACCGCTAACGGAATGCGCCATGGGGTCATACCCGGTGCACGGCGATTGATAGTTGTTACAACAAAGTTGATACCACCCATTAAGATTGATGTAAACTCTAAAGCAACTGCAAGTATCATCAAACTACTTCCGTAAAAGAGTGCTTTAAAGAATGATGGATTGGGGTCAACATATCCATTTACCGAAAGCGGCGGATACATCGTCCACGCACCGCCAAACGCACCAGTGGGAACAAAGAATGATGCTACTAATACAATTGCGCTAATCAAAAAAGTCCAGTACGATAGCATATTTAACTTTGGAAAAGCCATATCATCGGTACCTATCATTAACGGTATCAGAAAGTTACCAAAGCCAGCCAACAAAATTGGCATTGCAACCCAAAACACCATTATCATACCGTGGCATGTTACAAAGGTATTGTATTGATTTGCTGCCAACTGACCAAAGATTGGAATATTCTCTCCGGGGAATGCCAGATTATACCGAAACACGTACGCTAAGAACCCACCTAACGCCGCCATAAACAGACCGGTAATTGTGTACTGAGCACCTATAGTTTTGTGGTCCGTCGAGAAAACGTATTTACTCAAAAAACTTTGTTTATGTTCTGTATGTGCCATATCAAGTGTTATAGAAATTGATATTAATTACCACCGGCTGTTGCCGAATGTTGTTTATAAAGACTGTCTATATATGTGTTATACTTTTCTTGCGATTCCACAACAATAAAATTGCGCATTTGCGAGTGAGCTATACCGCAGATTTCTGCACAGGAAATATCGTACTTCCCTTCTTTAGTAAAGTTAATCCAGCGTGTAATAGTTCTCCCCGGAATGCAATCTTGTTTTAAGCGAGAGTTAACCACAAAGAAACTGTGTAACACATCTTTTGCCTTTAACTGAAAGAACACATTCTTACTTAGTGGGACGTGAAGCTCGCTGTTGGGTTCATCAATCACTACATCATCGGCTGTACCTAAATTGCCATCTAAACCCGGATACGTAAACGCCCAATTCCATTGGCGGCCAGTAACAATGTACTCCGCATCTTTTTGCTGCGGCAGAGTTTCAAACTCTTCCCACGTATGGTGTTCCGCAAAGAGGATGATAAAATCGCTCATGGTAAGAACACAAAGCGCAATTATAACCCACTTAAAATGCGCCTTGCCTTCGCCAGTTATATACTTAGCGCGTTGTATCCGTGAATGATGATTCTTAAATAATGGATACAACAAAATAAAAACGCTTATTACAAAAGCAGTACCTGCAAACACAAGTACCAACCAAAATAGTTGGTCGATATCCTGACCATACGTACTCACATTTTCCGGAAAAATATTCATTGTAGATTCTGTTAATGAAACCTATATGATAAGAACTATTAGTAACTATTGAAATCTGCGTGCTTCGGCTTTTGTTCTTGCCCACATAAAAAATGCAAATACAATCATAGTTGCAAGCAGGGAAATGAACAGCAAAATGAACCCTGTAAAACCAAAGTTCTCTACCATGTTTCCATGCGTTTGCTGAAGTGTAAAATGTGTAACAGGGTTTGCAACTATATGCCCATGTTCCCCCATTCCGGTATGTAAAGCAACGGTAGGTTTAACGCCATCTTGCGTTGAGTGCAAATACTCAATTACTTTCTTAATGTCATCGGCACTTATTGGGGCATCGGGCATAGGAAACTCGTTATTATCCTTAAAGAGTTTTACTGCAACCGGATCGCCGGAATTGATTAAAGTGGTTGACGATGCTATCCATTTTTGCAACCATGCATCGTTGTGGCGTTTTGTTGCCCCAAGTAAATCCGGACCAACTACTTTCCCTTTACCAACACTGTGGCATGCAGAGCAATTTGCCTTAAATAACGACTCGCCTTCGCTTGCAAACGAGCTACAGGTTAAACCAAGTAATAGCAGTATCCCGCCTATTAGGTGTTTCGTCATTGTAATCCCTTGTAGTTTTTAACTGAATGTAAGCAGCAACAGAAATGTAGGCTACCCCGTTTTGCTGCATATAAACAAACACATGAAATCAGGATAAACGCATAAAATTGATTTCATTTTCTTGCAATATAAAAACTCCAAACATTTATTAATATATTTTTGTCTTATTACCTTATTAAAGATTTTTTTTCTTTTTTTTTGCTATCGCCTAACCGCACTAAATGAACAGCAAACCATATCCTTTTTTTTGCGGGACAGAACTGTTAGCTAATGACAATGGTTATCGTTTATGTTATGATAAAGGAGAGTTTTAATCCGGCAGGTTGAGGGTGTGATATGAATAACAATCGGAGCCGTCCGGCGATAGCAGATTATTGAATACGAATGGTAAGTTCTACTCTGCGTTTAAGACCATCGGGTGCATCTGATTCATCGGTACCTTTTCCGGCAATGTGCCAAGAAACCCAACGTTTGTTTAGTTGATATAACGTTGACTTCATCAGATTACGTTCGATTGCTTTTGCTGTGTAATATGCACGTAGCTGCGAGAGAAGATTGTTGGTCATCTTTGCACCTCGTTCAACAAACATATCAAACGTGGCATCGTTGATTGTCTCGCCGGCATAGCGGGCAGTTGCTGCAAACGGACGTGTATCTACAAAGCCCTCAAGTTCCACTCGGATTTTAGAATTGTTGGTTATGCAACCCGCAGCGCGATATTGTAAAGCACGTTCTATAAACTGTGCGGCATTATTAAGCGCTGTATCTATTACCGGCGCAAAGTCATCATACTCTTGTCCTTCGGGGTTGCGTATATACATAGTACTATCGGCAGTACCCATAAGGTTGTAATCAAACTTCAAACGCAACGCATTGAGTTCTTCGGATGAATTAGGTTGATAGTATCCGGTTGCAAAGAACGGTACATTGTATTCTTCGAACGTGAATGTTGGATTGATATCGGGTAGTTGAATAACCGTTGTAAGCACAACTGTTTTTAGCTCGTTACATGGTGCATCAAATTCTTGTTCTATAATTTGTGGCGAACACATATTAACGTAGCGCAAAATGTAATGCCTGTTTGGTATTAACTTAACCTCAAACGTTCCTGCTTCGTTTACAGAACTTTGTGCAAACTTTCCTGTGCTATCAAGGATAGTAACAACTCCACCGCGGCGTGTTAACGTTGGCGATGCTTTTACTTCACCTCGTAAAAACACAGGTCCGCAAAGACCTAATGCGTACAAATCAAAACCACCGCATCCACCCGGGCGTTTGGATGCAAATATCAAGCTATCGCCCCACATTAATGGTGAGATGTCATCGTACGCAGAGTTAAAAGGTTCAGGCAATAAACGAGATTTATTCCACATGCCAGTTTCGTTGCGTTCAGCAATGTATAACTCGAAGTTGGAGTTTTCGTTTTTGGTAAATCCTTTAGAGGCATACAATAACTGACTTTTTCTGCCAATAGATGGGGTTATATCATCATCGTCGGAATTTATGTTGGGTCCTAAGTTTTGCGGAGCAGACCACGAAGTGCCTTCGCGTAAGGAGATGTACAAATCAATTCCGCCATTTCCGCCTTTTCTATCGGAAGCAAAGATAAGATACGAGCCATCGGGAGCCAGACATGGTTGTGATTCCCAAGCTGTTGTATTAAGAAAAGTAATTGGTTGCGGTGTTGACCATATATTATTGACTTCTGTACTTTGATATAGCTCAACGTTTGCAGTTTTTCCGCTGCCAATAGTTTTAGCAAAGACGATAATAGCCGTGGTATCGGTGAACTGAGCATACGCCGGTGTGCCGCCAAAGTTCATGTTAACCGGAAGCGAGCGGTTTATATCGGGTGCGGAGAATGAGCCATCGAGGTTGTGGTGCATCTCGAACACCGCGTTTTTGATTTTATCGTTCACTACAAGAAGTTGGTCCTCATCGCGAGGGCGAGAAGTTGTGTACAACATTGTGTGACTGATTTGTGTTGGAGAGAACTCGTCCTCGGCTGAGTTTGCTACGGAACCAAGATTTCCTTCGGCGGGTTGGGTTGAGCACTGTTGCGGAACGGTACACCCTTGTTGATATACAACCGTAGCAACAATTCCGGTAACAAATACGAATTGAAGATACGATTGTAATAGCTGTGTTATGTGGGTGCGGAAAACCGAAGGCATATCCATTGCAATAATTCGAATCACATCCACATGCAATATACGCACTCAACATCATGTATACTGCCAATAATATTGCAGAAGGAACTCTCCCGCAGTGTAAGATTTTGATGTTTTTGGCGGTGTGGTGCGGTTGTTGCGATAGCAGAAAAACTTTTCCTTGCTCATTGAGTTGTTGTGAGCTAAGTTGAAGACACATACACGCCTTGCGTTTATTGTTTACCAGGAGTTGCCATGAAGAACCGCTTTTATAGTATAGCTTTGTTGTTACTAACAATAAGTTGTTGGAACTCGCCTTTTGCAACTTCACAGTCGTGGAATAAGTGCAACCTACCGGGAGTATTTGGCGCATCTACTTCGTATTATCTTGATGCTTTCTTCTTACCTAACAACCCACAATATGGCTGGGTATGTGGTTTTTCCGGTTATGTGGTTAGAACAACCGATGGTGGTACCACATGGCAAGGTTCGGTAGTACCTTATACTACTCCAAGCGACGGGCATTTAGAGAGTGTTCAATTTTTAGATACTCAGAATGGTTATTGTTCAGGTCCGTGCGGTGTGTTTAAATCTACCAATGGTGGTGTATCGTGGACGAATATTACGCCAACGATTCCGGCAGGACAATCGCCGTGGGGTTGTTACTTTTTGAACCCGAATTATGGTGTGTTTTTAGTTGGCGGTTGCACGAGCCATCAGTACTTTTTCCGAACGACCGATGCCGGCGCCAACTGGATAATTTACGAAGACTCTGTTGCTAATAGTGGTTTAACAGATGTGATACTTCAGAACAATGGGTATGGACGTGCTGCAAGCAGTGGTAGAATATGGGAAACAAACGACAGCGGAAAAATATGGACGGTGATGTGTACATCAGGTCCAAATGTTTGGAATGAGGAGTTATCGTGGTATAGCAACACAATGCTTATCCCTACAGCCGGTACTTTATGCAATGGCGGCGGAGGTGGTGGCGGTGGTGCACGTATTACCTTGGATAATGGAAACACATGGAATTACTTTAACACTGGCGTTGTTATGTACGGAACATTTTTATTAAACAGCAACACAGGTTGGATATGTGGTGATAACCGTAGCGTTTGGTACACATCGGATGGCGGAACAAACTGGGCTTTACGGAATTGTGGCTTGGAAGGAAACTTTGATGATTTGTGGTTTGTAAATGATTCGGTAGGGTTTGTAGTTGGTAGCGGCGTTTACAAAATAGGACCTAACCAACGTACCATAACAAAAACATCAATGAACTTTGGTTCAGCATGCCCACCAATAGAAAAGTATGATACATTGTGGGTGAAGAATAAATCGTGGTACGGAGTAGGTGCAACATTTCAATTAGTTGGTGCAGATGCCTCGCATTATTCCGTAATACAACCTACATCAAGTTCCATGAACATTGGTTCGTGTGATTCGGTACGGTTTATTGTGAAGTTTCAACCAACTACCGGTGGTACAAAGAACGCATCGTTACAAGTTACGTTGATTCCTGATGGAACTATCTTTACAGTTTCTTTAACAGGTAGTTTGCGCGGGTCGTCGGTGGTTGTTCCTAATGATACATTGGTAATTGTAAATAATGTTAAAGTTGGAAATGCTGTTACGCTAAGTACTGTATGGAATAATTCATCTACTTTTACCGACCAGATAACCTTAGTACAAAAGCAATCGGGTGATGATATCTACACCCTTCGAACATTACCTATAGATATTCCTCCTGGCGGTGTGCGTGTTGACTTCACAACTACACCAACTGATACAGGTTGGACAACCTCACGGTATTTATTCAGAATTTCCCCGTGCGACCGAGATACGTTTATAACGTTTAAGGTTTATGGTATATCACCTATTATCAACTCCATCAATAGATTACAACTTCAATCAAAATGTAAGAGTATTGATGTTGACTCCATACCGGTTTCCAACACAGGGAACGATGACTTACGTATTGATAATGTGATATTTAATCCCGGAAGTAATGATGTTAGCATTTTAGGATGGAATACCAATGAGCCGTATCCTGTTATCATTAAGCGTGGTGAAACAAAATACATTAAAGTACAGTTTGCACCTACGCTTGGTGGAGCAAGGAATATTCGTCTTCAGATTAATAATAACGATTTAACCACTTCTCATCAAGGTATAAAAAATCCTTGGTTTGTTAGTATAGAAGCACTATCGGAAGTACCGGTAATAACACAAGCAGATACTGTAATTGATTTTGGCGAAGTATGTGTTGGCTCTAAGCGCGAAATGACAACCGATATTCTGAACAAAGGTATTGTTGCATCTACTATTGATGGCATCACTGTACTCCATGCACTGCCTGAGTTCACTGTATCAACAGTTACCTCATTACCTGTTACTATAACAGCAGGCGATAAAACTCCACTCAATATTTCTTTTAGTCCTAAAACATCGGGTGAGGTTATTGACTCTATCAGAATACAATTACAGCCGTGTGGAGTTGAGAAGTTTATTCGTGTACGTGGTGTTGGAATAACAACAGCTATTACTGCAAATCCAACAAATATTTCTGCAGTTGTTAAAACCGCCACAACAAAAACGTTTGATGTTGAAGTAACGTCAACCGGAAGTGCTGATGCAATCATTAGTAACATTACCCTTTTACCAGCAAACCCGGATTGGAAAATTTCAAAATCCCCACAACTACCATTTACGTTATCTCCAACTAATAAAGTAACAGTTACCGTAGAGTTAACACCAACCAAAGACAATCAACAATTTGATGGTCAGTTGTGTTTTGAAGTATCAGGAAAATGTCCAACGGCATTATGTGTACCTGTATCAGCAAAATCTACTAACTCAGAAATTGTTTGGGATAAGACGTCTCTTAACTTTGGCTTGGTACGGTGTGTTCCTAAAGTTAGTTTTGATACACTAACCATAACTAACAAAGGTAGCGATGTAGATACATTGCTCTCTGCCAACTTGATTCAAAACGGAACTTCATTCTCAATAATATCTCCAACTCAATTCCCTGTAAGCATAATAGCCGGAAGTCCGGTACAGATTATTGTTCGAGCATTTAAGCAAACCGAAGGAACCGAAAATGCGCAACTCACATTCTCGTTTGCTAAAATGTTTGCAGGTACACAGCAACAAATTCCAATCTCAGCAGAATTCCACAAAACAGAAATAACAACTACAGATACTCTCAAAGATTTTGGTGTAGCAGAAATTTGTTCACCCGATTCAACCTTTACAGTTCGCTTTACCAATAGTGGTAGCATTGATGAAACCTTAACTGTTGCTCGTTTTACATCTGCAAAAGAGTTCTCAATCAATGCACAAACACTTACAGTTCCGGCCGGTAGTACTGCAACTGCTATCATTACATTTTCACCAAAAAACTCAACGGTTGGTAAAGTGTTTGAGAAATTTATCTTGACGGGAAGCATCTGTTCAACAACTGTGGCAATTGATGTACAAGCTGAGATAGTAGCACCGGAGTTAATCATTTCGCCAACAACGTTACAATTTGGTGATGTATGGCAAGACACAATAAAAACACTTACGTTCACCGTTACAGATACATCACAATATCCACGCGAACTCATCTCGTTAGATATAGTTGATGGCGATGGAACTGCATTTACAACAAACTTCGTTCCGCAAATTGTTATGAAAGGTAAGCCCGTTACATTTACCGTTACCTTTAAACCACAAAAAACAGGAGCAGCGCTTGCGCATGTTAGCATCAAAGAAAAATCGGTGTGCGAAAAAACAACAGTACTGGAATTTTCGGCTAATGTACCTACGGAGTTTTACAACGGAGCCTTACAAGTTGGAAACGATAAAAACTCGGGTCTCTACTCTGTTTATGTAAACGATACAACCACTATCCCTTTTTATCTAACAACTAACAACACTGCAAACACAGCACTCTGGAAAACAACTCCAACAGCAATCACCGTAAACCTTGAGTACGATGCGCATGTAATGGAGATTCAAGAGTTATACACTCTAAAAGCAACACAAAAAATTATCCAACCATTTATTCATACCAACAGCGGTGTGCAGGTTACCATACAAGATACGTCTGTTACGCAACTGGGTGCAACAGATACATTATTTTATGCAACTGTACGCGGAATGCAAAACGTACCGAACTCAACCGATGTTCATATCAGCAAACCTGTAACATTAACAATGCCTAAAGTAAAACCATATCAGATTGATACAAAAGATGGATTGTTTAATGTTGAATCCTGCGTCAGTTGGGCACAGCTAAAACTTGCTGAAAGTTTCCACATGGTTATAACCAAACAACCTTCGTCCGATTACATTCCAATATCACTCATTACAAATAGTCCGCAACATATAGAATTCACGGTAGTAGATGTACTTGGAAACACAATAACAACACATAAGAAGGAAATATCGGGTTCAGATGTTACTATTCAACTTTTAACTGAGGATATGGCATCCGGTACATACTTTATTATCGCAACAAACAATTCAGGAATTACTCAACGGGAACGAGTAGTTATAGAAAAATAATTTGCTATCGCCTGACCGCGCCTGAAACTCTATAATCTCACACCCTCGCTCTGCGGGAATGGTACCTATACCTGTTCCAAACTTTTAACCTCACGATTGTGGTTATTACTTGTTGGCAGTTCTTTCCGGCAAGATGAGGAAATGTGTAGCGCAACTTTTTGGTGCCGTTTGCGTTAGCATATCAAATTCAAAATGACCTTGCACAATGGTATATTCGCGCATCGCACACTATTTCATTTTATGAACGACGACCTCGAAATAAACGAATCGCTTACTATTCCCGCAGGCGAGATTCAACTCTCTGCCGTGCGCGCTTCCGGCCCGGGCGGACAAAACGTAAACAAGGTTTCTACAAAAGTGGAACTGCGTTTTGATATTGAACGCTCGGCTGTGTTAAGCGAAGAATGTAAACTGCGCCTGAAATATTTAGCAAAACGGAAGGTTGATGCTAATGATGTTTTGATACTTACAAGTCAGGAATCGCGCAGTCAGTTTGGGAATGTAAAGAACGTCCGTAAAAAACTACGGGAGTTGTTGTTACGTGCATTGCAACCGCCAAAAAAACGTATTGCCACTGCGCCAAGTGCAGGTCAAAAAGCAAAACGCAAGGCAGGCAAACAACGCCGAAGTGCCATTAAGCAGGAACGCTCCAAAAAGTTCGATATGGATGACGAATAGTTAGTCAGAAATATTCCAAAGAGTGTGTATGATTAGAGTGTTGATAATAGAAGATGAAAAACCTGCAACCGCAAAACTGCGCTCGTTGTTGGGTGCATTGGATATCCGTACCGTAATAGTGGGCGAGGTTGGCAGTGTGCGCGATTCGTTAGCGTGGCTAATGGCAAACTCACACCCCGATGTAATTATTGCCGATATTGGTTTAAGCGATGGCGTATCGTTAGATATCTTCCGCCAGATAACCGTGCAATGCCCCGTAATCTTTACCACCGCGTACGATGAATACATCCTGCAAGCGTTCGAGTGCAATGGCATAGACTATTTACTCAAACCTATTAACCAAGAAAAGTTAGAAACGGCATTACGTAAATACATGGCATTGCGCCAACACTTCACAGCCGATTTAACTTCGCTCATGCAACAACTTACATCTGCCCCAACGCAAGAATACAAGCGGCGTTTGCTGGTACGTAAAGGCATAGAATACATTTCCATCCGCACCGAAGATATTGCCTACATCTTTACCGAAAACAAACTCTCGTTTCTCGTGTCAACTCTTGGGCAAAAATATCTGGTAGATAAACCACTCAGCGAGCTTGAAACCGACCTAGACCCCAAACTGTTCTTCCGCGCAAACCGTAGCTATATACTCCACTACGAAGCCGTCACCAAATTCAAACCATTTGGCAAAGGCAAAATACAAGTTGAGCTACTACACAAACCACCCGAAGAGGTTATCATCAGTCAGGAAAACGCAACCGCATTTAAAGAGTGGATGGGAAAATAAATTTGGGTAACCCACAACTGCCGCAGCAACCGAAGTGCGCCGTCACGCAGGCGGCTCCGCCCGTTGCAGCACCGCGATAATATAAATTCATTTGAGTCACGGTGTTTGCTTTATGCTGTACGAATAGAAATGAATCAGTAGCAGAACCTTGCGAACCTATTTCCGAATCATTGCGACCTTTGCGTGCAACATTCCCAACATAAATCTATTACAACACTTCATGGAGTGGATTCCCGTTTTCACGGGAATGACATTGAGGTATAACGTTGTACCTGTTACATCAAACTGTACGTTTCTTCTTGTGCGTCCACCAAACCCACAACACACAGCACAACATCAGCAATGTACTTCCAATAGGAAGCCAGTCGCCAAATTTCATGTACAATGTTTGCGTTGTCAGTAACGGTACAGTTCCGTGTAATGCTAATGCCGTTCGAGTCTGTGCCTGTTCAACCGATTCACCCGTAGCCGAGATAAACCCACTTACACCACTGTTTCCGCACCGCACAATATACCTGCGCGATTCCACTGCACGCATTCGGGCAATACAATAATGCTGCTCCGGACCAAACGTGCCATCGTACCAGGCATCGTTGGTAATTACAGCTAATACATTTGCTCCGTTGCGGGCATAATCGGCTACGTAATTCGGGTAAATGGATTCGATACAAATTACCGGACCAACCTTCACCGTATCACCACGTACAACAATTGGTAATGCATTTGCTCCTTCGCCTTTATTCCAACCCGATATACCTACGCCCCATTGTAATACATTTTGTAAAAACGTAATATCATCCGAGAACGGGAATCCTTCGCCAAACGGAGTTAGTTTAGATTTGTGGTGAATGGGAACATTAGTAGAGTTTGGAATTAATATTCCGGCAGAGTTAAACACTTTGTACTTTGTATTATCACGTAGTGGATATGGGCGTGCATTAACCGGTGCAGTTGCCTCGGGGTAAAACTTCCAATCGGCAAAGCCGGTAAAAATTGCAGTGTGTGATGTATCAGCCCACCGCTGCATATATGTATGTACATCTTCGTTTTGTGGTAACAAAATACCAATTGGAATTGCCGTCTCGCTCCATACACTAATATCACAATGCCGTTGCTTGTTAAGCGAGTCCTGCAACCGGAGATGCTTATCCATCATCTCGTACGATTCCCCTTTCCACTTCTTCCAAGGGTCAATGTTTGGTTGTACAACTCCAAACGTCACGCTACCTTTTTCTTTTCCATATACCGATTTAGAATACTCACCATACCCAATTAAGCACACAAACAATCCAGCAATTGCGGCAACATACTCAGTAACTCTTTTTCGTGTAAGCCACCAATGTGCTAAAATGCAATTAACTACTACTACAACAAAACTAACACCCCACACACCGGTAACATCTGCTATCTGGATTAGATTAGTACTGTAGGTTTGCGTGTAGCCCACAGCAAGCCACGGGTACGATAAATCTCCCAAGCTATGCAACCATTCTACCGATGTCCATAAAAATGGTAATGCCGCCAATGCAATTGTAAGCGATGTACGTTTACGTATGTATTTATACAGTAAAAATGCCGGCATTAAAAAGTAGGCATGTCCCAACCACAACGCCGCACCGGCAATCATTAAAAACGGGTCGGTTTCCTTTTGCCAACTCATTACCCACCAGTTTGCAGCACCATGAAAACAAAAGAAAAACACATAGAGTAACCGTACAGTCTTTTTCTCAACTGCATGTTGTTCCATAAGAACAAGCAATGGCACAAACACAATAAATGCAAGTACCCCAATTGGCACCGGCGGAAAACTAAAACCGCCAAGCATTCCAGCAACAGCGGCAATCAAATATATAGTTCGTGTATTCACAGTATCTCGCTTAGTAATTCGGCGCAAAGATAGGAAGAGATTTATACTTTGCTATCGCAAACCGCACCAAATGTCTAATCATTCCAACACCTCGCTGTGCGGAACAGAGCAACTACAACTAAAATCACGGCTATCGTTTATGTGTGCATGGTCGTTCTCTCCGGCACACCAAGGCATTGTTTAGAATTTGGCTTGCTGCCGTCATGCGCCAGCAAAAAAAATCCGATGATTGTTGCCAACCACCGGATTTTTATCTAACAAAATGTCTTACCGAACTATGCTAAACTTTTTTGCATACGCAACGCCATTATGCATATACTGCACAACATAAACACCCGACGCAAACTCTTGCACCGAAAATTCTTTAGTTGCTGATTGTTCGATTGTATCGCTCCAGAGTACTTTTCCATCTATGCTATAAATACTTACAGGTACTGTTGAAGCAGAGTGAAGAGTTACAGTGTTACCCACCTGTTTTAGTGTAACAGTGTTATCGTTTGCTAATGGTTCTTCGTGGATATCGGATGTTGTGCTAAATGGATTGTACTTAAGCAATACTCCAGAACCCGAAGCCATGAGGAACTCATTGTTATTTGTATAGATAACATCTACGGGACCGCAAGCATAATTACGCCACAATGATAAAAAGGTTGTATCAGTTACCCATGTTTTACCGCTATCACTGGTTACCAGACATTTAGAAAGCCCGCCGTAAAACCCATACTTTCCATTTAATGCTGCAGACAGTTTACTGTAGGTTTTATTAAAGCGTTGGGTGGAGTCGAATTTTGCGGTGTGTAATACATTCCACGTAGTTCCATCATCTTTTGAAATCCAAACAGTATCCAGCCCAGTATAATTAGAACCTGTGGTTGTAGTTACATACGTCAGCGCACCATCGGGATTACGTATTGCACTGTTTCTTGCAAAAATGTGGTCGTTATAATTCAGTTCTTTCCAAGATTGTCCTTCGTTATCTGTATAAAGGTAACGATTAGTACGTGTAGAAGTATCATACATAACTACTTCGAATGTTGAGCTGTTCATAATTCTAACACCCATTACATACGTGCAATTTGGAAGTTTGTTATATGCCTTGGGTATCCAAGAAGCACCGCCATTGGTACTTACTTGATAATAGTCACCAGAAGTTAACAACATTCCATTTTGTTTATCAAACATTTTAAATGCACTCACAGAAATTGAGCCATCAAGTTTTTGACGACTCCATGTTATTCCGTTATCAGTACTTCTTGTAATGTACGCCGACTGTGCAGTGTAATATGTATTGCCAACGTGATACGAAGTGTCTTTACCTGATGTTACATAAAACACACCCGGCTCAGGTGAGAATAACTCGCCTCTATTCCACGTACCTGTTGTTCCATAGGGATAGTATGATTGCCAAGTATTTCCTTCATCTTGTGATTGGTAGAAAGTAATGGTATTTGAATTAGGAAAAACAGCTATTCGTTGAGTATCAAATCTATATATCTTATCAAACGAACCTCCATAATTACTTTCTCTGTAAGTATAGAAGTTAAGAAATGTAGCATACGTGCTATATTGATTCTCATATACTCCGCCATACATATCGCACGCTACAAAGCCGGAATCGGAGGTAAAGCAGTAGTTATTGGAATGGTCCCCATTAAATGAGGTTCTTTGGATTCTAAAGTCAGTCCACGATTCTCCGCCATTGGTTGTGTATAACGAAACTGCATGGGTGCGAACACTGTTCGGTTCACGGCTTAAAAACATTCCTACCTTCCCATCGGGCGACATACCAAAGCCATATCCTTCGTATCCGGGTGTTTGGTAGGCAAACATATTATCGACTACAACTTTTTCCCACGTTGCACCAAAATCTGTTGATTTCATCATCGCCCAGTAGTCACCTGCAACAAGTATGGTTGGGGTAGTTGCATTATTTGGATATGTAACCTGAATACTTTGCAGGCGTGGTGTTTCAACGCTATTAACTACTACTGCGTTCCATGTAATTCTGTCTTTTGATACAAACACTGTTGCTTTACCGTTCGAACAGGTTCCAGCCGCTATCCAAGTTGTATCATTAACATACTTTACACGTAGTTTACTTTCAGGTAGTTTTTCGTTATTTATAGTCCATGTACCACCGGCATCATTTGAAATGAGAACTGTGTTTTGTTCTGTGATTGCTACACCAAGTTTCCCATTAGCAAATTCAAGTGCAACGATAGTTTCGTTTGTAGGAGTTGGGATTCTATTCCATGTTGTTCCGTAGTTGGTTGTTTTGTACATCGCTCCGGATTCCCCTGCTGTAACTGCAGTGTTTTCTTTTAGCATGCGTACTACTTTTAACGACTGCTCGGTTTTAATTCTACTAACAGTCCAAGTGTAATGTATCATGCCATTGGTATTTTCTGTTCCCGTTATCTTTTTAACAGCGCCGTAATCACCAACGGCAAAACCTTGGTTTAACGTACCTACTGCATGAATATCATTCAATGCGTATGAATCAGGATTTACGTGAACTAACGACCACTGAGAAAAAAGCGATGCTGTACTACCTACCAGCAACGCCAGAAGGATGTTTATTCTTAAAAGCATGGGAGACTCCTGTTTAATGAACTATGTTAATCGTTGTTGAACTTGTTGAAGAATTATGCGTTGCAGTTAATACATAAACGCCACTTGGGAAACTGCGAGTTGAAATTTGGAATGTATTTCCGGCATCAATTTTCCCATTCCATACTTCTTTACCATCCAAAGAATATAGTATCAAACTCATATCTACTGTGGATGTACCAGTAAGAACATCATTAATATTGGTGGTTTGTAATGAAATTTTAGAATCTTTATGAACCGGTGGTTCATAAACATCCGAAACAATTTTTGAGGCATCGTATTCAAACACTATATAATCGCCCGATGCCATTAAAAATGTTGAAGGCGAAGAACACTCCATATCCACAGGACCACAATAACGCGACCATAAATGCAAAAAGTTTGTATCGGCTGTCCATGTTTTACCGCTATCTATCGTAAAAAGTCCTTTTCCTCTTGTGCCATAAAACCCATACTTGCCCGATATTCCAACGGTATGTCTGAAATATGGAGAATAAAATTTTTCCGTAATTGGATAGCTATGTTCGTATTGCAACTTCCAAGTTGTTCCGTTATCTCTCGAAATCCATATTGAATCATTTGCAATTGAATTAGGTTTATCATTATACGATGAAACTACAGACAAAGTACCATCAATACCTTTTGTTACTATTCCACGAGTCTGAGCATCTGTATTGTAATCCAAATTAGTCCATGTATCTCCGGCATCTGTTGTTTTAATGTATCTATTTATCTTGGCAGTAGTATCATATATAACAACTTCATATTCCTTCATTGAATTAACTCTGACACAGTTACTATATATGGCTCCTTGAATACTGTACGGTTTCTTATTCCATGTTGCCCCACCATCGGATGTACTATATATGTAATGTCCAAAGGGTATTAACAAACCATTATTTGAATCAAACATTTTGAAAAATGTTTTTTGATTAAACCATGTACTTGTGCTGTCCATCCTTTTTAATTCCCATGTGTTACCCCCATCAACCGAACGTGCTATATGAGCATATGCACGAGTAACCCACGTATCAGAACTTGTTTGCTGTGTATTCGTGGAGTCGGCTGTTACTATAATAGTTTTTAAATCGGGAGATTGAATATTAGTGATTGTCCATTGCAACTTGTCCCCAATCGGAAAGAATCTCTTCCACGATAATCCTTTATCTTCACTGATAGCACATGACACTCTACCACTATAACTTGCAATAATTCCAAATCTATCATCATCAAATTTCTGAATTGTATGTATTATCGGCGATGCCACCATGTTATATGTATAATTATAATCATACCTGCTATAGTACGATACATACTCATATTTTACCTCTGAAATTTCACCAAAATAACCACATGCAACAAATCCGGAATCGGAATAAAACTGGTAATTGTACATACCATCGGCTGGGGCTGCCATTAAACCATTTCTGTAATTAGTCCACGTAACTCCACCATTAGTGGTAAATAATGCAACTGTGTATCCCCACCCTTCCGGGTCACCTGACTGAAAAACTCCAAACTGTCCGTTTACACCCATCGAAAAACCGTAACTTAAATACTCACTATTTTGCTGTGCATCCAAGTTAGAGATTACCATTTGCTCCCACGTTTTACCAAAATCAGTTGATTTTAAAACTGCCCAGTGGTCGCCGGCAGCATAAATTACTGGAATAGTATTCCCTATCGGTTTCGCCACAACTATGTCGTTTAACCGTGGAGACATGAGGTTATTATCAATATATTTAACCCAATCAATTCCATTACGGGAGAGAAATAGTGTTGCATAGTTCGATGAACACTCACCCACAGCTATCCACGTTGTATCGTTCACACATCTCACACGCTCTAATTTTTCATCTAAGATTTGTTTGTTAGCAAGCCATGTATCACCACCATCTTGCGTTGTAAGTACTGTCCCATTATTTGTTACGGCGATACCGCGTTGCAGACCTAAAAAGTCCACCGAACGTATTTGTTCCTTTGTTGGCACAGAAACAGATTTCCATGTTTTGCCATAGTCGTTGGATTTAAACATTGTTCCTTTATCGCCCGCAACAATGATTACATCTGCGCTAATCATTTTAGCAGCATATAAATTAAAATCAGTTTGAATTCTACTACTTGTCCACGTGAAGTGATCCATACCTGTAGTATCACTTCCTGCAATAATCTTATACGCACCATATTCACCTACCGCAATACCATGATTCGATGTACTGTGTACATCAATATCATTAAGTGTATAGCATTCCGGATAAACATGGCGGATAGACCACTGAGAAAAGAGCGAGTGGCTACTTAATGTAGCGACAAACACAAACAAGAGAATTCGATTAAGCATTGTACCTCCCCGAATGATTTGTGAATATCCATACTATTGTATGGAAAGAATAGATTGTTGAGTGGAGTAATTTACCACACTATAAAATGACTATAAAAAATTTAATGGCCAACCTTTTTCACCCTTTTACATTAAAATTTAACAACGTTCCAACATCAATACATTCATACAGTTATGCTATCGCAAACCGCACCAAATGTCTAATCATTCCAACACCTCGCAGTGCGGAACAGAACCACTACCACTAAAATCACGGTTATCGTTTATGCGTACAATGTCGTTCTCTCCGGCACACCATAGGCAATGTTTAGAATTTGGCTTGGTGCCGTCACGCGATAGCATATTACAATTCTGTTCGTATTTTACAGACACTCTTTACCATCAAGAATTACTACTATGAATAAATTTAAGGTATCGCTAACTGTACAAATACTCTTGGGGCTGCTGCTTGGCGGTTTGTGGGGTTGGTATTGTCACGAATACGGAGCAAAGGAGTGGGCAACCAATCTTTATTTCCTGCGTGATATTTTTATGAACCTGATTAAAAGTATAATCTCTCCACTTGTGTTCTCTACAATAGTAGTTGGGATTGCATCCAGCGGCGGAGCTAAACACGTCGGGCGCATGGGCTTCAGGTCTATCGTATACTTCGAGATTGTAACAACTATTGCGTTGTTCCTTGGGTTGTTAGTTGTGAATATGGTTCACCCGGGCGATGGCATTGTTTTATCGGGCGATGTAAATACTGCTATCTCTAAAATAGCCGAGAATAAACCCAAAGATTTTTACCAAACTATAACGCACATTTTTACATCAAACATTTTCAAATCGTTGTTAGAAGGCGATGTTCTGCAAATTGTTGCCTTCTCTATATTGTTTGGGTTTGGTGTTGCAGCTATAGGCGAGAAAGGTAAACCAATTTTACACGTATGCGAAAGTGTTGCCAACGTAATGTTCCGTTTTACCGAGTACGTTATGAAGTTTGCGCCCATAGGTGTTGGCGCTGCAATGGCGTACGCGCTTGGACATATGGGATTAGGAGTACTTGAGAACCTAGCAAAGTTAATTTTATCGTTGTATGCCGCATTAATTGTATTTGTTGTTACTGTATTTGGCATAATAGCATATTTCATTAAACTCCCCATAAAACAGTTTATACAAGCCGTGCGCGAACCGTTTGTGTTGGCGTTTGTTACTACCTCAAGCGAGAGTGCCTTACCAAAAGCAATGGAGAACATGGAGCGTTTTGGTGTGCCTAAACGTATTGTTGGTTTTGTAATGCCTACCGGATACACCTTTAACTTAGATGGTACTACATTGTACCTTGCAATGGCTTCGGTGTTTGTAATGCAGGCAATTACCAGTACTACAAATGGTGCGTTTCAGTTTGCGTTTGGGCAACAGATTGTACTAATGCTAACGCTGATGATTACCTCTAAGGGTGTGGCTGCTGTGCCACGTGCTTCGCTTGTTGTGTTGCTTGCAACGGCGGGCTCGTTTTTACCTGCCGAGTACGTGCATTATTTACCAATTGCTGTATCTATCATTTTTGGTGTTGACGAGTTTATGGATATGGCGCGGACAAGCGTTAACCTGCTTGGCAATTGTTTGGCAACTGTTGTAATTGCACGTTGGGAAGGTGTGTTTGATTATCGCAAAGCACAAGTATTTGGTACCGATAAAGAAATCCTTTTAGAACAACTTGAGGGTGAACCTGCGTTAGCACAGGCAGCTATGAACAAATAGTTTGCGCTATCGCAGGACGGCTCCAAGCCGCATAAACACTACATCCTCTGCGTGCCGAAGAGAACGTACATTACCAATACAACGATTATCATTTTGTAGCAACTGCGGTTCTTTCCCGCAATAGGATTGTTGTTGCTTGCTGTACGGCGCGGTGCGGATTGCGATAGCAACTACTTATTCTTATGTATTGCATCAAGAAATTGTTGCTTGGTGGTTAAGCCGATGGTAGTCCAAACATTAGTACCTTTTTTTACAAGATAGAATGTTGGCAGTTCGGTTACATTGAGTGTTTTAAGAAGTTCTTTGTTGGCATCAGCATCAATCTTAAGAAGTTTAACGGTGCTTTGCTGTTCGTTAGCAAGTGAATCCAACATCGGAGCCATCACTTTACATGGCGAACACCACTTTGCGTTAAAGTCAACAAGTACTAGTTTATCGGTTTGAATTTGAGCAATGTAGTCGTTCATACTCATACCTTTTGGAGCGTTTTCTGCGCCTTCCAACGGTTTATTAGCTGCATTCCATTTTGTGATACCGCCTTGCATATCGTACACAGTTTTAAAGCCTTGTTTGCTTAAATACTTTGCTGCGCTTGCACTTCGCCCACCTGCCAGACAGTACACAAACACAGGTTTGTTTTTATCGAGTTTATTTACCGAGGTTTCAAACTCATCGCTATTTATGTTAATGTTCTGTGCGTTCTTTATGTGTCCGCCATTAAATTCTTCCGGAGTGCGCACATCAACTAACTGTGCCTGCTCGGTTGATGATAACTTTGTCTCAAACTCATCAACAGAAAGTTTGGATACACCTTGCGCTTTGCTGCACCCAACGCCAAATACAGCTAATGCAATAAACAGTACTAACAGAGGTAAATTCTTTTTCATAGGATGTAGATAATAAATAACACGTGCAGTTTGATGCTTCGTTTACAAATTAGATTCAAAGTGAGAACGACAAAACACTTTTAATTCCCCCTGTCCTAACTGACATCCCCCTTTCCCAAAAGGGGGAAAGCAAAGCAAGGGGGAATTACATGAATTTATAAATTCACCGAATCCGCCCATAGGTCTTCGTATTTGCGTACATAGTTGGTATGTAACCCGGTATCAAATTCCTTTAACCATCCAAGTATGTACTCTTGGTTCATGCCTGGCGTTCGCCTAAGAATAGAGCGGATATCTTCTTCATCGCGCGGACGGTTTGCAATTACTTTATGGATAATAACATCTTCGGCAGTGGCATACTTTACGTGGTAATCTCTAACTACAAACGATGCCGCACGCGATAATGCTTCTTGCTCGTAACGGGAATCGGAGAAAATGAATTTTACACTAAAGCCGGTAACGGGGTCATCGGCTGGAAGGACGTAGGTTTCCTGAACAAACTCATCAGGGTTGGTGGGAATAACGTGCAAGCCAAGTTCGCTGCAAACATCAATAACGTAAGGCAGCATACTTGGGTCTGTGCCTAACGTTATATCAATATCTTTTGTAAGGCGAGGTTCGCCATATAATACAACTGCTTGTCCGCCTATAACCATATAACGGATGTTTCGTTCATCAAGCGAACGGGCAATTCTTTCAAGGAATCCGATGTACACTATTTATCACCTTTGCAATTGTTATGTGCATGGGGCATTCGGTGGAAGTGTTTGCAGAGAACATTCCCATCTGGCACGCAAACCTATGTAATTCATTTACAATACGAACATTAGTTTGTGTGTTTTGCGTGGAACAGTTTACTCTCTCGCGTAACAATCGTTCAATACATTTAGAATTTCTTATCATAACTTTTTATTCTACCTGAATTTTTAAATTCAGGTAGTTTATATACACGTAATTAAAACAATCGCAATTCATCTTGCTCCTCTTCCGGTTGCAGTAATTCTTCGCCTTCGTTTTTATTACTGTTCACCAGTTTAGAAACCTTCTGAACCTCAATCAACTCCTGTGGAAATGGCTTTAACACTGCAAGCCAGTCCTCAACCGATTTAGTATTATCAAGCCAAATCTTTTCAGTTTCTTCTGTTAAAAAAGCAGGCATACGTTCGTGTATTGGTCTTATCCGTTCGTTTGCCGCAGTTGTAACAATAGTAAACGTTTCTTGTATCTCACCGCTTTTGGGGTTAACCCAATGTTCCCACAATCCTGCCATTGCAAATGGTTCTTTACTTTTTAACGAGACGCGAACAGGATATTTCTTTCCATGTTCATCGTGCGCCCATTCGTAAAAGCCATCGGTTAGCACTAAACATCTGCGCTTCTTTAGTGCATTACGGAAACTTGGTTTCTCAACTAATGTCTCGCTTCGGGCATTAATCAGTTTGCTTGCACCCTTATCGTCGGTTGCCCAATGCGGAATCAACCCCCACGATAAATATGTAATCTCTCTCGCCTCGGTGTTTCGTATCACCGGTAACAACTGCGTAGGAGCCGCGTTATAGCGTGGCTTCACTTCATCATTCACCGTTACCGAAAAACGTTTCTCGATTATCTGCGGTGGTGTAAAAAATGTATATCGTCCGCACATAGTTGTGGTGATTCAATTAGTTTTCTGCTTCGCAAACCGCACCAAATGGCATTTATGTAATTGCCTTCAACTGCGGGAAAGAACATGCGTGTTCCAAACAATGGTTATCGCGATAAAATTTTTATCAATAATCATGTTCGAAACACGAGTATATAATAGAAATCTAATTTTGAGTCAAGACGCGAAGCATCGCGTCTCTACGAAAAAAACAAAATGTATGGAAACCTTCATTTACCGCTTTAAATCTGCGCCGCACAACGCCCGGAGCGGACACGTTACCGCGCAGGCATGGTTGCTTCGGCAGATGTGGAATACCCAAATTATACTTCTAATATTTCGGCTTCTTTTTTCTGTGCTAACGCGTCGATATCTTTTACAAACTTATCTGTAAGTTTTTGCAATTCATCTTCACCGCGTTTTCTATCATCTTCCGAAAAGCCCTCAGCTTTCTCGGCACGCTTTAATGCTTCCATGTCATCGCGGCGTACGGAACGAATAGCAACTTTAGCTTCTTCTGCCATTTTCCAACAGTTCTTTACAATGTCTTTTCTGCGCTCTTCGGTTAGCGGCGGAATTGGGATACGAATTACTGTTCCATCGTTGTTTGGGTTTACGTTTAAATCGCTTGCCTGAATTGCTTTTTCAATTGGGCCAAGCATATTACGCTCCCACGGCTGAACAATAATCAATCGCGGTTCCGGTACCGAGACGCTACCAACTTGCGATATTGGTGTTGGTGTACCGTAATAATCTATACGAAGATTATCAAGCATGGTAGCACTTGCGCGACCTGTGCGCACTTTTACTAATTGTTGTTGAAAATGTTCCACTGCTTTTGCCATTCCGGCTTTTGCTGTATTGATAATGTCTTGAACTGGCATTGTACTTCCTTTCTCTATTCTGTGGTTCTTTATAGATGTTTATTCGGATACTACTGTGGCAACGGGTTCTCCGAGTACTAACTTTTTCAAATTACCGGGTGTGTTCATATCAAACACTAAAATAGGGAGTTTGTTTTCCTGGCATAACGTGATAGCGGTTAAGTCCATTACTCCCAAACTTTGCTCTAACACTTGTTTGTAGCTTAATGTGTTGTAACGTTTTGCATTTGGATTTTTTTCGGGGTCGGAATCATAGATACCATCTACGCGCGTTCCCTTTACAATACATTCAGCTTCAATTTCAATAGCGCGGAGTGCGGCTGCGGTATCGGTTGTGAAATATGGATTTCCCGTACCTGCGCCAAATAACACAACACGCCCTTTTTCTAAGTGGCGCAATGCACGCCTGCGAATAAACGGCTCTGCTATTTGAGACATGTGAATGGCAGATTGCAAACGGGTTTGTACGCCGTGTGCTTCGAGTGCATTTTGTAATCCGATTGAATTGATAACTGTGGCAAGCATTCCCATGTAATCGCCGGATACTTTATCGATACCCGCAGCAGCGGCTTGCACACCTCGGAAGATATTACCTCCGCCAATAACTAATCCAACCTGAACTCCTAATGCACATACTTCTGCAACATCTGCAGCAAATTGTTTTAGCATGTCGGCATCAATTCCGTACTTCTGATTTCCCATTAACGATTCACCGCTTAGCTTGAGAAGTATTCTTTTATACTTTGTACTCATACGGATTGCCTTTTAATATTTGATGTTATTCGATAATGAATACAACAGTTAAACTTACGTAATCTCATTGAGGTATGTATTTGAAAAGACGCGAAGCATCGCGTCTCTACGAATGATATTTTCAATGTTTATTGTTATCGTATTGTTGTAATAATATCCCTTACAAAAATACGAATGTTAAGGGTCGGTTCGCACAGGGTTTGCGCGCTGAACGCTGTTAAATATTGTACGGGTAACTATAACTCTTTAAACAAGATAAAAAAAAGACCTCAGAAGTTTTTTCTGAGGTCTTTCAATTTAGATTTGCTCGCCGAGGAAGAAGCGGCGGAACTTAACAACTTTTGCGTCCGCGCCGATTTCTTTAACAACATCGGCAACTGTTTTGTTGCCATCCTTAACAAAGGACTGCTCTACTAAGCATGTTTCCTGATAGTATTTCTCAACACGACCTTGTGCAATGCGGTCTGCAATTTCAGGTTTTTTACCTTCGTTGAGAGCTTGCTCGCGGTAGATTTCGATTTCCTTGTTGAGTGCTTCTTGCGATACAAAATTACGGTCAACATATAATGGATTCATAGCTGCAATTTGCATAGAGATATCGCGCATAAATCCTTGTGCTTTGTCATCGGAAGCAGCTACACTCATCTCAAGCATTACAGCAAGTTTGTTACCTGCGTGGTTGTATGGTGTTAACGAACCTTCGGTAACAAAGAATTCCATACGGCGAACTTCGATACGCTCGCTGAACTTAGCAAGAATTTCATCGCGTAAGTTACCGAGAGTTTTATCGCCAATGTTACAGTTCCAAACGTCATCGTTTGTTAAGCCGGATGATAATACGCAATCGGCAATGGCGTTAGCAAATGCAACAAACTCTTCGTTACGAGCAACAAAGTCTGTTTCGCAATTTGCTTCGATTAATGAACCTTGTTTGCCATTTTCTGTTGTTTTAGCAATTACTAAACCTTCGTTTGCAGAACGGTCTGCACGTTTAGCAATACTTGCCGCACCTTTTTTACGTAAGTACTCAATAGCTTCCTGCATGTTGCCTTGTGTTTCATCCAACGCCTTTTTACAGTCTGCCATACCTGCGCCTGTTTTTTCGCGCAGATCTTTTACCATTTGAGGAGTAATCATTGTATTTTCAAAAGTATAGTTATATGAATATATATTTCAATTCAAAGAATCCGCGTAAGACTTTTAAAACGTTCGGATTATTCCGAAACTGTTTCGCCGGCTTGTTCAGCTGTTCTTTCTCTGCGTCCGCCAGTTCCGCCACTACCACCACGGCGTTCGCGCATACGGCGGCGTGGTTTGTCATCGGAACCTTGTTCTGTTTCTTTTGCTTCGCGGTCGCCTTGTGCGCCAATTTCTGCAGCACGTGTTTTAGCAACTTCACGGCCTTCAACAACAGCCGAACCAATTACCGATGCTATCAACTCAATAGTTTTTACTGAGTCGTCGTTTGCTGGTATTGGGAAATCTACTTCTTCGGGGTCGCTGTTGGTATCGACAATACCAATTACAGGAATGCCAAGAATTTTTGCTTCTTTAATAGCCAGATGTTCTTTTTTGATATCAACAACAAACAATGCACCCGGTAAACGTTGCATGTCTTCAATACCACCAAACATTAAACGTAAGCGGTCGCGCTCGCGGTTTAACATTAAGCGTTCTTTTTTGGTTACTTTTTCAAATGTTCCATCAACTTCCATTTTGTCGATGGTTGTTAAACGTTTGATACTTTTACGGATGGTTGGAAAGTTGGTTAACATACCGCCAAGCCAACGTTCAACAACATAGTTAGTACCACTGTGTTTAGCTTCTTGTTCAACCGGAACCTTTGCCTGAGGTTTTGTACCAACAAACAAAATGATTTTTCCTTGTGATGCAATTTCTAAAGCTGCTTCACGAGCAATATTCACTAACGCGTGAGTTTTACGTAAATCAATGATGTGAATTCCATTGCGCTGCGTAAAAATAAAGTTACGCATTTTTGGATTCCAACGGCGGGTTAAGTGACCAAAGTGTGCACCCGATTCGAGCAATTGCTCAATTGATACATTTGCCATGTAGGTTAAGAATTAGTGTTAAACATCTGCTCCGTTTGTTTCTCCTGCTTCATTCCATTACCGGAACACACTTACAGGCAAAATCGGAACATGGTTAATTATGCAGGACATCCTGCGTTGATTATCATTTTCACACACACGGGCAATATCCTTTGTAAGAATACTGCCCGCATGAAAAATAAACTGAAATTCGTATTAACGTTTCGAGAACTGGAAGCGTTTACGAGCTTTTTTCTGACCGTATTTCTTACGCTCAACCATACGTGGGTCGCGTGTTAAACAGTCTGCCTGGCGTAATGTTGGGCGTAATTCGCCATCAAAAACAACCATAGCGCGGGCAATACCTAAATTGATTGCTCCTGCCTGACCGTTTTTACCACCGCCATGAACAAGAATATTAATATCAAATTTTCCTTCTGCTTTGGTTGCGGTAATAGCACGGATAGCAGCCTGTTGCATGGTAACAACGGGGAAATATTCGTTAAACGGAATAGCGTTTACAACGATTTTTCCTGACCCCGGTGTTATACGAACGCGGGCTACTGATGTTTTTCTACGACCTGTACCTTGGAATGCTTTCATTCAATAAACTCCAAATCAAAAATGTTTTTAGTAAGGTAATTGAAATGGTTCTGGCGATTGCGCACCGTGTGGGTGTTCTGTACCGGCATAAGCTTTTAACTTCATACCAATTTTCTTACCCAACGAATTTTTAGGCAACATACCTTTTACGGCCAATTCAATAACTTCATCCGGTTTTGTTTTAATAAGGTCCTTAAACGAACGGAAACGTTCGCCACCCATGTAACCGGTATAGTGAAAATATTCTTTTTGTTCAGCACGTTTACCTTGTAACTGAACTTTATCTGCATTGATAACTACTACGTAATCACCGCAATCAACGTGTGGGGTATAAATAGCTTTATGTTTACCGCGTAATAAAACGGCAACCTGTGTTGCTAACCGACCTAAAGTCATTCCATTTGCATCAACAACCCACCACTTGCGCTGAACATCTTCATGGCGAATTGATTTTGTAATATCACCGGAGGTTTTCACGGTTGTACCTGTGTATATGGTTAAATATCTGACATGTTTTTCAAACAAGGACGCAAAAATACACAGGAGACGGGCACATAGCCAAACGATTTTTTACACCAAACCTGCCTTTTTTAAAGACTTTAAAGAAGATTTTGGGTTCTCTCACGCAAAAACACACGCTTCAGCGCGCCAACCCGGTGCGAACCAACCCTTAACATTAAAGGGTGTTTAGAACCCTAAACACCCTTTAATTTGAAATATTGCTAACAATTACTGAACAATAAATTTAATTGTGCCAACCGAACGTTCCATTTCTAACCGTAAAAACAGTACCTCACCGGAATGGCTTTGCAAAAGCGCGGGTTGAATACTATAAACATGTTCGCCACTGCTCGCCAAACCGTTTTCTAAGGTATGAATGGTTTCCCCAAGTATATTTACAACCTTCAGTACTATCGATTGTGATTGCTCTAATTTAAACTTCACCAAAGAATGCTGCGAAGCAGGATTTGGTGTGATAGATAACCCGATCGAAGTAGCTATTTTATCTTCCTCAACCGAAACAACATTCCCATTTCCAAAAACGTTAATAGAATCATTTCCACCATCGCTAACAATTCTGATTCTACCATTCTGGATACCATCGGTAACCGGTGAGAATCTTAATCGCAGTGTAATAGTGTCGTTTGCAGCCAAAGTAAATACTGAGTCAAGTGCACTAAACACCGGATTTGTTGAAACTACTCGCGTAATATGTAACGTGTCCGTTCCTATATTTACAATCTTAGTAATTGTATCTCTACGGGAACCTATATCGGTGTTATCAAAGATTAGCGACCTGCTTGATAATTGGAGTTGTCCGCTTGATTTAATACTAACTCCCGATAAATAAATCGTATCGGGCAATGTATTGCTCACCACACGTAAAGTAGTAGATAGAATATTTGATTGTCCTGGTGCATATCGTATTGAAACATCTCTGGACTCACCCGGTGCCAGATTAAATACAGGCGGAGTTACTGTAATACTCGGGAAATTTGGGTTAGTTCTAAATGAGGTTACACGTAACGTATCATCGCCTGTATTAGATAAACGAATTGTAGTATCTTTTGAGTTACCAACTTTAACTGTATCAAAATAGATTTGGTGAATACTAAACACAGCTTTAGCCGAACGAACTGTTTGAAGTGATAGCTTATAGGAACCACGGTTTGTAAAGGCATAAACTCCGTCGGAATTTGCAATTAACCCACGTACATTAATGCTATCCAAGCCACCATACAACCAAGTAGCTCCATCATCGGATGTAGCATATACTCCACGGTTGGTTGTGTTTGTTGCAGTTACAGGACTGTATGCAACATAGAGTTTCCCGGTAGAATCAATCACCATCGCACGTACATCTGTTGTTGCGGCAGTTGGTGATGTAATTTTACTCCATTGGTTTCCACTCTTCTTAAACAAGGAAGATACACCACCTACGGTTCCGGAACCACTGTACAACGAAGTTTTACTATTGGCAAAGGCAGATACCGGTGTTCTATTTAATCCTGCCGTATCTGCTGCCCAAATTGACGAGCCATACTGACGCTTAAACAACACTATATCCTGAAGATTTCCGCCACCTGAATAAATTCCACCGGAAACATACTCACTTGTGGATGTATTATCGGTATAGAATGATAAGCATAGGTTTGATCTTGTGTTTGTTGCGATGTTGAAACCTGCGGTATCTAACATCCATGAGGAATAATTACTATATAATCTCATTGGTGTACTGGTCAACCCACCTACACCAATATGCTTATTGCCGTTTCGGTCTATTGATACAACAGGTGTTAAGTTAGCTGTATTAGGAATTTCACTTAAACCAACGGTGTCAATAATCCAGTTACTACCATTATCTATACTGTAATAAATAGCCCCTTGTTGTGTTCCTGAACTTGCTAATTGAGTGTACAGCCGGTTTGCTAAATCTGCCCGATACAACGGACGCGATGCAATACATCCATTTACCGGAAACACTTTACTCCAAGTTCCTGCATACTTCTTAAAAATACCTAAACCAGTGCTGACTACAACGGTAGAAGCATCAGGAAAATGTAGCCCGGTAATGTTCTCAGCCTTAATACTAGTATTACCTGCATTGTAAAAACTACCGTCCATGGTGGAATAACAACCAAAGTTTGTAGCAACTTCCGTGTATAGTCCAACTGCTCCATTTATATCATTTATTGTATATCCGGTACCAACTACTGAACGCAGTGCGGTATCAACACGATTCCACGAAGCAGCATTAGGTGCTTTTTTATACAATGCTGTGCCGGCAGATGCCACTATATCTTTTGTTGCATCTTCTGTCCATCGCGAAACTGTTGCTGTCCCTATTGCAACTGTATCAACCGTCCATGTATCACCATTATCAGATTTATACACACCTCTGGTTTGTGTACTAACCCAAAACATGTTATTTCTGGGAGCAAAAAAGACGCTGGTTACTGCAACGGTAGAATCAAATTTTGAGAACCTTTTCCAGTAATTGCCAACTGAATCAAACTCCATCAGACCTTTATTTGTTGAGGCAACGATTTTGCTTGTACCAGAAACTCTTACAATATCGGAGATAGTGTATCTGTTCAAACCAACAGAATCCAACATCCATCCGGTATTTTGAATAGTGGTGTGAAACATTGAATTACTGAAATGCACATATAAAGAGTTCCCGTTCACAACAATCTTCTTATAGGTTTGCTGATTTGTTGCCTGGAATGGTGACGGGAATATGGTTGCACTTCCCTCAAACAATTGCGTTGTTTTGTTGTACTTGTTAAACAGCACTATTCCATCGTCTTGTAAAATGAAAACATTTACAGTTTTATCTGTTCCGTCGGGAACAACGGTAACATCTACAATTCTACGTAGTGGATTGGTTTGATATAGCTCAACTGCCTTATCCCATACGCTTAGTGTACTTTTAGATGCGTATAATGTTGAGCGTGTTGCTACAAACCTGAAATTTTCACCTCCGGAAAATGAGTACTGCCTAACACAAGTTACAGCTTCTCCATCTGGCATATCTATTTTTTGTGTTTGTGCATTGGTGGTTGTTGCTACTATAACAGCAATCATCAACAGCACAAAAGTGTACAAATAGGAACGCATATAGCTCCTTAATAATAATGTTAAATATGGTGTAATAGTTGTGTTCCGGTATTTGAACTTTTATAAAGCTAACACCAAGAATGTTCTGCAATATACACACTATCCTTCACAATAACCGTTGCGTTACCTATGGAAAAATTGATTACTTATAAATGAGAATATCAGCTATTATAGTACAGAACTTCTGTAAAGTGTATTACTATATAAAATGGAAGTTTTACTATTACAAATCTCCCAAATTTGCATGATAGCACTTGGGTAAATCCCGCAAGAGCACAGGTTGGCAAATAATGTATGGGCGGGGGCGGTCAGGCGATAGCAGAAAAACCTATATTTCCCGAACATCAGTACTTTTGTATTGATACTGAAACAAATAACAAGTTAACCGATTTCTGTTTATACTATGGATAACACTTTTACCAAACGCTGGCAGTTGCAAGGCAAGAAGGCAATCATTACCGGTGCAACAAAAGGTATTGGTTTAGCTACTGCACAAGAGTTGGCACAGTTTGGTGCGGAAGTTTGTATAGTTGCAAGAAATGAGCAAAATGTTGAGCGAGTTACAAGTGATTTCCACACTCAGGGATTTCGCGCTATCGGAGTCCCGTGCGATGTGAGTAACTCAGCCGGAAGAGCTAACCTTTTTAAAACTATTGAACAACAATGGGGAAAAGTGGATATCCTAGTGAATAACGTTGGTACAAACATCCGCAAGAAAACAATGGAATACACCCAGGATGAATACGAGAAGTTGTTTTCTACAAATCTTACATCGTGTTTTGAGATGTGCAGATTGTTTTATCCACTGTTAAAAGAATCCGGTAATGCAGCAATTGTTAATGTTGCTTCTACTAACGGGTTAACCTTTGCACGCACGGGGTCGCCGTATTCAATGACCAAAGCTGCAATGATTCATGGTACAAAGTACCTTGCTGTAGAATGGGCAAAAGAAAACATCCGTGTA
>JAIBAE010000125.1 GCA_019695345.1 Bacteroidota bacterium | reverse complement strand
AAAGTAAGTTTTTCATAATGGTAAAATTGAATGTACTTGAATAAAATAATACAAAACGGCAATGCTGAATGCTCAACATCCGTGTTTTCCATACTACCAAATGTAGTATGCAATTAATTGTACATTACGAAAAACAGGGTGGCTTAAATAAAGAGTTTGGGTGAGGTGATTGATACAACTCCGCGTTTGGAACCCAATGTGTTGTGGACTGTTGATGTGCTATAAATCTGTATTGATTGTGTGCTGGCGAATACGTTGTATGATTATCAACTATTTTAATGAGAGCTAATGCACCGGTGTGTTCGCCTTTAGCGGCATCGCAGAGTTTGTGCACATACGAGGTACCATTTGTAGAATCGTGTTCATTACAATAGTACATTATAATATCGTGCTGTTCTATAAAATACAAACACCACATCACTAACATCCCTTGCGAGTACACAAGGAATATTCCCAGAAAAAGTATGGTGAGTAATGATTTCATATAGCACGAATATAGCTATCCTAAACGATACATGATAGTTTGGAAGTACTTGGTTTAGTCCCGCCCCAGAAGGGATTGCCAAAAACCGCGTTTAGGAGCGGTTTGCGGTAGCATAGAAGTACCCGAAGTGCTGAAGGTATTTCCAAACCACGAATGAACCATATCGAATTGTTGCGTTGGCAATGTTCCTTTATACAGAAATTCGTTGGTGTTTACATCGTATTCGTAATCGTTAATCCATTCTTTGTGATGAAGAGCAACTTGTTCTATGGCATCTAATATTGATTGAACTTCTGCATTGGTCATGGTTGGATGAATGCTCATACGTATCCAGCCCGGACGAGGGATGTTATTTCCTTTACGTAGTTCTGGTCTTATTACGGAACGTGAATCAAGTTCGTTAAGTTGCAACAGATAATGTCCGTATGTTCCTGCACAGGAACATCCGCCACGTGTTTGAACGCCAAAGCGGTCGTTGAGAACTTTTACGGCAAAGTTGTAATGGCATCCCTCAATTACAAACGAGATAACTCCCAACCGATGTTGGTGCTCACCTTCCAGAATTACAACGCCTGGGAATGTTGGCATTCGTGAGAATATGATGGAGAGAATTTCTTCTTCGCGTTTTATAATATTTTCTATTCCCATTTCTTCTTTTAGTTTAACTGCCATTGCAGTTTTGATACCTTGCAGAAATGGTGGTGTTCCACCGTCTTCGCGTGCTTCAATATCTTCTATGTAATCATGTTCCATCCACGGGTTGGTGTAAACAACGGTTCCGCCGCCGGGATGGTCGGGCACGCGATTTTTATAAAGCTTACTATCAAAAATTAACACGCCGGGTGTTCCCGGTCCGCCCAGAAATTTATGTGGCGAAAAATAGATTGCATCAAGATACCCAAGTTCGTCATCTTCGGGGTGCATATCAATACTTATGTACGGAGCTGAACACGCAAAGTCCACAAAACATAGTCCGTTGTTTTGGTGCATTAAACGTGCTATGTGGTGATATGGCGTTTGTATCCCAGTTACATTAGAACACCCTGTAACAGCGGCTATCATGGTACGTTTGTGTTTGTATTTTTCAATTAATTGTTTCAGGTGTTCAAGGTCAACCAATCCATCGGAGGTCTCTCTTATTATTTCAACATCGGCTATGGTTTCAATCCATGTTGTTTGGTTAGAGTGGTGTTCCATGTGTGTGCAAAACACAACCGGACGCGAGTCATCATCAATCTGCATATAAGAATCAAACAACGAGCGCAATGAAGTGAATTCCTTTGCGGCACTTCCGTTTTGCGCATACTGTACTGTGTATTCGGTAATTCGTTCCGGTACACGCAGCCCAAGTATTCGTTGCAATTTATTTACGGCGGCAGTCATCCCCGAGCCGCTAAACAACAACACGTCGTCGCTTCCGGCATGTACGTGTTTTTTAATAATATGTTTTGCTTCGTGGTATGCAATGGTCATGGCTGTACCGGTAACTGTTGTTTCGGTATGCGTATTTGCCACATACGGCATTACATCGTTTAGCAAGCGCTGTTCAATTGGGGCGTACATACGTCCGCTGGCTGTCCAATCGGCGTAGATAATTTTCTTTTTCCCGTACGGCGATTCAAAATACACGTTGTTACCAACAATGTTATTCCGGAACGTCTCAAAATACTTCTCAAGTGAACTCATATATATGTAGGTTGGGTTTGTGCTTTGTAACTTGGGGGCGAATTTACAAAAAAGTATTTGCTAACGCAGTCCGCACCGAATCGTAATCACAAAAGCATGGTGCCTTGCGGGAAAAAACAGTCCATTTGTAACCAATATCGTGTTCGTACATCTATCAAAAAATTTCTTTGCATATTGCTTCTATTGTACATAGTAACTACTGTATGAACATAAACATATTTATTCGGGTGATTCTACTCATGTTTGTTTCGGTAGAAGCGGTTGCACAATTTGATACAACACAGTATACTCCGGGAGCTGTTGTAGTACATTCAATCTTACGGTATGGCAATGCAGGGACATTTTACGATTCCACCGGCAGTACCGTATCCAATCAGATTGACCCCGCTAATGGCAAAATCTATATTTCTGCCTTTAGTAAAACACATCTCGATATTCAGGTCTCGTATGCAGTAAATCCAAAAATGTTAGTGTATGCAGATATTCCGTTCTCTGTGTTTTCGTTAGAAGAGGATTACACCGTAAACGGACAACGCACAACTTCAAAGTCATCGCTCTCTCGCTCTTCGGTGGAGTATTACCAAATTGGATTAGAGTATCTGATACGTTCACGGAATACATTACGGTCCTCAGTTTTATTTAACGTAACCTCTGCACCAGCATTTGGCAATGCTTTAACCGATACCGTGTATTATCCGCTTTTACCTGCAGGTGCAATGATTTGGGAGTTAGGTTTACGTTCCTCAATCAGATTTTCTTCAACCGAACTACGCGGTACAGTTGCCTTCCGTATGCGAACAGCCAGATTAGCCAATGACTTCAACATCAAAGCCGAAGTCCGGATGTTTGCTCTTCCAAATGCAATACTGTCTTTTTATGGAAACTTTGTACAAACTTTGGGCGGGCGGAAAAATATTGTGTTCGAAAAACGTTTTACCTCGTTACAAGAATCATACATTGCATTGGGCGCAGGGCTAAACCTAAAGTTATCCGATAAATTGTTTGGTACTGCCTTTTACGATGTTCGTGCCTTTGGCGTAAATTCATGGGCTTTAGGAACGTTTGGATTATCTGCCGGATATGTTTTGTAAGAGAGGGCTACTACAAGTCTAATATTCGTATTATTGCACAACATTCTCCACAATCAACCAAACAGTATGGAATACCTTGTAATTGATATCGAAACATCTCCAATCCCGTTCGACCATTTTGATGATGCGCGGCAAGAATACTTACTTCGAGGCACATCATCGGAAGAAGAACAAGAAAAGAAAAAAGGGGAGATGGCTCTATCGCCATTAACCGGATACATTGTGTGCATAGGAATGTTGCATTACACCAAAAGCCCCGATGGCACTTATACCGAAACTAAAAAGGTTTGCCTTGTGCGCGATGTTAACGATAGTGCAGATATGCACAGAGAAGAATTACCATCGGGCGTAGTAATGGTTCGGTATTCCGAACATCAGCTTGTTTCCGATTTTTGGAAGTACCTTAAAACACATCTGGACCAAGGAAAGAAATCACACTTTATCACCTTTAACGGTCGAGGTTTTGACTTTCCTTTCCTCATGCTGCGCTCGGCTGTGTTGGGGATACGCCCAAGCATAAACCTTATGAACGGAACCCGTTGGAGTTACCGCGACCAACACACCGATTTAATGGATGAACTTACTTACTTCAATCCGCAAAACTCCGGCGCAACACGCCGCTATAATTTCGATTTCTTTACAAAATCATTTGGCGTAACATCGCCCAAAGCCGCAGGTATAGATGGCTCTAAGGTTTCCACTTTCTATCAAGCCGAAGATTACGCAACCATTGCCGAGTATTGCCTGCGCGATGTAAAAGCAACGTGGGAGTTATACCTAAAATGGGTTGAGTTACTTAAATTCTGATGTGTGGTTCCCGCCACTGCCGTAGCAAACGCGCCAGCGCGGCAACTCTGTCCGAGCCGCACGTTCAGCGTCGCAAATAAAGCAAAGGTAAGAATCTAAAATACACAGAGATAAAAAAGGGCAATCAATGTTACATGATTGCCCTAACTCTACATAGTAAACAGTATCACAAAATATACTATAATGCTATTGTATTACCACTTGCAATTTTGTTGTATCAGATTTAGTTACATAGTCATCGCTGTTTGCTCCCCCGCAAGCATCTGTTTGCTTTATAAAACCTATGTGTGCACTGGCTTTTATTGTGTAGGTACCCTTACATTTTGCCAACACAACAAATGTGTGCTTTAGTGTAGTGGTATCAAATGGTTTTAGTTCCGATAGCTCCTTAATAAATGGTGTTTTCTTTTCACTAAACAATGGATAATAATCAACGTAACGTTCATACAGAGAGTTGCAATAAATATCACCCATCCTTGCCTCAGAATATGCACAGTAACTGTAGCTAAATACACGAATTGTATCTCCCGTATGTACAGTATCCTTTTCTAACACAAACTTTGCTACGGGCTCCGGTACTTCCTCTGGGGTTAAGTAGTTAATATAACAACCAAAAATCAAGCTACATGCAAAAAACAACACAAGTCTGAATTGTATAAATACTGTTTTATGCTGAAATGTTTTTAATTGTGTTACCATGAGATTTGTCCTTCTTTTGTACAAATATTTGGCCACTTGGGGATTGTTGGTGCTGGTTTACAACAGGGCTTTCCCGTCAGTTGAGCTGAACCATAGTACCGCCAATATAATTGACTTTGTGCGTTATATTCACAACGAAAAAAGCATCTATCGCACGGTTGACCTTGACATTTTGTTAAAGCAACTTCTGGACTATCAAGATTACACTCCTTAATTACATCATTGTTTTGTATATCAGTACCTGGACAACAAGGAAGATATTTATCCACATCTGGTTCAACCCTTACTACTTTACCCGTAACGTCATCATAAATACATTTCCACTTACATTTATAACAATCCGCTTTCTTTCCTCGTTCAGCGCATAAATCCACACAGCTACTACCAGAGCCGGGACAAAATGTTGTTGGCATTGTTCCACCACATAAGCAACTTTTTTGATGTGAACCTTCATGATCCCACAACTTATCTTCAAAAATCCATGAGAAAAGTGCGGCATACCGAGCCCTTAAACCAATACTGACATAAAATGCAAGCACACTGTAATCAATGATAATACCACATAAAACCTTGATTTTTTTTGCACCCTCTATTGCAACTTTAGAAACAAAACATGCAATAACATTTAGATCATGCCACATTACCTGTACCGCATTAGTTGAACACCATAAAGCTATATCATGATTTTTGCAACACTCCGATACATCAATGTTAATTGTTCCTGAACAAGGGAACCATAATTTTATTTCCTTTCCATCATTAGCAAATGCACTTCCTGTAAGTCCTAAACTATTTAAGAAGTTGCCGCCGGGAGTAGTACATTTAAAGTCATGGCTAAAACAAGGTGGAGTATCCGTTTGTAGTTTATTGCCTTTCTTTCCTACCTCATGTTTTCCGGCGATTACTAACATAGATAACCAGTATAATGCAAAGGTAAAGTTGAGAGTAAACAAATCGGGTAGTGATTGAAGGAAAATAGTTGGGTCACTTGATTTGCTATTATCATTCATGAATTTGCCAACTTGATACTCTTGATAGTATATATTCTTACCTGTGTTCTTTTCGCTAATTATAGACAAGTATTTACCATTACCAATCGCAATAGTATTGGCACGAAATGTAGCATCATCTCCTTGAATTTCTAAGTACTCACTATTTTGAATCAAGGTATTATCTACTGTAATTAACTGTTGTCGACCGTGCGTGTTTACAACAGGAAATCCCTCTTTTATATCATTAATTGCCCATTGGCGTGCAAGACTAGTTAATTCAGAATTTCCACTTGGCAAGGAAGAAATAAATCCTTTTGCCGATTCAAGAATTCTGTCTTTAATGTTTACGTTCTCAAGAAGACTTTGAGAAGCGGATAATCCGAATGAAAAATTATCTAATCTTTTTACATCTTTGTTTTTGGTACTATTCCTAATGGTAGAAAAAGAAGAATTATATGAATTTACATTCCTGTTAAACTGGGGTAATTCCTGAAAAAAGAATGACCTGTTCATGGTACTATCACCCATTCCATTTCAAACATACTCCAAACAGCAGGGGCGCCGTTATCTATTGCACGTAACACCATAGAAACATGTCCGGTGGTTTTTAATATTATCCGTAGATTAACATTTCCTGTAAATGGTGTTGCGGAGTTAGAAAAATCAATAACAGGATATGCACCTGCATAATCGCCGCGAGTTGTTGCGTTGTCTCTAAATGTTAACTGCAAATTTGGATACGATGAAGCACCCAAGGATAAAGGAATATCCATAGCCCACTGATTGCCACCACGCAAGAAAATGATTTTGCGTACAGGCAATGCTGAGTATGCACTTGTATCGGCTGTTTGATGTTTGAAATTCCATTGTAGTGCATCGGAAACCATTTGCTGATTATCTGTTTCGTTTGCAAAACAGGTTGGCAGACCATTATACGTAAATGGGCTTACAGTCCATGCGGTAATTGGTGGCGGAGGCGGTGGTCCGAACGGCGGACTTACCGGGGGTGCAGATGATCCTCCGGGAATGAGGAATGTATTACTGTTCAAATACAATCCGGGTACAGTACGTATCTCGGCATATTCAATTAAGTCAAGCGGATTTTGTGGAGTCATTTTTTGAAAATCAATCCAACTATTAATTGAAGCGGGGTTTTGACAATTACAGGACATGTTATATTTCTCCTTGAGAATAAAATGTTGAATAATAATATTAACTACAAAGTGGAACTTAAAAAACAGAGGAGTAATATTGTTATCAAGGAGGAGGTAAGTCCGTAGTATGGTAAATAGCAATGTTATAAACTGTAAGAATGCTAAGAGAGAGAGAGTTCCCAGAACCCAAGGTTCTGCCCACCCGTCCGAATGTACGTTGTGAGGAGCATATATGCTCTAAATTCAGGGACATTTTGAATACAAGGTTTAGTTACTGAATACATTTACTCCATATTTACTAATAAAATTTTTAACACCCAAGGATTATTTTTCTGTATACACATACTCAAAAACAAGTTAGGAAAGCAGTATTAGAATACATCACGCAATATTCGTTAAATACAATACTGCAAACACAACATCCAACTTTGCGAAGATATTATCCGCTCAATTACATTCTAAACATGTTACATCTCACTCGGCACTTTATCTATAAAGGCACAATAACCCGATTCATATTATTCAAAGTACCATCATATTCACGGTTCATGTTTTGATATGTAGTACTTTCTCTCTCGCAGCGTGAGGTTGTGTTGAAGTTGACGTGCGGAGCGGTCTATTAGGTTGCGTTAAAAAAGAAATTACCTTTGAAATCAAAATAGACACACAGCAACCGCCTGTCCTGCATTCCCTAAGGTGCGGTAAAGGTTCACAACACCTAACGCCTGATTCAGG